>JAPKZK010000030.1:10000-95955 GCA_026393835.1 Candidatus Aminicenantota bacterium | reverse complement strand
CATTACTCCTGCGTTTAGCCATTTCCCTATTAATCGTAGTATCACGCCGTCGCGTACCCTGATGCTCAGCAGTTGGTGAAGTATATCATGCTTTACGGTGTCAAAGAATTTCCGTATATCCAGATCGATTACCCACTTAATATTGTTGCCCATTATCTTCTTCCACATATAGTCCAATGCCTGGTGCTGAGATTTCCCCGGTCTGAATCCAAAGGAAAACTCGTAGAACTCTTGTTCATATATCGGTTCTAAAAGCATCTGGACTGCTTTCTGGAGCAACTTATCTTCTGTGGTCGGTATTCCTATGGGACGGAATTCTTTACTCCCTGGTTTGGGGATTTCCACCCTCTTTACCGGCGGAGCTTTGTATTTCCCCGATTTCGCCAGTTCTAAGAGCCTCTTTAGTTTCTCTTCAATCCCATTGAAATATCCCTTCACGGTCTGTTCGTCTATTCCCGGCGCGCTTTCTTTACGCAACTCACCGTAGGCCGCCATTAACCAGCTTTCATCCATGTAATGATTTAGCAGTGTTAATGGTTCTTCACTCTTTTGCCTTGCTATCCTTGCTATTCGCTGCTGTTTCGTTGACACATCGAGCCTGGATAATTCTTCCTTGCTCATAACCATATTCTTACCTCCTGGTGTAAACTGTGTTTCTCAACATCGATTCCATAATATGACGCATCCGCCAGTACCTTCCCTACTCACAGGCTCCCTTGGGTCGGTTTCCCTGCTTTCTAACGTTCTCGCGTACTATGAGAGCGCTACGACTTCCGTGCTTCATTTTCATTACTGGTGGTCAACCTTTGCCGGGTGGGATTTAACCTATACCCACAGGGTTTCTTCGAAGAGTTTCTACTCTTAAACATATATGTATCTATATGCCAGTGTTTCCCCTCTTCCAGGGCTTATCCTGGCGCAACTCACCTTCTCTCTTTTCCTCATCATTCATCATTCATCATTCATCATTCCAAATTTCCCCCTACACCCTGCCTCCTTTTTGCTCTTCAAAGATTGATGATTTGGTTTTGTTGACAAATTGCCGGTTGTGATTTATAATATTTAAACCGAATCCCTTGATAATTAATGTAAGCAGCTTAGGAGGAAAAAAATGAGTGAGCAGGAAGTACTTGATGAAATAAAACGAATTGAAGAATATGTTGAAAATTGTACCCCAGAAGAAGCCCGGGAGATCATGAGAGACGCCGGGATAGTTAACCCTGACGGCACACTTACAAACAGGTATATGTAAACATCATGTATTCTCGTCTATCAAACCTTGTATTGGGTTTCCACGGCTGTGACAGAGCGGTTGGTAACAAAATATTGCATTCAAACGGGATATTTCATCTTGAAAAAAGTTCCAATGATTATGACTGGCTGGGGAATGGTATCTATTTCTGGGAGAGCAACCCTGAGAGGGCTTTAAAATTTGCACAGGATGCAGTAACAAATAAGCGCCTGACAAAGGGTTATATAAAAGAGCCATTTGTCATAGGAGCTGTTATTGATCTTGGGCACTGCCTTAACCTTTTGGATTCCTTGTTTCTTATAGAACTAAAAAAGACATATGAGTTGATGAAGATTTCCGGCGCCGAACTTCCCGTAAATGAATAGCGTGACGATTCAGGGTATTTCAGGAAAAGAAATCTTGACTGTGCCGTTATAGAGACTCTTCATTCCCTGAAGAAAAAGAAAAATGAAAGGCAATTCGATTCAGTTCGGGGTGTTTTTGTTGAAGGCAAAGAGTTATACCCATCAGCGGGCTTTAGAGAGAAAAATCACATCCAGTTGTGTATAAGAAATTCGAATTGCATAAAGGGTTATTTTCATCTTCAGGAAATTTCGTCCGATTATCCGATACCGTAGTGCAGCGTCAAGTTTCGAGTTTCGTGCTTCACGTGTCGCGATTTCGGATTTATTAATTATAGGTGGTCCAAAGGCCCAGGTCAATAAACGGGCGAACACGGAGACACTGCGGTGCGTCCCTACAGAAACCTAACCCCTGATCCCTGACCCGTTTTTGCTCCCTTAGTAAAATGGCTGGGAAAATTAAGTTGACTATTTTTATAGTGGGGTTTATAATTAGTCGGGTTATTTGCTAAATGCACCTTGCAAATAGTCAGGATAATTTTAAAAATGTGAAGGTGAGAGGAAAAAAAATGCTCTTACGCAGGTGGTAAATAGGTCTGCCGCCGAAGGAGGTGGGGTTTTTTGTTTTGGTCATTTGTTTTTTGGTCATTTGGATTTGTTTCGAGTTTCGGATTTCGTGCTTTGGATTTTTTCTTTAGCTCTTTTGAACTTTTTCCCTGTACACGGATGGACTCAAACCCGTAAACTTCTTAAACGCCGCATTAAACACCGATTTGGAATTAAACCCCACATCAAAGGCGATCTTCATCAATACAAATTGATTCTCTTTCGGATCGGCCAGCTTCTTCTCCGCCTGGGCCACCCGGTACTTATTCAGGAAATTTTTGAAATTCAAACCCGTTTGCTCATTAATCACCTGGGACAGGTTTTCCTTCGTACATCCCAGCCGCTGCGCCAGCGTCCCCAGAGATAATTCCGGCTCCAGGAAAAGCTTTTCCACTTCCATGAGCGCCAGTAGTTTCCTTAAATAAATTTCCGACTGTTTGACCGACAGCGACGAACTCTTATATTTTTCCGTTTCCTCTTGCAGGCGCTTTGCTCTTCTTTCCAGTAATTTCGGAATCCCCAGGGCCGCCAGCGCCAGGGCCGTCGTTACCAGTAAATAAAACCAGAAAGACTCATGGAATGGAGTTGCAATATAGAAAGAATAAGAATCCCCCCTGTACATCCAATCGCCGTAGGTATTTTGGCCCAATACCCGGAACATATAATTGCCGGATGGAATATCCCGGTACACCGCTTTATTCCCGTCGTCGATATCCCGCCATTGGACATCGTAACCGATTAAACGGTATTTAAAGACCACCCTGTCAGGCGCCGTGTAGTTAAGCAGTTTAAACTGGAATTCGATTTTTTTCGGATTGGCGGGAAACAAATTATTATTCATATCCACCGGCTCGTCATCCACCGTCACCTTATCTATTATCACCGTTTGTTCCAGCACCGCCACGATATATGAAACCGAAGGAACAGGGGGGAATTTGTCATCTTTTTCCAGGACTTCCGGCAATTCCGTCGCCCGGAACGTCACCCTGCCGAGATCGATCATGACAATCCCCTTGAGAGTCGGAAACCAGATATTGCCGTCTTTCGTTTTCCAGCCAGCCGGTTGGAATCCGCCCGAACAAACCGATGTTTTCAGCCCGTCTTCTTCCCGGAAATGGTATGTTTGGAACGAACGGCTTTTCCCGTCGGCGTACCGGTTCAGGGCAATCCTGGAAACAGAAAAAATCCCCTCGTTTGAACTCATCCAGAAGTTGGACCGTGAATCTTCGATAATCCGATAGATCACATTATTGGAGAACCCGCCGGTTTCCGCCGCGAATTTCGTAAACCGGCCGTCTTTGAAACGGTTCAACCCGCCGCCGTTGGTTGCGATCCAGGGGACGCCGTCGTCATCCACATAAATGTCCATGATCATATCGCCGGACAACCCGTCCTGAGAGGTAAACACTTCGAAACGTCCGTCTTTAAACCGGTTTAAACCTTTGGAGGTCCCCACCCATAAATATCCCTTCGGGTCTTCATTAATAGTTAAGACAAAATTATTTGAAAATCCGTTGTCCCGGTCAAAGACCTCGAACTTCCCGTTTCGAAAGCGGTTCAGTCCGCCGCCGAAAGTTCCGATCCACAAGTCCCCTTTCGCGTCGCAGAAAATTGCCCTGACCGCAGGGTTCGATAACCCATCTTTGCTGGAAAAAGTCGTAAATCCTTTCTTATTAAGGCAATTTAATCCTTTGGGCGTACCGATCCACAAGTTCCCAGCTTTATCGCCGTAAATGGAATCGATATTATTACTATTAAGCCCGTCCTTTTCAGCATACAGGGTAAATTTTCCATCCATATACCTGTTCAATCCGGCGCCGTTGGTTCCGATCCACAGTGCTCCGGTGTTATCCTGGTAAATCGCTTTTACAAGGTCGCCGGCCAGGCCGTCCCGGGTGGTAAAAAAGGTGAACTTCCCGTCTCGCAGGACATTCAATCCGCCGGCTGATGTACCGATCCACAGGTTCCCCCACCGGTCTTCGTAAAGGCATTCCAGGGAATTATCCGAAAGCCCGTCCTGTGAAGTGAATTGTTCGACGCCCCGGGCGAGCGTGAGCCGGTTTAACCCTCGCGCCGCGGCAATCCAGATACTCCCGTGCCGGTCTTCCAGGGTGCAGCGGATAACATTATCGCTCAGGCCGTCTTTGGTGGTAAGCGATGAGATGCGGCCTTTTTGAAAGTCGTTGGCGCGACTCTTGATAATATTCATTCCCCGCGGCGTCCCGATCCACAGGTTGCCTTTGCTGTCTTCGAATATCGTTTTAATAGTATCGTCCAGGAGGCCATCGGCCGTCGTATAAACAGTAAACTCACCTTGAGCCAGGCAATTCAACCCGTTGGAAGTACCGATCCGGAGTTTTCCTTTGTTGTCTGCCAGGGTGCAGGAGACCATGTCGCTTGATAAGCCGTGTTCCGTTGTAATAGCAGAGAAGGTATTGTCTTTAAAATGAATAATGCCGCCCCCCATGGTCCCGATCCAGGTGTTTTTTTCATTATCTTCCGTAATCGATTGAATGAAGTTATTGGGAAGGGCGTCCACAGCAGGGGGCGAGAAAAAATGATTATTTTTATAAAGAGTAATCCCGCCGCCGTAGGTCCCGATCCACAGTGTTTTGTCGCCGGCAATAAAAAGTGTGGTGATAGCATCGTTTTTTATAGCCGGGGTATTGGACTTATTAAAGATTTTGAATTCCAGGCCGTCGAACCGGGCCAGGCCTTTACCAGTGCCGATCCAGATAAAACCCTGGCGGTCTTGTGCAATACTATAAATAGTATCCTGGGGCAGGCCGTCGCGGGTGGTCCAGGAATGGCGGATATAATTGCCGATGGTTTTGTTCGGGTCCAGGGCAAGAAGCGGAGGAGGCAGGGGCTGAAACCACAGAAAAAGCAAGGCAAGGCCCAAAAACCAACCTGGAAACCTTTTCTTTATTTTCGTCATTTTATTAGTCGAGACCTGTTATTTAAGATTCAATTATATAATGTTGCCACATTTTGTCAATGGTTCCCGGCAAGGAGGGTGGGGGCGCCGGCTGCCATAAAAATAGCCGCGAAGTCGCGAAGGCGAAAATGTACACCAGGGAGCTTCAGCTTCGCGGCTCAGAGATTCATGATTTCATCTTGCGATAAACCGGAAACCTTCGCAATAAGAGGCAATTCCATACCTATTTCTTTTAACTTTTTTGCCATTTCCAGGGCTTTATCTTTTTGCCCCTCGTTCCGACCTAAATCGATTCCCTCTTTTCGTCCCACGTCGATTCCCTCTTTTCGTCCCACATCGATTCCCTCTTTGCGTCCGGCTTCGATTCCTTGTTTTAGTCCTTTCATTTCACCGACTTTATAGGTGGATTCGAACATACTGGCTTGATAACGGAGGCTTTCCTGGTAGGCTTCGTATTCGTGGCGCTCTTCTTCGCTCATTTTCAAAATGTCCAGTTCTTCTTTGGCTTCTTTTAAACCCTGGGCGGTAAATTCGTCTTTGATGGTCTCATTCTTAAAAAAATATATCCATTCATCGATGGTGTTACGGGCGATATCGTCAAATTGGTTGATCTTCAATAAATAAAATTCCGGGTAGATATTGGCTATTTTCTCAGTCTTATACAATTCCTTTTGCAAATTATTTAACTGGAGGATATCGTTCTTGTTGATGCCGATAAATTGGGTTTGGCCGTGGTAGGCGTAATCTTCTCCCATTCCCAGATCGAAATAAACCAGGCTGATGGAAATGATTTTTTTCATTTTGGAATAGGCCATGGATTTCTTCATATGTTCCAGTAACAGTTTCGAGGCGCCGAACAGGATGCGCTGTAAGTAATCGTATTCTGTTTCCCGCTGGACCTCGACGACGATTAATTCTCCCATGGCATTCTCTACCAGCATATCGGCGCGGTTGGAGCGGTCGTCTTCGGTTTCGCGGTTGCTTTCGCTTTCCAGTAAATTTTTAATTTTGATGTTATCGTGCAGCAGTTCGCTCAAAAAGCCTTCAAATATAGTGAAGCTGGCTTTGTTCCGCAGCAGGCGCTTGATAGCCCAATCGAAGCTAATTAATTTCCGTTCATGGCTCATTTTTATTTCCTTGTTTATCGTATTAAATATAACTAAATTTCTTGTTCCTGTCAACGGTTAAGAAAAAATAAAAAAATCAATGTTTCCACTTGAGAATTTCTCCTATTAATGATAAAATAAACTTATCGCTAAGCGGCGGTCAGAGATGTTAAATGCCGAGGAGTACGGTGAATTATTAAAGTTAACTGCACAAATCGAGAAATTGGATGTAGAGCGTTTGGAATATCTAAAAGAATTAGCCTGTATTCGTCAGATTTCGCTTACTGCACTCATGAAACAACTCAACATTCAAACACCCGCTTATGGCTAAGAAATCCCTCCCGTCTCAAATAAAAAAAACTATTATCAAACGAGCTAATGGCTATATTCAATAGGAGAACATCCCCCGGTAGAAAACCAGTAGTATGCCCAATATGGCTTAATAGTATCCGTTTTGAGATTTTTATTTCGCCCGTCCCGAACGTCACCCTCCCCAAACAGAAAAAGCTGCGCCAGGCGGAAATAATCTTTGAGGGGTGTTTTTTTGTCTGATCCCTTCCTACCCTGCCTCTTCCCCATGGCCATGCAAGAGGGTGGGCGAGGGCGCCCCGCAAAAATTGGTTTTTTTAAGCGAAAATAAAATATTTGAGAAAATCCTGCATAAAACTTGACTTTACCTTAAGAATACATTATAAATTAAAATGTGAGGATAAAATGCTGGTAGAATTTAGAGTCGGTAACTTTCGCTCATTTAAAGATGAGGTCACTCTGAGTATGGTGGCGTCAGCGGATAAAGAGCATTTAGCAACCCATACCGTAAAAATTAGCAATAAATTAAGCTTGCTGCGAAGCGCGGCCATATATGGCGCCAATGCCAGCGGAAAAAGCAATTTGTTCAATGCAATGGCATTTATGAGGAATTTTGTTCTGAACTCTTCCAGGGAAAGCCAGGCCACAGAAAAGATCGATGTTGAAAAATTCCGTTTGAGCACAGAAACCGAAAACAGACCTTCCACTTTTGAAATCGTTTTTTTGATGGAAAATATTCGGTATAGGTATGGATTCCAGGTCGACGAAAAGCAAGTTCACAACGAATGGTTGTTTTATGTGCCGACCATCCGGGAAGCCACCCTTTTCATCCGGGAAAAGAGTGATATTAAAGTAGGGCCAGATTTTAAGGAAGGAAAGGGTCTGGAAGCGAAAACCAGGGAAAACGCCCTTTTTCTTTCGGTGGCGGCTCAATTTAACGGGGAAAAAGCAAAAAAAATTTTGGAATGGTTTGATCATCTCAGTATCATTTCAAGTATAGATGCAAATCGACACCGGGAATTTACCTTATCCAAATTGGCTGACAAGGAATATGAAGAATTTACCTCAAAATTTTTAAGAGTCGCTGATCTGGGTATAAAAGAGATACAAAAAACAGAAAGACCTCTTATTGAAGAAGATTTGTCAAAAGATATACCTTTAAAATTAAAAAGCAGAATCATGTCCGCAGTTGTAGACGTTGAAGCCGTGCATCAAAAATATGATCAACACAATAAACCTGTAGTGGATGAAAAATTTTCCCTATTTAAAAATGAATCGGCGGGAACCCTGGCTCTCTTTGGTTTATCCGGGCCCATTTACGATACCATAAAAAAAGGAAAAGTGCTTGTAATCGATGAGTTGACATCCAAATTACACCCTCTTCTCACGCAAGCCATTATTGAAGCATTTCATCAGTCTCACTACGAAACGGGTAGTGACAGGGCTTTACCATCTCAAGCCCAGCTCATTTTTGTCAGTCATGATACCGGTATCCTCAAAAACCAATTATTTAGAAGAGATCAAATATGGTTTACCCAAAAAAATGAATACGGGGCTACCAATCTTTATTCGCTGGAAGAATACAGTATACGTAAGGACGCCTCTTTCGATAAGGATTATATCATGGGTAAATACGGCGCCGTGCCGTTTATCGGTGGTATCGAGTCCCTGTTTTCCTCTTTATAACGAAATCACATGGGAACCGACAACTTATACTGGAAAAGGAAAAATAGGTCCTTCGATAGAAGATCCGGGAATAGAGGCACGCCGCCTAATAGTTTTCTTATAGTCTGCGAAGGGGAAAAAACAGAGCCGAACTATTTTAAAGCTTTCAGCCGCCTTATAAGCTCGGTGAAAGTTAAAGTTGAAGGCTGCGGGATGAACACCTTGAGCCTGGTAAAAAGGGCCGGGGAAATCAGCCATCAAGCAAGAAAAACCGGGGAAAACTACGATCAAGTATGGTGTGTCTTTGACAAAGACAACAATCCTTTGAACTGTTTCAATGCCGCATTTGAGCTTGCCGGTAAAAAAAATATTAAAATCGCTTATTCCAATGAAGCCTTTGAGTTATGGTATTTGCTTCATTTTCACTATTTTAATACCGGGATATCAAGGGATGATTATATAAAAAAGCTGTCTGTACTTCTTAATTCCCCTTACGAAAAAAATAGCCTGGAAATGTATCAGGCTTTGTTGGATAAGCAGCAGACAGCGATAAAAAATGCAGAGAAATTATTGCAAAACTATGCACCGCCGAATCCGGGAAAAGACAATCCATCCACGAACGTACACCTCCTGGTTCAAGAATTAAACAAATTTTTACCCAAACGATTATGAAAAAGGGAGCAGGCGAATTTTTTTTCTCCAGGGCCGTGCAAGAGGGTGGGGGCGCCGCCCTCCTGCTTAAAGATTCATGATTTCATCTTGCGATAAACCGGAAACTTTCGCAATAAGAGGCAATTCCATACCTATTTCTTTTAATTTTTTTGCCATCTCCAGGGTTTTATCTTTTTGTCCGGTTTCGATACCCTCTTTAAGTCCGGTTTCGATCCCTTCTTTGCGCCCGGTTTCGATCCCATCTTTAAGTCCGGTCTCGATCCCCTCTTTCCGACCTACCTCGATTCCTTGTTTTAGTCCTTTCATTTCACCGACTTTATAGGTGGATTCGAACATACTGGCTTGATAACGGAGGCTTTCCTGGTAGGCTTCGTATTCATGGCGCTCTTCTTCGCTCATTTTCAAAATGTCCAGTTCTTCTTTGGCTTCTTTTAAACCCTGGGCGGTAAATTCGTCTTTGATGGTCTCATTCTTAAAAAAATATATCCATTCATCGATAGCCCAATCGAAGCTAATCAATTTCCGTTCATGGCTCATTTTTATATCCTTGTTTATCGTATTTAATATAACCAAATTTCTTGTTCCTGTCAACGGTTTGTTTTTGGATTTCCAGGTCAAGATTTCAAGTTTACCTCCCCACACCGCGCGAAGCCTGGAAACCTGGAGGCAGCCAAATTTTTCCCCTCTAATAAACTTCTTGGTGTTCCTTTGTGTCTTCGTGCCTTTGTGGCTATTTTCACGGCAGCCGAGTTTTCCTCCCTGCGCAGAAAATTTTCAGCATGGTATTGTAATAATCAATAGATACTGATAAAATGAAGGTATGAAAACGAATGACAGTGTTTTGACGAAGTACGCGATTATGAGAGAATTATCCTACGTACCGCCTGAACGCTTGAATGAAGTCGAAACTTTCATCAAATTCATCCTCTTCAAAAGCAAAACCAGTATGAACAAGCGGAAGAGAGAACCCAAAACGCTTGCCGGCATATGGAAAAACAAAGGATTTGAGAAAATAGCCAATCTTGATGAGGAGATAAGAAATCTCCGCCGGGAGTTAGGAAATCAGATCCTGGAAAGGCATAAATAGTGCAGTACCTACTTGATACCAACGCTATAATCAGGCATTTCTCTCAAATCTCTAAGTTGGGCAAAAAGGCCAAAGAAATATTAGTACAGGCTGAAAGCGACCAGCATCAATTATTTGTATCGATAATAAGTTTAATGGAGATCATGTATTTGGCGGAAAAAAACAGGATACCCATGACTTTAGAGGAAATGGTAAATCAATTGAACTCAAAAAAGTGTTATTCAATCGTTGAATTCGGCATTGAAATATTAAGAGAAGCGGAGTTGATAAAGTTTTACGAATTGCACGACCGTCTTATCTTAGCCACGGCCAAAATACTGGGGACCCCTGTTATCTCTTCTGATAAGCGATTTAAAGAGGTTAAAGATATTGAGGTTATATGGTAGGGCTTTGAGATAGCCAAAATTTTTTCCCCGCCATTGCCTGGAGACGATGAAAATTATCCGTGTTGGTCCGTGTTCGTCCGTGGCTAAGAATTTGTTTTCACGGCAGCCGAGTTTTCCTCCTTACGCAGGAGGGGGAAACCTGGAGACAGTCAAAATTTTTTCCCTTTCTTCAGATTATTCGTCTTTATTTCAATTTTGAAAGAAAGTCCTTTAGCGGCTTTAATTCGGCCGCATCGAAATTCCAGAATTTTTTTTGGGCGCCCCTGCCGACGGAGTTTGGGACGTCGGGCATGACAGCAAGGAAAGTTTGAACCTGAGCTTTGGGAATATCTTTCTCTTTGGGAGGATTTTTAAGTTTTTTTGCACAAGCGAGGAATTGTTTGACACATTTCATCTCTTCCTTGTCTTTTACCGTTTCCAGGCAAAGGTCTTCCAGCATTCCTGGGTTAGAATTATCAGGCATAATAAAAACTCCCACTTTCGGATTCCCCTGGGAGAATTCTCCAGGTTTCTTCGGAACCTTGAGGTCCTCGATTTTTTCCAAAACATTGATGACGCTTTTAAATGCGTTCTCGAAACTGTCATCCGCATCGCGAATAATGGCAATTGCTTCAATATCGTTAAATCCTGTAGCTCTTTTCAATAAAGGCATTTCTTTCTTAAAATTATCCTTTCCCGCCACATCGAGTACCTGGACAATATCGTCCATTCCCATTTGTTTAAACAATTCTTTGAAAAAAATAACTTCATCCTTGCCTTCAACCGCCAATAGCTTCTTTTTTGTGATCGGTTCCGGAGAAGGTTGTTTACCAATCATTAACGGACCTCCCAATCTTTCATTATCGCCGTACTGAGCATTTCATGGTTAAAGTCGATTAATCGTATTTTATCTTTTTCGTTTTCGAGACGGAAAAGCCTGACTTTATCGTCCTTATCGTCTAATTTTTCGCAAGCCGCACTGAATGCCTTGACGGTTTCATAAGAGTGCGTGGAGGCAAAAACCTGGACATTAAAAGCGGTTGCTGCTTCAATTACAGCGGCCCAGAGTATTGCCTGGGTCGAATAATGAAGACCATTTTCAATTTCATCGATCAAGACAACGCCGCCGGAAGTTTCGTAAATGGCCAGGATAATGGCTAACAAATTATTTAGCCCTTCCCCGGCCGTGTTTAAAGGAAGTAGTTTAGTAAAGCCCATGTCACCATACACTATGTTTTCTGAGCCAAGGAACAAATTGACCAGGCGGGGTTCGACAGTTTGGAGAATTTTTAGAATTTTTTCGTCTTGTTTTTTTATAAGTACTTGATTAAACCATCTGGGTATATTTGGGCGAAGAGTCACCGGAGTAAGAAATATACTTTTTAAAGTTTCAATATAATTCTCAGGAGGACTGCTCTCCAACTTATTCTCTCTCCCTAACCATATTTTGGATTCATACATATTTATCTTCCTGGGGTGTTTTGAAATCGAAAACTCTATCGACAGTCCGATTATTTTATCAAACTCTGTCCGACTTTGTGAAAGGCCAAAATGTTCGTAGGTAGGTTGAGCAACATTTTTATCCGGTAAAATATTAATCGTTAACGTTCGTATTTCCTTTGGTTTTAAGATTTCCCCGGTTAAGCGGATGGGAGATTCTATATCCAATTTATTGAATAAAACCGTCCATGAGTAAGGTTGCGTTATATAATGTCCTCTCATATTATTTATCATGACGGGATAAAATGGATTAGAGGGAGTGGAAATAAGGATAATACTTTCCAGGAGGCTTGTTTTTCCGCAGTTGTTTTTTCCTACGAACAGGTTGAATTGACGCAGGTCGTTTAATTCGAGGTTTGAAATTCCCCTAAATTGTTCGATCTTGATTTTCTTAAACATCGTTTTTTCCTCCTATAGAAAATACTCGATTCTTCAGGAATCAATTATAAACCATTTTTGAAAAAAAATAAAATGGTAAAAGGGACATTGAATCCACCGTCAAGTTTTGTCTTCGACAACCGGCTGTTATGTGCCAGGCCAATTTTTCCCCTCTTCGCGGTCCTTCGCTCTTTAAGGGTGTCGCGCCGCGACCTTAGCGGCTCATAAAAAGCAGAGCGGTAGGGGCAGACCCCCGTGTCTGCCCGATTTTAATTCCACTGCACACCATTACCGTTTTCACGATCAAAGAGCAGAAATGAATTGTCTTAAAAAAATACAAATATGTCGAAATGCAGCAATTAACTGCAATAATGAATTAACGAATGATGCCAATGTATTAATAAAAACTGCGAATGTATTTCCGATCACAACAAATGTATTTACGAAAAGTGCGAATGTAATCACGAATACTGCGAATGTAATTACGAACAATGCGAATACATTTACAAACAGAACGAATGTATTTACGAACGATGCGAATGTATTAGCTAACAATGTAAATGTATTAACGAATAGTGCGAATGTACTTACAAACGAAACAAATGTATTTACAAGTACTGCGAATGTATTTACAAACGGTGCGAATGTAATAACAAATAGTGAAAATGTTTTAACGAACGGCACTGTCGCGGTACGAACCGGCCCAATTTCCATACAAAAGCGTCCAACGATAACAATCAACAATAATATTTATGGAGCGATTTGAATTAAATTATTTCAAATCCGTCCACTTGCGCAACAGTTTGCATTGTGTTAAAATACAAACTCGAGGTGATCGATGAATAGAGATAAAGACGAGAATTTATTAAAAGAAATGGGCCACAAATTAAGTCAACTTCGCCAAAACCTGAAAGAGACGCGCAGCCAGATGGCCGACCGCCTCGGCATCTGGAGAAGTACTTATATCAGGAACGAAAACGGCGAAACCCCCATCAGCTACAAGACCATGATTTCCCTGGTAAACCGATTCGGCGTTTCCCTGGACTGGATGGTCCTTAACAAAGGCCCCATGTATTTCAAAGAAAAAGAGGTTAAAAACGAACAGCCCCCAAATCCCCTGGACAGCCTGAATCCTGATTTTAAAGAACTAATCGAACATATGGAACGCATCCCCATGCTGAAACATGAAATGCTGCTCTCCTTCTGCAAATTCAAGGAAGACCGCAAAGACCTGGTGGAAACCGCCATGAAAAAAGCATAGAAGAGCAGCATATGAAACCAATCTACTTATTTCTCATTTAAGATATCTTCTAACGCTTTAACGGCTCTCGGGTCTTTGGACTGCCCCAGCCAGAAAACCGCCTGTTTTCGGATTTCATTATTTTTATGGCTTTTGGCAATGGGCATCAAAAGATCGATGACCTCACCCCCGCCAAATTGAGAGAGGGAAAACAACGCTTTTTTCCTGATTTCGATTCCGGCGCCGTCATCCTCGATTACCTTCTTCAAAATGTCCAGCGCTTCCTTCTTTCCCGTCTGCCCCAGGGAAAAAATGGCTTTACTGCACAGCTCTTCGTCTTTCTCATTTTGTGCGATGGCTTTCAATTTGTCAAAGGCTTTATCGCTCTGGTGCTGCGAAAAGGAGAAAAGGATTTTTTCTTTTAAGCCGGCGTCATTAACTTTGTCATATATCTCCAAAAGCGCCGCGATACTTTCTTCGCCCTGCATTTGTCCCAAACAGAAAACCGCATGCTCTCTTACTTCATGGTCCGGGTCCTCCTGCGCCAACCGCTGCAGGATGGGCAGCGCTTTCTGTTTATCCTTTTGACTGAGAATAAACAGGGCCTTTTTTCTCAAGTCGGGGTTGTCTTTATTACCCAGGATTTTTTCCAATATGGGGATGGCATCCTCATCCTTCATCATCAAAACGGCATCCAACGCCGCGGATTTCAATTCCGCCGCTTCATCCTTTACCTTTCCTTGCGCTTTGTTCTCTTCTTCCGCTCCCTGTTCCTGGGCAGAAAGCCGGAACCCACCGCCTACCATACCTACCAGGCTTAACATAACCACGATCATCATTAGTACTCTTAATTTCTTCATTATTTACCTCCGTATATTGTATTTTCTTTGTAAATCATTACGAATCCTTACTCCAATATTTTTAAAATAAATGCCCGCGCTTCTTTGCTTTGAGACTGCGCCAACCGGAAAATGATTTGCTTTTTTAATTGTAGGTTCTTCTCGACTTTATAGATATGGATCAAATCGTTGACTGCCGCATCGCCGCCGCCGCCGTCGTCGCCGCCGACCTGGGAGATGGAGAAAATGACTTGTTTCTTCAATTCCATATCCCCTGCCTTTTCATAGATATCAACCAGTTGTTTATAACTTTCCGGGGTCCCCAACTGCCCCAACATGAAGACCGCCTGTTTTTTGACTTCATAATCCGGGTCTGTATTGGCTGCTTCCACCAGCAGCGGAATCACGCGGTCATCTTTTATCTGCGCCAGGGCAAAGATAATTTTTCGCCGCAACTCGGGGTCTTTACCGCTTCGTAAGATTTTCTCCACCGAGGGGAAGGCTTTTTCTTTGTTCATTTCCAGCAGGGCGGCCAGGGCCACCGCTTTCAAGTCCGCGTTCTCTTCCTCTTTGACGCCGTTGGTGATATATTTCTCATAATCTTTCAATCCCCTGGCCGCCAAATCCTGGGCAATCTCCACGATCAGGAGCTTCGCTTCATCGTACCATTCGCTGCCGGGATACCGCGTCATCAAAAGCGTAAGATTTTTCAACGCCTCTTTTTTTGTTTCCAGGGCGTTTTCCGGGTCTTTGCCGTTTTCACCCAGCTTGTTCAAACTGTAGCTCAACCAATAGAGCGAATCATCCACCCATTCGCCAGTGGGTAAATCCGCGGTTATTTTCTTGAATTGCTCCGCTGCTTTGGCCCACTCTTTGGCGTAGATGGATTTTTTAGCCTCCTGGAAAATCTTTTTTACTTCCTTGTCGCCGGGTTCCGTCTTATCCCGGTCTGTATCGGCGCCGGTATTTATAAATAAAACCAAAAGTATCAAAAGAACGACGATCATTTTCATTATATGTTTCATGGTAACCTCCTATATGGTTAAGGTGTGTTTATCTTTTTTTTCGAGGGTTTTCATTTTAAACAGGACATTGTTTTCTTTGATGAACTGCCGGACCGCCCGGCGGGTTTCTTCGCTGTCGCCGCTGTCGTTGGAAAGTTCCAATAGTATCAGTTCCAGTTCATTCATCAATTCATTCACGGTAATATTGTTATTTTTCGCCATTACCCGCTTTAACAGTTGGTTTTCCAGCAGCAGTTTTCTAACCGTACTTTTCTCTACCAATATGTTTTCTCCCGGCGAATTACTGGTTTGCCGGGGAGAGGAGTTGGAATAATCCAGCAATAGGGGCAAGACATTGTCAAAGTGTTCCGCCACTGCCGGGCTTAACTGCCGCAGGGAAGAAATGGCCGTATTCACAATGTCCTTCCCGGGTTGTTGGGAAAGGTACAGACCAATGGCAATACCCACTACTAAAATGGCCGCGGCAGCCACGGGGTATAAAACCCAGCCTATCTTAAAATCGAAACTACCTGCCCGATGTTTCCAGTTAACGATATTTACTGGGGATTTTTGCTCCTCTGCGGCCGAGGCGGCTTCCAATTTCTCTTCCAGCCGCAGGGAATAGTTTTCCCAGAAGGCGTTGCTCATTTGGGGGCGCTGCCGTTTGTTCATGGCGGCCATCAGGCCGGCCAGTTTTTTATATTCTTGCGAACATCCCGGGCACTCTTTTAAATGTTCCCGTATATGTTCCCGGAGTATTCTGAGTTCCGCTTCGGGCAGTACGCTATTATCATTCAGGGCGTCCGGCATTAAATCTCTTATTTTTTTACATTTTCTCATCGTTGCACCTCCATCCCCAGGTCCAGGGAATCCCTGTAAAACCCCAGGGCATTTTGCAATTTTTTAATTGCCCTGGAAAGCAGGCTTTTTACTGTCCCCTCGGAGATATTTAAAAGCTCTCCCACAGTTTTCCCGGGCATCCCGCGGTAGTGGCGCATCACGAAAACCGAGCGCTCCCTGGGGGACAATGTTTCCAGCGCCTGTTGGATATGCATTTGCATCTGGCGGGATTCGGCATAGGTTTCCGGGTTGCCGGCGGACGGGTTTCCAGGGAAAACCGGGTTTGCCGATACCCCTTCATCCAGCGGCGCCTGGTTTTTCTCCATTTCAAAAGACTTCTTCCGTTTCAGGTCCAGGAAGGTATTGAGGGTAATGCGGTAGAGCCACGTGCTTATGGACGCTTCTCCTTTGAAAGTATGCAGGGAGCGGAACGCTTTGATAAAAACGTCCTGTGACAGGTCTTCCGCATCCTGGATCGACCCGGTGAAATCAAAGGCCAGGTAAAAAATTTTCTTTTTATTATCTTCCACGATTTCACGGAAAGCGTTCCTGTCGCCGTGGCTTGCTTGTTTGACCAGTCTCAACTCATAATTTTGTATTAATTCCATTTTTTTAGTTCCGTATTGATTTAGACGAGGAGGGTAACGGTATAGTTTACAAGAAAAATTATGAAAATGAAAGAATCAATCCCGGGTTGATATTGTCTTGCACCACTTCACCTTTTTTGATATACTTCCACATAAGGAGGGCAATGATGTTAAAGAAATTTTTTTTTATTTTTGTAACAGTATGGCTCATTACCCGGGCGTTCCCTGTGTGGGCCCAATATTTTGATTACCACCGGGAAGAATCGCCGTCCGTCAGTTGGAACAACATTCCCATGTTCGACGCCCGCATGCTGGCCGCGGGCGGAATTTCCCTCATGGCTTCCGAGGCATTCTCAGCCGCCATTAACCCGGCAATTATTCCCGAAACCAAAGAAATCCTTGCCGGCGCCTCTTTCCAGGTCGCGACACACCAGGCATTCCAATACTGGGGACTCAATCAAGGGGTGTATTATGCAAATGACCCCCAGAGTCAAAACAATAATCGACTCAGCGGATTCACCCTGGCATTTCCCTTTAAAGGATTCAGCTTCTCCGGCGGCTGGGTTACCGTCAACCTGTTGGAATTGCCTACACTGGATTTTTCCGACGGCGGCTGGTCTTTAAAAGCAACTTTCCCCGGGGTTGAAAACGCTATTTTTGCCGCCGCCGCTTGCAAATGGGGAAAATCCGTCTCCGTGGGCATTAAATTGGATTATATCTTTGCCAATCGAAAGGTAGACATCCGGGAAACCTGGCCATCATTCGATCCCACCACATACACGCACCGGGAAAGCCACCGCATGACCTGCATTATCCCATCCCTCGGCGCCAGGATAAGAATATCTCCCCGATGGACAATTGGCACGGTACTCATTTACCCCCTGCGCGGCAAGGCGCATCGGACCCTGGACCATATCTTTGAAAGCCCCTCCACGCACCTGGAGATTTCCAATTTGAAAAGCACCGACAACTTTTATCGTCCCGCCCGTATTTACCTGGGGGCCGCTTTCACCCCGTTTGTCCATGCCGATACCGATGCGCCGGGGAAAAATAAGTTAACCCTTGCCGCTGAAATTCTATATACCGCCTGGTCGGGGTACCGGTATGTCTTTTATTCCGAAACCTTGCCGCGGCATATGAGAAACACCCTGACGGCTGCATTGGGATTGGAGTATGGCATTTTATCCGACCAGGGCGATTATTTTTTAAGGCTTGGGTGCCGCCTGGACCCCCATCCCGTTATCGAACCTAAAACCACACTCCGGGAACTCACCGGCGGAATCGGTTTTCGCCTGGGCAGGGTAAGCGCCGATATCGGCGCCCTTTATTGTTTCGGTTCCCCCGGCGGAATCAAGCAGGAACATTTCGTTTTAAACTCGACCTTACAATTTCATTGGTAATGCGTAATGCACGGGAGGTAAAACATGCGAAAAAACATGATCCTATTCAGCCTTGTTTTATTATATTTTGTCGCTTTCACTGCCATGGGGCAGGAATTCCCGGACACGGTTATCGGCATAAGCCTCGACGATTACCGGGTCTATTTAAAAACTCGTGCGCCCCTGGACCGGCTCTACAGCCGGGGTGAAGATTGTTTCTTCCTGGTGGACCACAATGAATTACAACAGGTGGAGGCATCCGGGATCGAGATACGGGGACGGACCACTGCGCCGCTTGTAGGTTCAGCGCACCCGGTAATAAGCAGCGCCCAGGGCGACATCAACGGCGCTTACCATAACTACAATGAAACAGGGCTGCTGCTGCGGGAATTGGAGACCCGTTTCCCCGGTATGGCGCAGGTGATTACCATCGGCTATTCCATCGAGGGCAGGGAGTTAAATGTCATCAAGATCAGCGATAATGTGCAAAGCGATGAAAGCGAGCCCAATGTGTTTATCGTTGGGTGTCATCATGCCAGGGAGTGGATTTCGGTGGAGGTGCCGCTGCTGTTTGCAAAGTATTTATTAGAGAATTACAGCCTGGACCTGGGGGTGCAGCGGGTGGTCGATGGCGCGCAAATATATATCATGCCCATCCAGAACCCCGACGGCCTGGAGTTTTCCCTCCATACCTACCGATTATGGCGCAAGAACCGGCGGTATAATGGGGATTTCATTTGGGGGGTGGATACCAACCGCAATTACTGGTACATGTGGGGATACGATGATAACGGTTCGAGCCCGTACCCCGAAAGTGAAGTCTACAGGGGTGCAGCCCCCTTTTCCGAACCCGAAACCCAGGCCCTCCGGCAATTCCTTACAGCGAATCCGCCCGTGGGTTCCATAAGTTTTCATAATTATGGGCAAGATATACTGTATCCCTGGGGTTATACATTTACGCCCGCGCCCGACGCCGTACTAATGTACAACATTGCCGGGCAGATAGCCCGCCGAATATTCCTGGTTAGCGGACGAATTTATACTTACGGTTCCATGGTAACCGCGTTATATTTGAGCAATGGGGATTTCACCGATTGGGTATACGGCGCTTTCGGAAGCCCTGCTTTTACCATCGAATTGTCCCCGGAATACATGGAAGAAGGCGGTTTTTTTACATCCGAACAAATGATCGCCGAGGCTTTTGCAGAGAATCTCCCGGCCCTGTTATATTTTGTCGATTACTTTATCTCCGGCCCGGATGAAAACCAGAACCCCCTCCCACCCCCGGAAAAAAGTTGGGAAAAAGGCTTCTTTTACCTTCATCAAAATGCCGCACAAAAATAAAAAAAATGATAAAAATTTGATTTTTTTGCTTTACCTTCTTTACAAAAGCGTTTCAATAATGTAAAATACAATATGGCAAAAAAAGAGGTGTTTATACGCTCATCGATCAAGCCTGCGCGAGCCTTTATTTTTGATGGGGGACCGTAAATGGAAAAGGGAAAGAAAAAGGATAAGAGAAATTTTATAATTTCCATTCAATCGGTCAAAGGGGGTGTGGGGAAAACAACGGTTGCTTTTTTTCTTGCCAAATCATATATTGAACGTGATCCTGATTGTAAAGTATTTCTATTGGACCTGGATTTTTGCGGCACCAGTATCTCCAGTTTGTTCGAAAAAGACAGCAAGCTGCTGACACTTGCGGACATAAATCTATACAGGTCTTCAACCGACGCTCAACATAGCCTTTTGAATATGTTTATAAATGATTTGCACGGCAAGGCTAATGATAATACTTTAAAAGATATCAGGTCCGCTGTAAAGTCTCATGGAATAATACTACTGCCATCGGGTGAATTCGATGGAGATATCGAGGAAACTCCCCAACTTCTTTTTGATGAACTTCATGCCCAGTGGTTTTGCGAGTTTTTAGTCGACTTAATAAAGACAATAAGGAAGGAAGTAGACACGCCGGCTAAAAGCATTAAGTGTTATTTTATATTGGACAACCCGCCCGGTTGGTCCAGGTTGCTCCCTGTACTGGAAGATGTATTGATAAAAGACGACGAATGTGACCCGCGGTTTGTTTTTACCTCCTCCCCGGACCAGATGGATATCGATGCCACGTTCCAGCGAATTGTAAGCCTATACGGTAAATATTTGAAAATTATGAATACGCATCGATTGGCAGCAGAGATAAAAAAAGGTGGAAAATCTGGGGAAAAGTTTGAATTGAAAAACGACCTGGAACACCGGTATTATGATAAAGCTTACCTGACGAGTTTATATTTGGGCGATGAGAATGATATTGATGGAGAAGAGACGCATCCTATACTGGATATCTTCGGGTTGACAGCTATTACAATCAACAAAACCTTTGGGGCTGTCAGCCTGGAAGAATTGGAAAATCATTTAAATAAAAGGAAAAAGTTGAGTGTCAACGCTTTGATTGAAAAAATCAAAAAAGAATATGATATTAAAGAAATGGATGAGGCGATTCAAAAGAAATTTGAGCCTGATATTCCGACAGCGCTAATTCCTTTCGATAACGATATTGCCCTTATTTTTCAGTCGAAATTCTACTCGACGCAAAATAACGAACCGGGGCTGAAATTATTATCGGACGAAAGAAAAAATGAATTTTCATCCAGGATCGATAATAAATCCGCTGGCGATTTGAATTCGTGCGATCAATTAGCAGAACTGGATTTTAAAGTATACACAATTTTCAACAGCCCCGGAACTGCTGATTTGCAATCCGAATTTCTCAGCATGAGCAATTTTAGTATTTTTAGTCATATGGTCAGGTCTTTGGAAGTTGTCTATTCTGTTTTCCAATACGCATTCAATATTGTCACAAATCGAAAGGTAATAGGACCCCGGATCGGTGAGCGGCATAAACAAGCGATTCTAAATGTCGTTAAGAAACAATTTTTTATCGCTTCCCTGCAGGAACCAAAACCCCAACATTTCTTATGGAGCCAGAATCCTATTGCGATTATTCCCCTGGATATAATAAAGAAAAACAAAGATGTCGATATAGGGGGATGGCTTAATTTTTTTAAAGGAATTTTAACAACTATGCCCTCCTATGAGTCGCTGGAATCGAATGGTCTGCTGAGAAATATTTTAGATTTTTATCTCCCGCTGTGTATTTCTACCGCTGTCCTGGACTTGCAGATAAAACCGGAGGAGATCAGAAACCCTATAGAGGTATTAATGAAAATATGTTTGGAATTTTTCATACATGCGAGGATAGAGATAGACAATTCGGCATGTTTTTGTGATTTCAAACAGGAGTTTCACCACAAAATTCTGGAAAAAATTATGGATTTCTCAGTTATTCAAATTAAGGAAATTTTTGCCAGGATAAAATTATTGAAAAAGTCTCTCGTCAATATACCGGAGAAACATTTCTACCTTGTACAGGTGAGTGAAGTTCTGAAAGAGGATATTGCACCATCGAGGGAAGCCATGCTCTATTGCCGGAGCGCTTTCGAGGCAATGTATAAAGGCGAATGGGAAGACCCGCCAGAAGTATTTCATTCGGTGTTAACCATATTAAGTGAGAAAAATATCCCCGGGAAATATAAAAAACTTGCCTGGACTTACGCACTGAGGCGGGAATTAAAAGAATTTATAAAGTTTTGGAACAATGAAAACAATGAAAATCTTATTTAAAGAAGATATGGCAAAAATTTCGGCGGGTATTAGAGTCATGCCGCAGTTGGTTGCAGTTTCCAAGGCCAAATATACCCGGCTGCGAAATATAAATGCCGACGGCCTAAGAAATACCCTGTACCCGGGCAAACTAAACAAGATTATTCCATCTCCTGAAAATAAGCGTTTAAGGGCCAGCGTTTCCATAATGGCCCGGTATTCGACGCGGTTGTTTCCTGCGTTTCGTTTTATGGCAAAAGAATTTGTCACCACAGAATGGCTTTCTTTCGTCGATTTTCATAAAAAGTTCCACCGCGACCATATCTTTCATCAAACCCAGGTCGCCTACACAGTGATCGAATTACTGGAAAAGCTCAAATTTGAGGTAATAAGCCACCGGTTGGCGGCTAAATTTGTATCCTGGGCAAACGTAAACCGTCATAGGAAAAAAATTTCCCTGTTGGAGCTATGCGCATACCGGTTGGGGGTTCTTATTCAACAACCTTCATATTTAAATCATTTTACCAGGCAATTGGGAATACCGGGGTACCTGTTCAATGTCGAAAAAAATCCCCATGCAGTGGAATTATTGAAAACCATCGTGTACAATTCGGCCCTTACGGCTGCTCTTTTCCACGATATCGGTTACCCGTTCCAGTTCCTGGTCAATATCGAAAAAGCCCTCGACCCGTTGACAAAATTCGACCTCCTGACCGGTTACAACCCACGGGACATCTTCAATGCCTTTAAAAATAGGCTTTTTATGACGGTCCTATCCGGGTATCGAAATTTTAACGATTATCCCACCCCTTCCGATTTTCCACAAATTATAGAGGAGAACCTGGAACATGGATTGAAAATAACCCATGGCTTACCCGGGGCCATCACTTTTTTACACCTGAACGATTCGCTGCGGGATTACCAGTCCGCAAATGAAAATCAGATCAATCTGCTGATCATGGAACTGGCCGCCGCCGCCATCATGATGCACGATATGCAAAAAATTTACGGCAATCCTGTCGCGAGACCCCATCTACGTCTATCGTTTTCCAGGGACCCCATCTCTTTCGTAGTAACGCTGGCGGACCAGATCCAGGAATATGGCCGGATAAGCGGCGAACCTGCGACTCCCGCCGATTCCACGACGGTTATAAAATTTAATATCGAAAAGCCTGTAAGAGAGGTAGAGTTGGAGTATGATGCCGATAATAACGGGGTTGAAATCAGTTATATCTATGAGGACAGCGCAAAAGGCCGGATGGCATGCTTTGAAAAAAACAACGTATTCATTCCTGTAACAATGGCGGATTATTTTAATGGAAGAAATGGGTTTCTGGATTACAGCGAGATTTTTTCAAAGATTAAATTGGAGGCAATAAAACGATGACAGAAAAAATCGAACAGGTTAAACGTTTATTAGATGTCAATCCCAATTGGATATGCGATAAGATAGCATTTCTGGATAAAACGAAACAGGTAAAATACTTTACGGCGCGGGAAGAAAGATTACTCGACGAATCTGAAAGATTTACCGTCTTCCGGTTCAATGATCTCCTGGAAATTGAAAACCCGGAAGCCTATTCAATCCCGACAAAAAAAGGGTTAATTTTTTTCGAGGGAGAACCCCCGGTTAATGAAATCAAAAAAAGCCTGGAAAAGTTTTCGAAAACATGGGATGTTGAATTCTCATTGATGCCTATCGATGAACTCAAAAAAAAAGTTCTCAAAGTTAAGGATGTCGAAGACCTTTATAAAAGGGCACTCAAAGTGTGGAAAAAATCCGAGGGCGGCGATTTCGAATATATTAAACCGACTGTGATCAGCGAATTTGATAAAAAAAAGGATGACCTGTGTAAATTGACGGATGAATTTACCGCATCGGTGAAATACGGAGTTACGCTTCTTTATGGGCATTACGGCGACGGCAAATCCACCTTCTGCCGCTACTATATCTTCCAGCATGTAAAAAATCTGGACACCCGGGACCGTATACCCCTTCTTTTTTACCTTAATGAACACAGCGCAGGCTCCATCGAGCAATTTATCGAAACCAGGCTGCATGAATATTATAAATTGTATATAAGTTTCGACGAGTTTGCAGACCTCTGCGAAGATGGACATTTTACAGTTTTCCTGGACGCCTTCGACCAGATGCTGCCGGCGCCCGATAAAGATCAAATCGATTTCAATTTTCATCAGGTTCGACGCCTGGCTAAAGGTAAAGGCAAGGTCGTATTAACCAGCAGGTATAGTTACTTTAAACGTCATATCGAAGGGCTGGGGCATGGCGAAGAGGTAATCAACCAATTCTTTTTAACAGGATTTCCCCAACCGAAGATCGCGCAATTTGCTAAAAACAAGCCGGGTTTAAAGGCCCTGCTGGATAACGATAAAACCGGGAAAATAGTGGATTTTTTAACCGTCGAACCTGTTAAAGGAAAGCCCGTGCTGCTGAAAGTGGTCAGCGATAATGTGACATTATTTGAAGAACTGGTGGAAAAGAAAGAGAATATCACGGTGTATGATCTCCTCGGCCTGGCGTATGACAATTGGAACCGGCTGAGCTTTAACGTTCTCAAAACAAAAGAATTACGCTATGCGGCGCTTCACTTGCTGGCCCGGGAAGTTACCCTTCACGGGTTGAACCGTTCATGCCAATTTTCCCTCTGGTTCGATGCCTGCCAGAGGCATTTTAATCTTAAAAATGAGGATTCCCGGCAATTGATGGAAGAATTAGCCTCACTAAATCTTTTGGATGACGAGAAACTCAGGGAAAAGAAAACGCTGACCTTCAAGAATAATCCCTTCCTTGAATATTTGCTGGCGTATTTCATATTGGCAGAGTTGGAATCAGAAGCTGCAGGAGAGCCGGTTTTTTTAAAGGACCGTTTATTAAACACTGCCACAAAAAACCTGGTGGTATCCCAACTGGATAATAAGCATGCCGCCAGGTTAAAGGATATTACCGAAAGCACGGCGAACAAAAATTTCGAAGATGTGCGCTACCTCGGGGCCAACAGCGTCGGCTTAATCTTATCGAAATCGGTGACCCTGGGACCCGATGAAGAAACCTGGAAGGAACTTTGTGACAATGTGAACCTGGAGAATGTAAATCTTCGCAATGCCGAACTGAGAGATTTGGACTTGAGCGGTTTCTCTTTTATGGGGGCTAACCTCGAAAACAGTGATTTTTCTTACACGAATCTTATGAATACCAATTTTTCATACGCCATCCTGAAAAACATGATTTTACAGGAACAGGGTGAACTTCCGGTCAATTCTGTTTTTTTCACCGGTGAAGACGGTGTGGATTTCTTTGCGGGGGGAACCCAGAACGGTGTGCTGATGATATGGAACAGCCGCACCGGTAAGATGGAGCGGCGTCATATATGCAGCGACAAGATAACGGCGCTTGCCGCCGGTAGAAAAGACAGGAGTATTTTCGCGGCTTCCAGGGATAATAATATAAATTTTATCGATAAAGAAATCGAAATTCCCAGGTCTATCCCCTTGAATCTGAAGGGCATCGCCTCCCTCGATGTTACTCACGATAACCGCATTCTTTTTGCCGGGGGTCAGAACGGAAGGCTGGGGGTGTTTTCATTCGTCAAAAAGGAAACCAGGTATGTCGATTTCGATACGACTTATTGGCTGGTGGCGCTTGTCGTGTTACCGGGCGCAAACCACCTTTTGACCGGACATTTTGATGGAACGATAGCGAAAATCGACCTGCGGGATTTTACAGTTAAAACGATAGCTAAAATTCCCGAAGGAATAAAGAAGATACTACTTCTAAATGAGAATCAGGCTGTCGTTCATACGGGAAACGGTAAGATCATTATTCTTAACATTGAAACCGGTGAAAACAAAATGATGCGTTCTCATCCCGGTTATACTGAAATAGCTTTGGCTGCGGGAATCGGTGAATTGTTTACACTTCAAGATAAAATCATCCGGTTTGGAAAGATCGAGGCTTTTTTAAAAAAGGATAGAAAAACCCTGAATTCCGTGGCATGCAAAGAAATTCCCAATACCATTACCGTTTCTTTGGATGGCAATTACATTGGCGCCGGGGGAAAGTGGTTGGAGATATTTAAAAAAGACCCAAAAACCGGGAGATATAAAACCGAATACAGTGAAGAGATGCGTATGAATTGCCGTGGCTTGAATTTTTATCGCAGTAAAGGGGTGGATCTGAAACGATTTATCTTTTTCCTGGAGCGGGGGGCGATGGTTCCTCCTGATGACTTTTTAAACGAATACTTCGACGTAAAATTCAATCGGTTTATCCGGGAGGAAAAAAGCTTCGTCTGCACCGAATGTGAACGGACCGCATTTTTTTCCGAAGGATTCGATATTTCAGAAAGCAAATTAGTCTGTAACACCTGTAATAGGGGGACATAATGGATAAAAAACGAGCAGAGGAAAATTTGAAATTTTGGAAAGCCCTGGTGAATCTACCGGATCATTTCCCAAAACTCAACCCGTTAACTGATGAAAACGTCATCGATATGATGGTGATTAACCAGGAGATAGAGAAAACTATTTTCAACAGCATCTCTTCCAAACCCCTGACGCATGTGGTGGTTCAAAAGGGGAGCGGTTTAACCACGCTTTACACCTATATTTTTCAAAAATATTTCCAGAGGTCTTTCGAAAATTTGGCTATTCCGGTCAACTTCGATTTATCTGTCCCCGAATGGGAGCAGAATATATCTTCTCAATGGATCGAACAGGAAATAAAAAAACAGGTAATCCAGAATTTAATCCAGAATCCCTGGGATAATGTCCTTGAGGAGGCTTATTATTTCTACTGCATTAACTACCAGGAAGACACGGATTTCTATGCCTATAGGGCAGAGATGCTGAAGTTCTTATCCGGTAGAAAGGACAGCGCATGGCGAACGTTTTCCAACTCTTTTCCTTTTACCAAAAGGCGGCTGGATGATTTTTTGAATTACCTCCTGGATAATTTGAGAATCCAGACCGTCGTTTTCTACCATTTCCCAGGCGATCTCTCCGATGAACAGGTAATATTGGATTTCATATCCGCGATAAAAACCATTTATGAGGTTAATCAGTTTCGTAAAGCAGCGATGCGGGAGGTCTATTACAGTACCACGGAAATTCAACGGGACCTGGACCGGGAATTCAAACGGGATTTTAATGTGATTTATTATCCCCGGTACACGGCCGCCGAGATATTTGCCATGCTGGTCAAACGTTATAGACCGTACTCGCCGGGGATGGCGGGGAAAATCACCCCCATGGATTTGAGTTCCGTCTTTTCTGAAGAGTTTGTTAAAAAAGCCTGGGAGGAGGATATATCCCTGGCCGCAATTATTAAGCAGATAAAAAAACTGATGCTGGAGCGGCTCGACTGCGACCGGAAGGAAGTGCCATACCAATTGGCTTTGTTCTCAGAAATGATGAAAAAAAAAGATAAATCTGGTATAATTACGGTTCCTTTACAAGAATTTAAGGGTGAAACCGTTCCCCTGGAGAAAAAGAAACGGTTTACCAGGATGAAAAGAGAAGCGAGGTAAGATGACGAAAGTCAGCAACAGCGAGATAAAGCGTGAGGCCGCGAATATCTTCTCCTACGGACGGCAGGATGCCGCCCCCTTTTACAACCGTGAGGAGTCGAAAAAGGAAATTGTAAAAAAATGCAAAACGTTTCAATCGGGGGATGTGTTATTTCTTTCAGCTCTTTTGGGGGCTGGAAAATCGTTTTTTATCGATCATATCGGATGGCAGCTCGGAAAAACGGAAAATTCTCTTTTCATCAGGGATGTAACCAAAAAATTATTAAAGCGAAAAAATGATATCCTGTTTTTTGATGAGGCTGATATAAAAACTTCCTGGGAAGACTTGCGGCGTGGTTTAACACTTATCGCAGAACATATCGTCGAGACGGGACAGAAAGCCGTCATCGTAGGTGATTATTGCTTATATGCAGGTCAATTGGCCGGTATCTTCAACCGTAAAGATTATCTTAATAGCTTTGAACCGCTGGACCGTATTTTTTTAAAGGGCATACTGGAGTCCCGGATAAGCACTTTTCTTAATCGAAAAAATCCTGAGCCGATCGTCGACGAAGCGTTAATGAATATCCTTGTGCCCGAAGAGATGACCCCGGTTGCTACTTTCCGTACTATTTTAACTATGCTGGCCAGGTTGGTTCGGCGTCTGCCCGCCAACAACGAACCGTGCATGGTTACGTTGGATACAGCGAAAAAATGGGTCCAAGAAGAATATGACCCTAACCTGGAGACGTACCGGCAGGAAGATTACCTGAATATCCTGCTTGATTATTTTAACCGTGAATATCCCGGTGGAAAGGGTTTGCAAAATGGCCTCAAAACAAAACAACTTTTTGATGTCGCATCAGAGACTAAGACAAAATATGAGAGTATCGCGGAATTCGAATCCGAAATAATTGTCCCGTTTACCAGGAATGAGTTGTTGATTTCCAATGGGGTTCCTTTTTTGAACGAGAAGGGCGATTTCGTCCGGCGTCCGGAACCATTTCTTCCTTCCATCCCATTGCTCCTGCTGGCCGAAATTTAGTCTAAAAGGCCATCCCCTATCTGAGATGCAAGGATAATTAGTGTCTTGGCGCCCTGGGGGCAAAAAAATTTTATGGGTTGCGGGTGTAGGGGGCACGGTATGGCGTCGCGCCCTCAGAACCGACTGGTATTGAAGCAAAGATAAGAGGTATATCCAATGAAAAAAAGGGTTTTGATCGTTTATCCGCATAATTTTTTTGAAGAGAAAAGCGGCATTAACTCTCGCTTTATCGAACTACTGAGATATTTTCGGGCCGTGGATTTCAATGTGGACCTGCTGACCCTAAAAAACTTTAAAAGTTCATGGGAAAACTACCCGGCCGACAAAGGTGGCCTGGTAAATGAACTCTTTTTTTACGATTTCAAAAAAAGCTCGCGCCGGCAGCGCCCTAAAAACAGGAAACAAAACCCCCTGGCCCGGCTCAAAAAATATATCCCCTTCTGTCACGCCTACACCGGGCTCCCGGATTTTGCCTACAAAAGCATGAAAAAACTTTTCGCTGAAATCCTGGCAAAAAACCACTACGATTTTATCATCATCAGTTATGTCTACTGGACCGGTTTGATTCCCTCGAAAAAGGTTGCGGGGCCTGCGACGGTGCTGGATTTGTCCGATTTCATCACGTTGAACCGTTTCGACAGTTCCGGCGGCGATGTCAAGATCGGGCCCATGATCGAAGAAGAAATCCGGCGTGTGAATCGATTCGATAAAGTGATGTGCATCTCCGAAGATGAAAAATCTTTTTTCTCTCAATTTGCCCGCCGCCCCCAATACCATTATGTCCCTTTTTTTATGGATAAAAATAACCTGGCCAAAAACGATAACCCCGATTATGACATCCTGTTCATCGGCTCGGACAACCCCCACAACCGGGAAGGGATCCAATGGTTTTTCCAGGAAATACATCCATACCTGTTCAATTCCGTACGCATCGTAATCGCCGGTCCCATATCGGAATATGTCGATTCCACCCGCAATGTGACCTGCATCCCGTTGGTGGAAAGACTCACCGACATTTACGCCCGGGCCAGGATTTCCATTTGCCCCCTGCTGGGGGGCACGGGGATGAAAATCAAAGTAGTGGAAGCTTTATCGTTCGGATTGCCGGTGGTTACCACCGCTAAAGGGCTGGCCGGATTTCCGTCTAAAGTACATACCGGCTGCCTCAGCGCGGATTCCCCCGAGAAATTTGCCTGCGCCATTCAACGGCTTCTTTCCGATAAAGATTTTTACAACCAACAGCGGAAATGGGCCGAGGATTTTTTCATGGAAAACTTTGAAAAATCTACCGTCTACCGTCAACTGGACGAGCTATTCGCAAATGATATAACCATGATGGACACCCAGATACTGAATATTAAGGATTGACGAATGAACCCGTTAAAAATATTGATCGATCACCAGGTATTTGCCGCGCAAAAATACGGGGGAGTTTCCCGCCTCTTTTATGAATTGATCAAACGCCTGGCCGATAAAAAAGAAATCGAATTATTACTGTTTCACGGATTACATATCAACCGGTTCCCGGTGCGGGATTTTAAAGAAAAAGCCGCTTATTATTTCGGTAAAAAGATCGTTTCACTTCCCCATATCCCGGTCCTGTTAAAGCCCATAAACCGGGTCCTGTTTGATGCGTTTGCCGGGAAACCCGTGGATATTTTTCATCCCACCGGATATTCTTCCACCGTCTACAACTGGCGAAAAAGCCCCGTAGTTTTAACCGTTTACGACATGATCCCCGAACTATTCCCCCAGGATTTCCGTGACATTCGACCGAGGCTGGAAAACAAACGGAAAAGCATCCAGCGGGCGGATAAGATCATCACCATTTCCCAGACTACGAAACAGGATTTATTGCGTTTTTATAAAGTGGACGAAGCTAAAATCAGCGTTATCTATCCCGGCGCGCCCGCCGAAATCATAGAAAAAAACGAAAGCGATCCTTATCGGCATGGTAAACCCTATATACTCTATGTGGGTACGCGAAAGCAGGGGTACAAGAATTTCGATCGGTTGCTGTTGGCTTATGCCATCTCCAAAAGAATCCACGACCAATTCGATCTCATCTGTTTCGGCGGTCCTTCGTTTTCCGGGGCCGAGCTGGATAACATCAGTTTGCTGGAGCGCCTGGACAATGTATATCATATCCCGGGAAATGACCGGCAGTTGTCCAGGTTATATGCCGGGGCGTCCGCGTTGGTATACCCGTCGTTATATGAAGGATTCGGGTTGCCCCCATTGGAAGCCATGGCCCACGGCTGCCCGGTTATTGCCGGCCATGTCTCTACTATCCGTGAGGTATTGGGCGACGCCGCCGCTTATTTTGATCCGGGGGAACCTGAAGTCATCGCATCAACAGTGGAATCAGTCCTTTTCGCTGAAACCTTTCGCCGTGAATTAATAGAAAGAGGGAAAATCCAGGTTAAAAAATATTCCTGGGCCAGGATGGCGGATGAGATTTATGAGGTGTATAAGAATACCAAAACTGTAAGTTAGGGAGTAGGGATCGGGGGGAAAAATGCGACATAAAGTTTGCCTCTTGTTTTTGTTGGTCTATGGAATCTTTTCTATGCTGAGTTTCAGCTACGGCGCCATTAAAGAGCTGGAACGAATCGAGATGCACTTTGGCCAAAATTTTTCCGCTGTCCGTGGATATATGATAACCGGAAATCAATTGAGACGGTTACCTATCGGTTCGACGCCGGATAAAAAAACAGGGGCGTTCTATTGGTCGCCGGGTCCGGGGTTCTATGGTACCTACGACCTCGTGTTTTTAATCAAGGATGCCGGGGGACAATGGTATAAAGAAATGGTTGAAATAACGATTGAACCTATGTAAATGGAATGCATAGGGCTGTAACCGGAATGCAAGGCGATTGTAAATGGAATGCATGGGTTTGTAAATGGAAGGCGCGGGTCTGTAAGCCGTAGGAAAGTCGATTGTACCCCGCAGGAAGGGGTTTGCATCCCGTAGGAGGGGGTCTGCAACCTGGGGCGCGGCATCACGGCCTGGTTTTTAAAAACTTTGCCGCCAAGACGCCAGGTCGCCAGGGTTTTTGTAGAATAAATCCCTTGGTGGACCTTTGTGCCTTCGTGCCTTTGTGGCTGTTTTGTTTTTTCTTTCACATCTCCACCAGGAGGCCGTTGAGTAATTGATGAACGGAAACATCTTCAAAGCTTTTTTCACATAGGGCATCCCTATTTTTGGCTTTTAATAGTTGCAGCAAATGGTAATTGTAATAAAAAGGTTTCTCGGATGAAGCGCATTTGGAACAGGTACAGGGCACTTCTTCAAATACGTGCTCCTCTTTCTTCATGTTCATGGTTTCGTGGATGTGGTCGAAATGGCTGCGGATGGCAGCCATCAATCGGGTATTGTTGGTCCCGGCAACGGAAATCCGAATACGCTTCTGCGCCGAATCGCTAACCACCAACGCGAAGGAACCGGAGAGCGCCAGTTCTACCCCATTGTTCCAGTAATGATCATCAAGGATCAGTTCATGGATGCGACAAATAAACCTCGTGATAATGCCGGCCGGCATGAAATCATAGGAATAATGAAGTTGAAGATTACCGGGGGAACGGTAGGTTCCCATGTCTATGACCGGGCGTTGGCTGGGCAGCAGCTCCGGAAGAATATAATCATCGACGCCCATGATATTGAAGATAACTCCAATTTTTCGATGAGGCGCAGGAGTAGTGTATATTTTTCCGCTGGGTATTTTTTTTTGTCCCAATAGCGGCTCAGGTGGATACGGTTAAAGCGGCCATTATTTTGTTGGATTTCCAGGGAATCGAGCATTGCATAGACTGCGTCCGTGGCCCATTCGGGTTTCAATATTACCGTATCGGCCAATAATGAATCCATGCGAAAGTGGAGGATGATGCCCAGGTCGTGCAGGTAGTGGCTGAGAAACAGGGCCTTTTCCTTATTGATGGCGTGACTGCGGCATACGGCGAAATAATCCTCCCCGGTGATATAATCGTCTTTCCTGGCTTTCAGTTCATTACGGATATCCATCCAGCGTTTGGGCAATTTGTCCAGCAAGTGCGGCATCTGAGAGAGGGTCATGTAGTCGAAGGTACGGGTTTCCTCATCTTTGCGCGGGTCCCAGACAAAGAGGTAGAGGGAGCGTTTGGTGAGGAAGAACTGGCTGGTGAGATGGAAAATTTCCTGGCCCGCGAAATCCCAGAAATGGATATTGACATCGCGGGAAAGGCCGTCGGGGAAGGGGCAGGACAACAGCCACGGTTGGATATCGACGCCGCGGGTTAGTTTCTTCATACCCAAAAGACACTGCCATGAAAATAGCCACAAAGGCACGCAGGTTCGAAGGCACAAAGGTACACCAATTGATGATCGGTGAGGAAAAGCAGGAAGTTAGGAAGTTAGGAGGGTAAGAAGGTGAGAAAAATAATGATGAATGATGAATGATGAATGATGAAGAAAGAAGAAAGAAAATCCGAAATTCGAAGCACTCTAATTCAATTAATGATTATTTCAACCCCGAGAACTTGAATATTAAGGCCCCAAACAAAGAAACTTGAAATTCCGCGTTCATTTTTGTAGTTAATAACTTTAGCTGTTTTTTTTATTTTTATTTTACAGATATTGCATTTGGATCAACCTTCAGATGTTAATCTCAATCTTCCTCATATTCCTTTATTTTGTTTTTTATTTTTGTGAGCATTTTTGCTACCGACAGCCTTGAATCGATGGTTTCGCAACTTGAAAAAGTTGAAATTTACTTGAAATTTTCTTGAAATTGCCGCGCCGCCGCGCCCCCTTCCGGAGGAGAGAGGAAGCGGGGAAGGTGAGAAGGTAAGAAGGTGAGAGAATGAAATCCGAAATTCGAATATCGAAACTCGAAACAATTTCAAATGACCAAAGAACAAATGACCGAAACTGTAAAAAAATAAAATGATGAATGATGAGTGATGAATGATGAAGGTAAAACAGAAAGAGAGGAAGAGCGGAAAAAGATGGAAGTTGAGAAGTTGAGAAGGTAAGAAGATAAGAAAAAACAGGTTCTTTCTCATTTTGAATGGGTAACACATTTTTTGCCGATAGATCGATGCCTCGAGCTCCTATTCCAACCCTTAGAACTATTAATTGAATCCTTTAAACGCACGGACCACTCCTTTTTTCTACTATATCAGCCGTCGAAGGTATTATATCATCCCCCTGGGGAATGTAAATTTACATCCAAAAGGATCGCTCTCAATCCTTACAGAGGTTAATTCGATTCCCAAAGGATCGGTATCAGGCCTTTTAGGATCGATACTATCCCTAAAATTTTTTTTGGTAACTTTTTTGAGAGGTGATACATGGACTCGAAGGGGTGAGATAACCGTAAGAAGGAGTGATACAATAACAAAAAGGCTTGATACAGGACCTTTAAAGGGGTGAGGTCGGCGCTCCGAAAGGGAGAATAATTGCAAAAAGAGTTGATCTCGCCCCTCAAAGGATCGATATAAGCTCAATAGGGTATAAAATGAAGGCAGGCAGGAATAATATATATGCCGGGAGGTGTGGCATAGGGATCCACCGGGCAAAAGCCGGACTATTCAAAAATGGACATACCCACTTGATATGAGAAAGAACCAAAAAATAGATTTAATTGTTCAGTCCACGTATGGGCTATTACACAGATTTGCACAGATTTTATTTTTATAAATTATCAGTGTAATCAGTGCAATCAGTGGACAAGGTTTCTTTTTGAAAAGCACTCTTCCCCGATTAAAATATGGATTTCCTCCGCGCTAAATTGCTCTTTCTCCGCTGCAGAATACTATTTTCCAGGAAAAAAAGACACAGGAATTACACGAAAAAGCGGGAAGCGGGGAAATGGTTTGATAAATCAAACCCCTTTATATTGGATTCGGATTGCAATCACGCGAGAAATCGGGTATTTTTCTAAGTGATATTCAGGCTATTCCTCCATCACATAACGGTGATTGCAGTAGTCATGCCCTTGCATCAGCGTTTTGGAGCGAATCATTTTAATTTTCGGATTGAAGGCTTCAGCCATGGCGTAATCGGCATAACAGATAGCTGCATACCCGATATCGGCCGCATCGACTTCGCGGAAGGTTTTGGCCCAGAGACATTCGTGGACTTTCAATTCTAACACACGGCTTGTATTTTCAACGGTCTCATAGGTCAACGAATGCTGAAAAAGGGGATTGGTTTTATAGACCATAGCCATCATGGTCAGGTCCGTGGTGGGAAAACTTTTTGCCATGTTTCCAATACTTGCTGCAGTTGCCTCGGAGGATGCGTTTTTAAGCTGCTCCAGGAATTTTTCTTTTCCCACTTGCCCGGCCATTTGTTTCATAACCGGGATGTAGTAATACTGGAACATAAGAGCAAAAATTTCCTCGTAGTTCAAACCCGCGTCTTCTAAAAATTTATGTTTTCCCGTGGAAGTGGTTGGGGTATCGTTTGTTTGGGGTACACCGAATAAATTACTGCACCCAAAACAAAAGATTGCGCCGGCCGGCAGGATATTTTTCAGGAACTCCCTACGGCTGGAATTAAAAGAGGGGGATGTGGTTTTTTCTTTCATAATAAGACCTCCTTGACGGTTATTAACTTTAACTGGCGATCTGCCAGGGAAACTGGGTTCAATACCGATCGATTTTACCCATTTCGATTTCGACAAGATTGATATTATAAAGGGATAGGGATTGAAAGTCAATCTTTTTTGCGACTGAAGTAGCTTGACTTTGAAAAAAGAATCGATTAAAATATACAATGTCTTCACTCAACACTCAACAATTAACTATCGGCAATCGACAGTTGTTTTCACCAGGAAGGTTATTTGGTCGAAATGGTAAGAACAAAAAAAGGAGCAAATAAAAATGAAGAAAATGTGTGTTTTCGTAATTTTGTTTTCACTGGCAGTTTTTGTACAGGCAAAAAAATTGGCTTCCCTGGTTGAACTCCTAAACCCGGATGCCATGGTTATCGGTAATAATCGTCTCTATATTACCGAAGGCACTTCTATCTATATTTATTCGCTGGGCGATTTCCGCCTGGTTAAAAAATTCGGGAAAGAGGGGGAAGGTCCCCAGGAATTTAAAATAGTCCCTTTCAGCCGTCTGCTTGCTTTTCCCTATAATGATAAAATTTATATCAGCAGCTATGCAAGGTTGTCTATTTTTTCCCGGGACGGCGATTTTATAACGGAGTTTAAAACCATACCTTTTACCAATAACCGGCCTTTCCGGGATATATTTGTCGGCACTGCTTCCGGCCGCGGCGAAGCAGGCCAAAACGTGGTAACGATTTATTTATTTAATGAAAAATTTGTGAAATTAAAGGAACTCTATGTAACCGATTTCCAGGTTGGAGAATCCTTTTCCCTGGACCTCCCCATCAATTCCTTCGAGTTCCTCCCCTACCGGGACAGGCTATATGTAACTGCCGGTAAAGAAGGACTCGTTATCGATGTGTTCGATGAGAAGGGTTCGAAGCTATCCCGGATAAAAAAGGACTATAATCCCTTAAAAGTAACCGAAGAATTTAAAAATAAAACCCTGGAATGGTTTAAAACCGACCTCCGTTATAAGAATTTTTGGGATTTCATGAAGAAGCGCATCTCGTTTAAGACTTACTTCCCGGCGATCAATTATATGTTTATCGAGGACCAACGAATTTACATCCTGACCCACAAAAAAGAGGGAGGGAATACCGAATGCCTGGTCATGGATTTGAAGGGAAATGAATTAAAAAGGGTTTTTCTGCCCTGCCCGGATAACTACGGGATGGATTATCTCCCCCGTTACGGTTTTTGCAACGGGAACTTTTACTGCCTGGTGGAAAATGAAGATGGAGAATCCTGGGAACTGCATATGACGGAAATTAAGTAATTATTTTTTTTATTGGCTGCCGGATGATGCTTTTGCTTCTCCCCGGCCTGTTTCCCAGGGGATCTCCCAGGTAAATTTCATGATGATACCCGTTTAAGGCATACCCCCTTTCATAAAAAAAACGGTGTACTTTTGCGATGGCAGCCCCTTCCTGGTCATAAGGACCGATATGCATGATCTGGGCGCAAGTATCCTCTTCATAGGTTTCCAGGCGGACCTGGTGAATATGAGGAGAATTTGTCTCCAGAGTGAATTCTTGTTTGGCTCTTTCCAGGATGGCGGTGTCGACCGGCTCCGGCTGCATCATCATTATCCTCCATTTCCATTCATCTTTCCTGGGGGGATAGGCAAAAGCCATCATGTCATCGGCCCACCACAAGCAGGAATATGGCGCTAATATAAAATCATAGGGGGCTTCCTTATCCATCAGCATCATTATTTTGATAGTATTCGAAAGTCCATAAATCAGTTGTAGTTTTTCCCGGAACTCTATTTTTTTTTCGGGATTGCCCTGTCCATCGATCATTATGTATTTTAACGGCGGCACTTGAACGATCTCAGGTTCCTGGGCGGATGGAGAAAATAGATGCTTATAATCCTTCTTATAATTAAAGTGCTCCATTTTTCTAATCCATTATGTTTTTATATATCTTAAAACAGCTACTTTCAGACGAGATCGATTACTTTATATTTGTATAAGTATTTAATGTTGTTGATGGCCTGGATTTCCAACTGCTGCGGGTCGATTGCTGGATATTTATTCTTAAAATGATCCATTATTTCTTTTATGGATTTCTGGCCGGTGCACAGGACCAGGAATTGATACGTAAAGGGACTGATATCCGCCAGGATTTCAAAATTCAAACGGGAATACAGGTAGATGGTTTGCCGGGGAGTTAATGTCCCTGTCCCTTCCCCTTTACTCATCTCCTGGATTTGCCCGGTATTATAATTGAACACCTGGGGCTGATGATTGTTTTTAAAGAGCGGTTTCTTTTCTAACTGGAGAGAAAGATCGGGAATATCCCGCAGCAGGTAATTTTCAAGAGTTTCGGTAATCAACCCCATCCGGGGGGTTAATTCCTGGAAATCCCGGTCTGAAAATTTCAAGGTATAGAGAAAATGGTGAATACGGTTGAAAAAAGTGAAGCGATCGAAAAGGAAGGGATGTTCATCGTATAACCGGTCGATTTCCTCGAAGGAGAGGATGCCTTTGGTGCGCCTGAAATTTAAAAATAATCGCGATGGGTCTTTTTTATCCAGGATTTCGACCCCAAAATACCCGGGGTCCCGGGCTATATTGGTATTTTCCCCGATTCCCAGGGGCGTTAAGGCGATGATATCGCTGTTTTTAGCGGTGCGTTGGATGAAGTTCATCGTGGCTTCGATGTCCTGTTTATCCTCCTGGGGGAGTCCCTTAATATAGTTCATTTTGACGGCTATGGAATAGCGGTGGCAATCATGGATGATTCGTTCCACCGTATCGATGTGGATTCCTTTTTTAATGAGGTCCAGGATGCGTTGGGACCCGCTTTCGATCCCCAGGTATAATTCACGGCACCCGGATTGGGCCAGTTTTTTTATATACTCGGTGGTTAAAAATTCCTCGCAGCGAATATTTCCTACCCACCGGATGTTGACCTTTTCCTGCTCCAGCAGTTCGAGGAATTTGTCAAGGAACGCTTTGGGCAGCGAATCATCCACAAAATAGAAAAATGTCGTATTGTATTTTTGAATTAGGGTTTTAATATCTTCCACTACCCGGTCGGCTTTTCGGTAGGAAAAATGTTTGGTTTGAAAATGAACGCAAAAGGCGCACCGATTCCAATAGCAGCCCCGGGTAATTCGATATGAGAGCACCACTTCGGGGGCCAGGTAATTTTGCAGCGGTAAGCAGGAGAAATCCGGCGCAGGGAGCTGGTTTACCGGCAGCCCTTCCACGGCAGGATTGATCTTGATCGATCCTTCTTGCAGGTAGATTAAATTGGGCGCCTGGGATAAATTGCCCTTATTTTCCAGTTCTTTTACCAGGGCCAGGAAGGGGATTTCTCCTTCTCCCAGGAGATAGGCGTCAATATAAGTGAAATATTTCTTTTCCGTGGCGAGGTCTTTGTCTTTGAGCACGTTTAAATGCGTCCCCCCCATAACGATAGGTATCGCGGGGAAGTTTTCTTTTAATAATTTGGCCAGGTAGACTGCCGGCTGGAATTGATCCCGGTAACAAACGGAAAAACCGATCAGGTCCGGTTGTATCTCGCTGACCTGGGGAATTATCCTGGATTTATAAAATTGTGGAAACAATTCATGGTCCCCGGTAATTTCTTCGTTGACCTGGCAGGCAAATAAATAATCAAGACCCAGGGAGTTTTTATAATTAATCAGTTTAAAAAGGTTATCGAAGAATCCTTTGATATGAAGAACATAATAGGGTACATCATAGAACCGGTCACGGTCCCTCAGTAGATAGAGATATTCTTCCAGTTTCCGCTGAAAATTAGGCTGGCAAAATGAATATAAGGGATAGAGGGCTTCATATTCTATGCAGTTTTCCACGGTGAGCTCCTTTAAATCGTTAAGCCCTTCGAAATCCCGGGTTACCCGTTTGGCCTGGGTGTCCAGGTAGTCGGATTCCACCAGGTACTCCAGGATTTCCAGGTTCAAATCTTTAACGATGATATCGCTGCAGCCGTTTTCTTTTAAATAAGCGACTAAGGAAGGGACGCCCAACAGGGGGGCGGTGACATCGATAAATGTGGGAATGTACAATAGTATGCGCATGGCTAATGGCCTCCTTTATTACTTGTATAATGAGAATGAATGAACATATTATTTAATGTACCATTGTTTCCAGTTTTCCAGGTTTACCTCGCGCATATTGTCCAGGAGCCATTTAAAACCTTGGTATAGGGTCTCTTCCGACATTAAGCGGGGTTTGAACACGACGTGCCGGGTGTCGTAGTTTTTCCAATCGAAATCGATGAGGCGATTTTCTTTCATTAACCGCTGGTGCAGTGCGGTTCCCGGGAAGGGGGTAATGATGTGGATATTGGCAAAGATGACTACGTCCAGTTGAGTTTTGAGCCAGGCGAGGGTTTTTTCGAAGATGGACTCGTCATCGTAATCGAGGCCTACCATCATGCCCAGGAAAATCCTGAGTTTATAATTCCTGACCCGCTGGAATATTTCATCGTATTCGGCGACTTTGTTGGTGACCTTGTGGACGCTGTCCAGGCTTTGCTGGGAAAGAGTTTCGAGGCCGAAGCCGATGCTCTGGCAGCCGCTGTCTACCAGTAAATCGAGCATTTCCGGGTCTTTGGCCACGTTGATGCTCATTTGCGCTCCCCAGGTAATATTCAATTTTTTTAATCCCTGGAGTAACTCCCGGAAATAGGTTTTGCTGCCGAAAACATTATCATCGTTGATGCTGATGTGGCGCTGCCGGCTTTGTAATTTCCGGTAACGGATTTCATTTAACACGTCTGCTACGGGCCGGAACCGGTATTTCTTACCGTGGAAATTGGTGACGGCGCAAAAATCACACTCAAAGGGACATCCCCGCGACATCTCCACGATATTCAAGGTGGGATAAAAGGGGGGCGTATACTTCTCATAGGGCGGGCAGTACCTGGAGAGTAATTCCAATCGTGGGGTCTTATACCTGGCCATGTCGAAATATGTCTCGCTGGCGTAATAGGGTTTTAATGCGCCTTTTTTAAAGTCTTCGATCACCCTGGGCCAGGTTTCTTCTCCCTCGCCGGTGACCACGGCGTCCACATATTCTTTGACTTCCGCCGGTTGGGCTGTGGCATGGAACCCCCCCATCACGACTTTAACGCCGCGTTTCCTGTACTCCCCTGCAATTTCATAAGCTCTATGGACCGAATAGGTCATGGCGGTTAGTCCCACCAAATCCACCGGGTCATCGAAATCGATGTCTTCGATGACCTCGTCGATAATTTCTACTTCCACATCCGGGGGGGTATAGGCGGCCAGTATGGGAAAGGTGATCAACGGGAACCACAGGTAAGGCAAATAAACGTCGGTATCTCCTTTGATCACCCTGGGATAGATTAGTTTCACTTTCATATTCGACTTTCCTTTATCTCATATAGTTGGTTAAGCTGGAAACCTTTCTCCTTGAGTAGTCGAAGGATTCCGCGCTTTCCTACCAGGTGGTAGGCGCCCACTACGAAAAAGAAACGTTTACCGGGGGTATTTAAATGGCCGGCGATTCGTTCGGTCATATTGCGGTTTCGTTCATAGATAAGTTTTTCGTAGAGTATCTCCAGGTATGGTTTCTTTTGGATTTCCCGGAGGAGCAGCCGTTCCACTGCCCGCGTATCTCCGGCGGACCAGGCTGCCGTTAGGTGTTCCATCTCGAGGTTTTCCAGGCCGCTGCCGGATGACGTTTGCAGATTGGCGAGTAGATATGCTTCGTTTACCCGGGGGGGGAACCGGTCGTAAAAATCGATTTGCTCTTCCAGTTTTTCCAGGGCCAGGATTTCCTTTTTCTCTTTTGCCTTCTCCAGGAAATAGACATCGATGCCGCTGCCGGGGTGAAACCCTGCTTTCATTATATTCATGATGGCAAGGGTTTGGGCCAGGTACCAGGGTTTGAATTTAGCGAATAATCGAATATCCATATGGCTTTTTTGGAGTCTCTCTTGCACCGATCGATAAGTTGCCGGGTTCACCTGGTTTTCCAGGGTCCGGGGATCATCGGCTGGGTATATTCCTTTAGCCAGGGTAATAGAAACCCGTTTCGTAGGCTCCACGAGGGTTTCCACTATCAGCACGTCGGATTGAGAATATGCTTTTTCAATGGTTTCGGCCAGGGGATAGCTTTCTTTTTTAAAAAAATGCAGGGAACCCAGGATATAACTTTTCTTTTTACCCAGGTTAATTTCCCAGACAAATAACTTACCGGCTGTCGTTTTTCCCCGGGCGGGATACGGATTGACCCGGTCCGTAACGCCATTCCGCGAAAGGGAGCAGGAGTTGAGATTAAACAGCCCGACCAGGAGCAGGGGCAGAAGGACCGGGAGGCTAAACCGGCTTTTTTTCTTCAATTTATATCCCCCATTTGCTCATGACTAATTTTTCCAGTTTTTTGTAACCGGCCGGGACAGAAAATATCCCGGGGGGCGCCGGCTTATCGGATATCTCTACTATCTGGCTGGCGGTTTTAATTTCCTGTTCCAAGAAATTTACGGTTACCGATGTTGCCACCTGGTAACCGTCAATTTTTTTGTATTGATTTAATGTCTCTTCATCCATACCTTGCCCCATTACTGCCTGGAGTAGGGTGGGATACATTTTTTCCGTAAAGCTTTTCCAGTCGAATGGGACCTCGGGGGTGGCCCAGGTTTTTATTTTTATATTCAACATGCCCATGTTGATATCCATATTATAGCCGGTGCAATTCCATTGGCCGATCTTTTGGGTTTCGCCGTTGGGCGCGACGTTGGCTTTGATTTTCCACATCGATAACATGGCGAGCATTTCCTCGGGCATCAATTTTTTCATGTCCAGGGGGAGTGGGGCTTCTACATAGGCTTTATCCTGATGGTAGATCAAATATACCGTTTTTTCCCCCAGGTCGATAACAGTGGTTTGCCCTTTGCCTGTGAACGCCATCCTGGCGTCGCCTATCCACTGTTCGCTGGATTCATCTTTGGCGGGATTCTTTTTCCCCATCATTTCAAAGGCATCGGTATGGCTATCGGTTTTGATGTATATCTCCGCCTGGAGAAAAGAAAACCCGGACAAAGAAAATAAAACCATGATTGTGATTAGTAATAAAAACGTCTTTTTCATTATTCCTCCTTTTTTAGGTTATTTGAGATGCAATTCCTTCCATCTTTCGATGCTCATGGCTTCCAGGTTGCTGCGCAGCCAAACAAAGCCTTTTAGCAGGGTGTCCGCAGACATTTGCCTGGGTTCGTAGACCACATGCCGGCAGTCATAATGATCCCAATCGAAATCGGTGATGCGATTTTCCTTTGAAACTTGCCGGTGCAAAATGGTCCCAGGAAAGGGCGTCAATATATGGCAATTGCAATATACGATGTATTCCATCCGGTTTTTAAGCCAATCATGGATTTTCTCGAATACCGTTTCGTCATCATGGTCGAATCCCACCATCATGGCTAAATAAATTTTTATATGGTGAGCATCGATCAGCTTAAACAACCGGTCGTAATCTTCTACTTTATTGTTGGATTTATTTACACTTTTTAAGCATTCCTGGTCGAGGGATTCGATTCCCAGGCCGATGGCCTGGCAGCCGCTGTCTGCCATCATTTGAAGAATTTCCGGTGAATGGGCCACATTGATACTGATCATGGAGGTCCAGGTGATATTCAGTTTCTTTAAACCGCTGAGCAATTTTTTAAAATAGGGTTTATTGCCGTACAGGTTGTCGTCGCTGAAAGAAATAACCCGGTCCCGGCTCTCTAACTTTCGCCGGCGTATGCCATCCAGTACATCTTCCACCGGGCGGTACCGGTGTTTCTCGCCGTAGAAATTGGAAACGGCGCAAAAACTGCATTTGAAAGGACACCCGCGGGAAACTTCGATGACATTTAAAGAGGGGTAATACGGCGGTTCATATTGGTCGGCGGGTTTCCAGTACTTGGAGAGCAACTCCACCCGGGGGGGTTTGTACCGGGTCATATCGAATAGACTTCCCGCGGTGTAACGGGGTTTTAATTGCCCGTTCTTAAAGTCTTCGATAATTTGGGGCCAAACCAATTCCCCTTCCCCGACCGCGACGCAGTCGACATGCCGGCCGGCTTCATCCGGCAGCGCCGAGGCATGGAACCCCCCCATAACGGTTTTTACGCCGCGTTCCCGGTACCGGTGGGCAATCTCATAGGCCCTCCCGACGGTAGGGGTCATGGCGGTGATAGCCACCAGGTCCACGGGGTCATCGAAATTCAAATCCTCGATGGTTTCATCGATGATTTCCATTTCTACGTCTACCGGGGTATGTACCGCCAGGATCGGGAATGCCAGGGACGGATACCATAAATTTCTCGGGTAGATCGCTTTCCTGCTTTCCGCATCGGCGACCCTGGACGGGTGAATGCATCTAATTTTCATTTTAACTGTTCCTCCAGTGCTTTTTTCATTTCATCTTTTTAGAGGGTATACCACTTTTTCCAATTGTCGTTGGTAGTGGCGACCAATTCCGACGTCAACCATTTATATCCTTTGTATAAGGTTTCGGCCGACATTAAACGCGGCGTAAAGACCACATTCCGGGTATCATAATGCCTCCAGTTGAAATCGAAGATACGATTTTCCTTTAACAATCGATGGTAGACCGGGGTGCCGGGAAAAGGCGTCAGGATATGGAAATTAATGTATAAGATGTGATCGATATGTTTTTTGATCCAGTTGTAGGTTTTTTCGAAGATGGACTCGTCGTCATAATCGAATCCCACGATGATACCGAAGAATATGCGGATATTATATTTTTTTACTTCGTCGAACAAGCGGTCGTATTGGTCTACTTTGTTGGTGAATTTTGCGACGCTGTCGATGCTTTCCTGGTTGACCGATTCGATGCCGAAGCCGACGCTCTGGCACCCGCTTTCCACCATCATTTGGAGTATTTCCGGGGATTTGGCTACATCCAGGCTCATCTGGGCGGACCATTTCATGTTGAGTTTTTTTAGACCTTTGAGGAGTTCTCGGAAATAGGATTTGCTGCCGTACAGGTTATCGTCGCTGAAGGAAACATAGCGCATGCGGCTTTGCAGTTTTTGGGCGCGGATTTCGGCCAATACGTCTTCCAGCGGCCGCGACCTGTACTTTGTGCCATAAAAATTGGCAACCGCGCAATAACTGCATTTGAAAGGGCAGCCGCGGGAAACTTCGATTATATTCAATGAAGGGTAATAGGGCGGTTCGTATTGGTCCGGGGGTTTTAAATACCTGGAGAGTAAATCCAACCGGGTTGGTTTATACTTTGTCATGTCAAAGAGTCCCGGGCTGGTGTAACGGGGTTTTAAACACCCCTTTTTAAAATCCTCTATCACCTGGGGCCAGACTTCTTCTCCTTCGCCGACGACCACGGCGTCTACACGTTCCTGGGTTTCATCCGGTAAAGCGGTCACATGGAATCCGCCCATGACGGTTTTTACCCCGCGCTTCCTGTATTCGGCGGCGATTTGATAGGCCCTGGATACGGAATGGGTCATGGCCGTGATTCCCACCAGGTCGACCGGGGCATCGAAATCGATAGTTTCAATGGCCTCATCGATGATTTCTAATTCGACATCCCCCGGGGTGTACGCCGCCAGGATAGGAAAGGTTAATATCGGGAACCATAATTCCGGGAAAAAAACTTCCCCCTCTTTATATTCTTTTGCTACCGAGGGATAAATTAATTTGACTTTCATTTTAGCTCCTGGGGATTCCTTTGTACTCCTTAACGTTTAACCCTTAACCCTGGCGTTGGTATCTCTTTTGCCAGTTGCTGTAGTTGACCGCTTTTACTTTACCCATCAGCCAGCGATACCCGTTAAGTAAGGTTTCGGGAGACATTAACCGGGGTTGGTAGACCACCTGCCGGTGATCATAGTGACTCCAGTTGCGATCGATGATGCGGTTTTCCTCTATAAGTTGACGGTACAGGGGGGTCCCGGGATAAGGGGTCAGGATATGGGGATTTACCAGTATAATGGAATCCAGGTGTTTTTCAAGCCAGTTATAGGTTTTCTCGAAAATAGTCTCGTCGTCGTAATCCAAACCCAGTATCATGGTAAAGGCGATGTTGATTTTGTATTTTTTCACCCGCTCGAACAATTCATCGTATTGCTCCACTTTATTGGTGAATTTATTGACGCTGTCGATGCTTTGCTGGTTGATGGACTCGATGCCGAAGCAGACTGTCTGGCAGCCGCTGTCCTCCATCATCCGGAGTAAATCGGGAGACCGAGCGACATTAATACTTATCTGGCTGAACCAATTAATATTCAGTTTTTTTAATCCTTTGAGCAACTCGATGAAATAGGTTTTACTGCCGTAGAGGTTATCGTCGCAAAAGGGAAAAAAGCGCATCCGGTTTTGCAGTTTCCGGTGACGGATCTCGTTTAAAACATCTTCCACGCGGCGAAACCTATGCCTGGCGCCGTGGAAATTGGTAACGGCGCAGAAGCTGCAGCGATTGGGGCAGCCCCTGGATACTTCGATGACATTCAGGGACGGGTAGTAAGGGGGTTTGTATTGGTCGACGGGGGATAAATACTTTGTGAGCAATTCCACCCTGGGGATTTTATATTTTGTCATATCAAAAAGACCCGGGCTGGTGTAACGGGTTTTTAATTGTCTTTTTTTAAAGTCCTCAACGACTACCGGCCAGGTTTCTTCTCCTTCGCCGATGACTACGGTATCTACATGTTCCAGCGCTTCTTCCGGCAAGGCCGACGCATGAAATCCGCCCATCACGGTCTTAATCCCCCGCTTCCGGTATTCATCCGCCACCTGGTAGGCCCTGGGCGCTGAATGCGTCATGGAGGTGATTCCCACTAGATCTACCGGATCATCGAAATCAATGGCCTCGATGGCTTCATCGATGATTTCCACTTCGACATCATCCGGGGTATGGACTGCCAATATTGGGAAAGTCAATAACGGGTACCACAATTCGTGGACAAACATCTCCCCTTCTTCTCTTACCATCGACGGCGATATAAATTTAACTTTCATTTCGATTCCTCATTAATAATTATGCATTTTTGATGTAGAGGTCTTCATTCTTAACCGGCCCACTTGGTCTTTATTCATCCGGTAAGGTTCGAATTGTTCCATGGCCCATAAGAGTCCATCTTTTAAGGTTTGCGGAGACATCCGTTTGGGTTGGATCACTACATGCCCCAGGTCATAATGCCGCCAATCGCGATCGAAGATGCGGTTCTCGGCGTGCATACTCTCATAAAGACGGGACCCGGGAAAAGGCGTTAATATGGTATACGATGGGGTAAGCACGTCCGGGTATCGACTAACAAATTCTACGGTTGTTTTAAAGGAATTTTCATCATCCCCGTCCAGGCCGAAAATAATAGAGACGGCTACCCGGATTTTGTATTTTATACACTGCTCCACGAAGAAATGATAATCGTGGACGCGGTTCACTTTTTTGTTGATGCTTTGCAAGCTTTCGTCGGAAAGAGATTCCAGGCCGACAAATAGGGTCTGGCACCCGCTGTCGGCGATCAATTTCATCGCTTCGTCGTCCCTTCCGACGTTCAGGCTGATTTGACCGGCCCACTGGATGTTGAGCTTGAGCATCCCTTTTAATAACCGGATAAAATGGGGACGGTTCCCATACAGGTTATCGTCGTTGAAGTTCATAAAGCGGTCTTTAAAGCGAAGTTTGAGATAACGCATATCTTCGCTAACGGCTTCCACGGGTCGGCTGCGATAATCGGCGCCGAAATAATCGGTGACGGCGCAAAAATCGCAGTCAAAAGGACAACCCCGTGAAATTTCCATCACGTTTAGCGAATTATAACCGTAGGGGTGGTACTGTTTACCCGGTTGAAAGTATTTTTCCAGTAATTCGTACCGGGGCCGGCGGTATTGGGTCATATCCAATGGCGCATCCGCTTTGTAATAGGGTTTTAGGGTATTGTTTTTAACATCCTCCAGGACTTGTTGCCAGACTAGTTCCGCCTCGCCGACCACCACAGCATCCGCATGCCGGTTCGCCTCCAGGGGCAGGGAAGAGACATGTATCCCCCCCATGACCACGGGAACGCCGCGCTGCCGGAAGGCATCCGCGATTTCATAGGCGCGGGGGGCCATATATGTCATGGCGGTCAGGGCCACCAGGTCCACGGGTTCATCGTAATCGACGGTTTCGAATACCTCGTCGATGATTTCGATTTCATGCTCATCCGGTGTATAAGCCGCCAGTACCGGGTACGATATCAAGGGGTACCAGAAGGGTCGGACCTGGATGATATTCACCGCCGGATCGTTGGGGTAAATCATTTTTATACGCATGGTCTATTTTATTTCACGGCTTACCGCCGGCCTTAGCTAAAGTACCCAGGCAAGCTCGCAAGTTCTTACGAGGTGCGTTCCCAGTGGAACCACTTGATGGATATCGCGCTGAAAACCAACAGGAACCCCAGGAGTATCCCTACGCTTTTCCAACAGTCCAGGAGGGAATATCTTTCAAACATGGCCAGTTGGAGGGCAATCCGGAAATAAGTGATGGGAAGTAACCGGGCAATGGTTTGCAGCAGTTTGGGGAGCATATTTAGGGGGAGCAATCCGCCGATGAACATCATAAACATCAGTAGGATATTGGTGATGCCCAGGGCGGCCCCGATGGATTTGGCAAAGCTGGCTATCACAAACCCCAATGCACAAAAGGTGAAAATTCCCAGCAAGACAATCACAATAGAGGCGAAAATATTCATCTCCAACTTGACCTGGAACCCGATTACACTGATGAGCACCAGCACTAAAATGGTTGAGAATAGGGCCAGGGCCCGGGTTAAAATATGCGCTGCAAAGATTATCCAGGAACTCAAAGGGGTGGTTTTGTAGCGTTTGTAGATGCCCGCTTCCCTGGCGGATACCACTCCTACGCCTATCCCGAATAATCCCCCGGACATGACCGATATACCGATCACACCGACCAACATCCCGCTGGCGATGGCCGGGTTACTTTTAGAGCCCCACAGGACAGTAAATAATATGAGCAAACCGGCTGGGAAAATATAGGCCCAGAATATCGACTGTCTGTCCCTGAAAAACATGACCAACATGAGTTTGGTCTCATTCCATAAAATAGATAAATTTTTCATTGCCATTCCTTATTCATCTTCATCATTCATCATTCTTCTTTTGTCAATTCTATAAAAATATCTTCCAAACTGTTCTGCTCGGCATGCAGTTCGGAAATACGGTTGTGCTTTTCCTTTAAAAGACCGAGCAGATCGATTATGGCTTGTTCCAGTTGTTTTACTTCCAGGATATAAAACCCACTGGCGAGTTTTATATTTCCGAACCAGGGGCTTTTACCGGCAATGGTATCGACATCCAGGGGTTCGAGGGTCTTAAATTTGATATTGATGGACCAGCTTTTCATCTGGATCAGGTGCTGCGGGCTATCGATGGCCAGGAGTTTTCCCTTGTGGATGATAGCCACCCGATCGCTGATGCTCTCGGCTTCTTCCAGGTAATGCGTAGTCATGAAGATGGTCATGCCGCGCTTTTTCAAATCGCCGATGGCCTCCCATAAACTGTGCCGTATTTTGACGTCCACCCCGGAAGTAGGCTCGTCCAGGAAAATAATTTCCGGGCGGTTCACCAATGCTAAGGCCAGGGCCATCTTGCGTTTCTGTCCCCCGGACAATTCCCGCACCAGGGCATTCTTTTTATCTTCCAGGTCTGCCCACTTTAACAGTTCATCCACCGGCATCGGGTTGGTGTAAAAATTGGCAAACTGGTGAAATATCTCTTTGACCTTGAGGTCCCGGTAAAAATCGGTATCCTGCAATTGCACCCCGATCTTTTCTTTTATTTTTTTGGGCTGCCGGGTAATATCGAAACCAAAAATTTCTACCCGCCCACTGTCCGGTTTTTTTATTCCTTCCAGGGTTTCGATAGTGGTGGTTTTCCCGGCGCCATTAAGGCCCAGGAGCGTAAAAACTTCACCTTTTTTTACCTCGAAGGATACCTGGTTCACGGCCACCAGTTCTTTATAGGACTTTTTCAGATTTTCTACTTTTATAATGATGTCATCCGTCATGAGTGTTTTCCTTCACAAGAATATTTAAGATTTTCCTGTGTACCGGGGGAACAAGCCAGGGGGCATTAGTATCCCCCTGGACTTTGTTATCTTTCGTTCCCCGGGATTGGCCGGGAAATTAATACCCACCCGCATCCTTGGCGGCAGGTTGTTCCTTTTTATAGCCGAGAGCGCATATATTCAAAGTGGCTTCATCTACGCCGTCCAGCCCCAGCAAATTGTTTAAAACCTCGTCATAATAGCCGGCCACCTGGACAGAACCAAGATCCAGGGCTTCGGCGATCAATTGCAGGTGTCCCATAAAGGTACCGGCCTCGAAACAGATATAACGGTAGCCCCGGGGGCCGTACTTGTGGGTGGTCCGGCGAAATATCGTGGATAAGGCCACGAATAGACTCACGGTCCGGGTCTGGTAAGCGATTAACCCGGGCAAATGCGGAAGGATTTCATTCACCTCGAATCCTTTCTTTATAAGTTCCAGCGAATGTTTCCGGACATTATAGTGGTATATCCCTTTGGGAAGTTCTTCCACGTTGAGGACCAGCAGATAGACTTCCAGGGGGTATAAACCACCCCCGGAAGAAATTACACGCAGGTCCTCGATGGTGCCCAGGGCCAGTTGTACATTCCCGGAAATGCCGTAGGTATAATAAAGCAACCGGGAAATATCTTCCAGGGTTAACTTCTTATCGGAATATTGACGAATGGTCCTGCGCCGGGCAATGATGTCGAATAAATCGGCTTGCGGGTTGTTCAATTTTTCTTTGGGTATCAACGGATAAGAAGGAATACTCATCCCATAATCTTTATAAGGCTGAGATGTCCTACGTTCAACCGTAATATCGTTCACCATTTCCACGACCTTTATCCCCACGCTCTGCTCGGAATATGGGGTCATCTTGGAATTGGCATGAAAAATCTCAGCCAAATCCCCGCGGTCATCTTCTTTTATAATATCCCGGATGGGCGGCAAAAACCAAACCTCTGAGAACTTCTTTAGTTTTAACGGGCTGGTCTTAATATCGACTTTTCTTTCTTCTTTAGCGACTTTTTTTTCCTCTTTGATTTTCATGTGATTATCCTCTTTTACATGGTTTTAATCCGATTATCCATTGTTATTTCATTATCTAGGGTAACGGATGGGGGATGGGGTTAAACTCGTCTTCGTTCGGCCTGGTATCCCGGTAACCCAGTTTAACCGGGACGTCATACAGGCGTGTCCCACCAAAGTACCGGAAATTTTGATCACCTTCCATGGGTTGGGCCTGGGGTACAAAGGTCTTGCAAACCTGGACGCCCAGGGAGTACGTATCCGGGGAGGTGATATCTTTATGAATGACATCATAACCTAAGTCCGAACATAATTTTACCACATGCAGGACACGCTCTTCATCCGATTGAAAGGTCCTGGCAAAATGGGGAAACCGCTCCCGGGCCTGGTCAAAGGTCAGGGTCTCTTTGGGGTCCTTGACCAGGAAGTCATAATGGGGCAGCATGGCCGGATAACCCCATAATACCACCCGTTTCTCGAAATCGTCGATATCCAGGAAATTTTCGGTAATTTCTACTTTTTCCTTGGCCCGGACCAGGTAGCGTATATAGTAGTAGTCCTGGACCATTTCTTTGATGGCGTCTTCGGCGCATTTTTCCAGGTCAGGGTGGGCCGACACTCCCATGGCTAAACAGGCATTGGGGCTGTTTTTTTCGATTTTACTGGCGATCATGACCGGCAGTTGGATATCGGTGGTGACTAAACTAAGGTTCAGGTCGAGGTAATCGGCGTCCGGGAAGAGATCGTGAACCATCCTGGAAATTTTAGGGGAGCTGCGCCAATCCAGTTTAGGCGCCGGCATCCGGTTGTGCCAGGCGATAATGTAAGCATCCCGTTCCAGGGTTTCCAGCAACCCGCTCAACGTGGAGCGGGCCTCCCCATGGGGTCCGGCGGCCATACCCGTGGATATGCTGTATCCCATTACCGGTTCTTCGGGCTGGCGGGCATAGGGCATATACACCATCCAGCAAGGATAATAAATAGGTGTGCTGGTACCGTCCGGGTTTAACCTCTCACATTCTACCCAGCGTACTTTTGTATCCCGGGTAAATTTCGTAAAGGGAAAATCAGTTTGCGCATACTGTCGCTCGGAGAATAACGCTATTTTCTCCGGGTCGAAGGCATTATAGTTTTTGATCATCTGGTTATAGCTGCCGAAAATAAAATCCTTGGGGTCCTGGTACGTACTGCAATAACGTTCCAGGGATTCGCCGATGGCCCCGACAAAGGAGCGCATCCGGTTAAAGCCCGCCGCACCGTTATTCTGGGGGGCGTCATAATAACCATCGCCGAACCGGGTGCCTTTGCACAATATCGTACTGAAATTGTAAACCCGGGCAATGTCCGGCTCGCAATAATGTTCGAAAACGCTTTTGATGATGCCGCAGCGCCTGCTGATGGTCTGCTTTAAGAAGTGGTTCAATTGGTAGCGAAGCAAGAGCTGGGATTTCTCTTCATCCGTATAAAATCTGTATTTGTCCATTCTGTACCTCGATTATTAACCGTCTGTTATAAGGCAATGCCTTATTCCAGCGGTAGCGACCACGGTGTAACCATGGGAGTTTTATCGGCGGTAGATCCGCACACTTCACAGCGGGGTATCCGTAAAACCGGGTTATTGATCAGCTTGAATTGGGGATAAAATTCCATGGTCACCTGGTTGCCCCAGGTGGTGGGACGGCCATAACGAAATATATGATTCAGGTAAACCGATTCTTCCATGGTCATTATTCCAATCCGGCTGGCCAGTATCTGGCTGATATTCTTTTCCAGGTAGGGAATCAAAAACAACACTTCATTAGTGACAAAGGAAGCAATCAAATCCAACCGTGAGCCCATGGCATTTCCGACATGCCGCTTCTGCTTGAGAAACTCCATGTAACTAATATACTCCCGGAGAAAGGATTTATTCCCCTGGCATCTTTTTTCAAAGCAGGCAAAGCAGGCGGTTTCGCCCGGTACGAGGGTGGGCCCGAAAAAGTAATCATCCTGCAAAAAACCGCATAAAAGGGAGGGGCGTTTGTGTTTCACCAGGAACTTGTTAATTTCTTCATATGCAGCATAATTGGGGATATCGAACGCCAAAATCACCAGGTCGGCATTCTTTAACGCTTCCTGGTCTTCCGTTTCACAATATACATTCACGTTGACATGGGGATTAAGCTCCTTGCACCGTTTTACAATCACATCCGGTTTATTCTTGCCGGCGTCGCCTTCCCGATAAAAAGTGGTATTGTACCTTTCATCGTCCACGACCTCTTTGAAGTTGGTCATTACATGAAGGCATCCCACTCCCATGAGGGTAAGGGCCTGGATGATCCGGCTGGCCAATAATTCCGCTCCATAGATAAAGATTTTTAGGTTCTTCATTTGATGGATATACTTTTCCGAAGCGTCCATGGGAAAACGGGCCGCTAAATGGTTGATCTGCTGACGGTAGCGAACCCGTTCTTCCTGTGTTAAACCGTAATCTGCGCTGCTTTTTTGCAAAAGCTGGTATTGATCAAGGGTTTGCAGGATTTCCTCTACATCCATCGCGTCCAGGTCATCCTCGAAAGCCTTGACTATGTCTTCAGTTTGGGCGCCATCTTTTAGTATTTCCATCATCCGTTTTACTAAGGGTGCATATTCGCCCGAAATTCGTGTAAATCTTGAAGTGCCTGCATTAATAAGAAGTGTTTCATCCATATCGATAAGATCGATTTCTCCTTTTAACCTGAGGCCTTGTTTCTTTTTTTCATCAGTCATGATGTTCCTCCTATTTTTTCCATGTAGAATTCTAATTATTATTTTTTCCGATGAGAAAAGTAGAGGGGGATTGCTCCCCCTCTACCGGGTAGTACCTACCCTTCAACCCTTAGGGGGTTGCGCAACTTGTACAGCTTGTGCAAGTACAAGTGCTGCTGCAACTGGTGGTTCCAGCGGCTGCCACGGCCAATTCAGCCCCTGCATCGCCTACTTCCAGGGAAGAGCCAAACAGATGGTTTTCATCGACTTGTGACACAACGAGTTTTTCATTGAACAACGCGGTCATTGTGCACCTCCTTTTTTAGATTTACCCGGGTTTTTATATCGACTCCGGGTACCCAACCTTATTCCTTAACTGACGGGGAAAGGCAAGGTTACCCGGGCTCGCACCGAATACAAAATCATATAAATGATAAAGAAAAACACACTGTACTGTAAAAGCCACAGTAATGTACCTATCGCTTTGTAAAGAAAATGCTTTTTAAAACTTGCGTCCTTTGCGCCTTCACCTTCCATGACATCTGCACTCTCTGCACTTCCTGTACTTTCTACGCTGCAAGGTTCGAAGTAATAGACCAACAGTTTAGCAAGGTCGGTATTTTCATTAAAAAAATTAATCGATAGAACGATGCGCGAGAGTGCGGTTAATTGCAGCAAAACCCCCGCTGCCTTTAAAATCCCGCCGGCGGTTGCTCTAAAAAGCGCCGCCCCCACTACCAGCACCAGGAAATCGAATATTATTCCACCACTGATAATGGTGAGTTTCAATTTGCGATCGATGATTTTATCCGGTGAGTAAATAATAAATGGTGTGGAAAAGTGGAGGAAAAACAAGCCGTTACCCCGCTTGATTTGAATGGGACCGGGTTTATAATTAAAATAACGAATCGCCGCCCCGTGCCCTAACTCGTGGAAAAAGCTGGTGACCAGGTAAACCAGGATAAAAATCCCTACGAAATGAAACGAATAGTAGGGAGTTATAAAAGTGAAAATCTCCCGGGTATCCAGTATAAAGAAAATCAATCCAACCAGGCCGAGTACCATGGACGCCGCCAGGGGGACCGGACGGTACAGCACGGAAAACCACCGGTAAATAAAATCCGGGAGAGTTAAATGCAAATATCTTTCGGTTTTTATTTTTGCATCGAAGGAAACCAGTTCCAGGGAACCCAGTTCATTAATAAAAGCCTGGATCCTTTCAATAGGGATATCCACGTCGCGGACTTCCAGGAATTCTTGTCGAATGGCATCCGGTGAATGAGCGCCATCCAATAATTGCAATATTTCGTATTCGATTTCACCGACTTTAAAAAACTTTTTATACGAAAGTCCTACGATGTACTCGGTTTGCGCTCCCGGACCGTTTTTCTTGATAATGGTATTGGGATTAAGAACCGGGTTCCCGGTAACTGGAGAAGAGGTTTTTGTTTTTCTCATGAAATCGAGGATATCTGCCCGGGTGTCGTTCCCATCATACCGATAATCCTGGAAAAAATCTTCTTATAATCGAAGTTGCGGATAATCCATTCAAACCCATTTTGCAGTTCTTCCGGCGACATCAACGCCGGTTTGATCAGCACATTGTTAAAATTATAGTATCTCCAGTCGTAATGGAGAATCCTATTCTCTGCCTTCATCCGCTGGAAAAGCCGGGTGCCCGGCAAGGGGGTTAAAATAGCAAAGGAAGCATAAGCAATGATGCTGCTGTAGGTGTTTAAGAACTTCATCGTTTCTTCGAAAATACCCGGTCCGTCCCCGTCCAGCCCAAACATAATGGAGGGAAAAAGCATGATATTGTGTTTGGCGAATAGTTCCATTAAACGGTGGTACTGGTCCACTCTATTAATTTTTTTATTGACGCTGTTCAGGCTTTCCTGGGAGAGCGATTCGAAGCCCACGAACATCCCTCGACACCCGGAATCGGCCATCATTTTAACTATATCCGGGTTCTGGGCCACATTGACACTGATCTGGCCGGACCAGAAGACATTCAGCTTGCTGACTTTTTGGAGCAATTCTTTAAAATAAGTCTTATTGCCATATAAATTATCATCGACAAACCCGATCAGGCGGGTCTTGAATTTTAGTTTAAAGTTCCTGACATCCTGGATTAATCGATCGATATCCCGGAAGCGGTAATTTTTCCCATAAAATTGGGTAACGGCGCAAAAATCGCAGTCATAGGGGCAGCCCCTTGAAACTTCAAATATAGCGATGCTGGTATAACCTTTTTGCTGGGAGGAGGGGTCTGCTTTCGAGTACTTTTCCAGTAAATCCAGTCGCGCCGGGCGGTATTTTTGGGTATCGAAAAGGTGTGGCGCTTTATAAACAGGTTTTAATTCATTCTTTAAGAAATCCTGGATCAGGTTGGGCCATACTTCTTCACCCTCGCCGATAACGATGGCATCTGCATGCTGGATGGCTTCTTCGGGAAGGGCGGAGACATGCATACCGCCCAGCACTACTTTAACCCCCCGTTCCCGGAAGCGCCCGGCGATTTCATAGGCCCTATGGGCCAGGAAAGTCATGACCGTAATTCCCACCAGGTCCACCGGGTCATCGAAATCGATGGCCTCGAATTCTTCATCGATGATCCGGATATCTTCGACTCCAGGAGGGGTATAAGCCGCCAGCACCGGGAATGTCAATAACGGGTACCAGATACCCCTGCGCATCTCGAAGTAACTGGCGCCGCTTTCTTCAAAGGAATTGATGCTAACCTGTTTGGGATAAATAAGTTTTATTTTCACGGTCGGGGCCTCACTTTATATTCTTCAAATGTTTTAAATAATCGATGCTGTCGTCTTTAGGATGAATAAGTTTTACTTTCATGATTATCATAGGCAAGTTATTTCTTCTTCATGACTTTTTTGCGGACAAGCTCCCGCCATTAAGGGGTCGCTGAAATTTTTTTAATATTTCCTCAAGAAATTTAAAAAATGAGGAAAAACAAATTTTATTTAAACGATAAATCAAAATTGAAACGCCAAATTGAAAACAATTTTTATTCTATACTTTAGCATAATAATTGACATTGTCAATACACCAAAGGTTGTATATTTGGTTGTATTTATAATTTAAAAAAACGTACAACTTTAGTTGTACATTTTTGGCCATGGTTGTACGCCTACACTCCAATTGAAATCGGTGTTGAATTTTCCTATTATATATGGTACTATTAAAAATCGATTCCAACTCTTGAGTCTAATGAAGAAAATCCCAAATTCACTCGTAAGCCAATGGGAAAAAGGAACATTTTTCTCAACTGCCTTAAATGAAGGGCGGAAGCTCATCATGAATTCAATGATGAGTAATGAATTCTGAATGATAAACGATGGAGAGGTGAAGCCATGAATCCTATAAAACCTAAATTCCTTGCCACCGGCATCGGCAGTATGCCGTTTGAAGATGCCGCGCATGCGGTGGATGTTTCAATGTCCAGGTTAGTAGAAGCGCCTTTCTGGCCCCAATTGCCGAAATTGAGCCTGAATGAACAAATGGAAATTCAATACTCCGAACATATGCCCCGCGTCGTGATCGACCGGGAAAAAGGCCGGATGTATTTCGACACCTCCGGCGATTATTCCGAAGCCTTTGCCGAATTTTATGAATTCTATATGGAAGCCATGGAACCGGCCGAAGGCGACGGTGATTTCTCCCCGGCAAACATCAGCCCGGAATTCGCCAGGGGCCTTTACGTCATGGAAAAACGGCTGCAATCCCTGGGACGTAAATTGCCTTTTGTAAAAGTTCAAACCACAGGGCCTTGCAGTTTCGCCCTGACCATCGTGGATGAAAACAAACGCGCCATCTACTATAATGAGGAGTTCCGCGATGTGGTGATCAAAGCCCTGGCCATGAAATGCCGCTGGCAAATACGGAAATTCCAACCTTTCGCCGAAAAGGTAATCTGCTTCATCGATGAACCGATTCTTTCAGGGTTTGGCAGTTCCACTTATATTTCGGTGGACCGCGAGGCCGTGGTAGCGCACCTGGAGGAAATGATCGCCGCCGTGCATGCGGACAATGGGATTGCCGGTATTCACTGCTGCGGCAATACGGAATGGAGTATCCTGATGGATGCGGGCGTGGATATCGTAAACTTCGATGCTTTTGGATACAGCGAGACCATCGCCATGTACCCGGAAGCAGTCAAAGCCCACCTGGAGCGCGGCGGTATGTTGGCCTGGGGTGTGGTCCCTACGTCGACGGCCATCCGCCAACAGTCCGTTGATTCCCTGGTAACTCATTTTGAAAAGATGATGGATAACCTGGCGTCTAAAGGTATTGATAAACAGTTGATCGCTGAGCAGGCAATTGTTACACCTTCCTGCGGAACGGGTTCCATGGACCCTGCGGATGCGGAAAGAGTGTTTGAAATGGTATCTCTCCTATCAAAAACCATGCGGGAAAAGTACGGGTGGTCGGCGACCACGCCCTAAGAAGGCCCACGAATTAACACGAATTAAAACACTGGCCACGGACGAACACGGACGGACACTGACTAAAAACATGAAAATAAAAAAAAGAGCTGCTAAGAACACGAAAAAGAATTGTCCGAGATTGTCCGTGTTCGTCCGTGGCTAAAAAATTAAAATGAAAATCGCAATATCGGGTAAAGGTGGTGTCGGGAAATCGACCCTGGCCGCTGCCCTGGCTCTTTTGTCGGCACGCCAGGGGCAGAAAGTCCTGGCCCTGGATGCCGACCCGGATGCGAACCTGGCCGCGGCGCTGGGTATCCCCGAAGATAAACAGGCGGAGATTATTCCTATTTCCAAACAGGTGGCCTTGATCGAAGCACGAACCGGCGCGAAAGTGAAACAATACGGCCAGGTTTTTAAACTGAACCCGGAAGTTTCCGATATTGCCGATGCGTATGCCTTTGTTCACCAGGGAGTTGCTTTACTGGTTCTTGGTGCAGTGGAACAGGGCGGCAGCGGCTGCGCCTGCCCGGAAAATGTCCTGATCCGCGCCCTGGTCATGGACCTGGTCTTAAATAAAAATGAAGCATTAATAATGGATATGGAAGCCGGCATCGAACACCTGGGCCGCGCTACTTCCCGGGGCGTTGATTGTATGATCGTGGTCATCGAACCGGGCCAACGTTCCATTGATTCGGCTTATAAAATTATCCGCATGGCCCATGAAATCGGCCTTAAAAATATCCGCTTCGTGGCTAATAAAGTAAACGGAACCAACGATGAGGAGTTTATTCGCAATGCGTTTCCAAATCACGATCTACTGGGGGTTATTCCTTATTCGGAAGAAATCCGCCGCAACGATAGGAACGGTTTGTCTGTCTTAGATGGTCTGAGTGATGAAATGATGAACCGATTTGAGGAAATCTTGGAGAAGCTGAAATAAGGGGGGCTTTTTTCGAGAAAATCGCCCCCCTTAACCCCCTAAAAAAGCTTTTATTATGAGTTACTTAATCGCTGTTACCGGTAAAGGCGGCGTCGGCAAAACGACGATCGCCGCTCTTTTAATCAGCCGATTGATCAATCAAGAACGTAAACCCGTCCTGGCCGTCGATGCCGATCCCAATACTTGCCTGGACGCCGCCCTGGGGGTTGCGGTACAAAAAACAGTGGGCGGCGTACGCGAAGAAGCACGGGAAATTGCTTCCAAAGGCATGGCCATTGGCATTTCAAAACAAGAACTACTGGAAATGAAAATTGCCGAGTGTCTCGTGGAAGCAAAAGATTTCGATCTGATCGCCATGGGCCGCCCCGAAGGCCCAGGCTGTTATTGCTATGCCAACAATGTTTTAAAGTCCGTACTGGCGGAAATTTCCTCCAGCTATCCCTATGTCGTACTGGATAACGAAGCCGGTTTAGAGAACCTGTCGCGGCGCATTGTGCAAGAAGTGGACCTGTTGATCATGGTAACAGATCCATCGCAAATGGGCCTTGAAACAGTCAGGCGCCTTCATGGTCTAGCGCGTGAAATGGGAATGAAGTACAAGCAGTTGGCGATTATTGTCAACCGGCTCCGGGGACTTGAATTACCTACGTATGTTAATGATATACAGGTTGCCGCCGGGGCTGATTTTGTAGTAGGGTTACCGGATGATGTGGAGTTAGCGGAGTTAGCGGAGAACGGTCAAAGTGTCTGGCAGCTTCCCCATGACAATGCAATAATAAAACAAATAGATGAATTCTTAACAAAAGTTTTTGCGGGGGTCCAGGGGGCGGCTTTTTCAAAAGGAGCCCCCTGGCCGCCGGAGGCAAAATGAAAAAAGTATATTGCAAAATAGCGCAATGTTTAGCTTGTCGGTCGTGTGAGCTGGCGTGTGCGGCGGCGCATTCGGAATCGAAAAATCTTGTCGGCGCTTTGCAGGAGAAGGAAGTACCCAGGTCCCGGATTCGCGTGGAATTTATCGATGAAAAAGGAACTTTGCAGCGGGTGCGGGCAGTGGCTATCCAGTGCCGCCATTGCGAAGAGCCTTTGTGTGAGCAAGCCTGTATTTCCGGCGGCATCCATAAAGATGAAAAGACCGGGGACATTGTGGTAAGGTTGGATAAATGCGTGGGTTGTTGGTCCTGTATTATGATTTGCCCGGTGGGGGCCATCGTTAAAAATGAGAATATGCACCAGGCCTTAAAATGCGATTTCTGCCCGGACCTGGAAACCCCGGCTTGTATTGTCGCCTGTCCTACCGGGGCGTTGGTGTATTGTGAGCCGGAAGAAATGGCCAAGGAGCAGTTATGAATATTTTAATTATCGGTAACAGCGGTGCGGGTACGGCGGCCATCGAGTCTATTCGGAAACATGACCGGCAGAGTTCCATCATCCAGTTATCGGATGAAGCCCAGCCCCTTTATTCCAGGTGCCTTCTTTCTTATTATTTGGCGGGTTCCATCGATAAAGAAAAACTGTTGTACCGCGAAGAAGAGTTTCATAAAGAGATGGGGGTTGAATTACATACCGGGCCGGGGTTTCGGGTGGTGGAATTAAACGCGGCCCAGCGCCGGGTGGTCTGTGATAATGGCCGTACGTTTAATTATGACAGGATATTAATCGCCGTGGGCGCGTCGGCCAAATTGCCGGACGGAATGCCCAACGATAAAGGCATATTCGTACTGCGAAATTTAGCGGACGTGGAAGCCATAAAAGAAAATATCCGGGATGCGGATGCGAAGCGCGCCGTTGTTTTCGGCGGCGGGTTAATCGGCGTCAAGGCCGCTGTGGCATTGAATATGTGCGGGTTAAGAACCACGATGGTTGTCAGTTCTAAACAGGTATTGTCCCAGGTGCTCGATTATGCTGCCGGGCAAATCATCGCCGGTCAGCTCCGGGAAAACAATATCGAGATACTTCAGCCGGCAGGTATTACGGAAATCATAAGCCGGGACAACCGGTTGAAAGGTGTGAAAACAGACCGGGGCCAGGTACTGGATTGCGATATTTTGATCGTGGCCAAAGGTGTGACGCCCAATATCCAATTGGCGCAAGCCGCCGGGGTCGCCGTGCGCAGGGGAATCGTCACCGATTCGACTATGCAGACGGATCATGAAAATATTTTCGCCGCAGGGGATGTGGCTGAGGCTTTCGATATTGCCATTGAAGATTATACGGTCAATGCTCTGTGGACCTGTGCGGTTCAGCAGGGGCGTATTGCCGGGCTTAATATCATCGGTAAGAAAACCGATTATAACGGCGCAATCGGTATGAATTCGCTTAATGTTTGCGATGTGTCGATTATCTCTTTCGGAGTTACTTCGCCGAAGGAGGAATCTAAATACAAAACATTGGTGTTGAATCAGCCGGAGCGGAATGTTTATAAAAAGATTGTTATCGACAGTAAGAGCCATATTAAAGGTATTATTTTACTGGGGAAGATCGATAATGCCGGTGTGCTGTTGTCGTTGATCCAGCGGAAAGCGGATGTGTCGTCGTTTGAAGATGAGTTGTTGAGCGATAGGTTCAATTATGGGACGCTGTTGAAGTACGGTGGTGAAAAAGAATTAGGAAGGTATTATAACACCGGGGGATGAAAAAAGAATAGTCCACAGATTACACAGATTAACACGGATTATAAAATCAATAAAAAAATCTGTGAAAATCAGTGTAATCAGTGGACCCAAAAAAGGAAAGCAACATGAAACAAAAAAGTTTAGATGGAGCTGTTAATTATATGCTGGAGAAAGCCGGTCGGGAAGGAATAGAAACCGTCTGGGACCGCTCGGAGCAACAAGAACCGCGCTGCGGTTTCGGCGAGTTGGGCATTTGCTGCCGTAATTGTTATATGGGACCCTGCCGCATCGATCCCTTTGGCGCTGGCCCCCAAAAAGGCGTATGCGGGGCCACAGCGGAAATCATCGTGGCCCGTAATTTCGGACGCATGATCGCCGCCGGCGCCGCCGCACATTCCGACCACGGCCGCGATGTGGCCAATGCATTACTCCTGGCCGCCACCCACCCCGATGCCGGGTATACCATTAAAGATGTCGCCAAACTTCGCAAAGTCGCCCAAATCCTGGGAGTATCCGTCGAAGGGAAAACAAAAGAAGACCTCGGCCGCGAAGTCGCGGAAAAAGCATTGGAGAATTTCGGACGTCAGGAAGGGGAAATCCCATTTATAAGCTTGGCCCCCGAAGCCCGGCAGGCAATCTGGCGCAAACTGGACATCGTGCCCCGCGGCATCGACCGCGAAATCGTTGAAATGATGCACCGCACCACCATGGGCGTTGACCAGGACCACCGGAATATTATCATGCACGGCGCACGAACCGCATTGGCCGACGGCTGGTGCGGGTCCATGATCGCCACCGAATTACAGGATATCCTCTTCGGCACACCCTCTCCATTAAGGGGACAGGTTAACCTCGGGGTCCTTTCCGAAACCGCCGTCAATATCGTCGTGCACGGCCATGAACCCGTGCTGTCGGAAATGCTGGTACTGGTTTCCAAAGACAAAGAACTCCTGGAACTGGCCAATTCAAAAGGCGCTTCCGGCATCAACCTGGCCGGCATCTGCTGCACCGCCAATGAAATACTGCTCCGTCACGGGTTACCCATCGCAGGGAATATCCTGCAGCAGGAACTGGCGGTGACCACCGGCGCGGTAGAAGCCATGGTGGTGGATGTACAGTGCATCATGCCCTCATTGCCGGAAATATGCAAATGCCGTCATACCCATTTAATTACAACCTCCCCCAAAGGAAGCATCCCCGGGGCTTTGCATTTTGCCTTTTCAGAAGAAAACGCTTTCCAGGTGGCCAAAGATATCGTTAGAGACGCCATATTGAATTTCCCCAACCGGAAGAGCGTCGATATTCCCAAAGAAAAAATGGACCTGATCGCCGGGTTCAGTCACGAGGCCATTACCTATATGTTGGGTGGACGGTTCCGCGGGTCATACAAACCGCTGAACGATAACATCATCAACGGCCGCATCAAAGGCGTCGCCGGAGTGGTGGGCTGCGGCAACCCGAAAGTACCCCACGACCGCGTTCATGTGGACCTGGTACGGGAACTGATCGCCAACGATATACTGGTGGTTCAAACCGGGTGCTCGGCCATTGCCTGCGCCAAAGCCGGGTTTCTCGTACCCGAAGCCGCGGATAAATACGCGGGCAAAGGCCTGGCTGAAGTGTGTCGAACCGTGGGTATTCCCCCGGTGCTTCATTCGGGTTCCTGCGTCGATAACAGCCGGATTTTAATTGCCCTGTCCGAAATGGTGAAAACCGGCGGCCTGGGAAAAGATATTTCCGATCTCCCCGTGGCCGGCGCGGCCCCCGAATGGATGAGTGAAAAAGCCATTGCCATCGGGCATTATTTCGTGGCTTCGGGGGTGTTTACCGTATTTGGGGTCGGGTTGCCGGTTCATGGCAGCAAAGTGTTTGCCGATTATATATTTAAAGAGTTAGAGACCGTTTTCGGCGGCATGTGGGCGGTTGAGCCGGACCCGGCCAAGATGGCCGGTTTGATTATCGATCATATAAACAAGAAACGTAAAAAGCTGGGCATTGAAAAAGGCAAAGAGCGTGTCTTATATGATATGGATATGAGAAGAGAGTTGGAAATATGAATAGAATGATGAATGATGAATGATGAATGATGAAGAATAAAAAGAGGATATAAGAATATAGAATGATGAATGATGAATGAGGAAAAAATTAATGATGAAAAGAGAGGTAAATGATGAATGATTGGGAAAAAAATTTGAAGAGTATTGATGTTTACCGCATCGGTCAAAACAGCAAAAAACAGGAAACAAGTAAAATGATGATGATAATCAATTTCTCTTCTTATTTTTTCATCATTCATCACTCATCATTCATCATTCAAATTCAATTCTAACGAGGTAATATTATGTCGAAATTAATAGCAACAAGAGCGATACGCGGCGCGCATAAACTTGTGGCCCGCGCGGAACAAGAACTTTTACAAGCGTTGGCGGAAAAACCGCCCCACACCGCGGTGAAATTTCCCAATACCGCTTATTACCTGCCCATCTCCCACGGGATGCTGGGCATGAAAATCGAAACCCTCGAAGGACTAAAAGAATTATTACAAGAAGCCACAAAACTCCTGCCGCCCATTCCCGGCGACGACCTGTGGCTCCCTTACCTCGGCAACACACTGGACGCCGGCATGGCCGCGCTCTTCGCCGATGAAATCATAGAAGCCATTAAATATACCCAGGACCCACTTCCGTATAGCATCGGGTCCGCCCCCGTCGAAGGTTTCCCCTGGCTGGGCGCGGCCAACGACGTCATCATGCGCGAAAGGGGCATCGAATTCGTAGACGGCACCGCCCCCGGTTTCGCCGCCTGCGTCGGATATTGCCCCAGCAACGAAATCGCCGTTAAAATCGCCCGCCAATTACAAGAAAAAAACCTCTACGTATTCCTCGCCGCCGGCACGGATGGCAAATCCATGGCCCAACAACTCCGGGAAGAAGGCATCCAATTAGGCTGGGAGACGCGACTCGTACCTTTCGGTTACGACGTCACCGCCTGTATCCATGCACTGGGCTTCGCCACCCGCGCCGCACTTTCCTTTGGCGGCGCCAAACCGGGCGATTATCAAAAAATACTCAGTTATAATAAAAATAGAGTTTTTGCTTTTGTTCTCGCTTTCGGCCCCATCGACGACGAAAAACACGCCCAGGCCGCCGGGGCAATCAATTTCGGGTTCCCCACCATTGCCGAGACCGACATCGGCCAGATACTCCCCACTGGCATATGCACTTATGAACACGTCGTATCCAACGTTCCCATCGACGCCATGATCGAAAAAGCCCTGGAAGTCCGGGGCTGCAAGATCAATATCACCAAAGTTCCCATCCCCGTCCCCTATGGCCCCGCTTTCGAAGGCGAGCGCATCCGCAAGGAAGACATGCAAGTCGAATTCGGCGGCCAAAAAACCGCGGCTTTCGAGTTTGTCACTTCCGTTCCATTGGACCGTATCGATGACGGGGAAATCCAGATCATCGGCCCGGACATCGATGAAGTGAAAGAAGGCAGCGCATTGCCCCTGGCCATCTGGGTCGAAGTCGCCGGCCGAAAAATGCAACCCGATTTCGAACCCATCCTCGAACGCCAGGTGCACCATTTAGTAAACGGCGCCGAAGGCATCTGGCATATGGGACAACGAGATATCGTCTGGACCCGCGTTTCCAAAAGCGGCTTTGCCCGCGGACTCCGATTGAAACATTACGGCGAAATCATCCACGCCAAATTCCTTTCCGAATACCCCGCCATCGTAGATAAAGTCAAAGTTACCATGATTACCGATAAAGAGGAAGTAGAGAAACGGTTGGCCATTGCTTTAAAAGTCTATGATGAACGGAACCGCCGTCTCGAATCCATGACCGACGAATCCGTTGAGACCTTTTACTCCTGTCTCCTGTGCCAGTCCTTTGCCCCCAACCATGTTTGCATGATTACCCCCGAGCGCCTCGGACTCTGCGGCGCTTACAACTGGTTGGATGGAAAAGCCGCTTATGAAATCAATGAAACCGGGCCGAATCAACCCGTCAAAAAAGGTGAATGCCTTGATCCCGTAAAAGGCGTCTGGAAAGGAGTAGACGACTACGTCTATACCAACAGCCATAAATCCGTAACCAGTTTTTCCGCCTATTCCATCATGGACCGACCCATGACAAGCTGCGGGTGTTTCGAAGTCATTTGCGCGTATGTGCCCGAATGCAGCGGCGTCATGGTGGTGAACCGTGAGTTCCAGGGCGAGACCCCCGTGGGCATGAAATTCTCCTCCCTGGCCGGCAATGTGGGCGGTGGACAACAAACCCCCGGGTTCATGGGCTGTGGAAAAGTCTTTATCACCTCCAGGAAATTCCTCTTTGCCGAAGGCGGACATAAGCGCCTGGTGTGGATGCCCAAAGAACTCAAAGACCTGCTGGCAGCCGATTTGAATAAACGATTCCAGGAACAAGGGGCACCGGACCTGATGGCAAAAATCGCCGATGAAACCATTGCCATTGAACCCCAGGCCGTCAGGGATTTCATGGAAAAAGTAGGACATCCCGCATTAACCATGGATGATATGAGTATTCACATGGAATCCGCGCCCGCGCAAACAACGGCAAAGACTTCACCGGAACCCCCCAAAGTTGAAGAATCCCGGCGCGAAGGTGAAACAACAACAGCGGCAACAACGCCAGCAACAACAACGGAACAGGCGCAGGTTATAACCCCCGCTTTGATTGCGCAGATAAAAGAGCAGGTTGCCAGGGAAGTAGTTCAAGATATAAAAGTCACCATGACCAAAGAAATCGTTGGGGATATTATTCGCACCCTTAGTCGGAAGTTTCTTGGCCAGGTGGAAGAGCCGGTTATAGAGAAAGAGAAAAAACCGGTCATTGAAAAAGAAGCGAAAAAGGAAACCGAAGTAGTTGTTCCCGTCGCCGCTGAGCGAATCGGTCGGGTGACGGCCTTTGAAATCCGGAAAGAAATTCATGAAGTGCCTATATGGACGGTAAAGTTGGGTGCGCTGAAAGCCGAAGGTGGGACCCGTGGGAAAACGTATACCATTGGCGGCGAGACCTGTATGCCGTTTCATCATTGGGAAGGTATGATGCCGCATCGGCCGTTGGTGGCGATGGAAGTATTCGACAGTGTATCGGAAAAATTCCCGGCCGTTCTCAGGGAGATATATGGAGATTTGCTAACCGACCCCGTGAAAATGGCGCGTGTATGTGTTGAGAAGTATGGGGCCGATCTAATCAGTGTGCGGTTGGAAGGGACGCACCCGGAGAAGGGGGGGCGGACGCCGGCGCAGGCGGTGCAACTGGTAAAAGACGTATTGGCTGCCGTTGATGTGCCGTTAATTATAACCGGGCACAGTCATTATGAGAGTAACAATGAAGTATTAAAAGCAGTAGCGCAGGCGTGTGCCGGGGAGAATCTTCTGCTCAATTGGGTAGAGCAGGACAATTATCGAACCATAGCCGGGGCGGCGTTAGCGTATCATCATAGTATAGTGGCGCAGAGTCCCATCGATGTCAATATCGGCAAGCAGATGAATATACTCTTGACCAATATGGAGATCAAGCCGGGGCAGATAGTGATGGACCCCTTGTCCAGTGCGGCGGGGTATGGCATCGAGTACACCTATTCCGTGATGGAGCGGATACGGTTGACCGCGTTGAATGGGGATAAAATGTTGGCTGGGCCGATGATCGTGACGCCGGGGCAGGAGTGTATTAAGATAAAAGAGTTAAAAGCGTCGGAGAAAGAGTTTCCGGCCTGGGGGGCTGTGGGGAAGAGGGCGGCATTGTGGGAGTTAGCGACGGCTGCGGCGCTTTTATATGCCGGGGGTGACTTATTTATAATGTATCACCCGGAAGCGGCAATGAAATTAAAGGAAATTATAATAAAAATGATGAACGATGAATGATGAATGATGAAAAATTAATTGAAAGAAAAGAGAGGCTAGTGATGAATGATTGGGAAAAAGATTTGAAGCGGAGAACAAAGGATTTTGCGCTGCAAATAGTGCGTAAGTATTGCCTATTACCAAAAACTACTGAGGCCCAGGTATTGGGGAAGCAGGTTTTAAGGAGCGGGACATCTCCTGGCGCCCATTATCGTGAAGCAATGCGGGCCCGTTCTACAGCAGAGTTCATAAGCAAACTGGAAGGAGGCTTGCAGGAGTTAGAAGAAACGGAATATTGGTTGGAATTACTACTTGAAAGCGGTATAATGGGCCAGGATAAAATATATCCTTTATTAGCTGAATCAGATGAATTGATATCTATGTTTACCGCATCGGTAAAAACAGCAAAAAGTAACAAGTAAAAAATGATGATGACAATCAATTTCTCTTTGTATTTTTTCATCATTCATCAGTCTATATTTTCTTCATCATTCATCATTCAAATTCAATTCCTGTTTTTCATTTTATTTTTCATCATTCATCATTCATCATTCATCATTCAAATTAAATTCCTGGAGGTATTATGGGATTAACAGGATTACAAATACAGAAATTATTACCAAAGACCAATTGTAAAGAGTGTGGGTCCAATACATGTTTGGCCTTTGCCATGAAGTTAGCGGCAAGGAAGGCAGAGATAACCCAGTGTCCGTATGCATCGGAAGAAGCGAAGCAAATATTGGGAGCGGCGTATGAACCGCCGGTCAGGTTGGTTCAATTGGGAGTGGGTCCATCATTGGAAATAGGAGGGGAGACCGTACTTTACCGGCATGAAAAGACCTTTGTGCATCAGACCGCATTGGCAGTGAACATCGATGACACCGAAACCCCTGAACGAATCGACCAGGTCCTGGAGCGCATCAACAATTATGTCCTGGAGAGGGTAGGGGAGGAGCTGCGCATCGACATGGCGGCAATCACCCATAAGGGTAATGATACCGGGGCTTTTGTCAAATTAGCGCGGAAAGTCTGGGAAACAGTCAAGCGGCCGTTGGTATTACGAAGTTCCGAACCCGGGGCGTTGGTGGCCGCGGCAGAGGCGGTGAAAGGTTCCCGCAGCGTCATCGCTTCAGCGACGCCGGAGACAGTAGAAGTGCTCCTGGCCGCGGCGCGGGATAACGGGCATGTATTGGCCATAACCGCGCCCGATTTGAACCAATTGGTATTGTTGGCGAGCAGCTTAAAGGAAAAGGAGTATAATGATCTTCTCCTGCAATATCAGACCCATTCGTTGGCCGAGCAGTTCCAGGTCAATAGCATCGCCCGGCGTGCGGCGTTGAAAGACAATTACAAACCGTTGGGATATCCCAGCCTGACCTTTTTAGACAGTGATGATCTATTGGACAACACAGTCCGGGCCGTTACCGAGACCTGCAAGTACGGGGGGATATGTGTGCTTCCGACCTTTGATGCCGCGCAGTTAGTGACCTTGATGACGTTGCGTTTAAATATCTATACCGACCCGCAGAAGCCCATCCAGGTGGAGCCGAAATTATATCCCATAGGAGAGCCCAGGGCCGATTCCCCCGTATTTGTGACCACCAATTTTTCATTGACTTATTTCATCGTATCCGGGGAGATTGAGAACAGTGGGATCAGTGCGTGGTTATTAGTGCCCGAATGTGAAGGCATGAGTGTCTTGACCGCCTGGGCGGCCGGGAAATTTTCCGGGGTTACTATCGGCAAGTTTGCAAAGGAAATCGGTTTGGATGGGCAGGTGACCACTAGACAGCTCGTGATACCCGGTTATGTCGCGCAGATCAGCGGCGAGTTAGAAGAGAACCTGCCCGGTTGGAAAGTACTGGTAGGGCCGCAGGATGCGGCGGATTTGGAAAGTTTTATCAAGATGCGGTTGAATTAAAAATAAAGAAAGCCCACGAATTACACGAATTAACACGAATTGGTTTTTGCTTTTTTGTCCACAGATTACACGGATTCACACAGATTTATTCAAACGGGGTTGACTTTCTTTTTTAAAATGTGGAAAATATATTCTTCCGGTGAAACCGGCAATGATTAGAAAGAGATTATAAAAGAGCAATTATGAATCGACAGACATACTTCAACTCCATTGAAGAAAGACTTAGTACTCTTGCAACCCGCATTGAGATGCGAGGGGGATTAAATATCCTGGACCTCAATCTGCATGCTGAGAATTTTTATCTCCATTTATTCAATTTGCTCTTCGGCTGGGAGCTTCAAAACCTTAATGAGATAAAGGAAAATGCGCCGGGTATCGATTTGGTCGATGACACAAATAAAATAATCGTTCAAGTTTCCGCCACGGCAACCAGGCAAAAAATTGAATCTGCTCTTGCCAAAGATATTTCCGGTTATAAGGGCTATGACTTTAAGTTCATTGCCATCTCCAAAGATGCTGCGGCTTTGCGGACTAAGACCTTTTTGAATCCTCATAACCTGAGATTTTCTCCCAACGAAGATATTTATGATATGAAGTCTCTGTTGAAAATTATTTCCAGTTTGGACATAGACCTGCTAAATAAGGTCTATGAATTTCTGAAAAAGGAGATCAAGCATGAGCCTGATCCGGAAAAAATAGAATTGAACCTGGCGACAATCATCAATGTTCTTTCCAGGGAAGATTGGAGTCAGACAGTAACGGGCTTTGAAACAGTACCGTACGATCCCGAGATAAAGATTTCGTACAACCAATTGGACACCGCCAGGGTTCTCATAGACGACTACAAAATTCACTATCATCGCATCGATAAGATATATACAGATTTCGATAAACAAGGCGTAAACAAAAGCATTTCTATTTTAGATGGCATCCGCAATGAGTATATTGCTCTCGGAAAAGAAGTTTCTCCCGATCAGTGTTTTCTTTCGATTATCGATAAAGTTAAACAGAAAGTTCTAGCTAGCGCTAATTACACGCCTATTCCCGATGAAGAGCTTGTGTTATGTGTGCAAATCCTTGTTGTTGATGCTTTCATACGATGCAAGATTTTCAAAAATCCATCAGGAGACGCCGATGCTGGTTCCTGATAATATTCATCCCGAACAGACCATTTACTTCAATGGCGCTTTTGTACTTAAAGCCATTCAAAAGCATCGTGTAATGGACATGCTCGATTTATACATACAGACAACATCTGAACGAGAGATGAGCATGCCGGTATTTTTATTATGCCTCGACTGGCTTTTTCTCCTCGGTCTGGTCACATTGAATACTCAAGGGAAGGTGGAATTATGTACTTGAAATCACTAACCATTACCCGCGGGGATGGCGTTAAAGTCCGGGACATCCATTTCCACGCCGGTCTTAACCTCATTGTTGACGAAACTCCCGTTATAAGCGGTAAAGAAACCGGCAATAATGTCGGTAAAACAACGGTTCTGAAGCTGGTTGATTTTTGTCTTGGCGCCAGGGCAAAGGAGATATACTCCGATAACGAAAACAAGCGGAACGAATACAAGCGTGTCAAAGATTTTCTTGTGAATAACAAAGTGCTTATTTCGCTAGTGCTCAAAGAGGACCTTTTACAGGAAGAGTCTCGAAAAGTTCTCATTGAACGTAACTTTCTAGCCCGCAAAGATAAAATTCAGCGTATAAACGGCAGCACTCTAACGGATGAAGAGTTTGAAGAAACATTAACAGATATTCTTTTCCCCGGACATTACGGGAAAAAACCGACATTTAGGCAGATAATTGCACACAATATCCGCTATAAAGATGTAAGCATAAACAATACAACAAAGAATCTAGACCATTATACCCGTGATGATGAATATGAAACGATTTATCTCTTTCTTTTCGGCTGCGATTTCGAGCAAGGCGATGCCAAACAAGATTTACGTTCTCAAATCAATATCGAGGAAGCATTCAAAAAACGACTTGAGTCCGAGCAAACAAAATCTGCATACGAAAGTGCATTGGCCCTTGTTCAATCAGAGATAGAAGAACTTGAACGTAAAAAATCATCGCTTAATCTTAAACCGAATTTTGAGTCGGACCTGGATAAGCTGAATCAAATTAAATACCGGATAAATCTCACATCATCCGAAATCGGCAGACTTGAACTGCGGAAAGGCTTGATTTTAGAAGCCCGGGAGGAGATGCAGGCGGGGCAATCCAACATTGATTTAAAGCAGTTGCAGCAGATATACCAGCAGGCAACATCTTTGGTGAGTGGCATTCAAAAGACCTTCCAGGAACTTTATGATTTTCACAACCAAATGGTGGAGACAAAGATTCGCTTCATTACGAAGGATTTACCGAAGCTTGATGAGCAGCTTACCGCAAGACGTGAAGATCTGAAACGTCTTTTAGCTGAAGAAATCGAATTAAGCGCCGCTATCGTCCAGGGTGATTCCTTTGCTATGCTTGAGCAATTGATTGTTGAACTTAATGCCAGGTATCAAAAAAAAGGGGACTATGAAAGTACTGTCCGTCAAATAAATACTGTAGACTTAAAATTGGCGGAACTCAATGAAAAACTCGCAGCAATTGACAATGATTTATTCTCCGATGAATTTTCTCAAAGAATCCAGAGCCAAATAAACAAATTCAACAGCCATTTTTCATCCGTATCGTATGAATTATATGGAGAAAAATATGCATTGAAGTTTGTAAAAAAAATAGTAAAAGGACGCCCCCTCTATGAATTTACGTCATTTAACCTCAATTTCAGTTCAGGAAAAAAACAAGGTGAAATATCTTGTTTTGATATTGCGTACACTCTTTTTGCCGATGAAGAAAATACCCCCTGTATGCATTTTCTCCTCAACGATAAAAAAGAGTTGATGCATGACAATCAACTCCTGAAGATCGCAAAGCTTGTTACTGCAAAGGGGATACAGTTTGTGGCATCCATTTTGAAAGATAAGCTGCCGGAGGAATTGAATAAAGATGAGTACGTGATCCTGAAATTATCCCAGGCTGATAAGCTTTTCAGGATTGAACGAGGAGATTAAGCCTAAAAATGTATAATTCTTATAACCCAATCTGACCTTTATAAAGTCAGTTTTAATCCCATTCGGCTGTAATGATGGTCTAACAATATGTAGCAGGGGGGGGGGGGAAAGCTATTCCTTCAGGCTACGGTGGCCACCGCCTCTGTGGTCATTGAATGCCAGTGGTCAAGATTTACGGAACAAATTGATATTACCATGGATTTATGCAGTGAGTATTAATCGAGGGAGACAAATTTCGCCTGGCACCTTTTTCTCCCAATCCACCATTAAAATATTGGAATGGTTGAAATCTTTTTCAAGATATGGTATCTATTATATCGATGAAAAAAATTATAACTGCCCAAACAAGGAAAAAATCAGGAAGCCTGGATGAACCCGGGACAAAGCGGAGGCTATCCGTGAAGGAAAACAAATTAAAAATCGAAGGAAAACTTAAACGGGCCACAGAGTACCTGAAATCCATAAACAAGGGAGAAGCCTTTATGCCGGTTGAAAAATTTTTTGAGGATATAGATTATGGAAATAAAAGAAATCGCATTTAAAAATACGGCCATCCCCTGGGAGTTGAATAGGATGAATTTTTCACAGTTAACACTCCTGGTAGGGGCATCTGGGGTAGGGAAGACTCAAATTCTAAATTCCCTGGTGAAGTTGATCAATATCAGCAACGGTTATGTTTACAATGGGGTCGAATGGGATCTGCATTTTACAGGGGATGGAAATGAAAATTACCGTTGGACCGGCCAATTCGAAAATATTAAGGGGATTCATCAACAGGTCTTCGAGGAAAAAGAACTCAATGGACAGGGCTTTCCCCATATCCCCAGGCTCCTAAAAGAAGAATTATACCTGAAAAATAAACGGATTTTCATAAGAGAAAAAAGCAATGTTAAATTTGAGAAGAAAGAATCATCCAATATTTCACCCTCTAAAAGCGTACTCAATCTTTTTACCACAGAGAAAAAAATTTTGCCGGTAAAGCAGGCCTTTAACAAAATTTTATTTCTAGATTACCAGGCAGAAAAAAGAAATAAAATTCCTGGCGAATTGATTAAAGAAATTGAAAAATATGCGGATATAACTTTTCAAGCCGTTAAATCCATTGCCTCGATGGGGGATAAAGATGCGTACGATGACATTTTACCTGGATCGCTTCGAGCTGTTTTTCCTAAAATGATTATTGAGGAAGCCAGTAACTTAATATTAAAGTTTTTTCTTTCCCAATACTATGTCAAAGAATTATTTGAAAAAATCGTAGCGGATTTTAAAGATATTTTTCCCCAGGTAGAAGACCTTCGCTTTCAATTATTAGAGGAGAAAGACATTTATGAACTTCAAATCAAAGAGCGTGGCACCGAGTGGATCCCTTTGCACGAAATTTCTTCCGGGATGTTTAAGACGTTGATGCACCTGGTGGAGATAAAACTCATGGCAGCCGGAAGTGTGATACTGATCGATGAATTTGAAAACAGCCTGGGGGTAAACTGTATCGACGCCGTAGCCGGGGACCTGCTGAATCCCGGCAGGAAACTCCAATATATCATCACCAGTCATCATCCTTATATCATCAATAACATTGATATGAAATATTGGAAAGTAGTAATGCGAAAAGGTTCAACGGTTTTTACTAAAAACGCCGATGAGTTGAAGTTAGGAAAATCCAAACATGATGCCTTTAAGCAACTATTAAACCTTGAAGAGTTCAGCGAAGGAATCGGCTAACCAATGAAATCCTGGGGTGGTGGGGGAGCTTCATTACCTGGAAGCATTAAAGAAAAGGATCTCAGATGCCCCCCAACACTTGAAAACCTTGCAAGATTTTTTCCAGTTCTGCGAGTCCCTCTCAATCGATCGAGGAGGAATATAGCATGCCGTATTTAGCATCGTGGGAAAGAAAGGAGACAAATTTCGCCTGTCCCGGAGTTCTGTCGGATATCACCATAAATAAAAAGCAACCTTGTGGCCCTTGGCACTTTAATGATTGACCCGGCAATTCAAAAAAAATTCAACCGGGGTTGACTTTGTTTCTCATAAGCGGTTCTACGGTAGAACCGTTTCGGGCAATTTTGGTCCTGCCGTAGAACCGCCGCATCGGTATAAAAAATGAAAATTTCGCTTTCCCATTTTGCCGCATAACCTTCGATAACCTTTTATAATAAACATCTTTAAGATTTATTTTACCGGGTATTGAAATAAAAAACACGATGTGTTATGATCTGACCGGTTCTGGCATAGAACCGTTTTAGGTAGTTTTGGTTCTACCATAGAACCGGAGGGTTTAAATGATGTCAGCCTCAATTCCATTGGGGCAAAACTGTTCCTGTACGAGCCGTCGGTTTATGATTTTTTCGGGGGGAATATCGGGAATGTCCGCGAGTCTATTGTGGCAGGAATATCAATGGAGTCGAACCGAAAAGTATTTGCTTCCGCGGATGAAACCGCCTGCGATTTTTTGATCGATGATTACAAAGTGGAAGTGGGTGGCAAAAAAATCTTCCGGAAGTATAGGAATAGCCGTAGAGTACTTATCAAAACGTACGATTCGACGCTGCACTCAAGGTAAGAGCGCGATGTGCGATGAGGTAGTTTCTCAAGTCCGGATCCAGGAGACCGGTAGCTGAAGAGAATCTTGCTCCTGCAAGGAAAGAACTGGTAACCCCCTATTTTTTTTCTTCCTTTTATTACGAAACCTTTCAAAATAAATATTTCAAACGCTTAATGCTTAATCGAGAAGTAAATTTAGGGAATTTTCGGGATCAATCGTCATTTTTTGCAATTCTTCACCCTGGGAATTGCATTCTTACATCTGAAAAATATCTTCCCATAGCCTAAAAATACCTTCCCATAACCTAAAAATATCTTCCCATAAGTATACATACATCTTCCCATTAAGAAAAAACACCTTCCCATAACGGAAAAACACCTTCCCATTACGAAAAAACATCTTCCCATTGAGTAGGGATAGCTAAAATGATCGATTGAACGGCAAAAAATCACCGAAAATCTGTATCATTGAATATTTTTACTACATCGTCCGTTCAAAAAATGGGGGGTTGCCAGTGAAAGAAGAGTTGTAAAATTATTCTCTTAATGTTATCATCATTCCATGAACGAACTGGATATATTAAAGCTTGTTGCGAGTCGCTTGCGCCCGTTTGGGGTTGGATTCGATCTTAAGGAGGGTCCTGGATGAAAGACACAAGTGAGAAGATGGAGAGTATTTATAACGAAATGCTGATGAAGAAAACTCCCGAAGAAAGAGTAAAGATGTGTTTTTCAATGCTGAATGCCGCCAGGCGAATCGTCCTGTCCACCATAAAGGATAAAAAGAACTGGCGCAAAGAGATGTTTCTGCGCTTTTATGGCGATGAATTCAGCCCGGAGCAAAAGGAAAAAATCCTCTGCGCCCTTGAAAATTTTTCTTAAAGGAATATTCCCCGGCCTGTCCTCTTCTTCTTCCAAACCAAAGCAGGCCCACGAATGACACGAATTAACACGAATTGGTTTTTTATCCACGTATGGGCGATTCCGTAGATTAACACAGATTTTTTTCAAAACTTGTCCCTGGTCCCCGACTTTTGGCCCCTTTATTATTTTCTATTTACGCTTAAACAAACCCTTTCATTTGTTCTTCGACAAAGCTGTCTACATTCTCCGGCGTCACATCGAATTGCCGACAAATACGCAGCACACAAGACCGTTTGTCGGGGTTTTCCAAATCTTTCAACTCCATAAATACCCCCAAACGCCGCCCCACCTGGTACACACACTGTTGATCAGGCCCCATGGCTAGAAAAGCATCGATTATATGAAGCATTTCCTCTTTAGCCCCCGGTAATTTACCCTCCAGGTCCTGGAAAAGATTTAATATATGATCGCTTTTCACCATCGAAGCAATGCCCTCCAGTCCCTGGATAAACAATCGTATCTCTTTAACGGACAGCAATTCCGTGCATTTTTCAAATGCGCCGGAGCGGTAATCGTCATAGAGTTTCAAACCATTGGAAATGGCCAGTGTGCGCAGCCGGATAAAATGAGGATTTATCCGGTTTAATGCATCCGCTGTTTCCAGGGCATGAGTTTCCCAGAGCGTTTTGCCCCCAAGCCCGGGCATCACGTACTCCGATAGTTCCATGCCTACCGCTTTCACTTTGAGACCCGCCTCGATATGAATGGCTTTTGTTACGCCTTTTTGAACCCGTTTAAGCACCTGGTCCGAACCCGATTCCAGGCCGATATGGATGCGGTTTAAACCGGCGTCTGCAATTTCTTTAAGGTCTTCCTCTTTGATGCGGGCAATGGTATCGGAACGGGCATAGGAAGTAACCCGGTCGATATGGGGGAATTTTTTCCCCAGGTGTTGGAGGATTTTGACGGTGTAGGCGGGTTTGATTACAAGGCTGTTGGCATCCTGGATAAAAACCGAGCGCATGCCGTACATAATCCAGCGCACCGCCGCCTGGAACGCCCCGGTTTCCCCGGGTTCTATTTTTTCGGCGGCGGCGGCAATATCGGCCTGGGAGAGACGGGGAGAACCCTTGGCGATTTGCAGCGTCAGCATGACATATTTGTGGACCGTATCGATGTCTTTGATAATATGTTCCACCGGCCGGGTGGAAAACCGGGTATTTTTGTATACGGGGCAGAAAGTGCAGCGATTCCAGGGGCAGTTGCGGGTGACGCGGATCAATAGACTGTGGGCTTCGCTGGGCGGTCGAATGGGCCCCTGTTCGAACCCCTGGTAAACGGATAATGCGGTTTTTTTATTCGCCTGTGTCATGAATGAGAATTATAAGATGATTATGACTTAATTGCAAATTAATATTACCTATCACACGGAAAACACGGAAAACACGGAAAGAGTTGGGGGGAGCCACAAAAGCACGAAGGCACAAAGGTACACCGGGGAGTGTCTGCCCCTTTATTGGCCGGGGCCTTTGGCCCACCTCTTCAATTAACAATTAATAATTAACAATTTACAATTAATAATTATAAAAAGGGAGTCTGGCTTGCTGCCGGGGGGAAATTTTGTGTCGACGGCTGCACTTGATTTGCCGATTTCCACTGATGGGATGACGATTGAGGCAAATATTTGTGGATGCCCGCCAAAACGATGCCGATATCGACATCCGTTTTGCCGGTTTCCGCCAAATGGAAGCCGATTGAGGCAAAATTTTGCCGATGTCCGCAAAGCTCATGTCGAAGGTCGCGGAATGGAAGCCGAAACCGGCATCCTTTTTGAGGATTTCCCCATGCAGGCAGAAGAATTTCTTAACCGCGGCGTCGTTTTCGCCGCCCCTGTGGAGCGGCGGACCATAATTGTTGTTAGCCCTGGCAAAGGAACAGGCTGCTTTTGTTTGGAATTTTAAACGTTTGACAAATGGGATTCTTTGGGTTATTATAAATTCATGATGAACGAAACTCTCCGCTTAAAAAAGATCCCCTATGGGGTTTCCGATTTCAATGATTTCAGGGTAAAAAACCTTTATTACGTCGATAAAACACGGTTTATCCGCGATATCGAAGAAAAAGGAAGTTACTTATTCCTCATCCGCCCGCGGCGCTTCGGGAAATCACTCTTCCTGGCTATCCTTGAAGCCTATTACGACATCGCTTTAAAAGACCGTTTCGATTCCCTTTTCAGTGGAACCGATATCCACCGGAACCCCACGGCGGAAAAAAACAGTTATATGATTTTAAAACTGAATTTCTCAGCGGTCAGCCCCGATATTTCCCGGATAGAGGAAGCATTTCTCCATTATATTAAAAAATCCGCTTTGCGCTTCTTAACAAAATATGCAAAACTCCTGGATATCGATATGAAAATGGCAAGAGACGAATTTGCCTCCCTAAATAGCGCCTCGGAGGCAATGATTACCCTGTTGGATTACTGCAAAGAAAAAGAACAAAAACTATATGTCATCATCGATGAGTACGATAATTTCGCCAATACCATACTATCGGAATCGGGTGAACAAGCATTCGTGGATATCACCCACGGCAGCGGCTTTCTCCGTGTTTTTTTTAACGTAGTCAAAGCCGGGACTACCGATATGGATTCTCCAATCTCACGGTTGTTTATGAGCGGCGTGTCTCCCATCACCCTTGACGACGTTACCTCCGGGTTTAATATTGCCACGAACATTACCCTGGACCCCGATATCAACGAAATCATGGGCTTTACTCGAACCGAAGTCGAAACCATAATCGAATACTACCGGCAAACCGGGAAAATTCGCCATTCTACCCCCGAACTGATGGAGATTATGAGTCAATGGTATAACCATTACCGCTTCTCTATCGATTCCGATACCGAGATATTTAATACCGTTCATGTCTTGTATTTCATCCAGCAATACCTATTAAGGTCCGCCATTCCTAAAGATATGATCGACCGGAACGTCCGGATCGATTATAAAAAACTTCACCACTTCATCATCATCGATCAAAAAGGAACTCCGAAAACCAACGGAAATTTTTCCATGCTGCAAGAAATCATCGAAAACGGTTCTATTCACTCTAATATTGAAAAAGGGTTCCCCATCGATGAAATAACCAGGCCGGACAATTTTATTTCTCTTTTGTATTACTTCGGTCTATTAACGATTCGGGGCATCGATGAGGAAGACAATACAATTCTTACTATTCCCAATGAATCCATTAAACGCCTATATTATGACTACATCAAAGAAGCCTATACAGAAACAGGCGCATTCAATATAGAAATGTACACATACTCAAATTTAATGAGCCGGATGGCTTTCAGGGGAGAATGGCAGCCGCTGGTGAATTATATTGCCCAACGGATGGAAGCATCATCCGGCATCAGGGATTTAATGACCCATGAAAAAGCCATGCAGGTATTCTGGAATGTATACCTGGGGTTGAGCCAATACTATATCGTATACACGGAAAAAGAAATGAATCAAGGTTTCGCCGATCTGGTAATGGAGCCATTATTGGTGCAGCACCCGGCCGTAAAGTATTCTTACCTGTTGGAAATCAAATACATCAAGCCTTCCAAAAAGAAAGAAACAATCAAAGACCAGGTAAAGAATAAAAGAGAAGAAGCGGAAGCGCAATTAAACCGGTACGGAAATGATGAAAAGTTCCGGAAAACCATAGGACAAACGACATTGAAGAAATTGGTATTAATCTTTTGCGGGAACCGGTTGGAATATTTTAATGAAGCGTAAGTTTAGATTTTTCTTGTGTGTCCCCTTTATTCCCATGAAAATAGCCACCAAGGCACCAAGGCACACCAAGGGGTTTTATTACAAATAGATCCCCGGAGTCTTATTCTCTCCACTTTAATTGGATTCTCTCGAAAGTATGCGGAGACAGCTTCTTACCAGACATTAGACACTCGCCTGCTCAAGGCAAGATGTACATCGAGGAAATTTTACCTCCCGCTCCCAGGAAATTCCTTTTTGGGGATTAAAGTTTATGCTCCGGAGATGAAACTTTAATCTACGGAGATGACCACCTTATAGTACGGAGATTAAAATTTAAACTCCATAGATGACCACCCAATACTCCAGGGATTAAAGTTTAATCAGCGGAGATGAAACTTTATACTCCAGAGATGAAACTTTCATCTCAAAAAGTCAGGTTCCCTTCTTCTGTTTTTCTCTTACCATCTCACCTTCTTACCCTCTTACCTTCTATCTTTTCCCCTTCTCTTCTGCTTTTTCCGCTCTTCCGCTCTTCCGCTCTTCCTTTTTTCCTAACCCCTGACCCCTAATCCACCTTCCATTCCAGCTTCAAATGACACTTCTTTGCCAGGCGCTCATAACGCTGCCGAACTTCCTCCTCAGGTATTTCTTCCAATTTTTTTGCTGCTCTTTCGATCATTTTTTTCTCAATCGGCTTTTGAGGGTCGAACCATGACGATTCGCCATCAAATTCTTTTGTAAGCAGTTTTCGGTCCGTTTCATATTCACAAAGTATTGCCAGCGCTTCCAATGCGGCGGTACGCATTTCGGCATTTTTATCTGACATTTTTATGAAGATATGTCCAATTGCCCGCATGTCTTTTTTATTCCCAAGTTCTTTGATTGCCGCTACGCGTATCTCAATCTTTTCACCTTCATCTTCCATTTTCTTGATGAGTGGTTCGACCGCATACAGGTTTTTTTTCCCCTCAGGGATTACCATGCTGTTCTACCTCCTGGTCTTTATTAAAGGATTTTACCTGAAATGGAATGTTATTTCAATGGCGAAACCTTGAAAATAGCCACCAAGGCACCAAGGCACAAAGAAACACCAAGGGGGCAGGCACTTAGCCACGGACGAACACACGCGCCGCGACAAACACGGACCCATTGCGTAGGGATAACACAATGATTGAATGAACAGAAATCGAATGGAGGCAGCCGATTTTCCCCAAAAATCCAAATAACCGATATGTTGAATCAGGGGATTGGGGACTTGGCCTCTAAAGGTAGGGGGAAAATCCGGGACCAAAAAAGAAGTGGTTTTATTTGCATTCCTCTAAAAATTCATCAACTTCAATACCTGCATAACTGATAAGCTTTCTTAGTAACCCGATAGACAATTCTTTATGCTGAGGCACCGATAAATTAACTCTCATACCTGATTTTGTCATCACCACATGGCTGCCTACCTGACCGACTATATGCCATCCGAATTTTTTAAATGTTTTTACAGCTTCTTTGCCGGAAATATTCGCTAATCTTGCCATATTGGGATTTTAAATTGATACCACGAGAGCTTCTTGCTTTGAATATTCAGGTATCATTTCAAAGGCTTTTTGATCTTCAGCCCACAACCAGGAAATAATTGCCTCTTTAATGTTTTCCATTGCTTCTTTCTCATCACTCCCTTGAGATACACACCCGGGAAGCGAAGGACATTCCGCTACAATCCAGCCATCTTCTGCTTTTTCCAGTACTACATGAAATAACATACCGTACCTCCAAACAGATCTGTTTTCTATTTTCTGATCCGGTAATAATTTAACTTTTTTCATTCCCTTTGTCAATACTTTTTTTTGTTTTTATACCTCACTCAAATAATAATTCCAATAAAGAAGGATGCTTGGAATAAGAAATATTCCCCGGTCTTTCCCCCCTGAATTTCTCGAAAGTTTTTTTTCGTTTTTAGTTTTTCATTTTTCGTTTTTAATTTTTACTTTTTATCTCTCCCGGGAGGTGGGTATTTTGTCCTGCGCCAAATCTGCACCTTTCAAACATTCTCAATTTTTGTTGACAAATGGAATGATGTATTATAATATTGAAATGGAGAAAAGGTAGGATGAACCAATCGATAAGAGTTGAAATATTTAAAGAGGATGATGTTTATGTGGCATTATCCCCGGAGTTGAATGTTTCCAGTTTCGGAGAGACCATTTATGAAGCAAAAGCGGCCATAAAAGAGGCCATTGAAGCTTTTTTTGAAGAATGCCGGGAATTGGGAACATTAAGTGGCGCAAAAATTTCGCCCGGCATTTTTTTCTCCTGCAATTCTAGGAGGAACATATGAAAAGAGTGATACTTTCGTTTTTTATGGTTTTTGTGGTTTTTGCGTTGTTTGCTGGTTTTACGCAGCAGCCAAAGATAAAAAATGCCCAGGTGTGGCAGTGGAATGATGGGATTGCGAATACTTTCCTGGGGGGGCGTGACTGTGATTCCGGCATGGGGATAGCCTTAGACACTAAAGGGAATATCTATGTTACCGGCTGGACTGACATCATCACGGGAAGCCTGATTAAACTCTTTGATACTGAATATCATGATGTTTTTGTAGCTAAACTAAATCCATTAGGTGACTTGAAGTGGCTCACCTTTTTAGATGGTGATATCCCTCAAGATATAATAATAGACGGCATGGGGAATATCTATATAGCCGGATACACCTTTTTGGCTAAACTGGATTCAAAGGGAATCCTGAAATGGAAAAAAAACTTACCGGCTGGAGCTTATGGAGAAGGCATAGCAATAAATAGCATAGGTGAAATCTTTGTTACTGGGAAAAGTGAATGCACCTGGGGCTATCCGGTTAATCTTTTTAACGGAGATGTTGATGCTTTTTTGGCCAAGTTTGATTATAAAGGGGAGTTGAAGTGGAACACGTTCTTGGAGGGGGTGGTGGAGATATTGGCCATGACATAGCAATAAATGGTGGTGATATCTATGTAACCGGGAAAAGTTCTACCACCTGGGGCTCACCGAAGGATCCCTTTACCGCTAGCACTGGTGATGCTTTTGTGGCCGGGCTTGTAGATGGAAAAATAGATTGGAATACGTTCCTGGGTGGGGATGGGGATGATGCTTGTACAGGAATAGCACTATCCGCCAGTGGGAATATCTATGTACCCGGATTTAGTACTGCCACGTGGGGTACCCCTTTGAATTCCTTTAACGGCGGCTCTACCGATGCCTTTGTGGCCAAATTAAATTCTAATGATCATAAGATCGATTGGAATACATTCCTCGGAGGGACGGGTGATGATATCGGTAATGCTATGGCAATTGATAGTAAAGGATATTTATATATAATCGGATCGAGTTCCGACACCTGGGGTACACCGGTGAATCCTCATGAAGATTGTTATGATGCCTTTGTGACATTGATTGAAAATGACGATCCTACACCGCCCTATGAAATAAATTTAGATAAGATTAATCTCTCTTTTGGGGTCATATGGCCTATACAGACAAATTATCAAATTTTTACGGTTAGTTCTAAAAGTTCTAATCCAAATGATGTACCGATATGGTGGATTACCTGCGATAAAGCATGGTTCTCCTGTAATCCCACCACTGGTACGGGCCCGGGTTTGGTCACCGTATCGGTTAATCCAGCCGGGTTAGAGGCAGGAACTTATTCAGGGCTTATTACCGCTACAGACCCTAACGCAGGCAATTCTCCCCAAACGATAAATGTTACCTTGACGGTGTATAGTCCAGGGCAAACAAAACCGCCTTTCGGACACTTTTCAACTCCTGTGGATGGCACTGCGGTGTCCGGCAATGTTCCTTTTACCGGTTGGGCGCTGGATGATATCGGAATTGAAAATGTAAAATTATATCGCGGAGAAGTAGGGGACCTCATCTATATTGGCGACGCCATATTCGTTGAAGGCGCAAGACCGGATGTGGAGCAGTCATATCCAGGATATCCCATGAATTACAAAGCAGGTTGGGGGTATATGATGCTTACAAACTTCTTGCCGGATGGAGGAAATGGAGAATACAAGATTCATGCCATAGCAACAGATGCGGAGGGTAATCAAATCACATTGGGTGTTAAAACCATTACCTGCGACAATGCACATGCAGTAAAACCATTTGGAGCGATCGATACCCCCGCACAAGGAGGAAATGTATCGGGAAAAAGCTTTGTTAATTGGGGTTGGGTGTTAACCCCGCAGCCCGATAAAATTCCAGAGGATGGTTCTACCATTAATATATGGGTGGATGGAAAAAATATCTGTCACCCCACATATAATATTTATAGGGGAGATATTTCCGCGTTATTCCCCGGTTATACCAACAGCAATGGCGCAATAGGGTATTTTTACCTGGATACGACCCCATATGAAAACGGTATTCATACGATTTACTGGACAGCCGCCGATAGTGAAGGAGATGCAGATGGAATCGGCAGCCGGTATTTTTCGATTGCCAATACAGGACAGGCGAGCGCTCAATCCCAATATAGACAAAACCGGCAACATCAAAATGACCTTATCGGTTTCTCAAGCTCTTCCATTGAAGATATCCCGATAAATAATTCTGAATCGCTGAGGATCAGGAAAGGATTTGACGAAACCATTCATGATATCGCTGCGGATGAGCAAGGAATATATACTATCGCAATACAAGAGTTGGACCCTGTTGAGATCGATATTTCCGGGGGAAATCCCATATTGACGGGCTATATGCGGGTAGGGAATCAACCCAGGGCGCTTCCCATCGGTTCATCGCTTGATACAAACGCCGGGAAATTTTATTGGACCCCTGGACCGGGATTTGTGGGGAATTATCATTTCGTATTCATCGAAAGAGGTTGTGATAATTACCCGGCCCGGAAAGAAATAATAGTAGATATTAGGCCTAAAGTGAGTAAACCTCTTGATTTTTGATTTACTCCCGTTATTTTAATCCCCGGTTCGGCTTGAAACAGTCACGCCTCGAAACGAAACGGTCACGGCGCGCAATGAAATGGTCATGCCTCGCAGTGCAAATATCATGCTCCGCAATGCAAAGGTCACGCTCCGCAATGCAAATATCATGCTCCGCAATGCAAAGGTCACGCTCCGCATTACAAAGGTCATGCTCCGCAATGCAAAGGTCACGCTCCGCAATGCAAAGGTCACGCTCCGCAATGCAAAGGTCACGCTCCGCATTACAAAGGCCATGCTCCGCATTACAAATGTCTCGCTCCGAAATGCAAAGGTAACGCTCCGAAACACAACGGTAACGCTCCGAAACGCAACGGTACGCCGGGGATTTTCTATCTTTTTCCGCTCTTCCTCGCTTCCTCGCTTCCGCTCTACCTTTTTCCCTGCCCTTGATTCATAGTTGACATATTGAGATTACTTAAATATAATACCGGTTGGAGGTCAGCATGAGGACAACATTAAATCTTCCCGATGCTCTGATTAATGATTTGGTCATTGAAACCGGTGAAAGAAACAAAACACGCCTAATAAAAAACGCTCTTGAGGATATGTTAAGAGCTTTAAAAAGAAAGAAAATCCTTAATATGAGCGGAAAAATGGAGTTGGATTTGACGGTCGAAGAACTGGTGAATGAGAGGGAAGAGGATATGATATGAATGAGGCGGATTATGGGGACAGATTAGTAGATAGTTTGGCTGAAGACATCGGGTTAAACAGGAGGGATATTTATAGGATTATCCAGTTTTTTAGATATTATCCAATTATGACGGCAGTGCCGTCACAATTATCGCAATCATGCCGAACATAACCTTCCAACCATCCGGGAAAGCGGTCGATGCGCCGTCTGGCACAGAACTGCTGGAAGCAACCCGGGAAGCTCAAATAGAAATCGAAGCCCCTTGCGGTGGCAAAGGCACCTGCGGCAAATGCATCGCCCGCATCATATCCGGGAAAGTGGATTCCGATAGCCTCGGTGTATTATCACCCGCCGCCGTTTCCAGGGGATATGTACTGGCCTGTCAAACAAAAATCCTGGATGAACCCGTATCCGTAGAAATCTCCGAACAAATCGGCAGGGAAGGCGGCCAATTCATCGATGAAACCGATGACACCTGTCTCGTGCGCTGCGACCTCTTTCCAAAAGAATGGCAACCCACACCCCTGTCGAGCAAAATCGTCCTGGAAGTCCCCCAACCCCAATTGGCCGACGGTCACTCCGACCTCGACCGATTAACCCGGGCCCTCCACCAGAAAGTAGAAAAAAAAGACATCCATTATCCCTTACCCATTATCCCCCAAATCGCGGAAACCCTTCGTCGTGAGGGCGAAAACGGGAAAGTCACCGTTACCCTGGCGGAAACCCCTGGCCGTTTCCAGGTAATACGAATAGAACCCGGCGACCGCATCGCCCGGCATTTTGGCCTGGCCGTCGATATCGGCACCACCACCGTCGCCGTACAACTGGTGCACCTCCCCTCAGCCGCCGTATTAGCCACACAGACCGCTTACAATGACCAGGTCGAATGCGGGCTTGATGTCATCAGCCGCATCAATTACGCCCGTAAACCCCAACGCTTGGAAGAACTCCGTCAGCGGGTATTAAAAACCGTTAATCACCTCGTAAACCAACTATGCAAAGGAAATGAAGTCGATAATAAAGACATCGGCGGCGCCGTTGTCGCAGGCAATACCACCATGATCCATTTACTCCTCGGCTTGCCCCCCGAATATATCCGTCTCGAACCCTATACCCCCACCATATTGGAAATACCCCCTTTAACCGCCGGGGAAATAGAAATTGAAATCCACCCCCAGGCCATCGTATACATATCCCCCGCCGTGGGAAGTTATGTCGGCGGGGATATTACCGCCGGGCTATTATGCACCGGTATCGCCCGGGAAACAGCGGACGTCGGACTATTCATCGATATCGGGACCAATGGCGAGATAGTGATTGGGAACCGTGAATTCTTAATGACCTGCGCCTGTTCCGCCGGGCCCGCGTTTGAAGGCGGGGGTATCGAGCAAGGCATGCGCGCCGCCGTCGGCGCCATAGAAAAAGTCCATATCCATCCCCAAACCGGGATGCCTACCTATCAAACCATAGGCAAAGTCAAACCCAGGGGCATATGTGGAACCGGGATGATATCGTTAATAGCCAACCTATTTCAAACCGG
>JAPKZK010000030.1:0-2500 GCA_026393835.1 Candidatus Aminicenantota bacterium | reverse complement strand
AGGTGCCCATGGATGTCAGGAAGGAACGGTCCTATTCTTTGGGCTTGCGGTGGCTCGTTCATAATACCAGGGAACGTTCCGGCAAATCCTTACAAGAAAAATTGGTAGGCGAACTCATGGATGCCTACAATTTAAAAGGTGGAGCCATAAAGAAAAAAGAGACCGTACACAAAATGGCGGAATCCAACCGGGCCTTTGCGCATTACCGGTGGTAAGGGAACGAGAAATCCAATGGACCCCAACAGAATTCGTAACATCGGTTTGATGGCTCATATCGACGCCGGTAAAACCACCACTACCGAACGAATCCTGTATTATACCGGGGTCACCTATAAAATGGGGGAAGTTCACGACGGCACCGCGGTGATGGACTGGATGGACCAGGAACAAGAACGGGGAATAACCATTACTGCCGCCGCAACCACCTGTTACTGGAACGATTATCGCATCAACATCATCGATACACCCGGGCATGTCGATTTCACAGCCGAAGTGGAGCGTTCCCTTCGCGTCCTTGACGGGGCCATTATCGTTTTATGCGGCGTGGGCGGCGTCGAGCCCCAGACAGAAAAAGTCTGGTACCAGGCTTCCAGGTACAAAATACCCCGCATCGTTTTTATCAATAAAATGGATAGGGTGGGCGCCGATTACAGCGATGTAGTCAATCAAATCGAAGAAAAATTAGGCGCTGAAACATTACTTCTTCAAATCCCCATCGGCATCGAAGACAAATTCGCAGGCGTTATCGACCTCATTTCTATGAAAGCCTACCGGTACAACGAAGAATTTTTCGACGCGGAACATATACTCACCGTTTCCGATGTCCCGCCGGAATACCTGGAAGAAGCTGAAGTGCACCGGGAAACCCTGATCGAAAAATTGACCGGGCTGGACCTGGAACTGATGGACCTGGTATTGGAAAAAAAACAACAACCTTCCGAACAGGCGATAAAAGCCGCCGTGCGTCGTGTTTGTCTCGACAACAACGGCGTTCCCGTCGTCATGGGGGCAGCTTTTAAAAAGAAAGCCATCCACAATTTATTAGATGCCATTCTCGATTATTTACCTTCTCCCGCCGACAAGGCGGAAATCCAGGGCTTCGTACCAAAGATCGAAAAGAGAATCAGCCGAAAAATGGATGAAAAAGAACCCTTTTCAGCCCTGGTCTTTAAAATAATGACCGATCCCTTTGTGGGCCAATTAGTTTATTTCAGGGTCTATTCCGGCGTGCTCAAAACCGGCAGCGCCGTTTACAATCCCAACAAAAACAGGCGCATCCGTGTACCCCGTTTGCTTAAAATGCATTCCAATAAACGGGAAGAACTCGCAGAAGTCCGTGCCGGCGACATCGCCGCCACAGTAGGCTTAAACGATGTTTCCACCGGCGACACCCTTTGCGACGAGAAAAATCAAATCGTACTGGATGCCATTGTTTTCCCCGAACCCGTCGTTTCGGCCACAATCGAACCCAGGTTAACCTCCGATCACGATCGGTTGGATGAAGTACTGGCAAGACTGAGCGCCGAGGATCCCACATTCAAAGTTCATTTGGATTCCAATACTGGCCAGACGATTATGGCTGGCATGGGTGAACTACACCTGGAGGTTATTCGGGAACGTATGAAACGCGAATTTAACCTCCAGACCAGGATGGGTAAACCCAGGGTTGCTTATCATGAGACTGTCCGGGTTCCTGCCGTCGGTGAAGAAAAGTATATCAAGCAGACCGGTGGGAAAAACCAGTATGGACATGTCGTAATGCAAGTGGCGCCGCTCCCCGGGCCCGAGAAGTTTAAGTTCACAGTCAGGATAGAAAACGGTGTTATCCCGGCGGAATACTTTAGCGCTATTGAAATAGGCGTCAAAGAAGCCATGGAAGTCGGGGTATTGGCCGGGTTCCCGGTCCTTTATGTCGAAGCCACCTTATTGGCTGGGTCTTATCATGAGGAAGATTCCACCGAGCTGGCTTATAAGATTGCCGCGGCCGCGGCGTTTAAAAAAGCCTTCCGGGAAGCGAAACCCATCTTAATGGAACCCATTATGAAAATAGAAATCATTGTCCAGGACGAATACCTGGGCGAAGTCATCGGCGATTTCAACGCGCGGGAAGGCAAAGTCACTAAAATGGATGTAAGAAATAATCTACATATAATCGATGGATTGGTTCCCCTCTCCAACATGTTCGGATATGCCACGGCAATCCGGACATTAAGCCAGGGTCGGGCCAATTATTCGTTGGAATTCCAGGATTATATCGAAATGCCCGAAAAAAAGATGCATGAAGTCTTAACCAATCAATTGGGCATTTATACCTTAAATTAGGAGGTTAGAAATGACAAAGGAAAAGTTTGACAGGAGTAAGCCGCATTTGAACATCGGGACCATCGGTCATGTAGACCACGGTAAGACCACATTAACTGCCGCGATAACAAAAATCTTAAGCAAGCGGGCGGGTTCCAAAGTTCAATACAGGGATTTCTGGAGCATCGATAACGCACCC
>JAPKZK010000131.1 GCA_026393835.1 Candidatus Aminicenantota bacterium | reverse complement strand
ATGTAGTTTGATTTGCAGATTTTCTACCTTATAGGCCCTGGTGCATAGTGTCAGTCCTTCCTCTAATTTCTGCTCGTTTACTTTATAGGGCAGAATGAGGGCGCTGATTTGTTCATCATCCTTTGAGTTTTGAATTAGCATTCGCGAGCTTTCCAGGAAATATCCGTGGGTATAGATTTTTTTCATCATGTTTGTCTCCTTTTATATTTGATGTATATTATATTTTTGCCCTTATTACCCGGTCGGCAAAGGGCATTACTTCTTTCCAAAGTATTCTTACTGCCTCTCAAATTTTCCCAACCGCTCAAAACTCTTTCCCAACCGCTTAAAACTCTTTCCCCACCGCTCAAAATTCTTTCCCAACCGCTTAAAACTCTTTCCCATCCGCTCAAAATTCTTTCCCAACCGCTTAAAACTCTCTCCCAGCCGCTCAAAACTCTTTCCCAACCACTTAAAAGAGTCTCCCATCCGCTCAAAGCTCTTTCCCAACCACTTAAAAGAGTCTCCCAACCACGCAAAACTCTTTCCCAACCGCTCAAAAGAGTCTCCCATCCACCCAAAACTCTTTCCCAACCGCTCAAAAGAGTCTCCCAACCACTTAAAAGAGTCTCCCCAGTGCGGCCACTAATTTGGTTTAGGTTTCGTATATCTAATTGTATCCTTTCCCCCCAGCCCGGAGCATTTTTCAGAATAACCTCATTTGGGTCCTGTTCAGCAAAGGTGATTTTTTGTTCGAGATTCAGTGTTATTGAGGTTATCGGGAGGGTTTTTAGTGACCCCTCATTTTGAAAAATTTTGCAATGAACCCATCCGAAACATGAGGGGGGTGATTTTTACCGAACCTATTAAAGACGGTGATTTCAGGCCAGCTAAAATAAATCTATTCGACTGGCTCAAGGGTTTGAACTTTGTTTTATCAAGCTGATTTTCTCTATTGAATAAAATATGGCCAATCGAATCGGCCAAACCAAAAGAATATAAGCAATTTGTATCTAACATATTTCACCAAGGGAAAACACTATGGAACAGTGTAAATCATTTGTCCGGGAAAAAATATTTTTTTTGATTTTTCAAAGGAAAATGGGAGATTTGCCTGGTGGGAGGGCTCTAAATGATTTTATAGTCTTAGTTATCGTCTTTTTTCAATTTAGCTTGCTCTGAATATTTTTTTATCTCTTTATCTATCATGCCCTTTTTATTAAATAAATAGCTCTGGAAAAATTCCAGTACGGCGAACCGGACAATATGGATATGTTTCAAATACCGGGACAGCTCCTCTAATAAATCGGCTTCCTCAAGTATCCCGGTATTCTTCTGCCCCGGTATGTAGGTTTCTTTTTTGTGTGGGCCGATAAAGAGATCCCCTTCCCCGGTAAACAGGAAAGAAATGTTGACGCTGTATGTCTCGAATAGTTTATTTAGCACCTCGATCCCCGGGTTCTTTTTTCCGGCTTCGATTTCGGACAGATACCCGCTGGAAATCTCGAGGCTTTTGGCAAACTGTCTCTGGTTGACGCCCATTTGGTTCCTGATTCGCTTAATGCAATTGCCCATTAACTTTTTAGGGAGTGTAGAACGCCTAACGACTTGCTTTTAAAGGCGAAATCCAAACCTACCAACGAACCGTCTTAAATAAATGAGGGAATCGGGCATCAAGGTGAAACTTTTTTTGTTTGACAAATTTTTTTTACTATGGTAATATTGGATATAATAACATCTATCTGATTCCTTTGAGAAAGATATGACAGAAAAGATTAACAGTAAATCAACTGGACTTAACACTGCACGCGATAATGAAACAGAAGCTCTTAAAAACCATTTTAAGCAGATATGGGATGGCACAAAACCGCTGGCAATGCTATTCAGGACTGATTCCCGCGGGTATCTTTACGATACCGGTACCAATAAAATACTGGGGTGCGATGATCTTGTTTTCGAACTCCTGGAATACTTGTTTTCCATGGATGTTGAGTGTTCTATCCAGGCGTTTTTGGCCAAACATGGCGAAGAAAAATTTCTTTACGCGGCAGGCTCCATAAACGACGCCGTTAAATCTCAAAATATATTGAAGTTCAAAAAGGCTGAAGAGTTCTATTATACCTCAGGAAAATGCGATGCCGTTGAAATGATTCAATCATACCTGGAAATGATTATTTTAGAAGTCACGGAGCAGTGCAACCTCAGATGCGGCTACTGCATATATAATCCCGATTATAAGGAAAATAGATCTCACGGGAAAAGTGATATGAGCACCGATGTTGCGGAAAAAGCACTCATTTATTTAAAGGAGCATTCTTATAAACAAGATAAGGTTGGCATTACCTTTTATGGTGGGGAGCCATTACTTGCTTTTCCTCTCATCGAATGGTGTGTAGCCTATTCAAAACAGTTGTTTAAAAATAAAAAAATTGATTTCTCAATTACCACCAATGGGACATTGCTGACACAGGAAATGGCGCAATTCTTTAGAAAGAACAATTTCCTTGTGCTGTTGAGTATCGATGGCCCAGAAGAAATTCATAATAGTTTCCGTAAATACCCCAATAAGACTGGAAGCTATAGCGATTCGATGAGAGGATTAAGGTACTTGATCGATGCATATGGCGACCTGGCCGAGAAGAAGTTGAAATTAAGTATGGTTTATACTCCCCCGTTTTCCAGTAAACGACTGGACGATATTGCAAGGTTATGGGAAGAAAATGAATGGATACCTGCGAAATTATCCGGGAATATTGCTTATCCAACGCCGGGCACTATTCCCCCCGGGTCGTTTTTTAAGGCGCAAACCCCTGAAGATAAAACGATGCATGAATGGGCTTTCGAAAAATTTCGCCTGAAATTCAATCACCAGGGCCAATCGAATCCATTAGCCGATTACATTATGGAGTATTCGCTTACCAGGCTTATGCAGCGTCCGCTGAATAAGACCCCATATCACAGGATTAATCTCAATGGATGCTGTGTCCCCGGCGCAAGAAGATTATTTGTCACGATTTCAGGAAATTTTTTTCTTTGTGAGAGGATCAGTACAAATACCCCTCCAATCGGGAATGTTTATTCCGGCGTCGATATAGAAACAATTAAAAAAAATTATATCGATCGATATATGGAACTACGTTTCCCTCAATGCTCTTGCTGCTGGGCCGCCAGATTTTGCGATTTATGCTTTAGAGATGCCTTTAAAGATGGAGTTATGTGTCCCAATGAGAATTCTAAAGGATGCGCTTTTTTAAAAAACCATAAAACAAAATCTATGGAGTACCTTTGTACATTGATGGAAGATAATCCCGGGGGGCTTGATTATTTGATGGAGCGTGCAATTCATTGATATCAATACAAATAAATATCTTAGGAGGATAATATGAATTCAAAAAAACAAAAACCCGAGCCGCTGGGGCCTGGGATGGAACTCATTCGCGGAGGCGTTGAGTTAGAACCAACCAGTGATTATTTCTATTGTGGCTGTATTCCCCAGGAGGCATTTACTTCCGGAAAACAAGCTCAAAGTGGCTGCGCCTGTGGATGTAGTGATGGCGTAGGTGGCGTTTCCGGCTTTGACAAATCATATAAGATGCAAGTGCAAATCTGGTTTTGACCCTGTGAAAGAATGTATTTATTATCAACTCAAGGAGGGGGGAAACCCCCTCTATTTTAAAACAATGATTTGCTAAGACGTCCTAAAGGAGAAAAGAAATCATGCTAAATCGATATTTCAAAATGCAAACACTTACATTCCTGGTATTGGCTTTCGGTATACTCTTTCGCCTCCAGGGTGAATCGTCTTATACCGCCAATACCCTCAAGGATATCGATGCCTGCGAAGGCAAGATAAAATTAACCCTGGTTCGCGTGTGGGGAGATGAGGATACGGATGATGAAAACCAGTTTTTTCGCTGCCCAGGGGATATTAAAATCGATGCAGAGGGGAGGATTTATATACTGGATTCCGGGAACCATCGCATCCAGGTATTTGACAAAGCAGGAAATTTTATTCGTTCCATTGGGAAACGTGGCCAGGGCCCCGCCGATATGTTGGGGCCATCTTCACTTTCTTTTACCGGTAATAATAATATTGTCGTTTCGGATACGTTCAACTATCGGCTCCAGGTGTTTAACCGGGAAGGGAAATATATCCGGAGCTTTCGCACGGGTAGTTCGATTGTAACCAGGTTTTGTATCTCTCCCAAAGATGAAGTACTTTTGTACTTACCCAAAAAAGAGGATGAGAAAAAATGGGCGCTGTCGTTACTCGATTTACAAGGGAACTGGAAAAAAGATATTTTAACCCTTCCCTGTCATGATGAAGAATATACTTATCGGAATTCAGTCAAGACGCAAACCGTCAGAGAATGCGCGCAGGAGTCTATTTCACACTTGCTGGACGATAAAGGAGACATTTTTATGCTATATGGCAGGTTTCCTATTTATCAAAAGTTATCCGGCAATGGGCAGTTGTTGGCGACAGTAACTTATGAAGTCCCATATGAAACATTTAAAATTAACCTGTCCCCCAATGGTGTTATTCCCCAGGTTTCACGCAGTAACGCTGAAATAAAGCAGGGGCCTTCATCCGACTTTACTGTCGACCGGCAAGGCAGGATTTTCCTGGTAGCCAATGATCGCCTATTGGCGCAAAAAGAAATATATTATATCACCGGCCCAGGTGAAAGGTCTTCAAACGATTTCCCGGGAAAAACAGACTTGCAGCGGTTATTAATTTTTGACTCCAAAGGAAAGGTCATTGCCGCCAAAAGGCTTTCGGTGTTTTGTGACCGAATATATGTTCATGATGATCGCTTGTTCATCATCGATCAGTATAGACTAATGATGATCTATGAATATAAGTACGAACTCTGATTCTCGATAAGTTGGTGAGGCAACAAGAATTAAATGATGAAGAAACCGTTTGTAAAGAGATTTAAGACGAAAAGCGGCCCTTATATCTATGATGTCAACAGCAACGAAGTGATACGGGTCAATAACCCGCTGTATGACATTATCGAAGAAATCGGCGTCAAAGATACCCATGCTATCATAGACAAATGGCAACACCGGTATTCAGAGAAAGAAATACTGAAAAGTATACAAGAAATTGAAGATGCACAGCATAAGCATCGATTATTCTCAAGTCATAGACCGCTCATTTCTTGCGGTTATACTTCCACCGAGCATATTAAAAAAAACCTGGAACATAATCTCAACCAGATCATTCTTGAGGTTACTTCCCGATGCAACCAGAGATGCAAATATTGTACATTCTCCGGGCGGTATTCATATTCGCGCCGACACGGAGAGGAAGATATGCCTGTGGATATCGCGATAAAGGCGGTAGAGTACTTTATTGAGAACAGTAAAGGAAAATCGGAGAAAATGCGGCCGGTAATCAGTTTCTACGGTGGAGAACCCATTTTAAATTTGAATTTAATAAAAAAAATCGTAGGTTATACAAAAGAAAAAGGTGTGCTTGATCGATTCTCTTTCAGTCTTACCATTAACGGGACTTTATTGACGGATGAGGACATCTCGTTTTTTGCCGACAACAATATGATGATCATGGTCAGTCTTGACGGGCCGAAAGAAATGCATGACCGATATCGCGTTTTCCCTTCCGGCAAAGGAACCTTTGATACTACCCTGGCCAATCTGAAAAAAATTAAAAGGTATTACCCAGTCTATTTTAAAGACAAAGTCTCTATCAATGCCGTTATTTCACCGCCATATCCCTTTGCTTCAGTCATTGCTTTTTTCTCCAGGAGAAAACTCTTTGAGCCTATAAAGGAAAGTGTTATCATTAATCCTGTAAATGGTTGCGATACCACCTTTTTCCATGATTTTGATCTTGAAGATGAGTTAAAAAAATTGCCTGTTGAATTTCATAAGTTACGCATGAAATACAAAAAAGCACTAATCCGGGGGCAGTACGACCGGTTGACCATTGAAAAATCGCTTCTTTTAGATGACTTTTTTGCCATTTCCCGCAGAAAAATGCAGACGTTGGACGAAACAATCCCTCCGCTTGGCGCTTGCTTACCCGGTCAACGGCGATTACTTGTCAATACCAAAGGTAAATTTTTCATGTGTGAACGAGTCGGAGCCAATTATGAGATCGGGGATGTGGAAAACGGTTTGAATTTTAAAAGAATATTTGATTTCATCACGGCCTATGATGAATTTTTTAAAGAGTGCAGTAATTGTTGGGCGCTGCGATTATGTAAGAAGTGTTTTAAAGATTTTCATAAGGGAGCGGATTTTGATCACAAGAGGAAAAGAGGGCTGTGTAAAGTAATGTTGGAGGAAATAGAAACGAATCTCATTACTTTTTGTGAAATTCTTGAAAAGAAACCGGATGCCTTTAAAGTATTCGAGAACGTTGTCATGGTATAGCCTGGGGTTTATAATGATCGGATTATGGTATGGGTTTGTAATTGAGGCAGAGGCGAATTGGGGATATTCGAATAATTCCCCGGACTTTGGGACGCTTAAGGTATTCTTTCATCCGGCTTATTCTCAAGGATTTTCTTTACTTCCACTTCGATCATGCCCCTTTTCTCATACATGTAACTTTTAAAAAATTCAAAGACAGCGTAGCCAATTACCGGGATACGATCGATGTACCAGAGCATCTCATCCAACATCTCATTGTGGAAAAGAACGGGACAGACCAATTTTTTCTTCCCAATTGAAATAAAACCGTTTTTCTGGTATTATTCGCCTGGAAGAGTGAGTATAATGCCTAAGAAAAAACTAGAAACTCCCGGTAAAGAAACAGCCAGAAGAAATTATACAAGAAGCTTAGGAGTAATATAATGGAATATGTCGCGAGTTGGGATAGAGACATGGTAAGAAGCGCCACGAAAAGAGGGCTTGAAAAAGGAATGGAAAAAAGAATGGCAAAAGGAATGGCAGCAGGACTTGTCAAGAAAGCAAAGGAAATGGCCGCCAGGATGTTGGACGATGGGCAGCCTATAGAAACCATAGCGAAATATACCGGTCTTTCAGCCGTGGAAATAAAGAAAATGGTCCCGAAATCCCATTGAGGATGAAATAACCCAAACCGCAACGCGTCAGCACGCCAGCGCGCCGTTCCTGCTGCCGGGCTTTCTTTCCATTTTATTTATCAAGTCAAGAGAAATTTAAGGGACACTCAGAAAAATACTCTCGGCATTTGTAAGGTTTACGGTTGCAGGATTGCATTAGAATAAAACATCCAGGGGATATTGGCACTGCTAATTGATTAAAAAAAAGTTTTCCGTTTTCCTATAATCCTATCGAGCTTGGTAACGCTTTTCGGTGAAACCGCCGTCCTGTAGGAATTGTTTTTCCAGTTACCGCAGCAATTGATTCAGGAGGTAATTCGCCTGGTGGATTAGACATATCTGCGATGATGATGTCCCGACAGTCGCCGTGATTCCGAAAGACGCCCCCGTTTTTTTATCGGGAGCAATAAAAAAAATTGCATTTAATCCTATTTTCATACCTGGATATTTACCACCAATATCCATTTTCTTCAATACCCCCAAAATGACTATTCAGTTTTGTAAGCCGAGAAAAAGTTGAAGAGATAAGGGGGGGGGCAGGGTTCAGTTATTTTTTGCCCTCCGTTCGGAATAATTTCCAAGAATTTCCAGGAGACGGCACTTGAAAAATTTTTTCCCATATGTTATCATGATGTCTAATGAGTCATCAGGAGGTATTTATATGAACTATAAATATGACGTTTTTCTTAGTTATCACAGCAAAGACCAGGATAAGGTTGAAAAAATAAAAAATGCGTTAAACAAAGCGGGAATAAGTGTTTGGCAAGATAAAGAAAATATTCTCCCGGGAGAATCTGTTGTCCAAGCTATACAAAAAGGGCTAGAGGAAAGTATTACCTTTGCTATATTTGTTTCTCCGGAAGCTATGGAATCAGAGTGGGTAATATTAGAATATGAACTAGCAATGCACCTATCTAAGGGGAATAAGGAATATAAAAAATTACGAATTATCCCGGTAATTCTCCGTAGGACGAAACTGCCAGGCTTCCTTGAAACGCTCCAATGGGCTGATTTTTCTGAGGATTCCAAATTTGAAGATAGTCTTAAGAAGTTAATTTCATTAATACAGAGCATTACTGCTCAAGTTCCACATCATGACGAAAATTTGCCTTTACATGAAGTTATGTCGAATGCGAAGCACTCCATGATTATCTCAGGGCATACATTGGATAAATTTTCAAAAAGCTCAAGTTTTGAGGGTACACTGGTAACATTATTAACTAAAGGCATTAATGTAACGATAACTTTATTAAACCCATATTCCAATTATGCAAAAGCACATGAGCCGTTCCATATTCTCGAGAGTAAGGGATCGGCTTATAACCAGACAATACAATCGATTGGAATCCTCAAAAATATCTTTGAAGCTTCCTCAAAACCCTCTACGTTTGAAGTCTTTCTGACCAGTTACATGCCCCGTTTCCGCACAATTATTGTTGACGAAGAACTTTGCCACATCAATCTTTATATGTATGGAAAGGATGTAGGGAGTACACCTGAATATTTTTTTGATAAAAATGGAGCAGATGCGGAGTCTAAATGGTTTGAAACAATTTCTAATTCTTTAAAAGAAATGATAAAATCTCCCCATATAATCCCTCTCATCAAAGATGGAGTTTTCAACGAAAATTGGGCGGAGAGTAAAATTTCCCATATCTTAAGCCACTGTTTGGAAAGTATATTTTGCAACAATCGTGAAAAATGCTGGAATAAAGTACAGAAAGCCATTTTAGGTTATCAAAATGACAAGCCTGAGAGGGCATTACTTTTAAAAATATGCGATAAAAATTACAAACCCGGGACATTTACATTGGAGCAGGTATCAACAGATTCTAAATTTTTAGAATCTCCCGTGGGATTTGATGATTGGCTTGATGCTATTGTCAAAGCCGATTTGGAATTGATCAGGAAAATATCTCCATATTTATTACAAAATTCAATAGATCGGGAAATTTATGACAAGGTCAAATTATTATTAACACAAAGTCCAAAGGGTGCCGAATGCCTTAAAAAAAATATATGGTATCAAGAATATTCAGATATTATACACCGGATAATTATGACGATTTTGGCTGGTTACCCCGATTATGATTTAAATATCTACCCCAATCTGACAGTAGATCGTAAAGATTTCATCTATAAAGTAATCTCCTGGTTAGAAAGAAATAAAAATCCGACTCAAAAAGATTGGCTTCATTTATCAATAGCCGCAGGGATATTGGGAATTGACGAAAAAACGAGTCATGCTGCAACTTCCAGGATTGATTCTCAAATCGGTATAGTTCTCAATAAACCGGATGAAAAACTAGATGACGCAGTATCTCGCGTTGGCAATGAAATTTGGGTTGTTGCAAAAAGCAAGTGCCGTATAGATGCCTCGAATTTATTTTTCCATATGTTAGAAACCAATAACACATCTTCATTTAACCTGGTATCATTCCCGGATGATTACCTTGAAACCTTATTCCTTCTAAAATACTATGAAGAACTGATAAAGCGTTTCAAAAGAATCCAGATTGATTTTATTCCCCGATCTACTCGCTGCAGTAACGATGCCACTTATGATGATGTGAAAAATTTTCTTGAACGTTTTCCTGGTTTACAAAATGAGGATAGATTTCGTGTGATTGAAAATGGCCCCAAGATTGGAGGAGTTAACTTGTTCAAACTCCATCATAAAGTGATGGATTCGATAGATAAGGCTTTCGTAGTCGATGTAAGAGGCGCTCGTAATTATGAAATGATGCAGGGAATCAATAAACAAGCTTTTTTCGGTTTTATAGTCTGTAGGGAATTTAGCGAATCGGTTTCAGGCCTGCAGACACAGGCTACACCCTTTATTTACATTCATCACACTCCAGGCGATAGCTCATTTGAACATTTTACACTACGCCACAATAGGCGTGATAATAGCAATAATATGCTTGCCGGCAGAACCATTAAAGATAAGGAATTTAAGTGGAAAGGCGGACATCTGGCTGAATTCGAAAATTGGACTGAAAAACAAAGGAATAGATATAAATTACTGGGGAAATACTATAGCCAAAATATAGGAGAAATATTCCTTGAAAATGAGGTAAAAGAATTTCTTGACAAAATTTCAGGTAAGGTCTTAGTAATAGGATGCGGTACAGGAAAAGAAGTCGATTATCTGCATAGAAAGGTTAAATGTGATCCTTATGGCATCGATTTTAGCTCAGAAGCCGTAATTATTGCGCAAAATGATTACCCGGAATTAAAAAATCGATTTTTTGTCGAAGATTTTTATAATATTGAAACGATTATGGATGGAGACTTTGATGCTGTAGTAGCTAATGCATCTCTTTGTCATTTGCTCAATCGAGAAGACATTTCCTCAATGATAAGAAAAATTTCGAAAAGACTGAAGCAAGGTGGTTTATTTTTTGTCCGGTTGATCGAAAAAGTTGGCTTTGCCTCCTTAACAATAGACGAATATTGTGACTATATTTCAAAATTTCCAAAAACTAAAAATATCATGGAAAGACTCAAAACAGTCAATGAAGAAAAGATTACCATAGATACCAACCAGTTTTTAGAACATTATAAGAATGAGGATTTTTCACGAAACGGCGCTCTTAATGAAATTTTGAAATATGCTAAAAATATGACCGAGGAACTCGATAATCACAATGGCGAAAGATGGTTCGTATATTTTTCATTAAAGGAGCTAAAAGAAATCACCAAGGAGAATGGATTCGAAATCAAGAAAGAGGATAATCGTAAGCACAAGAATCACCCTACTGTTAGCTGGATATCATTATTGCTTGAGAAAACAAATTCGGTTCCCGATTTGATGTAAATTCTGTTGAGAGTTTGATTGAAATTGTTGTTGAAATGTAATATAATACTTCAATCGAAAATAAAAAGGAGAACTGACGAATGAATTTTGATATTTTCCATGCGTATGATATTCGGGGGATTTACCCAGCGGAAGTTAACGAGGATGTATTTTATAAAATCGCCCTGGGTTACGCAGCAATATTTAAACCCAAAACTGTTGCCGTTGGAATGGATGCCAGGCTGTCTTCACCGTCTCTAAAGGAAAGTGTTATTAAAGCTCTCTTGGATTCCGGGATCGATGTAGTTGATATCGGTGAAATGACAACTGATATGATCTATTTTGCCGTGGGCTTTTATGACTACTCCGGTGGTATTATCATTTCCGCATCTCATAATCCCGGTCAGTATAATGGATTGAAACTGGTCAGGGAAAAAGCAGCAGCGATATCCTCGGATACTGGCCTCTTTGAATTGCGTGATGCACTCAAGGAAAACAGAATCCCAACTCCTCCACCAAAGAAACGTGGATCTCTCAAAAAAAAGGATATCCTCAACGATTATATCAAACATGTCTTGAGTTTTGTCGATCGGTCAGCGATTCGTCCATTCAGATTTGTGGCTAATGGGAATTTCGGGTTTGTGGGCAAACCGGTAAAACGCATCGTAAACGAATTGGGTCTCACGATGATACCCCTTAATTTCGAACCGGACGGTTCCTTCCCCAAAGGCGCACCGGATCCTTTACTCCCGGAAAATAGAAAAGAAACTGAAGAGCTTGTGAAGAAGTCCAATGTGGATATCGGCGTCTCATGGGATGCGGATGCCGACCGTGTAATGTTTTTTGATGAGAAGGGGCGATTTATATCCGGTGTTTATATCGGCGCATTACTGTCGAAAATTGTCATTAAAAAGTACGGGAAAGGTATTATTATATGTGACCCCCGGACCATATGGCCCGTTTTAAATACAGTAAAACAATGGGGCAGTGAAGCTGTCGTTTCAAAATGCGGTCATACTTTTATGAAAGATAAAATGCGTTCCATGAATGCTTTATTTGCCACCGAGATGAGCGCTCATTACTATTTCCGGGATAATTACTACGCCGACAGCGGAATTATCCCGTTTCTATTGGTTCTTGAACATTTGTCTAAGGAAGGGAAAAAATTCTCCGAAATCATGGACCCATTTAGGGAGGGTCATTTCATATCAGGAGAGTTGAATTATCGGGTGAAAGATATCAAACCCATAATCGAAAAAATAGTAAACCTATACAAAAATAAAGGTAAAACAGATATGATCGACGGTTTTTCTGTAGAGACCGATGAATGGAGATTCAATATCCGGCCTTCCAATACGGAGCCGTTAATGCGCTTGAATGTAGAAGCGAAACGGCCCGAACTGGTGGATAAAATAAAGGATGAAATCGTGCAGCTCATTCATAGCTAATTATTAATTGTCAATTGTTAATGGTTAATTGTTAATTGTTTTGCTTTTAAATCCGGGTCCGGGAGCCGTAATTCCGTGACCGCCGCGCCGATCGGGGCCAGCATCGTAAAAATAAACACCCGCCAGATCCCGCTCATAATGATTTCACTTGTGATAAAATTTCCTTGCATCACCCAAGAGGCGGATAAGGCGGTATAAAACAAGCCGGTCAAAACGCCCCAGGCGGCGGCGGATATAATGCGTCTGGATAATGGCGCCTCGCCGCAGCCCAACGTAACGCCGGCGGCGCTGATGAAAGTAATAAGCGCCGCCAACCACCAGGTATCCTGCAAACCGGGCATAATCCCTGTAAATTGCAGGTAAAAGTAATCGGCGGCGGTCAATACGGCTGCCGCTCCCGCGGCAACCAGGCCGACATGCCAATACCGGGGTTTTTGCTCGGCCCGACGCTCCATCCGTTTAACCATCCTGCGCCAGAGCGTTAAGGGCCAGTTATAAAAAAGCTGGAACACCCAATGTTCCAACAATGCGCCTTTTTCCCCGAAGATAGGAACGATGTGTACGGCTTCGGTGGCCCAATGTCCGGCCATGAAACGGGCCAACTCCGGGTACCGGTAGGTCATCTGGATGGGAAAAGCCAGGTACCCGATGTACTTGAAAAACGCTAGAAACACGGCAATGTTATAATCTTTATAGTTCCGCTCTTTAATTACCAGGTACACCACATAAACTCCCCGCGTCAGGGAACCGGGCGAAAGGGGCGTGAACTGGAACAGTATCATTAGTCCGGCCATTATTGCCATGGCTTCGGTAAATGATGTGCCCGGGTGGGTTAGGGCGTATATCCCCCCAATAATAATAGAACCGATCTCAGTGGCCGGCAGTGTGCATAGATGAACAGCCAGGCTTTTCAAGTATTTCTGGATAAAGGGTTCTTTTATCCGGGAGAGAATGATATCCGCGTCTTTATCCGTGATCATGTGTTTTTCCCGCCCCTGGGATACCATATCTCGCAGCCATTCTTCGCGCAAAGGCGCACTGAAATACAGTTTAATGGGTTTAATAAGAATATTGTACAAGCGCTCTTTAAAATACGGCCTGTCGGTGAAACTCCGGTGCAAACCCCCGGGCAATAGGGACAAGGGGATGTGCAGGAAAAGCCTGGGAAGCGAACCGGCGATCTTTTTCGCTTTGACCCGGTTGATCCGTTCATCCCTGTACCATATATAGGCTTTTTCGGCGCACCTGGCTTTAACCGAACGTTGGATGTAATTCCAATCGGTCAACTTACTGCGGTAATGTTTGCGCAAATCGGACCGTCCCCAGATTGCCCTTATAAAACTTCCCAGGATGGGGATCGCCCCCAAAAAACCGAATATCATTGTTTTAATAGTGCTTTTGCCAAGCTTTTCTGCTGCGCCATCGTCGATGGTGTTTTTGATTCTCCAGCCGGTGCGGGCGCTTTGCAGGATGGTAGACCATAATTTCTTGCTGTACAGCAGCCTTAAATGATTGTGGGTAAAATCCGGCGTGGAATTTCTATAGATATCTTCGCAGGTTTTCAATTCTTCCAGCATGGGGCTCATGTCGGCGAAGTCGCGGTCATGGGCCGCCATGAAACGTTCCAATTGTTCCAGGCTGCCCCTATCGAATTGCACCAGGCTGCCGCGGGCCAGTCCTTTGAAGATAAGTTTAATATCCCCGGGGCTCATGGGCAGGAAGGGTAAAAGGGCCAGACCGGCGCGGAAATCCACGGCCACCAATCCGCCGGAAGGATCATTTTCCGTGCCACTGCGTTTGAGACAATTGGGCTGACTTTTGCAGGTAGACCATTCATATTGCCGGGCGAATTCAGGGGCGCCCATATCTTGCAGGAGCCGGACGAAATCTTTCATAAATTGTTTTTTGGCGCGGTATTCCGGGGAACCCAGGGCCTGGGGGTCGATGGACCCGGGCAATTTGCCCCGGTAAAAGAGTTTCAACAGGTCCAGGCGGTCATCCACTTCCATGCGCCAGTGGCGGCCGTCGACCCAGTCGCTGATTTCCCCGCAGCTTCCCAGGGCGGCGTCTACGAAGGTGGCGTGGATGTCGTTGACGGTTGTTTCATCGCCGAAGCGAATCTTAGCGCCGCGGCGGATGAACTTCTGCCACAGTGCCCCGGCCCTGGCCGCGAAAGGGTTGACCTGGGGTTGAAAGGAGCCCTGGAAACCGCCGCGATAGAGGAGATTCCGAAAGAACCGGGAGAAACCGGAGGGCGGGATCAATATTTTCAGGGCATAGACGCGGTTGATTTCAATGCCCGGGATGGGGTTGTTTTGCGTTTCCATGCCCAGGACTTTGACCCTGTAAACCTGTCCGGCAAAGCCGCCGCCCACGAATTTTTCGATCTCCAGGTGGACGTGGGCTTGATTGGGTTGGGAAACGCCGGTCATTTCGTAAGTTAACCGGGCGCCTTCGTCGTAGCGCGTGATGCGCATGGGGCGGTGCAGCTTTTGTTCGTAGAATTTCTCTTTAAGGGAACTGCAAACTCCGATATCATATGCGGTTGGATATTCCACAGTCATAATTATTCCTTTTTCCTTTTTGGTTCAAGTTAAAGTTAAAGTTAAGAGAGACTATTGTATATGAATCGGTTGATGAATGCAATAGTATTTTCGTCCCCGATTCATTCAGCTAAACCGGAGAATTAAAAATGAAAAGACGGGGCGCATTGCCACATCTCTATTTGTATTAATGCGCCCTTTGTTGTTACAGGTTTACAATTCCGGTTCAATGCCACATGGGCAGATAGGTAAGCCCGTTCCACATGTAGCGCAGGTGTTTGCACAGGTGTGTAAACAGGTATAGGTGCATCCGATGGGAGGAGTCGCGGGTACAGTGACGTCACCCCCGCCATAAACATCCTTCATTTTGCCGGTTTTTAAATCGGCAATGGTTTCTTTGTTTAAGTTTAATTTTTTGACACTGACTTTTGATTTCATGATATTCTCCTATTTTTTATAGTTTCGCAGCCTTCGTCAACAATTCATTGTTAAAGAAAGCCTGCATATATTTCTTACTGCTTATACACCTTGAGAAAAAAACAACTCCTCTTAGATGCCAGGTTTTTCAAGACTGGGCGCATTATCACATCTCTATCTGTGATAATGCGCCCTTTGTTGTTACAGGTTTACATGTCCGTTTCAAGCAACATTAACAGCAGATTCGCTGACCGATTGTACAATTAGTGAGGCATGTCTGGGTGCATCCGATGGGAGGAGTCGCGGGTACAGTGACGTCACCCCCGCCATAAACATCCTTCATTTTGCCGGTTTTTAAATCGGCAATGGTTTTTTTGTTTAACGCTAATTTTTTACCAATAACTTTTGATTTCATGATATCCTCCTATAAAACGACATCGCAGGCATTGTTAATGCAAGAGCCTGACTGCGGATGCTCCGCGCGACTATCATGGGCAACCGCATAATTATGGGCTTCTTTCATACTTACCGAGCCGTCTCCGTTTGAATCGGCATTTACTGCCGCACCTGTCGGGGTTTTGCCAAATACCGCGCTGGTCCAATGATAAATATATTCATCGTAGGACCCTTCGGTATCGCATCCCCAGGAAACTTCATCCTCACGCGCCGCGGTCATGACGCATACCTTCGGTTGACTGCACGGATAAGTTTGCGCCTTCAGGATATTATCCATCATCCCGCCGCTGAAACATTGTTCCATTACATAAACCGCCTGGCCGCATTTGATGTCTTTCGTCAATGCCGCAAAATCGCTGTCTTTTATGGACTCGCCCCATAAAACAAGATTCGAATTATAGGCGCCGGCATCGTCGCCGCCATGATTCGTGGCATAGAAGAAAAATTTCCCATTACCGGCTATAAAATTTTTAACCTTAGTCATCACCGTGGTCAGGTTGGCTTTGGTGGCGGCATAGTCGATATCATTGACGCCGTCGCCGTCCAAATCGCCGTTGGGACTATGGGTGCCGTTGGCAAAGAGTACGATGATCTCGTTATCCGCATAACCGTACTTTTGCTTAAGGGCCTTGTAAATGAATGATAGGTCATTCCAGTACCGGCCATAGTTATACGTGTTATTCATACCCCCGCTCAACAATACCGCATAGCGCGCCCTTTTTAAAAACACGAATTTGTCGATAAGTAATTGCTTGACAGCAATGCTTTTGATATTCAGCTTAAGAAGATTGTGCTCATTCTCCGCCAGGGCATTCATCGGTTTCATGTCCAGTACTTCTTCGGGGGGGCTCATGGCTTCTATTCTTTCAACGGCGCCGGAGCTTTTATCTACCATCACATAACTGGCCTTGTGCTCCCAGTTTGCCCCGGGCTGCTCATCCACGAAGAAAAACCAGGAATCGTTTTTTACCTTTACCAGGTTTTTGACGCGCCAACTGGAAATGTTAACCCCGGCTCTTTTAAACATCGGGTTGGCGTACAGCCCCCGTTCGCCAAGCTGGTTATTATAGACCGTTTTAATTATCAATTCCTGGGCTTTTTCCAACGTGATGTTGAGTTTAATCGCTCTTCTCTCCTGGACGTTCAGTCTTTTGACTTGAGCCGTCACATCGCTGAACAAAACCAGGAGGGACATGAGAACGATCAATGTTCCCACCAGGTAAACATGTTTTTTCTTGAAAATTGATTTTATATTCATAAATTCCTCCTTTTATAGTCGACTTTATTGTTTAAAGACATTTTGTTTTTCGGCGCCGGTAGGGGGGTATATTTGCGACATTCCTTCCAGGGAATCAGGTGGATTGAGGCTATTACTCACGTGATATTTTCCTGTTTCCGCATCCACGAAAACATATCGACAGTGGTGTCCCCAATTGGCGTCGGGCTGGTCATCCACGAAAAATAGCCAGGCCTGGCGAAAATTGGCCGGAACTTTGTGGACATCTCCCCAGCTTTTTCTTTCTTGACCGGCGTTGAGTAACGTGTTATTGAGATAGACGACCCGGTTGCCCGGTTCTTCCTTGAGAATATCTTTTTTGACGATATCCCAGGCCTGCTCCTTTGAGATGTTTTTCCCGGCCGACTGGCACCCCAGGGTCCATCCCAATCCCAAAGCTAACACCAACGCGATGGGCAAATAAAATTTGTTTAAGGTAACCATTTTATATCTCCTCTATCATAAAAATAGCCCCCAAGGCACAAAGGCACAAAGGTACACCAAGGGGTTTATTATAAAAAATTTTTGGTGCCTTGGTGCGCCGTCTCTTGGTGGCAAAAGTTTTTATGAGCTTCTGAAGGTTTTCCGATTTCATGGACATATTTTACTGAAAATAAAAAAAATATTCAATGGCCAGTGGAAGTCTAACCTTTTCCCCTATTTTATGATATAAAGGGTATGATCGAAATGACCATGAGCATGAAACCGGATTATATAGGCCTTGCCCTTAAAAAAGCCGCTGCCTTCTTCACCAGAGAAGAAGCCGTCAGCGGGGAGACCTTCCTCCAACTGTTAAACCCCGTAAAAGAAAACCTGTATAATTTCATATATAAAACCCTGTCCTATTCCGAAGACGCGGACGACGTGTACCAGGATACGGTGCTTCGCGCATTTAAATATAGGAACAGTTTTGACCCGGACGCCTCATTCAAAACCTGGATTTTTACCATTGCCCACAATGAGATCAAAGGCCATTTCAATAAAAAGAAAAAATCCCCTGACTCCGCCTCTCATTGCCTGGAACTGGAAGACCACCTGGATTTCGCAGGTGATGTGGGCGATGAAACGCTGGTGCATGATATTTATGAAGTTGCCCGGCAATTGACGCCCCAACAGCAGCGGGTCTTTTTCCTCTTTTATGACCAGCGCTTCTCACTGAAGGAGATCAATGAAATCACCGGTCTGAAAGAAGGAAATATCAAATTCATCCTCAACCGGGCCAGGGAAAAAATAAAAGAAAAGTTACTATCAAGGAGTGCAAAATGACTGGACAAATAAAGCCGCCGGATTTGGACGACCGCATGATTTCAGATGTTGTCCGGTCCGTGAGGTACAAAATACCGTACGCCGTGGATGAAAAAGTAAAGGCAGCGATAATAAAACCTCCCCTTCCCCTGCTGTGGTTTCGGCTTTCATTTTCCGCCGCGGTATTAGCGTTGCTGGTTATCGCTGTTTTTTTCTTCCAACCGTATTTCAAGGAGACGGTGGAACCTGTTTCTTCCATCACTGAAATAAAAACCCAGTTCGAATTAAAAGATTCAAATATAAAGATCCTTTGGGTTCAGAAAAAGGATTTTAAATTAAGAAGGAGGCAAGAATAATGAGAAGACTCATCGTTTTGATTTTGCTGGTTTTGTTTGTGTTGAGCTTTACCGTATATGCGTTTACCGGGGAGTTAGGAGAGGAACAAAAGAGTAAGGAATCCCAACCGCCCCGGGATGCGGTCACCAAAACCTATGTTTTGAAGCATATTACTCCCCGGACGGTTCCCCAGGCTTTGACCCAATATGTCTGGACTAAATCGCACGATACTGATGGGAATATGTTGACGGTCACGATGCCCAGGGAAAATATCGCTAAATTCGAAGAGCTGCTGAAACAGTTGGATGTAGAAAAGAGAAAAATCCTGGTGCGCGTTTTTACAATTATCGCATCCAGGGAAAATAAAGGCAGCGACATCCGGGACAAGGAATTGAGGCAGGTACTGGACGAATTGCAGAAAGTCTTAAGTTTTAATTCTTATCGCCTGGATGGGGTGTCTGCCATCACCGTCATGGAAGGTCAGGGCGACAGCGCCCTGATGCTTTCTTCCCAGTCGCCATTAAAACTGAATCTGGACCACATTCACATCCAGGGCGATACACCGGGTGCGCGGGACGCTGCCTTTGAATTCTCATTAAGGCAGAAGCAAGACCTGCCAAATAAAGATGGTAATATTATGTATGAAGAGTTGATTGCATCCGAAACCTCGGTAAAAGAGAACGGTTACCTGGTGGCGGGGGTTTCGAAGATTGGAAAGGACGGTGATTCGTTGGTTTTGATCATCAATGTGGAAATCCGCTAGGTTGAAAAAAGTGGCGGCCCCCACAAGCATTTTGGGGAGGAACATGCTTGCGGGGGCACCCCCTTGGCGGGTATCCTTAGTGTACCTGCATGCAGTATAATGCAAAACTCCCTACCTGTCAATCGGCCAAAAGTTGTATATTTGGTTGTATTTTTAATTTTTTTTTTCGTACAACCAAAGGCATAAAAAGAGCTTAGAATGAGTTTTATCGCAGTTTTATAACTTGATGAGGCGACTCCCGGCAAAAAAGGCAGGAATCCGACTGGAGATAAAACTTCCTTTAGCGCGGATGTCATTGGTAGTTTTGGCAAATGCCGGAGCTCCTGTGGTAAGTGCCAAAGAGGTTGGGGCAAATGCCGGAACAGTTTACTAATAAGATTTTTTTCAACGGTAATCCCCGGTGATTTTAATTTTGGAGTAAGGGGGTTAAGATGGCAGTATGTCATGGCGACGCGTACGCCCTCTCCCGTAGCTTATGAAACTGTAGTCCGTGTTTGTCCGTGTTGCCGTTTTGTCCGTGGCCTGGTTTTCCCGTTTTCCTTTTTCAAAAAACCTTTTCCAGGGCTATTTCAATTATCCCCTCTTTTAACTGTAATTGGATTTTATCTTCCCTTGAAAAAATCTTTGCCCTGTCATACCTATTCTGTTCATTGAGTTTGTACACCATGACTATATTTTCTTCGGGTTGTATGACCCAATATTCAGGTACGCCGTGTTTTTCATAGAGGAGTAATTTATCTTTCATATCCTTTTTTATGGTGGCAAGAGATGTAATTTCAACGATAAAATCCGGCGCCCCTTTACAACCTTTATCATCCAGTTTTTCCGGGTTGCATACCACGGAGATATCCGGCTGAACAACCGTCATTATTTCTTCATCGGTTTGCTCTCCACCAGGTAAGCGTACATCAAAAGGAGCGGCGTAAACTTTACACTTTTTTCCTTTGTTTTTTAAGAACTTGCTGATTTCAAATCCCAGGTTCATGGAAATTTCCTGGTGATACCTGGAGGGAGCGGGTGACATATCATAAGGAATGCCATCGATAAGTTCCCATCGTTCTTCATCTGGCCACGTCACATAATGGGCATATGTAAATCGTTCGACATCTTTTTGCAAAGGTACCGGCATGTTGTCTCCTTCTTTTCGGGGGTATTTTAACATATCATCCTTTTAATTTCAAGCACTATCCTGGTAGAGCCGCTAAGACCGCGAAGGGGCGCGAAAGGTTTTATCCACAGATTACGCATCGCGGTAAGCCGCAACCAAAGTTAAAGCGGCCTCCCTTCGGGAGATGCTAATTAAATTGGGGGGAATTAGGCACCTCCTTATCCCCCCAAACCCCCCAACCACCACCTTTCCATGTCCCCCTCGCGAAATTATGTCAA
>JAPKZK010000100.1 GCA_026393835.1 Candidatus Aminicenantota bacterium | reverse complement strand
TCTTCCAGTATCACGTTTAATTCATCATACCGGTTCACTTTGGTTTCTATAATGTACTTCTTGCCTTTATAGGATAAAAAGATATCCATTCTTCCCAACCCGCTGGGAACTTCATAACGGAGTTCGCCTTCTCCGCCTTTGCCAAATTGATAAAGCCACGCGGTTAGGAGAAATTGCCCGGTTTTTTCATAAGGTTTATCCTTCTCATAAAATGCTCTTACACCGATCTGGGCAATATAGCGGCTGAATTCCACCAGGACTGTTCTTCATTGTAAGCCCTATATTCGACGTTATCGAACACAATCTCTACATATAACGAAAAGTTTTGGGTTTGCATTTTTCCCCCGGATGTTATATCCTTATATTCTTACAATCTAAGCAGGAGGAGAATAACCCATGAGTAAAGAGCATTCGCTTCGAAATGAGCTCAGCGAGTTGTATTCGGAGATCGACTTAAATTCGCTGCTGAACAAAATCGCCGGTAAAATCCGGAATGATTTGCATTGCGAACAAGCCTCCATTTTCCTATACGATGAACTTAAAGACGAACTGTACTTTGAAATCGCCACCGGGGACAAACAAGCAGAACTAAAACAAATCGTTTTTAAAAATGGCGAAGGCGTCGTGGGCTGGGTGGCCGAACACCAGGAGCCTTTAATCATCCATGATTGTTCATCAGACGACCGTTTCAGCGCCAAAACCGATTTGAAAACCAATTTTAGTACCCGTTCCATACTGGGCGTCCCGGTACGCTGCGACAATAAACCCCTGGGCGTCCTCGAAGCCATCAATAAAATCGACGGGAAATTCAACCATGAAGACAGGGAAACGCTGGAATCCATCGCACGCCTCGTTGCCATCCCCTTGCAGAATGCCGTGTTATTTAAAAAAGTGAAACAGGAAACCCGGGAAAAAGACCGTTTGCTGGAACTGGCAAAGATTATTTCGTATTCCAGTAATCAAGATGAAGTTTTTGCCAGGTTGAAAGAGATTATTTGCGATATCGTCAACCCACTGGAGATCAATGTGCTGGTATATTCCCAGGAGGCGCAATCTCAATCGTCGTCGCAGTCGCAATCTCCCCGGGCTAAAAGCCATTTATACCGGCTGCTGACCAATACCCGGGGCGAAGCCGAGGCCCCGGATGAACTGATCGCCGACACCATCATCGATGAGTTTACCGCCGTGTTCCCGTTAAAATCCCAGGGGCGCCGGTTAGGGACGCTGGAACTGAAGCTGGCAAAGAAAATCCCCGGGGAAGTGGCTTCTTTGATCAGGGGATTGGCTGCTTTTGCCGCCATTTTAGTTGATAAACTGGCGATGCTGGCCCGCATGATCGAAAAGGAAAGACTCGAAAAGGAATTGGAAATCGCCCGCCAAATCCAGCAGTCTTTCCTCCCCGGTGAATGCCGCGGATTAAAAGGATTGGATGTGGCTTGCGTCAATATTCCCTCCTCCCAGGTGGGGGGCGATTATTACGACATCGTACCTTTCAACGATAATGAGACCGTCTTTACCATCAACGATATCTCCGGCCATGGCATACCGGCGTCTTTATTGATGTCCATCTTCAGGACCAATTTTGTTTATTGCATCAAAAAAGATAAAAATATGGTCGCCGTCATCAGTCACCTCAATAATTTGATTGCCGAAACCACCGAGTCGAACCATTTCGTTACCTCCTTTACCTGCCTGCTGGACAGGGAAAACATGAAACTCAGTTATGTCAATGCCGGCCACAATGCGCCGTTTATTATAAGGGAAGAAGAAACCATAAAACTGGATAAAGGCTCTTTGGTGGTGGGATTATTCCCGGATGTATCTTATGAAGCGGTGGAAATAGACATGCGGCCCGGCGATCTCCTGGTCCTTTATACGGATGGCATCGTGGAAGCGGAAAACCCGGCCGGCCTCCAGTATTCCCCGGACCGTTTGCGGGATTTTATTGCCGCCCACAGGGAATGTGGCGCGGAAAAAATCAAAGAGATGTTTATCGAGGAATTAAAAGGGTTTATCGGGAAAAAACCTTTTGCAGATGACGTCACTTTTATTTTGATTAAAATCACCGGCTAACCTCCCCAATTCCCCGTTGCCTGGGGTTGTCTTTTTTCATCATTCATCATTTCAAATTCAATTAATTGAATGAGAGATTCAATTAATTGAATTTCAATCGAAGCATTCGGGTTGAAACCTTTTCTTAATGGCTTTTCGGGATTTGGCATTGATATTGCATCGTATATTTACAATGAATAGCATATCAAAATCTAATTTAAAAAATTATTTAAAAAATAAGGAGAGTTATATGGTAAAAAAACTATCAATGTTTTTTGCAGCGATGCTTATTATTGTCGCCGTCGGCTTCGGTCAATCCGTCCAGACAGGCGCAATAAGCGGAACAGTGACTGACCAGGAAGGAACAGCACTGCCGGGCATTACAGTCATTCTTAAGTCGCCGGCGTTGGTCGTCCCCCAGATGACCACGGTAAGTAATAACGCCGGTGTGTATCGTTATCCGGCTCTTCCCCCCGGCATCTATGAAGTAACATTTATGCTGGAAGGCATGAATACCATCGTGCGAAAGGATGTCGTGGTAAACCTGGGCAAGTCGGTTGAGGTGGATGTCAGCATGGCTTTGAAAACCCAGGAAGAAACCGTTATCGTTTCCGGGAAAGCGCCGACGGTGGATCGTCAAACCACCACTAAGACCGCCAACCTGGATATCCAGTTCCTGGAATATATCCCGGCGCTTCGAACATTGGGCAGTTACCTCAATATCACCCCCGGCGCCAATAACGATTCAGTCCACGGCGGTTCCGTCAGGGATACGTCCTATAACCTGGACGGTTTGAACCTTTCCGACCCGGTTGTGGGAGGTCAGGGCGTCTTTTTCGGCCTGGACATCATGGAAGAAATTTCAGTTGAAAGCGGCGGCCTTGCGGCAGAGTACGGCCAGGCCAGGGGGGCGGTGCTCAATATCGTATCCAAATCCGGCGGCAACAAGCTCAGCGGCACTGCCAGCGTTTACTATAGGGCCCAAAAATTGCAATCGGATAATACCAAAGGCACCCCGCTGGAAGGCGCAAAAACCGGGTACAAGTATGAAGTGGAACCCGGGATTAGCATCGGCGGCCCCCTTGCCAAAGATAAACTCTGGTTCTTCCTCAGCTTGAGCTTCAACAAAAGGGAACAAAATATCTCCGGTTATCCCTATGATGCCGGATTAGGTAATGAGGTCCCTTCCGACGATTTCAGGCCATATCCTTATCTCAAGTTAACCTATCAACCCAACCAGGCCAACAAGTTCTCCCTGTCCTATAATTTTTCCGATATCAGGAGACATCACCGGGGCGCCAGTATATATCAAACGGAATTGGGTACCTACGTACAGACGACCCCCAACCATGTAGTCAATTTGCACTGGACCCGTTCATTCGGCGCCAATTTCTTTATGAATTTCAAAGTCGGCGGTTATTACAGTATTTTTAAAATGCTGCGAAAAGGCACCGCCCCCAGCGAATATGAGTACTATACCGGCCGTTATTCCGGCCCCGCGGCTTTCGATGACATTAACCCCAGGCACCGCTTCCAGTTCAATACGGACGGCACCTGGTTTGTCGACAACCTGGGCGGTTCCCATGAGATTAAGTTCGGCGCGGAATTCCTTTACGCCTGGAGCGGTAGGGAGATGATTTACTCTGATATCCCGGATGCTTATGGTTTCCAGGTATATCGCCGCTACGCCTATGGGGGCTCCCCCTATTATGTCCAATACAATATCAACTTTAAGAGCAAATATGAAATGATGAACATCGGTTTGTTTGCCCAGGATAACTGGTCGATATCGAAAAATCTCACTTTAAATCTCGGCTTTCGCTTCGAATCCCAGCACGGCTATATTCCGCCCCAGGGTCGAACGGAACCGCTGGTCCTGCCCGGTATCGTCAGTTATAATCGGAACGTCGATAAAACCATCAGCGCCCTTAACTGGAATACCATTTCACCGAGGGTCTCGCTGATTTATGATATCTTCAGCAATGGCTCTACATTATTCAAGGCAAGTTTTTCCAGGTATTACCTGGCCAATATCTCCCAATACTTCGATTTCATCAATCCCAACAGCCAGAGCGGTTACCAGGGCTGGGCCAATGACGATTGGAGCGTTGATCTGGAAAATATTTTTGCCGTGTGGGGAGCGCCTACACTATTGGGTTGGAAAACCCATAAATTAGAAGCCCCCTATATGGACGAGCTCACTGTCGGGATTGAAAGGGAACTGTTTACCGATTGGTCCGTGGGCTTCCGCTATATCAAAAAATGGGATAGAAAATTAATAGAAGATGCCAGCTTCCATGAACTGGATATGGATGCCCTGATGGACGAAGGGAAATTGATCTGGACCAACTGGGAAGAAGTTCCATACACTGAAACCGGCGCCTATGCCGGGAATGTCGTACCCTTCTGGAATATGCTCGATTTCTTTCCAAGCGATACAGCGCTTGTAAATCCCCCCGGCGCCAATAGAGATTATGATGGCCTGGAATTTACCCTCAATAAACGGTATGCCAACGGCTGGCAATTGAACCTTTCTTACGTGTGGCAGAAATCACGCGGTCTGATCGGAACCGATTTTAATGACAGTTGGGGCTATACCGGTTATTTTGACAGCCCCAATGCCCATGTCAATGCCATTGGCGAATTCCCACTGGAAAGGCGACATCAAGTTAAATTGACGGGGATGGTCAAAGGTCCCTGGGGCGTCAATTTCGGCACCTATTTCAGGTATCTTTCCGGTGAGAGGTACACACGAACGGTTCGCAGCACCTATTATGGCATACCGCTAAACCAGGGCGCTACCGTCGTTTTCGCCGAGGAGAGAGGTTCCAGAATGCTGCCGGCCGAGGTAATCCTCGACCTCAAAGTGGAAAAAGCATTCAGACTCGGTCCCGTCAACATCAGGGCTTTTGTCGATATATTTAACCTCTTCAATAACAACAAAGCCACCGACGTTGAGGATATGAGTAACCACCCCACATTGATATTCGAGAATATGGTTGCCATCCAGAATCCCAGGATCTTCCGGTTGGGCGCCAAGATCGAATTCTAATTTAACTTCAATTAATAAAAAGGAGACGTTGGCAACAACGTCTCCTTTTTTTTTGATAACCGTGACGGGCCTAAAAAATTAATTCATAGATATCGTATGACGGGATGGTCATGCCCAGTTCTTCGTAGACTTTATGGGCGATGTCATTACTTTTCTCAACATAGAGCCTGAGTCCGGCGACATTTTTTTTGTAACGGGCCATATCCTTCAGGTAATGGAAAAGCGCCGCAAATATCCCCTGCTTCCTGTAATCTTCCCTCACATAGACGCTCTGTATCCAGAGGAAAAACTTATTTCGCCAGTCGCTCCATTCATTGGTTACCATCAATTGGCCCACGATTTCGCCCTTTAATTCCGCCACCAAATAAAATCCTTTGTGGGGGTCTTTAATAATGGCTTTCGCTCCCAGTAACGCCGTATCCGGGTCCAACGTCAGATTTTCCGTTTCCCTGGCTACCCTGGCGTTAAATTCGGCAATGGTTTTTACATCCCTTAATTCGGCTTTTCGTATTCTTATTTTATCGTTCATACTTAATAAAAAAACGCACCCGGAGAGGCTCGAACTCCCAACCTACTGATTAGAAGTCAGTTGCTCTATCCATTGAGCTACGGGTGCGTTCTAAAAACGCAAAACATAGATCGTAAGATCGTAACATCGGGGCGAGAGGATTCGAACCTCCGACCCTCGGTTCCCAAAACCGATGCGCTACCAGACTGCGCTACGCCCCGCCTTACGCGCCTTACTCTCTATCGGCCCCGGTAACTTTTGCATATACTTACTACCTACTTTTTACTGTTTACTTTTTACTGTCTGCTTTTTAATGCTTACAGATCGGAGATTTCGCGTCTCATCCGTTTCCGCATTCTTTTCTGGGCTTGCGCGGCTTTTAACCGTTTCCTTTCACCGGGCTTCAAGTAAACAGAATGCTTTTTAATCTCTTTGATAATCGCTTCCTGCTGCACTTTTCGTTTAAACCGCCGCAATGCGCTTTCAAAAGATTCACCAGAATTCACTTCAACATACGCCAAAAATAATCACCATCCTTATTTGTTTTTATTTTTTATCATATAGACAATTAGTATTTATACCCTATTTATCGTTTATTGTCAAGATTTTTCATCTTCCTTTTGCAATGTTTTCATTTTCCGGGTCAGACGCCGGTATCGTTTTTCAAAATCTTTTCGTTGGGAGTCGGACAAATCCACGATTTCCAATCCCTGGTGAACCGATGTCAACGCTTTGACATAATTTTTTTCCCGGTGTTCCAGGTGAACGGACAATTCCCGCAACGCCAGCCGGTCATAAGCCCCCGGGGTAGACAGCATCCCCCATAATTCCGCCGCCTCGTCATACAGTTTTCTCTTCTTCATAATAACCGCCAGGCCTTTAACCGCTTTCGCCGCCACGTCCGTTCTTACCCCGCATTGCTTTACGATTCGATACAATTCATCCGCTTTATCAACGTCCCCGTACCTGTCATACAACCCCGCAACACCCAGGATTTCGCCTTCATCGGCCGCGGCGGAGATATCCGCCGCGTATTTGGCCGCCAGCAACAGAAGCCCGGCCAGTCCCAACAAATCCAGGGCGTTGTGCTCCACGATTCCCTGGATGAGCCCATAAGAACGGGCCCGTAAATAATTAAAATATATCGCGGGAATCCGGCTGGGATCGATATCCTCATCCCTGGAAATTCCCAACAAGAAATCACCCAGGTAACTCAATTTGCAGGACGGATAGGTATGCTTCCACAGCGCCCGGGCCGGGAAGAGAAAATCCAGGTGAAGTAATTTCAACAGGGGAAACCGTTTCCTCTGTAATATGTACCGGCCCTCCATCAAAGGGAAATCGAAGCTTTTCCCATTATAGGTGACCACGGCGGAAAAACCATGGGCCTGGAGAAATGCGTCCACCGCTTCTAAAAACCGGGCTTCTTTATCCAGGTCGGTTAAAATGAACATCTTTACCCTGAAGGCGAAGTCCTCATCAAGGAAATAACCGAACCCCAGCATAAAAGGAATCGTACCTGTACCCCCGGAAAGCCCGGTGGTCTCGGTATCGAAAAAGAGGAGTTTCATGGGCGCGACCCCCAGGAACTCATCTTCACCGGCAATGATTGCCAGTTGGTTTGGCGAAACATTTTTCCATTCGGCCAGCGCAAATTTCCCGTAAACCGCGTCTAACGGGTATGAGAATTCACGGATAAAAAATCCTTCCCCATCGCTTCCCGGGAAATTTTCAGGCGGAACGACCGCCGGTTTTTCCCTCGTTATTTTTTCTTCTCTTTTGAGGCTGGTTTTTACCAGTTTCTCCAGTTTTTCACGGGTAGACAGTTCTTGTTGGGAATCGATGCTTTTCCAGCGGTCCTGGATTTTTTCTTTGTTTTTGTTTAAATAATCGAGTTTATCCTGCAATTTACTCATGGTTTAAATCCCGGGAACCAGGCGCACCTCTCCTCTTTCCCGAGACAGTGTCCGCACGATTTTTCATTGCGAAATACAAATCGATCGATTAATCGATAATGTAATTCATCGGGTTCTGGTATTTTGACATGTAAATAACTTCATAATGTAAATGGGGCGCCGTACTTCGTCCTGTGCTGCCGACATAGCCGATAACCTGCCCTCGTTTAACCCTATCGCCTTCTTTCACGGCAAAGGAAGATAGGTGGCCGTAACGGGTGGATAATCCGAAACTATGATCGATACAGATTAAATTACCCAATGCACCTGCATTTTCCGTGATCAATACATAGCCGTCCGCGGTGGCAACGACTTTATTGCCCAGTTGGGTGGCGATATCCAGTCCGCTGTGAAGACTTCTACCGCCGGTAATGGGATGGTTTCTCATACCGAAAGCATCGGTAATATACCCCCTGGTGGGCCACAAGGCGGGAGTGGCTGCAAGTCTTGCTTTCTGCCCGTTAATCTGGCTCTCTACGTAACGCAGGGCTTCTTCCACACCCTTTGCATTCTGGGTAATGGTAGTGGTCTTGTTAATGAGATCCACTACGATTGGTTTTTGGGGGGGGACTGCCAATTTTCCCGGTTGGATTTCAATATTGCCGACAACGTTCCCAACCGAAGAAGAATATTCGCCGGAATCTTCAGGTCCGGGCCCGCCGCTGCCGACTTCCTGCAATGCATAGGGAGACGTCAAACCGGCAGCCACCATAATCTTGTCTTTAAACTCTTCCATCCGCTTCAACTGCTCATTCAACGAATCGAAATTGGCAGTTAATTGGACTATGGTTTTTTCCTTTTCGTTATTCTCTCTTTCCAGTCGCTTCATCTTCTCCTTATCGAAAGATACGGTAAGGTAATCGAAGATGACGAAACCGAAAATCAGCAACAATACTGAAATGGCAATAATCGAATTCTTGATAAGCCTGGAAGAGATAACGAATTCCTTACTGCTTGACGTGGCGCCCGTCATAACGATGATGGAATAATTTTTATTTTTCATTTCCTTTATTAAGTACCCTATTTTTCATAAAAAGTCAAGCTATATCAGAAAAAAAAATTTCCCCACCCAAACCGGGTGAAAATCAGTGCGTCCCCAACCAAAAAATAACAAAAAATAAAATAGGCCCCGGAAAATCTTGACATTATTTAAAAAAAAATGTAAAAAGAGGGAGGTAACAAGGAGGATATATGAGCAAAAAAACAATTGTGCTGGCAGACAACAGTTACACCATTCGCCGGATCGTGGAATTATCTTTTTCGGAAGAAGAAGATATCGATCTGGTTAGTTTTGAGAACAGCACCAATCTTCGAGAAAGATTATTAGAATTGAGGCCCGCCATTGTTCTTGTCGATATAAAACTCCCGGAATTCAATGGTTATGAAGTTTGCAAGTATGTCAATAACACCGAAAACTTAAAACAGACGCGGGTTTTCTTGTTGAAAGGCGGTTTTGAACCGGTGGATGAGAACCTGTTGAAGGGTTTGCGTTTTGTCGATATTATCACCAAACCCTTTGATTCCAATGCGCTGGTAGCCACCATAAAAAACCTTTTAAAAGAGATAGCCGCGGGCGCGCCCCCAACGGGCCCGGAAGAGATGCCCCCCTCCCTCCCGGAGGACCTGGCCGAGGTGGAGAACTTAGTGGAGTCTGACGAAGAGATTAGTTTTTCGGATATCAAGGATGACATCGAACCCGGGGACCTCCTGTCGGGGGCCTCTGCGGGACCGTCCAGGGGCCCGTCCATATACCCCGATGATGATGTATTACCTTCCGAGGAAATCACCCAGGCCCAGGGCGGCCCACCGGACACCCTCGCGCCTACTTTTACCAGCGCCGAAGATATCGATAACCCTTTCCAGGATGAAATGCCCACGGCTAAACAGGCAGCAGGGGGCTTATACGATGAAGAGTTCGATATTAAACGAAATATTCGATTGGAAGAACAGGATTTGCAGATCGGCTCTTTGACCGAGGAAGAGATGGATATAAAAAAGCGCATCGGCGCCCGGGAAAATGAACTGTTCCGGCAAAATATGGCCGATGATGAATTCAAGGTCAGCGATGAAGAAATGTCGGCGGTGGATGAAATGTTTTCCTTTACCCCGGGCGCGATAGAGAAAAAAACGGCTTTCCAGGATATCCCGGACCTCAAACCCGCTGAGATCGAGAAAGAGATGGGATTGGATACTGATTTTGAAGAGTCTCCCCCCTCCAGGAAAATAAGAATGCCCCATGTGGATACTCAGCCCGAAGTAGATGTGGAAGAGGAAATCCAACCCGAACTGGAAATCGGCCCCGGTACTTCAGAGTTTGACGATTTATATCAGCCCCCATCCCCTTTTGATGAAAAACCGGGGACAAAAATCTCAAGCATCGGAGAGGAATTGGCTTACCTGCCTCCCATTGAGCCCATGGAACTGGAGGCGCCGGTGGAGATTGAAGCGCCTGAAGTGGAAATATCGGATTATAATGCTTTCGGAAATGATCATGAATTGGATATGGAAATAGGCCCCCCTGTGATGGAGTATGAAATACCTGCGCCGACCCAACCGCCGCCGCGGGCAACCCGGCCTGTACCGCCTGCCCCGCATACGCCGCCTGCGCCGCCGCCATCTTCCCGGCCCATGGCGTTTACGCCGCAGACCCCACCTAAACAGTCTGTCCGCACCACACCCAACACACCCACTATACCCCCCACGTCCCCCGCGGCGCCCAAAACGCCGCCGCCCCCGCCGCCTGCGTCGCCTAAACAGGCCGTCCGCCCCACGCCGACCCCATCGGGTCCACCTGCCCCCCCCCCGCAGCCCCGGCCGGCAGAAGTCGCAAAACCATTTGTCGGTAAAGAAATTCCCGCCATGGAAAATGAACAAGTTTTAAGCAAGGTCGAAGACAAACTAGCCATTGCCGTTAAGGAAATGTTATGGGAAATCGTGCCGCCCCTGGCGGAAAAAATCATAAAAGAAGAAATCGAAAAGATAAAATCCGACGTATCGAAATCGTTCAAGTAAAAGACTGAAAACTTAAGTATTAATTGTTATATTCGGAGCCCGAAAAGTGATAGGAAATTCCCTGGGAAAGGTATACGATCCCGCCATTACTGAAGCGCATTGGTATGATACCTGGAAAGAGAATGACTTATTTAAAGCGGAAAACGGGTCGGACAAACCTTCATTTTCCATCCTCCTGCCGTTGCCTCCTCCACCACCCCAGGCGACCGGGAACCTCCACCTGGGGCATGCCCTTGCGTTGACCATACCCGATATTATTGCCAGGAGAAAGAAGATGCAGGGCTTTAACATCTTGTATCTCCCGGGACCGGATCAAACAGGGAACGTCGCCCGGATGGCCGGCCGCCTGGGGCTGGCAATAGACTGGAGCCGGATGCGGTTCCCTCCCGGCGAAGTGTTGCAAAGGGTAACGGACAAGGTCTTTGTTCAATTGTACAGGGAAGGCAAAATTTACCGGGGCGACTACTTGCGCAGAGCGTTGCCCAATGCGTCGAAACAGTGGTTTTTAAAAACCGCCGGGATCGCCGAACCGGCCATCGAGGCAGTGGAAAAAGAGAAGATTATTTTTTTCCCCGGGAATTGGGAAAAAGAATATTTCCGCTGGATGTACCATATCCGGGATTGGTGTATCTCCCGGCAATTACAGGAAGGTTACAAAATCCCGGCTTACTACTGCGACGACTGCGGCTGTTTGATGGTAGAAGAAGAGAAGCCGGGAAAATGCGACCAATGCCATTCCACCCATATCACCCGGGACCCGGATGCGCTGGATACCTGGTTTTCCTTTGCCCTGTGGCCCTTTGCCGCGCTGGGGTGGCTGGATAAGTCCCAGGATTTCAAGGATTTTTTCCCTACTTCGCTGACGCCCACCAATCCCGATATGATTTTCTCCGGGGCGGCGCGGGCGATCATGCTGGGTATCCATTTGGGCAAGGACATCCCTTTCCGGGAAGTTTTCATCAACGGCATGATCCGGGACGAAAAGGGCTGCGAGAAAAGTAACGCCGGGAACATTCCCGGCGACCGCGATCTCCCGGGTATTATCGCCCGCTGCGGCGCCGACGCCCTGCGTTTCACCCTGGCCGCCCAGGCCGTACCGGGGATGAATATATCTTTCTCCAGCGACCGGCTCAATGGGTTTAAGCTTTTTACCAATAAAATATGGAATGCCTCCCGCATCGTCCTGATGCGCCTCAGGGGGGACGAAGACTTTGCCGTGGATTTCGCTAAAATTACCGACGCGGACCGCTGGATATTGAACGGCCTTAATAATACGACCATGAAAGTCAATGACCTGGCGGACTCCTATCAAATCCATAAGGCCGCGGATTTGCTTTACCGCTTTTTCCGGCGCGAATTCTGCAACTGGTACCTGGAATTGGCCAAAAACGACCTGGATAACCCGGAGACCCGGAAAACGTTGAAATTGACTCTTTACCGGTTACTGCAGTTGCTGCACCCGTTTATGCCTTTTATTACGGAAGAGATATTCCATCAACTGAATCCCGGGCATGACCGGTTCTTAATCCAAAGCGAATTTCCCACTTTCAGCAGCGAGCTGGCATTTCCCGGGGAATTTGCCGATGTGGAAACGCTGAAAAAAGTCATTAAGGCAACACGGAAGACGCGAACGGAAAACAGGATCGCTCCCAAATCCAGGATCGCCATCTTTCTTAAATCGGAATCGGGAAAAGAAAAGAAGGCGCTGGAGAAAAACATGAGGTATTTCAATGCCCTGGCCGGGAGCGCCGGGACCCAAATCGTGACGGATTTTTCCACGCGTACTTTTCCCAGGGGTTTCAAGGGCGCCTGCGCCAACTGGGAAATCCTGCTGCCCATGGAAAGCGAAGAACACCGGCTTCATGCGCTTGCCCGGCTGGAAAAAGATGCGGAAAACCTGGAGCACCGGGTTAGCGATTTTGAAAATCGCCTGGCCGACGATACCTTTATTCATAAAACGGATGAAGCGGAACGGCCCGGTTTAAAGAAAAGCCTCAAGCAACTCCTTAACCGGCGCGATAGAATCCGCAAGTCCTTAAACGATTTATTGTGACGTTTTACTTTAATCTGAAGAGGAGCAATAGGTGATGCAAATGATTGTAAACGAAAAATATTATCCCGGCAACCTGGAAATTATTAAGCTGGAGGAATGTGATTCCACCAATAATTATTTAAAAAGAAACTATGAACAGGTGAAGGATAAACTCCCGGTGCTGGCCACCTGCGCCCTCCAGACCGCCGGCAGGGGAAGAGAACAGCGAACCTGGCTTTCTTCCAGGGGCAAGGGGCTTTACTCTTCCTTTGGTTTTAATTTGGCGGCCCGGCAGTACTTGAACATGTTGCCTTTGATATCCGGGTTCAGCGTGATCGAGACATTGCAGACGGCGGCCGGCATCCGGGATATGGATTTGGGACTCAAGTGGCCCAACGATGTGCTTTGCCGGGGGGAAAAAATCGCCGGCATTCTTATCGAAAACATCATTATGGAGCCCCAACTGTTTTGCATTGCCGGCATCGGCATTAATTTGAATCATGCAAAGGAAGATTTCCCCGGGGACCTGGCCGAAAAGGCGACTTCGTTGAAAATGATCGCCGGTTCAGACCGTGACTATGTGGTGGAAGAAGTCAATCCCCTGCTGGCCCGTTTTCTTTTCCAGTGGCTGGAAAGATTGGAAAACGGGGAGAAAGAGGAGATCATCCGAACCGCCAACCGATACAGTCATTTTTTAATGGATACACCTATTTCGTTTCATCAAACGCCGGGCAAATTAATCAGCGGTATTTTTAAAGGGATCCACCAGGATGGGGGTTTAATCCTGGAAAGCAACGAGGGAAGTACGGCCATTTATTATTCCGGGGAAATTTTATAACCGGCGCAACTGCCCTGAAGATAGCCGCGAAGGTCCCGGCGGGACACCCTTTAAGAGCGAAGGACCGCGAAGAAATAGGAGGCGCAGAAGAGCGGAAGAGAGGAAGAGCGGAAGAATGAATGGAATGATGAATGATGAATTATGAATGTTGAAGAAGAATCTGTCTTAACTTCTCAACTTCTTAACCTGCCGGGTAGAGCCTTCGGTTACCCTCCGGCTCCCCCACAGATCCGGACGTGCGCAATTAACGCATCCGGTTCCTCATATTATGGCTTTGCTGCGCGATATATTGAGTGAACTACTTTTATAGGTGGGAGTGGGAAGAACT
>JAPKZK010000064.1 GCA_026393835.1 Candidatus Aminicenantota bacterium | reverse complement strand
TTTGCTTATAAACTGGTAGAACGCAATCCCAACAAAGAACTCATCGATTATAACGATTACCTGGCAGTAGAAGACTGGTACCTGACCGAAGCCATCGATAAAAATATCGCCAATATCATCAATAAAGCCAGACAACACCGCCCGTTTCTGGAAAAGCTCTTATTCACCGGGGAGAAAGAGAAATACCAGGTGAACGATGAAAAAATAAAATTCCTTCATGCCCACGGACTCATCAAAAAAGATAAAGACGGATACGTAGAATTCTGGGTGCCCATGTACCGCAAGGCCGTTTATGCCGCCTTTTATCCCTATACCAACGGCGAGAGCGGACGGTTTCTCAAGAATATCGATTTTAAAGCCCTGTTTTGCATGGGGGAAGACGGCAAAAGCCGGCGTTTAAATTTCGATCTCATCATCGGGCATTACAAAGATTATGTAAAAAAGCGCAGCTTTAAATATTTCCGGGAAAAGGACCCGGCAACCGGACGGTATAAAAGCCTAAAGGAAGCTGCCCTGGCTTATAGTTTCGAGAATCGAATATGTGATCGAATTTAAAATATTCCGGGATATTTTCCAATTTGAAAAGGGCAAAACCCAGTTGGCTTACTATGCCGGAACCCTGGGATTAAACGAGGCTGTTTACCTGGTTTTTGTACCCAATACCGTGAAATTGACCGATGTTCGGGAGCAAAAAGAGACCATCGAGGGGATCGTTATCGAAACGTTTATTGTCCTGTACGATGAGAAGAAGGATTTCTAAATGAACAATCGGGCGGCTTGTGGCTAATCACTTTTCCCTCAAAAGCCTGGCCCCCGTGGGAAATGGGACAGGCTAATTTTTCATCCTTGTTTACTACAAGATTAACCTCGCGTTTTACATGTTTGGAGTCGTTGGCGTTTTTTGAAAACACCAGGATAAATCCAACACAGGGGTTCACAGATTACCCAAAAAGGGAGGCTTGAAAATTAAACCCGTTTATATTATACTATTCCCATGATTAAACAAGCCACACATTATTTCAATACATCGGGACCGAACATCCCGGACGAACACTTTACCTTAACTCGGGAAAAATTGATCCGGAAAGGAATAGACCTTGTAAAAAGAAAAAGATACTTCACTATCTGGGCACCCCGCCAGACAGGGAAATCCACTTATTTTTTACTACTGGCTAAAGAACTCGAAAAAATAGGCTATCAACCCATCCACATGAACCTGGAAAATTTTAAAAGTGCTACCGAACAAATTCTCCTAGAATTCCTGGTCCATGAATTTAAACGGGTTCTGGATATCCATATACCTTTCCCAACCTCCGCATCCCCGACATTTCCCTGGTTTTACGACCAGGTGCTGGAAATAAAAGATAAGCAGAAGATCGTTTTCATTATTGATGAAATCGATGGGTTGAATGAAGATATATTCGGACAATTTCTTCATACCATCCGCAATCTTTATCACTCCAGGGACAGGCACGGTTTGAAATCCATCATCCTGGTAGGTGTGACCAATATCGTGGGCGTAGTCCAGGATAATGCCAGCCCGTTTAATATTGCCGATAACCTGGAAGTCCCCTACTTCACCGATGAAGAGACCTTCGAACTCCTCCATATGCACGAAGTGGAAACCGGCCAGTTGTTCCACCCGGAAGTCAAAGAGAAAATATGCGACATCACCGCCAACCAACCCGGGCTGGTCAACGGGTTTGCTTATAAACTGGTAGAACGCAATCCCAACAAAGAACTCATCGATTATAACGATTACCTGGCAGTAGAAGACTGGTACCTGACCGAAGCCATCGATAAAAATATCGCCAATATCATCAATAAAGCCAGACAACACCGC
>JAPKZK010000205.1 GCA_026393835.1 Candidatus Aminicenantota bacterium | reverse complement strand
AAGCTGGGGGCGAAAACACACCACACGAAACCCGTGGTCATTCCATGAGTACTGGGGAATTCGGAGGCAGCGCGCCGCACAAAGCAAATTTTGGGGATAATAGTCCCATGAACCGCCGCGCACGGCAATGGAATCTTGATTATCATCATACCAATTACCCGTCCATTCCCAAGCATTACCGGCCATGTCCATCAGGCTTTCGGGCTTTTATACCCCCTGTCGAGAAATTGTTTCGTATTGCATGCGTCTTTTTGTTTCCGGCTTGTACGGGCTAGGCGGTGGGAAGGGGACAGGCGAAAAATTTCCTCATTAAAAAAATTGCATTTTCCTGGTTTTTCGTATATTATTAAAGGATGAGTACGAAAAAGGGCAGCAAAATTCCAAACGAAGATTTAGAGGTAATAAATCAACGTTTTAAAAGAGCCCTGGAAATAGCAAAAAATAAAAGAGGTTAGAAAAATGGAAGACTATACGATAAGCTCAGGAAATGTTTTTGAAGATATGGGTTTTGCCGATGCGGAAGAAAAATTAGCAAAAGCAAAGCTTGCCGCTGTAATAAATAAGATCATTGAACAGAAGGATTTTACCGAAGCAGAAACCGCAAAAATTCTTGGTCTTAACCAACCGAAAATATCTGCTCTTAAGAATGGAAGATTAAAAGGCTTTTCCATCGAGTCGTTATTTTTTTTCCTGGAGGCGTTGGATCAGCATATTGAAATAACGATTACTCATAAATCAAAAACGAGCATAGAACCACGAATAAGTGTCGCTTATGTATAAGGAGTGGGATGATTAGAGGACAGCCCCCACGCAGATGACGCTGATGAAAGGCTTTCTCAATTCTTAATTTTAATCAGCGTAATCTGCGGTTCAGACAGTTGTCCCGGCAATATTGCAGGCTTGAAAATTAAACCCGTTTATAATATACTATTCCCATGATTAAACAAGCCACACATTATTTCAATACATCGGGACCGAACATCCCGGAAGAACACTTTACCTTAACCCGGGAACAATTGATCGAGAAAGGAATCGACCTGGTAAAAAAAAGAAGATACTTCACCATCTGGGCGCCCCGCCAGACCGGGAAGAGCACCTATTTCAGGATGCTGGCAAAAAAACTGGAAACCATCGGATACCAGGTGCTCCATACCAACCTGGAGAATTTTAAGAATATCACTGAAGAAGATTTCCTACAATTCCTGGCAGAGGAATTTAAAGAAACCCTTAATATTCAAATCAAATCAAGAACCTTTGCCATGCTGTACAATGAACTTAAACGGCTAAAAGACCGGGAAATCGTTTTCATTATCGATGAAATCGATGGGTTGAATGAAGAAATATTCGGACAATTTCTTCATACCATCCGCAATCTTTATCACTCCAGGGACAGGCACGGCTTGAAATCCATCATCCTGGTAGGTGTGACCAATATCGTGGGCGTAGTCCAGGATAATGCCAGCCCGTTTAATATTGCCGATAACCTGGAAGTTCCCTATTTCACCGATGAAGAAACCTTCGAACTCCTGCACATGCACGAAGTGGAAACCGGCCAGTTGTTCCAACCGGAAGTCAAAAAAAAAATATGCGACATCACCGCCAACCAACCCGGGCTGGTCAACGGATTTGCTTATAAACTGGTAGAACGCAATCCCAACAAAGAACTCATCGATTATAACGATTACCTGGCAGTAGAAGACTGGTACCTGACCGAAGCCATCGATAAAAATATCGCCAATATCATCAATAAAGCCAGACAACACCGC
>JAPKZK010000192.1 GCA_026393835.1 Candidatus Aminicenantota bacterium | reverse complement strand
TTTTTGATCAGGGAAATAGAGGGACAGATACTTCAATTATTGGAAAGGTAGGTACAGTTAAAAAATAAAATGAGGGGCGCGGTTATTTCAATTTTTGCATTTTAAGGCCTTTTCTGGACAATGATCGGTTGTAATAACACAGTGGCGCCTTAACTTCTTTGAAGAGCCTTGATAATTCATGCGGGGATGGTTGAATGGGGTGAAAAACCTTGCGCTCGTCGACTCCTGCCTTGCGCTACCCGACTCCACCCTTGCGCGGGTCGACTCCTGCCTTGCGTTACCCGACTCCACCTTTGCGCTGGTCGACTCCTGCCTTGCGCTCGCCGACTCCTGCCTTGCGCTGGTCGACTCCACCCTTGCGCTGGTCGACTCCTGCCTTGCGCTTGTCGATCTATGTCTTGCGCTGCCGGAGCTATGCCTTGCACTTGTCGATCTACGCCTTGCGCTACTTGACCTATGCCTTGAACTTGTCGATCTACACCTTGCGCTACTTGACCTATGCCTTGCACTTGTCGATCTACACCTTGCGATACCCAGGCTACCCCTTGCGCTCGTCGAGCTATCGCTTGCGCTGCTCTCCTCACGCCTTATGCGATTTGTCTCCGAGGTATCCGGTTTCTTGTCTGTGTCTTTTATGAATGATGAATGATGAAGAAAAAACAGGAAGAGAGGAAGAGCGGAAAAAGATGGAAGTTGAGAAGTTGAGAAGGTAAGAAAAAACATCCTGTAATCTGTGTAAATCCGTGTAATCGCTATTCCGTGGACAAAAACCTTTCGTGGAAATTCGTGTAATTCGTGGGCCATATGCATGGTCTTTGGGGTGGATTTTGCGGTGACAGATGACGTGCAACAAATTTACGGGTAGAGCGTCAGCTTTAGTGGGAATCTTTCCAGGGAAGAAAATTTTGTAAAAAACAAGGGGTTGCGATAGAATACATTTGGTACAATATAATCATGGCGAAAACGGAATTTATTGCAGATGAAGCGGGTTTTATAACGACCGACCCGGATATTATACGGCAGGTCATGGAGCAGTTCGACCTGGTCTGGATGGGGAAGCGGTGTGTGGAATGCCGACGCAAAGAGTTTTGCACAGAATAGCGATTACAAAGATTTGATGTTGGTATAGGAGCCCATTCCTGTTTAATTTTCCTTGAAACCCTTGACAAATCTTAACCCGTGAAATATCATTAAAACATGAACGAAAAAACTGGAAATATGAATGAAAAGCCGTATCGAAAACCGGTACGAATATTTGAAAATTCCGGCACAGTAAACCCGGAAGAGTCATATTATGCGCACCTGGATAATGTAATTAATACCCAGGGGCAAGACATTAAAACCATGGTAGACCGGGGCCGGTATTTTTCCATGTTTGCTCCAAGACAAAGCGGCAAAACAACATTCCTGGAGGGAATACGCGCTGAATTACACAAAGATAAGACGTATGTCGCCATCATATTAAGTTTCCAAAAATATAAAAGCCTGGACATCCCACGCTTCTATTCCTTGCTGGAAGAGAAATTCCATAGGCAATTGATAACCCGGTTAGAAGAAGTTCAATGCGAAAAAACCGAAACGGTAAAACAATTTTTAGACGGTTTTCATCTCTCCGATCATATCTCGTTCAGCCAGTTATTCGAAGAGCTGAACCGGATTATCCAATTTAAAAAGATCGTGGTTTTCATCGACGAATTTGACGGCATCCCGCCCGGTGATCTGGCAAATTTCCTGTATGCATTAAGAGATTTATACCTGGAATATAAAGGCGTCAAGCAAAAAGCCCTTTATTCCGTCGGACTGATTGGTATTCGCAATATAACCAAACTCGTTGTGGGCGGGGTATCCCCCTTTAATATTGCCGATCATGTGGAACTGCCGCCATTTTCTCTAAATAACGTCCGGGACCTTTATGCGCAATATACGGAAGAAACCAACCAACCCTTTACGGAAGACGCGGTAAAAAAGGTGTACGGGGAAACCGGCGGCCAACCCTGGCTGGTGAACCGGCTGGGCGCTATTTTGACCGTCAATGTCAAACCCGGCACCGTGGAACCCATCGATGAAAAGGATGTCGATAAAGCCATTCAACTCCTGCTGACGGAGAAAAACGACCACTTCGACAACCTTTACGAAAAAGCAAAGCTTTACAAAGAGACATTTGTAGAGATTGTTTTCGATAATGTCAAATACAAGACCGACAATGAAGACCAGAGTTGGTTAGAGCAATACGGACTAATTAAGAAAAAAGAAGTCAAAGCGGTGGTGGCCAATAATATCTACAAAATGAGATTTACCGAGACCTTTTTCGATGAGGCCGACATCGATGATAATGCTTCAGCGCAGCGGGTAGTGCTTCCAGGTGGGATATTGGATATGGAAAATATACTCCTTGATTTTGCCAGGTATATTGCCCAGATCGGCGTCAGGGCATTTTATCAAGGGGGTAAACCCTATGAGAAGACCGGGCAATTTCTTTTGACCGCCTGGCTTTACCCATTCATAAAAGGCGGAGAAGGCGAACTCAGGTGTGAAGTTTCCAGCGGGTTGGGAAGGATGGATATTCTTTTAACCTATAAAGGCCGGAGATACATTATCGAGACCAAAGTGAACCCTTATGCCGATGTAACCGTGATACAGAAAGAAGGCATCGAACAGGTATCGGCGAAGTATTTAGCGTCGGAAGGCGTTGCCGCGGGTTATCTTGTTATATTCGATCCGCGGTCGCCGGTGGGCGCCCCCTGCAAACCCCAATACCACGGCCCGGAAGATAAGAAAATAACCAGCTTCACCATCGGTATTGGACGAAGCAAGTCTGCCCAAATTAAAATTTCTATTTTATAGGTCAAAATGAGAATTGCTGGGAAATTTTGATACTACTTGACATTTTGGCTAATTTCGTTTATTGTAGCTGATATGAAAGCAACATCCTTGATTAAGCAAGTTAACCGTATCATAAAGTCTCGCTTTACCGATTTCAAAGGAACATATTTTTTTGGCTCCCGGTCCAGGGGAAGCCGCGCGGAAGACTCCGATTACGATCTACTGCTAACCTTCGACCATAAATTAGATTGGAAAGAAAAAAATCAAATATACGATATTATCGCGGAAATCGAGTTAAAAGAAAATGTAGTCATCGATATAAAAGCCTATCAAGAGAGCGAATTAAGAAACCGTTGGACCCCTTTCCGGGAGATGATAATGAAAGAAGGAATTTTCTATGGAGCAACGTAAGCTGGACTTGATGAAGTACCGTATGGATAGGGCAAAGGAAACGGCCCAGGAAGCTGAACTTGCACTTGCTAATAACAAACTTCGACTTGCTGAGAATAGAATTTATTACGCGATTTTTTATATAGTGCATGCACTTTCAATTCTTGAAAATTTTTCAACGGCAAAGCACGTTACCTTAAAAGGATGGTTTAATAAAGAATTTGTAGCCACTGGAAAGATTGACGCAAAGTTTTATAAAATTTATAACCGGGCATTCGATAAGAGGCAAGAGGGTGATTATGATGATTTCGTAATTTTTGAGAAAGAAGAGGTCATCAAAGATTTAAATGATATGAAGGAATTTTTGGGTGAATTAGAAATTTTTATCAAGAGTCAATTGCCCTTTGAACACTAACCCTTTATTTTCTCTTTGTCGCTTCCCTGCGTTTTCTTACCCTTTTAGCTTCTCAATTTTTCAAAACTGGGGGCGGAAACACACACAACACGAAACCCGAAGTAGCTCCAGAGGAGCTGGGGATTATCGTAGTAGCGCGCCACACAAGGCAGATAGCCAGATTGAAGGTCCCACGAGCCGCCGCGCAAGGCACGGGAATATTTATCTTTATCATAACAATTATCCATCCACTCCCATGCATTTCCGGCCATATCCATAAGACCTTCGGGCGTTGCCCCTTCCGGGTAACGGCCCACTGGGGTAGTGGAACCGATATTGTCCCCATAATTGGCCAGGTTTGGATTCTTGACAAAGGGGTCCACTTTAATATTCCCCATTATCCTCGAATTCCCGGCAGAGTTTTTCGGCAATATCCTTATCCTGCCTCGAGTGACTGATGAATATTTTTTTCCTGGCCGTTGCTTGGTCCGCCAAACTGTCCTCCGTTTTTCCTGTTGTCCGGTTTGAATCTTAATTTTACAGGAAATCCGGCGACATTTCAACCCTTAAAAATTGTCCCGCTTAATTCTCTTTCAAACCCTTGACAAATCTTAACCCGTGAAATATCATTAAAACATGAACGAAAAAACTGGAAATATGAATGAAAAGCCGTATCGAAAACCGGTTCGAATATTCGAAAAATCAGGGGTAGTAGACCCTGAGATGTCCTATTATGTTCCTTTAGAAAATGTTGTCAACTCCGATAATCAAGACATTAAAACCATGGTAGACCGGGGCCGGTATTTTTCCATGTTTGCGCCGAGACAGAGCGGCAAAACGACCTTTATCGAAGAATTATGCAACCAATTGCACCGGGATTCCACCTATGTGGCTGTCTTATTAAGCTTCCAGGAATACAAAAACCTGGACAAACAAGAATTTTATTCAGAAATCGAAAAATATCTCTACGCCCAATTAATAACAAGACTTAAACAAGTAAACTGCGAAAAAACCGAAGCGGTCCAACAATTTCTTAACCAACACCATCTCACCAACAATATATCTTTTAAAGCATTGTTCGAAGGATTAAACGGCATCCTCCAATTTAAAAAGATCGTTGTTTTTATAGACGAATTTGATGGGATGCCGCAAATCGAATTGGAGAATTTTCTGACCTCCTTAAGGGAATTATATCAAAAGCATAAAAAAATAACCCATAAAGCCCTTTATTCCGTCGGACTGATCGGCATTCGCAATATAACCAAACTCGTTGTGGGCGGGGTATCCCCGTTTAATATTGCCGATCATGTGGAACTATCCCCATTTTCTCTAAAAAACGTACGGGACCTTTATGCACAATACACGGAAGAAACCAACCAACCCTTTACGGAAGAAGCGGTAAAAAAGGTGCACGAAGAAACCGGCGGCCAACCCTGGCTGGTGAACCGACTGGGCGCTATTTTGACTGTCAAAGTCAAACCGGAAACCGTTGAACCCATCGATGAAAAGGATGTAGATATGGCCATTCAACTCCTGCTGACGGAGAAAAATAACCACTTCGACAACCTTTACGAAAAAGCCAAACTGTACAAAGAGACCTTTGTAGAGATTGTGTTTGATCATGTCGAATATTATCCTGATGATGAAGATCAATCATGGTTGGAACAGTATGGCCTTATCAAAAATAAAGACGGCCATGCCATTATTGCCAACAATATCTATAAAACCAGGTATATTAAAACTTTTTTCAGGGAG
>JAPKZK010000150.1 GCA_026393835.1 Candidatus Aminicenantota bacterium | reverse complement strand
GAAAGGGAGAATAATTGCAAAAAGAGTTGATCGCGCCCCTCAAAGGATCGATATAAGCTCAATAAGCTATGAAATGTAGGCAGGCAGGATTAATATATATGCCGGAAGGTGCGGCATAAAGATTCAATGGGTAAAAATCAGGCTATAAAAAATTGGATTTACCCACTCAATCTGAAAAAGAACCATGATAAACTGTGGCCCTTCTTTTATTCGCGGATCATTTTTTGCCTGAATTTGAATTCCTCTTTTTCCTATGTTATAATCGGTTCTAAATAAAAAGATAAACATATTAGGAGGTTATCTAATGGCAATCGTATTAAACGGTTCAGGATTAACAATCGAGAAAGTAGTCCGAATTGCACGGTATAATGAGAAAGTCGAGCTGTCGGCCGAGGCAGTGGAAAAAATCAAAATATGCCGCGCTATGCTGGAGAAAAAAATCGTTGCAAGAGAAATTATGTATGGAGTTAATACCGGCATCGGGGAATTTTCCGAAACGGTTTTAACTGACGAACAAATGGAACTATTCCAGAGGTATTTAGTTTACAACCACGCCGCCGGCATCGGCGACCCCGCGCCTATCGAATATGTGCGCGGCGCCATGGCCGGCCGTATCAATGTGCTGTCCAAAGGAAACTCGGGCTGCCGGCCGGAAATCCCGCAAACTTTGGTTGAAATGTTAAACAAAGGCGTTACGCCTTTTGTCTGCCAAAAGGGTTCGGTGGGCGCCAGCGGCGACCTGGCCCCAATGTCCCAGATCGCCCTGCTCTTAATGGGCGAAGGCCAGGCTTATTACAAAGGCGAACTGCTGGACGGCAAAATAGCCATGGACCGCGCCGGCATCCCTATCCCGGGGTTAAAGGCCAGGGACGGTCTGGCGGCCATTAACGGCTCTAATGTGCTGACCGCCATGAGCGCTATTTTTCTTTATGACGCCAACCGGTTCTTGAAACAGGCGGAAATCGCGGCCTCCATGACCCTGGAAGCCCTGATGGCCAATATGAAACCTTACCAACTGCTGCTGCATGAGGTCAGGGGATTCAAAGGGGCCATCCGGTCGGCTACTGCGATTCAAAAATGCGTCAAGGGCGGCGACCTGGGCGAAGGCAAACTTAAATGCAAAGTCCAGGACGCTTATTCGATGCGTTCTACCCCACAGGTAATCGGCGCGGCCCATGATGCGCTGGCTTACGCCCGTTCGCAGGTGGAAATCGAATTGAACGGCGTGGGCGACAACCCTATTTTTATCCCGGAAAAGAACCTGTCTTTAACCGGCGCTAATTTTCAGGGTTCGCCGGTTTCGCTGCCCATGGATATGGCCGGCGCCGCCATTACCATGGTGTGCGTGCTGTCCGAACGCCGCATGAACCGGTTGAATCACCCGGCATTGAGCGTAGGCCTGCCGGCGTTCCTCACCAGTCAGGGCGGCTTGATGTCCGGTTTGATGTTGAGCCAGTATACGGCGGACATGATGATCGTGGAACAGCGTATCCTGTGTATGCCTGCCTCGATCCAGTCTATTCCCGCCGCCGCGGACCAGGAAGATTTCGTTTCCATGGGCATGAATACTGCCATTAAGAATTTCCAGATCATGGATAATGCTTACGGGATATTGGGTATCGAGTTTATGGCGGCCGCCCAGGCGTTGGATTTCAGGAAATTCACTTTTGGTAAGGGCGTCACCAAAGCCAAAGAGGTTGTTCGTAAGCATGTGGATTTCCTGGAGATAGACCGTCCGCTTTACCCGGACCATACCCGGATGAAAGAGCTGGTCAAATCCTGCGAGATATTGGAAGAAGTAGAAAAAGAAGTCGGCAACCTGGAATAAATATAATCCCCCGGATTCTTGACTTCATCCTCATAAATTGATACAATTCTATATGTGAATGCCGATGTAGCTCAACTGGCAGAGTACTTGGCTGTGGACCAAGGGGTTAAGGGTTCAAGTCCCTTCGTCGGTATTCTTTCTTACTTCTTTTAAACGCAGCATTTCAAGGAGAAAAAAATGCGGGGAATCGTACCACGAAAAATTAAAGGGTTTCGCGACCTGGGTCCCGGGCTCAACGGGTTAAAATGGCAAATCATAAACGCCGCATCTAAGGTTTACCGTTCTTATGGTTTCGAGCATTGGGACACCCCCATCCCGGAATACGCGGATTGCCTGGGAAAGTATTTACCGGATTCGGATAGTGTAGCGGAAGGCGTTTATTCATTCCAGGACCCGGAAAAAGAGCCGGTATTGCAAGCGGATGGGAAAGAAATGAGGGATGAATGGGACCATGTGGTAATGGAAAATCAGTTCGTGACATTAAGGTATGATTTAACCGCCCCGCTGGCGCGTTTATATGCGGAGCGCCTGTGGTTGAGGCATTTAAAAGAGCCGTTTCAAGAAAACAAAACGCCTTATTTTCGCCGTTACCAGTTCGGCCCGGTTTTCAGGTTTGAAGCGAAACTGGACCCGGGGCGGTTCCGGGAGTTCTGGCAGTCGGATTTCGATTCGGTGGGAACCGCCGACCCGGCTTCGGATGCGGAAGCGTGTATGGTGTTGGCGGACGCCATGGAGGCCGTGGGTTTAAAAAGGGGGAGCTACCTTGTTCACGTTAATAACCGGAAGATACTTAAGGGTTTCCTGGGTTCGCTGGCGGGTGGCGGCGTGGGCGGCGAGGGAATGGAACAGGCCATCCTGAGGGTGATCGATAAGGCGGACAAGATCGGGGCCGCGGGAATCGAAGAGGAATTGGGCCGCGGTCGTATGGATCAATCCGGCGCGCTGATCCCGGGGCTGAAATTGGCAGGCGATGTTATTAAACCGCTCATGGGTTTCCTGGAGAAATTTTCAGGCGAAGGGAAGCGGCAAGATGTCCTGGCTAATCTCGAGGGGATGAATGAGATGGGCGCCATCGGCAGGGAAGGGATCGACGAGTTGCAAAAGATCGAGCAAATACTTACGAGGTTGAATTTCGATGAAGAGCGGGTGGTATTTAGTCCCACGTTGGTGCGGGGCATGGCTTATTATACGGGGCCGGTTTTCGAAGTGCAATCCTTGCAAACCTACAAGGATGATAAAGGCAGGGAACGCCGGGTGGGTTCGATTTGCGGCGGCGGCAGGTATGACGATTTGGTAAAGAATTTGTTGGGTTTGAGGGTCCCGGCCACGGGGGCGTCGATTGGGGTAGACCGGTTGGCGGAGTTATTGACCTTGACGAACCAGGTCCCGGGGACTTTGCGTGGGCGTGGTCCCGTGTTGGTGATTGTGTTCGACGATCATTTGATGGTGGAATACCAGGGGATTGCGCGGGAGCTTCGCGACGCCGGGATGGATGTGGAGGTTTATTACGGGTCTCAGCGGGGGTTGAAGAAGCAATTGTCTTACGCCGATGATAAAAATAGTCCCATCGCGATTTTATTGGGGGAAGATGAGTTGAAAAAGGGAGTGGTGACGGTTCGTGATCTTCGTTTAGGCAAGGAGATGGCGGCGGAGATTTCGGATAAAGCGGAGTGGAAAAAGAAGGTGCAATTTGAAGTATCGCGTAGCGAATTGCTGGAGAAAATCAGGCATCTGATTTAACTGAAGCCGCGAAGAAACGCGAAGTGGGGGCGAACCGGTCTTAAAAAACCTGTATCCCGGTAGTGAGAATTTCATGGACAAATGGATTGGACGAATTGAAATCTGTTTCATCAAATGGGTGAGGTTCAATTCGTAGGTCAAAATCTCTTCTCAATTTCATCAATTGAACCTGGGTAGTAAAAATATCCCGCAAATTTTTTAAGACTACCGCCAGGTCGATATCACTGTCTTCACGCATATTACCTTTTGCATAAGAACCAAAGACATAAACCTTCTGGACCGCAAACCTGTTTTTTTTCAGGCACTCAATGTATTTTTTTACATTTGTTAAAGCATCTCGATAAGCCATTGTCTGAATCCTTTTATTTTCTTTACCCATTCTAAGGTAAATTCTTTTGTGCACAATTTATAAAAATCCGCTTTATAATCGTCATATCGAGCTCTTATGTTGAAGGTCGATATCGTATCCAATATATCTTTCTGCTCTTCGCCTAAGTCCAGTTTTGCTTCAACTGCCAGTCGCAACAAATCATGGCCAAAGGGATGTTTGGCCCCAATATTTTTTACATAATAGGCTTTTATTAATTTTTCGATAACCAAATGCCCAACAAATAATGACCAGTGGTAATCTTTATTTTTAAATAAGTTCAGCATTGTCTTGAAGTCCCTATTCGAACTTTCAACCCAATATGCCGTCAATTCATCTTTATTCATGGCTGTCCTCTAAAATATTGCACTGCATAGTTTAGACTATTTTGTGAATTATTTCAATTGTAAAAAGTAAGAAAATACAATATGAGAAATCGTCGAGCTTCATCAAGGGGTTATCGGGGAAAATTTGACTGTCCCCTAATCACCTAATCACTTGCTTAAACCGCGAAGAAACGTGAAGGGGGATAGGGAAAAACCTGGATAAAAATTTTTGGAAATCAAGAAACCTTTTTATAAAACCATCACGGATGGACGGTTTTTGGTCGCCGAAGGCCATCTTAAAATTGGACTAAACTTAATTAATCTGGTACAATTAAAGATTCTTTAAAAAAGTGACGTGAATGAGCAAAAAAGATGCAACAATGAAAAAGACAACCGCGGCGGACGGTTTTTACCTGTATACCTTTGCCGATTACAGCGAGGCGCACTCGAACACTATAACCGCGCTGGTGAGTCGCCGGGACAACCAGGATAAGCGGGCATTAATTATCGACCCGTCTTATCCCGAATACGCGGAACAGGTGAAATCAGACCTGCAAACCCAGGGGATCACGCCGGAAGTAATCGTGCTTTCGCACTATCACCCCGACCATGCCGGTGGGTGCGCGGTATTGTCCCAATGTCGAATCTATGTCCATGAGCAATACGAATACAATTACGACAATTGCCGGGTATGGGAGCCGGGGTACACGTATCTCCGGCCCACGCATTTAATCCGCGGCGGCGATTCGCTTTCATTCGGCGATTTTACATTGAAATTCCATTATGCACCGGGACACAGCCGGTGCAGTATCATTACCGGGATAAACGGTAAAACCATCCAGGTGGGGGATTTGCTTATGATGGGCGTGGATAGGAAGAACACGCTCCCGTACATCGCCGACGGCGGCAGTTTCGAGGAACACATCAAGAGCCTGGAGCTGATTAAAGAACTGGGGCCTGAGGCGATTATACTTCCCCACGGTGGATCGATCGACAATAAAAATATAATCCGGGACCTGGTGGATGACCGGGTGTATTACCTGGAACAGGTACTGAACTCAAAAGGTGCACTGCCGGTAGAAAAATGCCTTAAAAACGACATTTCCCGGTATGGCAACCTTGAGTTTCACGATACCAATATAATTTATCTTTTGTGAGAGATGAATGAAAAAATAGAATGATGAATGATGAATAATGAATAATGAGTATAAGGATAAAGAGGGATGAAATTTACAGAATTAAAGTTAGATAAAAACATTTTGAAGGGGATTGAGGAAGCGGGATTTACAACGTTAATGCCGGTGCAGGAAGAAACCCTGGCGTATACCTTGAAAGGAAGAGATGCGACGGTTCAGTCGCAGACGGGGACAGGGAAAACCGCGGCGTTCTTGATTACGATATTTCACCATTTTCTCGATAAAAACAACACGAGAAATAAAAAAGCATTGATTATAACGCCCACCCGTGAGTTGGCAGTGCAGATCGAAAAGGACGCCAAACTACTGGGCCGGTTCCTGCCCTTTACCATCGGCAGTTTTTACGGGGGCATCGGTTATCACGACCAGGAAGAACTGCTGAGGAAAAATGTCGATATTATTATCGGCACCCCGGGCCGGTTATTGGATTTTCATTACCAGCGAAAGCTGGATTTCAAGCAGATGGGGTATGTGGTAATCGACGAAGCGGACCGGTTGTTCGATATGGGTTTTGCGCCGGACATCACGCGCATGATGCGCAATGCCGCCTCGCCGTCGCAGCGGCAGACCATGCTTTACAGCGCCACCCTGGACGTTAATACCCGCCGTCTTGCCAGGGAATTCATGAATAGCCCCGCCAAAGTCGAGATCACGCCTGAACGGGTGACGGTGGATACTATCACCCAGGTGCTCTACCATGTGGCCTTCAGGGAGAAATTGAATTTAATGTTGGGAGTTTTAAAAAGAGAAGCCCCTAAAAACGCACTTATTTTCACCAATACCAAAAGGGCCGCCCACCAGGTGGCCAGGCACCTGGAATACAACGGCTACATATGCCTCCATATCAGCGGCGACCTGCCCCAGAACAAACGGCTCAAAGTGATCGATGACTTCAAATCCGGGAAACTTCCGTTCCTGGTGGCCACGGATGTGGCGGCCCGGGGCCTGCATATCGAAGGCCTGGAGCTGATTATCAACTACGACCTGCCGGGGGACCCCGAGAATTATGTCCACCGCATCGGCCGCACCGCGCGCGCCGGGAAAACGGGCAAAGCGGTATCCCTGGCATGCGAAGACTATGTGTACAACCTGGATGCCATCGAAACCTTTATCGGCATGAAAATCCCGGTAGCCGTCGCCCAGGATGAATTTTTTGAAAAGAGCAAAAGCCAGGGCATGGTTTTTAATGTCAAGGATAAGGTGCCGGGCCGCGCCGGAGAAGTGGACGGGAAACGCCGGCAAAAAACCGCCCACGCCAGGAGGCCCGACCGTGAACGCCGGCGTAAGGATGAACCCATGCCGCAAGCGAAACCGCAACCGCCCCGCAATGCCGACGCCAGGGATACCAGGGATACGAAGGATACCAGGGATACGAGGGGAACCGGCCGCAAAGATTACCCGGCCCGGAAGGATTCCCGGCCCAGGCCCGCCGGCAAACAGGAAGACCGGCGCGACCGGAAAGGAAAACCGACCCGGGAAAGCCGGTTGGATTATTACCGGAGAAAATACGGCGACAATTTTAAAGCACCGGCCGAAACGCAGGCGCCGCGCACCACGCCCCCTCCCAAAGCCCCAGCCGCCCCGGAAGTAAAACAACCCACTGAAAAGAAGAAATCCCTCCTGGGCCGATTAAAAGAACTACTGCGAAAATAGCCGCGAAGAACGCGAAGGACCGCGAAGAAAAAAATACCTCCGGCGACCAGGGGGAAAAAGAAGGTGAGAAGTTAAGAGGGTGAGAAGGTGAGAAAATGAGGCCACTTGAGGGAGCCCGCGCGCCGTACTGCGGGCCTGGACTTCCCAAAGCTTTTGTTTAAAGGTTTTTTTTATTATTCTCTTCGCGTGTCTTCGCGTTCTTCGCGGCTCAAAAAAGACGCTAAAAATAGCGCCTGATTTCATCGAGGGGCTTACGCTTTTTCAGACGGGGCGGCAGCGCTTCATTTTCAGGGTATCCCATACTGAGCAAGACGTCGATCTTGGTGGATTTAGGCAGGTCCAATATCTTTTTCAACTCCTTTTCATTAAACCACCCCAGCCAGCAAGTCCCTACCCCCAACTCCGCCGCTTGCAGCGTCAAATGGTCGCAGGCAATGCCAATATCGATAAGATTATATTTCAAATGCCGGAACAACTCCCCCATCCGGGCGATGTATTTAGAATGCTCAGTGATAACCGCAATCACCACCGGCGCCGTTCTTACAAATTTATTCGTCGCATAAATACCGTCCATGGCTTTATCCACGATCTCGTTCTTTTTTTCCTCGTTATCTACCACCATAAAAGACCAGGGCTGCGAATTACAGGCCGAAGGCGCCATACGCGCCGCCTCCAGGCAGCGATCGATAACTTCCCGGGGTACAGGTTTCGCTGAATATTTCCGCGTGCTCTCTCTCTTAACCGCCAGTTCCATGAATTTCATATATTACCTCCATACAAAATAGTCCCGTTAATTACTTAATACCCTTTCTAACAAACGCCCATTTTTTAACCATTTCAAATACGATTTCCCGTTTAATCGGTTTTGAAATATAATCATTCATCCCGGCTTCCAGGCATTTTTCCCGGTCCCCTTTCATGGCCGAGGCCGTCATGGCGATAATGGGAATAGCGTTGAAATCCCGCGCCCGTATCTCCCGGCAAGCGTCGAAACCGTTCATTTCCGGCATCTGGACATCCATGAAGATCATGTCGTAGCGGTCCGGGTTGGCGGTAAACGTATCCACCGCTTCCCTCCCGTTGTTGACAATTTCCACATGGTACCCCGCTTTGGTGAGCATAAAGTTGGCCAGTTTCTGGTTAATCGGGTTATCTTCCGCCAATAAAATGCGGGTGGACTGTTTGGCTGCATCGATAATCGAGTAGCGGGTAATGATTTCCTTATTTTCCCGTTTTCCTTTTTTAGCTTTCCCTTTTGCCAGCAATCGTTCCAGCACTTCGATCAACCGGACCCGCTGGACCGGTTTCGGAAGAAACCCGTCGAAACCGGCCTCTTTGAATGCTTTTTCTCGCCGGGAATAGGAAGAAGTAAAAGCCAGCAGTGGTAGGACAGGGTTGGGGGAGTCGGGTTTGCGGATTTCCATTGCCACCTCGTACCCGCTGATATCCGGCATCTGTATATCCAGGATGCAGACATCGAAAGGCGAACGGGTTTTATTACCGATTTGCAGCATGGGAAGTACGTCCGATCCTTTGGAAAGCGTCACCACCTCCATGCCGGCGGCCGTCAGCAGGTGGGCCAGGATTTCCAGGTTGTTTTTATTGTCGTCCACCACCAGGGCCTTTTTACCGGCCAGGGATTCCGGGACTACTTGCTTGACCGGTTTTTTCGCCGATTTTTTCAGCAGCGCCGTAAAGTGAAACGTGCTGCCTTTACCCGGCTCGCTTTCCAGGGAGACATCGCCGTCCATCAGTTTAGCGATTTGCTTGCAAATAGGGAGCCCCAGCCCGGAACCGCCGTACTTGCGGGTGGTGAAACGGTCCCCCTGCCGGAAGACCTCGAAAACTTCTTCCTGCATGTCTTTGCTAATCCCGATGCCCGAATCTTTTACCGCGGCGTGCAGGACCACATGGCTCCTGGTTTCGCTGTCCACGGTGATTTGCAGTTCGACCTCGCCCTTGTGGGTAAATTTTACCGCATTTCCCACCAGGTTGAGCAGCACCTGGCGGTACCTGGCCGGATCGCCTTTAACATTGGAAGGCACTTTGTCCCCAATCCGGCATAAAATTTCCACGGGTTTGTCGCCGGCCCTGGGTCTCATTAGTTCGCACACGTCGAAAGCCATCACTTCCGGGTCAAAGTCGATGGATTCCAACGTTAATTGACCCGATTCCACCCTGGAAAAATCCAGGATATCATTGATCAGCAAAAGCAGGGACTCGCCGCTTTTGTTAATGGTGCGCATATGATCCTTCTGCTCTTCGCTCAGGTCGGTATCCAGCAGCATTTCGATAAATCCGATGATTGCATTCATGGGCGTACGAATCTCGTGGCTCATGCGGGCCAGGAAATCGCCCCTGGACCGGTTGGCCTTCTCCGCCGCCAGCCGTTCTTTTTCCGCCCGCTCATTGGCGTGTTTTAATTCCATCAACAGCTTATCCCGGGCAAAAGCCGATATCACATGATCTTTCAGGTCCCCCAACAGTTCGATATTCTTATCTTCCAGCACATCCTTCGTCTGCAGGTTATCGAAGATCACATAGCCGGCCGGTTTCCCTTTTACCTGGACCTTGATGACCAGCGCCGCGCTTTTTTTCCCTTTTGTTTCCTTTCGTTCCGTTAAAAACACATCCTCGATAATTTCCCTGGCCTGTTGGATATATTTTATTTCCACTTCTTCCCGGGACCACGCAAGATTTTCGTTTTTCCCCGGCGCCTGCTCCTGTCCCACCCATGCTTCACAATTATACATCCCGGACTGTTCGTCATAAACCAGGGCGCAGGCCCGTTCGCCCCCTTTAAACCCGAAAGTTTCCCGTAAAAGAGATTCCAGGAAATCGGCTAAATGTACTTCCGCATTGATGGCTTTAACGATATTGTTTATTTTTTCCAGTTCTTCTTTTTTCAATTGCAGGTCCCGGGTCCGTTTATCCACCAGTTCTTCCAATTTTGTTTTCTGGGCCTGGATTTTACGGACCCGCGCCCCGTAAAATAGGGAGATCAGGCCCAGGATCAGCATTACCGCTAAAATCTTGAACCAGTAGGTCTGCCAGAAAGGCGGTTTTATTTTTATCGTTACCGTAACTCCTTTCTCATTCCAGACGCCGTGGTTATTGGAGGCTTTTACCCGGAAAACATATTCCCCGGGGTCAATGTTGGTATAAGTGGCGAACCGCTTTTTAGAATCCGTGAGCAGCCAACGGCTGTCAAATCCCTCCATTATATAGGCATATCGATTTTTCTCCGGGGCGGCAAAATCCAGTGCGGCAAACTCGAAGGTAAAAAAATAATCCTGGTAAGTAAGTTCCAATTCCGATACCCCGGATACCGGTTTACCCGGGTCCACTATTTTATTGAATTTTTGAAATGAAGTAATCGCCACAGGCGGGGCATGGGGGTTCCTGGTTATCTCATGGGGAAAAAAGGCCGTCAACCCGTTGACCCCGCCGAAATAGAACCGTCCGCCGTGGCCTTTAAAATACGCCCCGGTGTTAAATTCATTACCCTGGAGCCCGTCGGAAGCATCAAACTGGGTGAAAGTTTCGCCGGCCGGATCGAATTTAAAAATTCCCTGGTTGGTGCTGATCCATAAATACCCTTTGTCGTCTTCCAGCATCCCGTTAATTACTTCGTTGAGAAGTCCCTGTCCCCGGTGATAATGGCGAAAGTTATCCTGCGACGGTACAAATAAATTAAGGCCCCCCCCCGATGTACCGATCCAGAGGCGCCCGGTGCGGTCCTCATAGATGGGTCCGATGGTATTGAGGCTCAAGCCCCCGGGTTTTCCCGGTGCCATTAAATAGCGGTAAATTTTCCCAGTTTGCAGTTCAAACCTGTTGAGACCCTCCAACGTACCGATCCACAGGTTTCCGCGGCGGTCTTTGCACAACGAAAGAATAAAATTACTGCTTAAACTGTTGGGGTCCAGGGGATTATGCTCATAGTGCTTAAAAATCCCGGCGCTGCGATCGAATTCATTTAGGCCGGCCTGCTCGGCGCCGATCCATAAGCGGCCGGGACCACTTTCGCAGATAGCCGCAATATCATTATCATTTAAGCTGTTGGGGTCCCGGGGGTCATGGGAATAGCTGTAAAAGGTTCCTGTTTCACGGTCAAAACGGTTCAGACCGTTCCGGGTGCCCACCCACAGCACGCCGCCGCTATCTTCATAAAGGGCCCAGACTTCGTTATTGCTCAGGCTGCGTCGGTCGGCGCGATCATGTTTATAAACCTTAAACCCGTCCAAAATCGCGTCGTAACGGTTCAATCCATTGACGGTTCCCACCCATAAAACACCGGAGCGGTCTTCACATATCGATGATATGCTCCCGGCGCACAGGCTGTAGGGGGCCCTGGGGTTGTGGGTGTAATAGACAAAGGCGGCCGTCCTGGGGTCGAATTTATTAATCCCCCCGCTAAATGTTCCAAACCATAGAATACCCGTGCGGTCTTCATAAATGGACCGGATATCGTCGTCATTCAGTCCCCTGGGGTTATTGGAATCGCAGCGGTAGCGGATAAATGTTTCTGTCGCCGGGTCAAACCGGTTGACCCCGCCGCCGTGTGTACCGATCCATAGGACGCCGGCGCCGCCCTCAAGGATTTTCGTCGCCCAATTGCTGCTCAAACTCCCGGGTTTCCCGGGGACCGACATGAAGCGTTTAAATGTTCCCGTTAGGGGATCCAATCGATTAAGGCCCCCCTGGCGCGTTCCCACCCAGAGGGCGCCGGGGCGGTCCCGGTAGATAGAGGCGACTTCATTATCGCTCAAGCTCCCGGGATTTTGTGGGTCGTTTAAGTAATGAGTAAACCGGCCCGTTTGGGGATCGAACCGGTTTAATCCCGCGCGGGTCCCTACCCAGATCGTTCCCCCGTGATCTTTATGGATACAAAGAACGATATCGCTGCTCAAGCTGCCGGGGTTTTGTGGATCACAGCGATACCGGGTAAAAATCCCGGTTTTCGCATCAAGCCGGTTCAATCCCCCGCCTTCGGTGGCGATCCACAACTGGCCTCCCGGGGCCGCGCAAATATCCCTCACCGTATTGCTGCTCAAGCTGTTGGGGTCCCGGGGATCATTGACATAGTGCTTAAATGTTCCGCCGGCAGGATCAAAACGGCTGACCCCATTCACTCGCGTCCCGATCCAGATGAAACCGTCCCGGTCTTCGATAAGTGCGGTCACGTAATTCTGGCTTATCGTGTTGGGGTCTTCCGGGTCATGCTTGTATACGGTAAATGTATACCCGTCATATTTGTTCAACCCATCCTGGGTAGCGAACCACATAAAACCTTTGCTGTCCTGGAGGATACAATTAACCGTGGCCTGTGAAAGTCCCTCTTCGATGGTAATATGTTGAAACAGGATATTATCGGTTTGGGGGATAGTGTACCGGGATAATGCAGGCATGAGCATAAGAAAAAAAATTGAAATTACTTTTAGCCGCTTCATCATATAACTCAAGGACGCCTGTCGATTTTAAATTATCATTCCAGGGTTCTAAAGTTTAGAACATAATCGAGTAAATGTCAACGGTGGAAAATTTGACTGACTGTGCCCGATTCTATATGTTTTAGAGCCGGAAAGTGTCTATGAAGGAATCTTCCGGTACGGTCCTACAATCGGGACCCCCAGCATGGGGGGGGGATTGAAATTAGTTCAAAAAAAGAGTATATTGGTAGCCTGGTGACTAATTCCCGGAAAAATCAAAGGAGGTATTCAATGCCGTTTCAAAAACAGGGATATTTTTTATTTAGACTATTCACATTACTCCTGGCGGTTGGCATTTTGAGTTGTTTTAGTGCGCCGTTAGGGGCGGAAGAGAAGGACGCCGAAAGTAAAGAAGTCCAGGCGCTGCAAAAGAAGTTTGAAGATTTGAATCACCGGCTGGATGTCCTGGAAAAAGCCGTCGATGATGTGATGTGGTATCATAAAGTAGGCGATATCGCTTATGTAGACAAAGTACGGCATGTCGGGCCGCCGCCGGCAAAGGTTCCCAATCCTACCGCCATGGGCGCGAAGAACCCGGTTAAATTTTATTCGTATGTATTTATCCCCAGGACCATCGATTACAATAAAAAATCACCCTTGTTGGTATTCCCCCACGGCGGTGTTCACAGCAATTTCAGCACCTATAATGTGCACATTATCCGCGAGTTAACGGCGCAGGGATATGTCGTGATTGCGCCGGAGTACCGGGGAAGCACCGGTTATGGCAAGGATATGTATGAGGAGATCGATTACGGCGGCCTGGAAAATGAGGACGTCTATGCGGCCAGGAATTACATGTTGGAAAACTATGAGTTCCTGGATAAGGACCGGGTGGGCATCCTGGGTTGGAGTCACGGCGGTATGATTACGCTCATGAACATTTTCAATTATCCCGACGATTACAAGGTCGCTTATGCCGGCGTGCCGGTCAGTGATTTAGTGGCGCGCATGGGGTATTCCACCCAGTCGTACCGGGAGCTTTATTCGGCGTCTTACCACATCGGCAAGACGGCCAATGGGGATGTGCAGGAATATCGCCGCCGGTCCCCGGCCTGGAATGCGGAGAAACTCCAGACCCCGTTGTTGATCCACACCAATACCAATGATGACGACGTCTATGTATTGGAGGTAGAGCATTTGATCAAGTCGCTCAAGGCGGCCGGGAAGAAATTCGAATATGAAATCTACAAGGATGCGCCCGGTGGGCACAGTTTTGACCGGATGGACACGCAACTGGCCAAGAAAGTGCGTTTGAAAGTCTACGAGTTCCTGGCCCGATATTTAACCCCGCCCCATCCTTTCAAGGACATTAAAACTCTTGTCCGGGCGGGTTATCCCGGGTACCGGTAAGGGGGCGGCGCCCCCAGCCTCTTGCACGGCCATCGAGTTTTCCTTCTCTGAAAGCCTTATCTCAAATTATTTTTTTGGTTTGCCTTTGCGCAGTAGTGGTAAAAGGGCTACTGGCCTCCGAAGGAATAAAGATTTAAAATAATTTGACAATCGCAGGGAAATAATATATAATGTTGACTTGTGAATGTGACGCGGGGTGGAGCAGCCTGGTAGCTCATTGGGCTCATAACCCAAAGGTCGGTGGTTCAAATCCACCCCCCGCTACCAATCGCTCTTCATTTATCTTTTTTATCTTGCGTTCACATCCTTTTCCGCTTTCTTTTATCCACTTAGCCTGTCAGCGGTACAGGAGTCTCCCGAAGTTAACCGATACGGTTCCCTATTAGGGGACATTCACGTAATTCACCGCGGCGGAAATTCTCTTCCCCGGATAAATAAATTGCTTCTTCCTCTGGAATCCTTGACTTTAAGAGAATTTGGAGGTACTATTTAAAGGAAAGAGGATATGCGACCGAATAGGATGCCGGGATGATTTAAGACGCCGGCGACCCATTCACGGCAAATTAAACGCAGCCTCTTTTTTTAAGGAGCAAATACCATGGCTAAAAGTATGGATACCAAAAAGACAAGCAAGAAAGAACCGACTAAAACCAAAAAAGAAAAAAAGGCCGCCAAAAGAGAAAAAAAAGAAGCCAAGAAGAAACAATAGTACCGCTCATAATGGAATAAAAGGACTTTCGTCACGTGTCCATGCCCCGCTGTGGCGCTGTGTCGCTGTGGTTGCCCGATAAGTTCCCGCCAAAACCCCAAAACGAATTCTTCCCCTACTTGACTTCTATCCCATAATTGATTATAATCCCTAACCTAAAATTACCTTTTAACGGGGAAAAAAACAATGCATTTAAATAAAAGAATAATAACTATATGCAGCGGTGTGATTATAACGACAGTCGTTCTTATGGCCGCTGTTATCGGCCTGGCGACAGAAGATGGCGATAGACGCGAGACCATTGAGAAACTGCACGCCCAGGTCTCCCAATTGGAAAAAAACCTCTCTTATTACAAATCTCTTCACGAAGAGACCCAGCAAGAGAAGGCTTTCCGGCTATTCGAAAACAAAACTTTACAATTAAGGTTTCCAAACTTCTCGGAAACCGTAAGAATCGTTTACAAGAAGAGTAACGAATACGGTTTCAGTCCCTACCTGGTAATGGCCATGATCCAGGTGGAGAGTGGGTTTAATTCCAATGCGGTTTCGACCGCCGGGGCCTGCGGTCTGATGCAGGTCAATTATTCGGTATGGAAAGACCAATTGAACATCGATTTCGAACGAATTTTCGAAAAGGAATACAACATCGACCTGGGGCTGAAGATATTGAAGCATTATTACGATAAAGCGAACGGGAATATATTTACGGCGCTTTCCCGTTATTGCAGCGGGTATAACCCCAATTGCCCGGTTTATAATAGTAAAATCCTGACCTCCAGGTTCTACACCCATCGGGTCAAAGAGGAAAGCATACCCAGGGAACAAGACGACGCCTCTATTTAAATAGAGGCGTCGCGCCCCGCAACTCTATCAGGGGTATCAGAACTGACCCCGGAGGGTCAGGGTTATTTCCCTACCGCGCGATAAAAAGGAACCGCCTTCCACGATAGGCATCCGCTAGATTTTATAATTCTTTGTTTTTCCGATATGCAAGGATTTTAACACATTCGAACCACACCACACTGAGTATACCACTGCCAAAACCGATTAGAATATCCAGGGGATGCATCCAGGTAAAATGGAAAAGCCTCTGCAAAAACGGGACAAATATCACAAGCCCCATAAAAAATAAAGCGCCTATAATAACCCACAATAATGCCTTATTAGGGATGCGCATGATTGAGAAAATGTTGCTCGACCACGAACGATTGGACATTATCAAACACAAATTGGAAATAATAAGCGTATAAAACGCAAGGGTCCGCGCTTCGGCTTCGGGCTGCCCAAGAGACAACGCTATCTTATAAACACCAATAATGGTAACTAGCGAGAACAACCCCTGTAAAAAGCTTAACGTCAGCAGCCGCTTTCCAAAAAGGGGCTTGTTGGGATCACGGGGGGGACGGTCCATGATATGACGCTCTTCTTTTTCCTGTTCGAATACCATGGTGCATGCCGGATCGATAATCAATTCGAGAAAGACGATATGAACCGGGTACAAAATAATGGGCCATTTCATTACAATTGGAATCAACGACGCCCCTGCAATCGGGACATGTATACTGATAATATACGCCATGGCTTTCTTCAAATTATCGAAAATCCTCCGCCCGAGCCGTACCGCAGCAACGATAGAGGTAAAATCATCTTTCAATAGAACAATCCCGGCTGTTTCCCGCGCCACATCGGTTCCCCGTTCTCCCATCGCCACACCGATATGGGCCGCTTTCAACGCCGGCGCATCATTTACTCCATCTCCCGTCATGGCAACGATTTCGCCATTCTCTTTAAACGCATTGACTATCATTAGCTTCTGCTCTGGAACGACACGGGCAAAAATATTAACGCCGCGGATTATTTTTTTTAATTCTCCCGGCGTCATCTTTTCCAATTCCGGGCCGGTAACAATCGGACCGATTTCCCTAAAACCGATTTGCCGCGCAATATTCAACGCTGTACCGGGATAATCGCCGGTTATCATCACAACTTGAATCCCCGCGCCGTAACACTCGCGTATTGCCTGGGGAACAGTTTCCCGGATGGGATCGGCTAACCCGATCAACCCGATAAATTGGAAATCAAATTCATGTTGATGCCCGGGAAGGTTCCCGTCCATGGAAAAAGCCCTGGCAACGCCAATAACACGTAACCCTTCCCCGGCCATAACCGTTACGTTTTGAATAATTTGGTCTGCTGTGCTGTCCTCCAGGTGGCAAAGATCGATGATGGCTTCGGGTGCGCCTTTGGCTGCGATTATATACCCCCCTTCACCGGGCGAGCGGTACACATGCGACAACGAAAGAAGTTCACGGGTTAAGGGGTATTCTTCCACAATAGACCAGTCATCATGCAGATGTTCGGTATCGAAAAGCGTTTTTTTACCGAGCTCGATTAATGCCTTTTCCATCGGGTCAAAAGGGTCTATTTTACTTGCCAGTATTCCATATTCGACCAATTCGTGGTATTGTTCGGGAAGTGAGTGGTTCCCCGTTTCATCGATATCTATGATATGAGTCAATGCGCTTAATTTTTTTACACTCATCCGGTTCTGCGTTAAAGTCCCGGTTTTATCGACACAAAGCACGGTAGCGGAACCCAGGGTCTCGACGGCGGCAATCCGGCGTGTCAAGACCTGCTTTTTAGACATTCGCCAGGCTCCGAGGGCAAGAAATATGGTCAGTACGACAGGGAATTCCTCAGGCAGCATGGCCATTGCCAGCGTAATCCCGGAAAGGATACCCATCATCCAATCTCCCCGCGTGAATCCATAAACAAGAATAATTAAAACACACAAAACAGCGGCGATCAAGAAAACAGTTTTAACGATTCGTCCCGTTTCTTTTTGAAGAATGGTTTTTCCCTCTTCAATCCCGGATAACGCTTTTCCTATTTTTCCCAATTCCGTTTGTACCCCGGCGGCAATAACGCGGCCCACTCCCTGGCCTTGTACCGCCAACGTCCCGGAAAAAATAAACGGGATATCGTCGCCCCCCGGTTTTCGTGTTTCGATATTTTCGTCCGCATGAGACGTTTTACGAACCGGCACCGATTCTCCGGTCAGGATCGATTCGTCTACCGACAAATTCCTTTCCCATATAAGAACGGCGTCCGCCGGGATGCGGTCACCTTCCCTGATAATAATAAGATCATCGATGACCACTTCACGCCCTGCAATTCGGCTCTCTTCGCCGTCCCGGATAACCAGTGCGCGTGGACTGGATAAATCTTTGAGTGTATCCAGCGCTTTCTCCGTTTTATTCTCCTGGTATATCGTAATCCCCATGACGACAAATACAAAACCCAGGAGCATCATGGCTTCTTCGAAGTCCCCAAGAACTAAATAAAGCGCCCCGCATACTACTAACAAAATGAACATGGGTTCATGGAGTATTTCAAAGATAATCTTAAACACGCTGCGCTTTTTGGATGAAGGCAGCTCATTGTATCCATATTGCCGCAGTCGCTCTTCGACCTCGGAGGATGTTAAACCTGTTAGTTTTTTGATTTCATGTTCTTGCAAATTCATTGTTCACCTGCTTCTCAATTAAAACAAAAATAATTTTTACGTTGGATTGGACCCTGGGGTTGGGAATAGTATGGTGTGTCTCCGCCAGGAATGAGGGAGACCGTGTGAAATTTAAATCCGCAGGATGGTTTTTCTATCCCGGGAGAATGAAAATCCTTGATTTGGGTGGGTTATAGAAAACGGGACCTTCGTTAGCGAACAGTTTGGATTGTTTTGGGTCCTGTTCGATAATAAAGTCCTGGTGGAATTACGTTTTCTTTCCTGGTGTACAGTCCTGTATTTCCGGTTCGGTACCTGGAATTCATGTTCATTGGCTGTATTTTCACGGGAATGTTCGTGGAAAATTTCGGCGCCTGCCAGGCAGGGAAAATGGGTAAGAAAGTTCACCGAAACAAAAAGGAGAACCAATAGGAAAATAAGCGCGGGAAATTTTTGTTTCCATAAAGGGGGTTTGACGGACTGTATCATTTGTTGGGGCATGGCAGCCATTTCATATCGGTTATACTTTGCCGCCGCAGGAAGGGCAAAATTTTGAACCTTCCTGTAATTTTGAACCGCATTGCTTGCAGGTATTGGGGTTGTGCACGATCAATTTGCTACAATATGGACAGTACTTAAAATCCAATTGTAACTGGCCGCCGCAATCGGCGCAAAAAATAGTGGAGCGTCTGGCATCAGGTCCATCATATCTATCGTCGTCGTCATCTCTATGACGGTCATCTTGATGGCCATAACCTCTTCGCTTCCGATTTCCGAAACCTTCGAGAAGGTCTTCTAAGAAATCCATGTTACCTCCTTTTTTAATTATTGTCACCGAATAACCATGTTGGTCCGGCGTTTTTTCTTCGTAGTTTTTTTGCTGCTTTAATACGATGGAAGGCCCAATCCAACGAACCAAATTATATATTAAAAAAGGAGTGAAGTCAACAGGCCTGGAATCATCGACACATCTTTGAAAACGCGAAAAGGGGCTTTACCGGTCTGCCCCCAAACTCCTCTTTTTTAAAAGGCGATTATGCGGCGGCGCTTGAAAAGTATGAGCAGGCGTTGAAAAAAATTTGATTGTCCCCTAATCGCCTAATCGCCCCCAGGGGAGAGGGGAACCGAGACAGAGAATGTCGTGCCTTTGTCCTCGGATGTAGAGAACCAGACCTTCCCCTTCAAGTACTCCTCTCCGAAAAGTTTCATGGAGTACGTTCCAATTCCGCGTCCGTTTCCTTTGGTGGAGAAGGATCGTTGGAAAACCTGGAGTTGAGTTGACCGGGGCATAAAAGCATGGTTATGGACGCTGAACACACCTGAGGATCCTTCGCGTGTACAGCGGATTAGGACCACATCATGGGAGGAAGAGGCTTCAACCGCGTTTTTCACCATATTGTGCAGGACGCGGTACAAGAGGGTACGGTCAGTGGTCATGACAAAGTCATCGCACTTGCCTACCCGGACCACCACCCTGCCGCGTCTTATTTTTTTGGCCATACGAACCAATTCATCCACCAGTTCAAGAGCTCTGACACCAGGAACTAATTCCGGCTTCAACTGCCCGTCCTCTGCTTGAAGAAGCTTTTGGTAGCCGATGACTTCCTCGGAAAGCTTGGTGCTGATCATCTTCATAATTGCAATGGATTCGGCATCCTCTCCCGGGACGGTTACAAGGTCGATGGATTCAGAGGCCATGGCCAGCACTGAGAGAAGGTTGTTTATATCGTGGAAAAAGATTCGCTCAAGAGCGTGTCTGCGTTTTTCATGGCGGATGTCTACCAAGCTGAACACCGTATAGTCCTTCCCTTCGCAGTTGTACGGCGACGCCCACACCCGGAGATCATACGCATTCCCGCCAGTCGAAGTAATCCTGCAATCCATTTCAACTGTAATCTGATCCTGCTGGGATTTGAGGATCGCTTTCACCGCGCCGCATTCGCTGCAGAATTCCGTAGTGCCGCATCCGTTTGCGCATTCGAATGCATGAATACAATTGAAGAGTTCCCCCGGCCGCTTGCCCAGCACTTCCTGGTCTGATGACGCCCCGAGCAAATCCATTAGCCGTTGGTTCTTGTAAACCACCTGGCGTTGTTTGTTGAGGATTACCAGGATAGAGGGAACCAGGTGGATAAAATGGTGAGTCAACCCGTTTCTAAGCAATGTCTCGGCGTCCTGCAAAACGCTTTCGTTAGTGGCTTTTTCCGGGGGTGCAAACATGGTATCATCGGAATTCATTGTTATCTCCATTTGAAAGTTAAGTTATGATTATAATCGAAATGCCATCGAAATTTCAAGCCCACCATGAAAATAGCCACAAAGGGGAAAAGATAGAAGCGAAGTTGCGAGGAAGAGAAGAAGAGAAGAGAAAAGCATTGGTAAAAAATTCTTGGTGTCCTGGTGCGCCGTCTCTTGGTGGCAGAAATTGACAGTGGGGAGGAAAAATTTGCCTGTCCCTTATTTTCCCTCTTTTGTTCCATGCCCCCACTTTATCAGAACCGGGGGAAAAAGGCAAGGAATTCAAATTAAAAATGTTAAACGGGGCAATCGGGAAAAAACTTTTTCGCTTATCTTGAAATAAAAAATGATTTCATTTAAAATATATCTATGACTGAATATATCTCTATTATCAAGGTTTTAATTGGTTCGACGCATAAATGTAACAACGGTGTTACTAACAACGGTGTTACATTTCCCGGTCATAACAGCTATCGTTATAGGGGGAAAAACCGATGAAATCACCTTTTCAATTTGGCCGTGTGGTGGTGGTGGGCGATACCTTCACTGACAGAAGTTCCGAGATAAAAGGGGGAAAAAAAGACCAGTCGGGAAAAAACTATATTGAAGAGGAATGGCTCGCGTTAGCAGAGAAAAGATGGATCGAAATCGAAGAAGGAAAAGTTCAATGCATCCCGGCGGAAGAGGCAATGATGAAAGCAAGGACTTATTCAAGGTATTCATAAGACTACCCTCCCAACTCTTCCAGCAAAATCTCTGCCGCATCCGCAAACATTAACCAAACAGCAACCGGCATTGATGAAAAAGCTCTTAGAATGGAGGAAAAATTTGCCTGGCCCTTATTTTCCCAATTGTCCATTGGCCTGAAAAGCCTCATAAATCCAGAATATAGCCTTAACTTAGTGACATTCGGGACAGGCAAAAAAATGAATTGTTTTTGATTAGAGAAGTGAAATCCATGGGAGGCATTCTGAAATCTGTTGTGACAAAAAGCATCCTGGGGTATTGATTACCGGTTCAATATCCAATATAATACTCCTAAGAACAAGGCATGCAAAAATTATCTAGATAGGTGTATTATGGGTAAATTGAAGTCTTTCTTGAAAAAGCAATGCAAAAAGCTTACGGAGAAAGGCTATGCGTGCCTCAAAGAAAATGATTATGATGGCGCGCTCAAAATCGCAAAGGAACTCGAGGAATTGCATTATACAGCTTCTTTTGAAATAGCGGCTCTGACTTATGCAGGGATGAATAATTTAGAGGAAGCCGTAAAAATCCTTGAGAAGGGAGTAGATCTTGCTCCTGACTGTTGGCTAAACTGGCAACTTCTAGGAAATTACCGTTCAAATCTTGGCAGATATGATGAAGCAGATACCGCCTATAAGAACGCTCTTGAATGTACAAATGTCCGGGAGTCATCTGTGCACTTGAATCAGGCAATATTGTCAATCCGTCTTGATCGGTACGAGGACGCCCTCAAAAAACTCGAATGCATAGACGAGACAGAGTTACATTTGCAGGTCGTTTCCGCGCGTATTGATGCATTGATGGGTATAGGGCGCATTGACGAGGCATCCCGGCTAGGGCTGAAAACCCTTGAGGAACAGTGGGATGATGAATCAGAGGGGGAGCTAATGGGGTACATAGCTGCAAATATATGCAGGATGCGTTTGAAGCAGAGAGAGAATAAAGAGCTAATACGGGAATTTGCTATTAAATCTCTAGCGTACCATCATAATAGCCCTTCGTTACTGGCGGTTATCAGGTACATAGATGCAAAGTATTCCCCTAAAGCAATGTATTACAGAATGTTCTTACATGCAAAAATCCACGTCACGAGTTCATTGGATGAAGCAGTAAAAGGCTTCTACGTGAATTATGACGTCGTTGCGGACGATTCAGAGGAAGCCTTAGAATTTATTATTGAGTTCGAGAACGATGAAGAGATCGAGAATTTGAGTATTGAGAAAATCGAAGCGCTTGAACATCGACCTGACGATCCAAAGGGTATTTATTGGCGTAGTTTCCGTTTCAATTATGAAGAGCCATTATCTGAACCGGAGTAACCTTCGCACTACTGACTTGTCCCGGTATATCCCCCTTAAAACAATAAAATCCCAATGAACCTCTAAAAAATTGCCCGCGAAACACACGAAAAATTAGCCGCTAAGAACGCGAAGTGACGCGAAGGGGGATACGGGACAGGCCAATTTTCAGTCCTTCCAGTGTGGCCCGACATTGTCCGGTTTCCAGGTCCCAGATTTTAATGGTGTTATCCTTTGACCCCGACACCGCCCAGGTGCTGTCTGGGCTTACTGCCACGCTGGTTACCCAGTCCGTATGTCCTTTTCAGCTTGCGTTCCAGCGTGGCAATGGGGGGATTTGCCTCTATCTTCTTTTGTTCCATGCCCCCACTTTATCAGAACCGGGGAAAAAGGCAAGGAATTCAAATTAAAAATGTATGAAGTCCCCTGTATCATGCGTGAAGTTTTTACGTTCCCTCGTGAAACCTTTCCGTTCACACGTGAAGCTTTACCGTTCACACGTGAAGCATTTTAGTTCACGCGAGAAGCAGTTTGATTCACACGAGAAACTTTTTGATTCACGCATGAAGCTTTTGCATTCACACGTGAAGTCTTTTTGTTCACGCGTGAAGCTTTTTTCCTCGAAATTACCGGGAAACACTTCACGCATGAAGCAAAGTGTAACACCTGTGAACCGATTTACTTCATGCATGAAGCGAAATGTATCATGCGAGAACCTCTTTGCTTCCCGCGTGAATCATTTTGCTTCCCACGTGAATCGTTTTGCTTCACTGGCGAAGCTTTTTTGTTCACGCGTGAACCTTTTCCGTTCACGCGTGCAGCATTTTGCATTATTAAAAACGAAAAATTAAAAATTGAAAGTGGAAAAAACAGCCCGATTTGAATTATTCCTTCTCCTGGGTTTCTTCAGTTGGCTGCCCACGGTCTTTCAATCGTTCCTTTATTTCAATCAGGACTTTTTTTGCAATCTTTATAGGCGAGTTCATACGCTTCCCATTCAATCAGGTCGTCCCATTCCTCGAATTCCTCTTTTTCGCTATTTTCAACCTGTTCTTTGAAAGCCGTATAGGGTTTTCCATATTTTTGTTCCATCTCATTGCAGCGGGTCAGATAGTATTCTTTTTTATTAAGAATTTTATCCATGAGTAAAGAGACGATCTCATTCCGTGCCAATGATTCGACGACATTTGCCGGTAGCATCAGTTTAATCTCTTTCATCGCAGCCTGCTGCATAATTAGCTCCTTATTTCAGTAGTAGAACATATTATAGCATATTTTCAACAAATCGACCACATTTTGCCCCCACTTTATCAGAACCCGGGGGATAAATGCAAGAGGGGGGGGGGGTTTGCACAGTAATTCTCATTTTGGCATAGAAAAAAGAAATTTCAATTGGGGCAGACACGGGGGCCTGCCCCTACCGAATTGAAAACTCATGATTATTCCGAATTTCGATTAATTTTTGTAGGGGCGTCCCACCGTGGACGCCCGTAATTTTATAAAATGAATTGCTGGTTTTTGCGGCAGCCGAGGTCTATTTTCATTAAAATAACCCTTTCCGCACCTCTTTTTTATCATTTTTTACTGGAAAAAGGGCTTTCTGACGCCTGGAAAATATCTTCCCATAGCAAAAAAATATCTTCCCATTACCTAAAACTATCTTCCCATAGGTATCCATACATCTTCCCATTAAGGAAAAATACTTTCCCATAAGAGAAAAATACCTTCCCATAAGATAAAAACATCTTCCCATTGAGTGGGGACACCTAAAATGAGCGCAAGAACGGCAAAAAATTCCGCCAGATCGATATTATGAAGCCGTTTTATTACCTCGCCCGCTTAAAAGATGTGGGGAAAAAGGCAAGAGGGGGGCTTGCACTGACCAAACGGAAGTTGGCATCAATCAAACGGCAACCGGTATTGACGAAAGCGATCAAAAACGTCAAAGAACCTGGTTGTTTTAGTCGTGTATATTGAATAAAATGGTCAAATGTGTTAAATATCTGGGTATGAAAATATTGGAAATAAATGCAGACGTCCCTGCCAGGAGAAAAATCATGAATGACCGGCCCTCTATCTCTATCATCAGCCCACACGGCGGTTATCGCAATTTGAAATCGTATCAAACAACGGAAATTATCTACGACGCGACAATAAAATTTTGTGAGCGGTTTATCGATCGGAGGTCCCGCACAACAGACCAGATGGTCCAGGCGGCGCGCAGCGGCAAACAAAACATCGCCGAAGGCAGCCAGGCCTCCGGCACTTCTAAAAAAACCGAACTTAAACTGGTGGGCGTTGCCCGCGCCAGCCTTGAAGAACTACTCCTGATTCACCAGGCCAATTATCTCCTGGATCAATTGCTGAAGCAATTGGAACAGCAATTCTTGACAGAAGGCGGCTTTACCGAAAAACTGTATCACTCCCGACAAAACTTCAAGAAAACTCGCTGACCGGGAAAAAAGAACACCACCCGGAAAAAACTTGACAAGAGCAACGGATTTGATTAGTATACTACCCAGGAGTCTAAAATGGCAGCAAAAAATAAAACGTGGATTGTTTTTTTATGTGCGCTGGCGATGCTGTGCGTTTTAAACGGGACCGAAGAACTCAAAACCACCCGGACCTACCTGGCCACGGGCAATTGGTACCCGCCAAACGCCGCGGATTTGACCAGCCTGCTGGACCAATACTTTAACCGCGCCCAGGCAAAAGAACTGCCGGGCAAAATCGTGGGCCTTATTGGACCGCACGCCGGTTTTAGTTATTCCGGTCAATGCATGGCCAACGCCTATAAACAATTACAAAACCCTTCCCTGGCCGGAAACATCGAACGGGTCATCCTGATGGGGGTTTCCCACAGCGCCGGCTTCTACGGCGCCGTGGTCTCATCTTTCGATTTCGATTCCACCCCCCTGGGCAGCATCCCGATGGATACGGGTATTGCCAAAGAACTGGCCAGAGAGAAATTTATCAGGGTGGATAACCGCATCATCCAATACGAACACTCCATCGAAAACCACCTGCCTTTTTTACAAAGGGCGCTCAAAGATAAAACCTTTAAAGTCGTTCCCATCCTCTTCGGCGCCCTGGACAAAAAAGACTTTAAAACCATGGCCGACGCCATAAAAAAATATGTGGACGACAAAACCCTGGTGATTGCCAGCACCGACCTGACCCATTACGGCGCCAACTTCGATTATACCCCCTTTAAAACCGACCTGGAAGCCAACCTGACCAAACTGGATATGGGCATTATCAACCTTATCACACGGCTGGACTTTGACGACTATTATGAGTACCGCCGGAAAACCGGGATTACCATGTGCGGGTTTGTCCCGGTGGGCGTACTGGTGGAACTTTTCGCGGATAAAGCACATAAAGCAACGTTAATCGACTATTACAAATCCGGCGACCGGAACAAAGATTACACCCTCAGCGTTAGTTACGCATCTATTATTATCAGCGAAACAAAAGGAGAAAAGAAAAATATGACCGACACTGCTATAAAAGAAGATGAATCACCGGCAAAATTGACCAAACAGGAGCAAAACGTGCTGCTGCGCATTGCCCGGGATACGCTGGACCAATACCTGGAAAACGGCGCCCTGGCCAAAGACCTGGAGAAAAAATATGAAATCTCCGCCAACCTGAAAGTCTCCGCCGGCGTATTCGTGACCCTCAGGGAAAAAGGGGACCTGCGCGGCTGCATCGGCTCTATCGTGGGCGCCGAACCATTGTACCTGGGCGTGCAGGCTAACGCCGTCAAATCCGCGGTGCGCGATCCCCGCTTCCTCCCGGTGAAAAAACCGGAACTGGAAGATATCGATATCGAAATTTCGGTGATGACCCCTTTGCAGCGCATCGAAGACTATAAAAAAATACGCCTGGGAACCGACGGCGTTATCATAAAAAAAGGCTATTACCAGGCCGTATACTTGCCCCAGGTAGCCACGGAAACGGGGTGGAACCTGGGCCAGTTCCTGGGCAGTTTGTGCCAGAAAGCCGGGCTGCCGTCGAATAGTTATTTGCCTTCGCAAAACAAGGGCGACGAAAAAATGGAATTCCTTATTTTCCAGGCCCAGGTCTTTGGAGAAAAATGAAAATGAATAAAACTCTTTCCTATCTTATTATAATATTTCTCAGTTTTACAGTAATGAATTCGTGTTCCCTCAAGAAGATGGCCATGAACAAAGTGGCGGATATGCTGGCTTCGCCCGGCAGCGGGACCGTGTTTACCGGCGACAATGACCCGGAACTGGTGGGCGACGCCCTACCTTTTACCATCAAAATGTATGAATCCCTGATGGTATCCATGCCCTGGCACCTGGGCTTGAAATTGCAAACCGGCAGTTTATATATCATGTACGCCAACGCCTTTATCCAGGCCCCGGCGGATATGCTGGCCCAGGAAGAAATCGAAAAGCAGGCGTTTTTATTTAACCGCGCCAAAAACCTGTACCTCAGGGGCCGGGATATCCTGTTGAAAGCCCTGGATCATAAGTACCCCGGGTTCTTAAACCGGCTGGATAAAAAGGAGTTCGACCGGGCGTTGGCCCCCATGAAAAAAGTGGACGTCCCCCTTTTGTACTGGGCCGCCGCCGGTTGGTTGGGGGCCTATGCCATTAACCCCTTCGATATGAAACTGGGAATGACGGTCCCGGGGGCCGCGGCCCTGATGAACCGCGTCCTGCAACTGGACCCGGGATTCGATGGCGGTGCTGTCCATGATTTCTATACCCTCTACTACGGCGCCATGCCCGATTACATGGGCGGCGATTTTACCAAGGCCCGCGACCACTTTAAAAAAGCCATCGAAGCTTCCGGCGGCAAAATCACGTCGCCGTATCTTTCCCTGGCCACCACCGTGGCAGTGAAAGAGCAAAACCTGGAAGAATATAAAACCCTCTTAAATAAAGTCCTGGCCGTCGATCCCGATGCAGACCCGTCGAACCGGCTGCTGAATACCATTAACCGGCGAAAGGCGGAATGGCTGCTGAAACACGCCGATGATTTTTTCCTCGAGGAAACCGGGGAAAATGATAATAAGGAGAAAAATTGATGTCTATAAAAATGAAAACGTTAATGAGAGTGAGTCCATTGAAATTTATTGTTTTAAGTTTAGCGGCGGCAGTGATTTTAGCCGGGCATTTGCAGGCGGCCGCCGTTATAAAAATAGGCACCATCGTGCCATTGCGCTCTCCCTGGATGGATGAACTGCGCAAAATGGATGTGGAATGGAGACGGATAACCAAAGACGAAGTTTCCCTCAAAATATACGCCGGGGGTATCGCCGGCTCCGAAGAAGACATGGTGCGCAAAATACGCATGGGCATACTGGGCGGGGCGGTTTTTACCAACCTCGGAATCACCAATATTTATTCGGATGCATTCGTTCTCAATATTCCTTTTTTTATCGATTCCGATAAAGAAATGGATTATGTCATGGAAAGGATGACTCCCATTTTTGAAAAAGAAATCGAAAAGAGGGGGTTTAAAATGATTCTCTGGTCCAGGGCCGGATGGCTTAATTTTTTCTCTAAAAACCCCATCATTTATCCCGATGATTTGAAAAAACATAAGCTGTCCTTTACCACCGGTGCGCCGGAAATGGAGCAGGCCTGGAAAAAATCCGGGTTCCAGGTGGTGCCCAACGAACTTAAAGATGTGATGATGGGCTTACAGAGCGGCATGATCACGGCTTTCTATTTACCGCCCATGATGGCGGCGGCCGGTCAATATTTCGGCCTGGCCCCCCACATGTGTTCGCTGAAAATTGCGCCCATGGTGGGAGGATTTCTCATTTCTAAAAAAATATGGGATGAGATTCCCGACAAATACAAAACCGAGATGGTCGCCGTGGCCAAAAAAATGGCGGATAATCTTTTTCAAAAGACCGGGGACCTGGAGAAAGAGGCCATGACCGAAATGATAAAGAACGGCCTTATCGTTAATCAAGCGCCCCCGGATGCCATGGCAAAGTGGCGCGCCGCTGCGGATAAAGGTCTGGGTGAATTGATTGGGAAAGCGTTTTCTAAAGAGATTTATGATACCCTGCTGAAGTATATCGACGAATACAGGAAGTTAAATGAGCAAAAACAACCTCGTTAAATATATTCATAAATTCGAAGACCAGGCCGCGTTTATGGGGATATTTTTGCTGGCGCTGATTCATGTGCTGGAAGTCATTGCCCGGAAATTTTTTCATACCGGCATTGCCGGTTCCACGGATTATTCACACCACCTGGTGCTGGTGCTGACTTTCATCGGCGGTATGATTACCTCCAGGGAAGGGCAACATCTTTCCCTGGCCCTAACCTTGAAAATTGAGGAGCCGCTGAAATCGCGGCTCCATACGGCGGTGATGACGGTTTCCGCCATGATGACCACCGCTTTTTGCTGGAGCTCATTATCGTTCATACTGACCGGTTTCGACCCCGCGCAAAAAGTAGGCGTTTTCCCTATCCGGCTGGTGGCCATGATAATGGTAGTGGGTTACGCCATCATGGCCATTCGTTTTGTCACCGCGACCCCGAAGAAAACCTGGTATAGGGTAACGGCCGGGACAGGCATTCTCCTGGGCACTATTTTGGCGCTGGAACCCATCGGTCAGGCTTTAACCGCCCTCCTGGGCGAGGCCCCGGGTTTTATCGAACCCATGGTGCAATTCAGCCATTCGGTAAATGCGCTCATTGCCCTTCCCGTCATCCTCCTGCTCATCGTATTAACCGTCTTCGGCGCGCCTATTTTCGTGGTGCTGGGCGGTATCGCCTTCATGCTCTTTGCCCGCCTGGCGGAACCGCTGGAAGTTATCCCCAATCAAGCCTATGCCATGCTCATCAGCCACTCCATCCCGGCCATTCCCCTGTTTACCGCCGCGGGATTTATCCTTTCGGAAAGTAAAGCCGGCGAAAGGTTGGTGCGATTTTTCAAAGCCTTTTTCGGTTGGTTCCCCGGGGGACTGGCCATTATGTCCGTCCTGGTTTGCAGCTTTTTTACCACTTTCACCGGCGCTTCGGGCGTCACCATCCTGGCCCTGGGCGCATTGTTATCTTACTCATTATTAAAAGGAAACTATGGGAAACAATTCACCACCGGTCTGTTGACTGCTTCGGGCAGCATCGGGTTGCTGTTCCCCCCCAGCTTGCCCATCATCATCTACGGCGTCATTGCCCAGATCAATATTAAAGAAATGTTCCTGGGCGGAATCATTCCCGGGTTTTTCCTGGTGCTGTCCATGGTTATTTTCAGCATTATCTATGCGTCGAAGAAAAAAATCCCCCGCGAGTCTTTTAAAATAAAAGAGGCTGTCGCATCCACGGGTAATGCCATATGGGAAATCTTGCTGCCGGTGGTAATTGTGGCGGCCTATTTCGGCGGGTTGACAACCCTGGTGGAAAGCGCGGCCATTGCGCTTTTATATGCACTGGTGGTGGAAGTGATTATTCACCGGGATTTGAAAATCAAGGATTTGCCGGCGGTGATTGCCAAGGGTATCCCGATTATCGGCGGCGTGATGATTATTCTTTCCCTGGCTAATGGGCTTTCTTATTTTATTATCGACGCTGAAATTCCCATGAAATTAACCGCCTGGGTGCAAGCCAATATCAGTTCGAAGTATGTATTTCTCTTGCTGCTGAACGTCGCGCTTTTGATTACCGGTTGTTTCCTGGATATCTTTTCGGCCATTATGGTAGTAGTGCCGTTGATTCTCCCGTTGGGGAATCTTTTCGGTATTCACCCGGTGCACCTGGGGATTATTTTCCTGGCCAACCTGGAGTTAGGGTATTTGACGCCGCCGGTGGGGTTGAATCTTTATCTTGCGGCTTACCGTTTCAATGAGCCATTGGGGAAAATATACAGGGATGTGTTTCCTTTTTTGCTTATCCAATTATTAACCGTGTTAATGATTACATACATCCCGCTATTGTCCACCGGTCTCCTGAAATTGATTAAATTGTAGAATGCCTTCGGCGACCAGGGAACCCTTTTGAAAAAGGGTTCCCTGGACCCTCCTAAAACTTTTAATTTCAATCCCCTCTTGACTTAACTGAGTCGGTATGTATAATTATGAAGTGGTAGGTGCATTATGATGACAAGTTTAGCGATAGACGATAGATTATTGAAAGAAGCACAATCGGCTGGCAGGCATAGATCTAAAAGAGAGACTGTTACCATGGCCTTAAAGGAATATATCAGCCACAGGAAACAAGTGGAAATCATGGAGTTATTTGGAACGATCGATTATGATGCGAACTATGATTACAAAAAGGCCAGGAATAAACCGAGGATTACTTTTAATTGATTATTTCATCTTCTTAGATACTTCTACCAGGGACCCGGAAACCTCAGGCGTCCGTATATCGAAATCCCGTTTACTGAAAACAGACAACATCCGCACATTATCCGTCGTGGTCTGCGCTTCCACGTACTTAATGTTCCACTTCTCGGCAATTTCCATACAGTAATCCGTAAGAATACTTCCCAACCCCCGATTCTGAAAATCATCCGTCGCCAGTATGGCATACTCCGCGGTCTCATAATCCGGGTTCGCAATCAAACGACCGACGCCCACCAACCGCCTTACATCCCCCTCGCTGTACTCAGCCACAATCGCAATCTCTCGATCATAATCGATGTAACAATAACGCGCGGCAGTATCATGCGAATCCCATTGGAAAAAATAACGGAAACGGGCGTATATAGACTCCTTCGAACATTTAGACAACATGTCCATCCACAACGGCTCGTCCTCCGGTTTAATCGGCCTTAACAAAAGCCTGGTCCCGTCTTTTAACTGCACCGGCCGCACATATTCCTCCGGGTACGGTCTTAAAACCAGGTGCGCATACGGTTTCCGCGGTTTCCCTACCAGGTCCCCATCGATAATTACCCGCGCATCCAGGGCAATAACCTCTTTCTCGGTTGCCAACAAAGGATTAATATCCAACTCGTCGATCTCAGGACGATCGGCGGCCAGGTAAGAAAGACGAATTAAAATCTCCAACAACCGGTTCATGTTGACCGGCTTTCTACCCCTGTACCCCTGCAATAAAGGCCAGATTTTCAACGATTCCAGCATACGCCGGGCCAACCGTTCATTTAACGGCGGGAACCCCAATGCCCGGTCGCGGTACAACTCCGCCGTCACCCCGCCGGAACCTACCATAATAACTGTCCCGAATATAGGGTCCTTTTTAGTCCCCAGGATCAATTCCACGGAATCCTTTATATCGATCATGGGCTGAACCGTCACCCCTTCGATCCGCGCCCCGGGTTGCTTCAGGGAAGCGGAAACCGTGATCCGTTCAAAAGCCACACGCACCATCCCGGCGTCCCGGAGGTCCAGCGCCACCCCCCCCACATCGGTTTTGTGCGTAATATCCGGGGAAAGAATCTTCAGCACCACGGGATACCCGATAGCGTCGGCCTGTTTCACCGCCTCTTCCGCCGTCGCCGCCGGACGGGGCCGGGTGGTGGGGATGCCGTACGATTCCAACAACTGCTTGGAAATATCCTCCGATAAAACATTGCCTTTCTCCGCAATGAGCAGGTCAAATTGCTCCCGCAATTTCTTACGGTCCAGGGGAAACTCCACCGGGATATCTTTAGGCGTTTCATAGAGAGTTTCAAGGTTCCTGGAGTATTCCACCAGGGTCATGAAAGCGCGGACGCCCTGTTCCGGGGTCATGTAGGTCGGCACTCCCGCCTCGTTCAACACCCGGTTGCTTTCGTGCATCTGTTCGCCGCCCATCCAGGCAGCCAGTATCGGTTTGGAAGTCGTCGCCGCCAGTTCGCCCAGGGCTTTGGCGGTGGTGGTGGGGTTGGTCATGGCCTGCGGCGTCAGGATCACCAGCACTGCATCCACGCCTTTATCCTCAAGAACGATCTTAACCGCTTTCATGATCCGTTTGGAACGGGCATCGCCCAGTACATCCACCGGGTTCCCGTGGGACCAGGAGGGCGGCAGCGCTTCGTTTAGTTGTTCCATGCTTTGGTCGGAAAGTTTTGCCAGGACGCCGTTGGCGGCGATGAGCGCATCGGTGGCCATGACCCCGGGCCCGCCGGCGTTAGTAACCACGGCCAGTCTCGGCCCCGCGGGTATTTTCTTGCGACCGATCAGTTCCGCCACGTCGAAAATATCGCCGATCTCGAAAACACGGGAAATGCCGATACGCTGAAAGGCGGCGTCGTATATCGCATCTTCCGCCGCCATGGCCCCCGTATGGGAAGCCGCTACTTTTGCCGATTCGGGAAACCGGCCGGCTTTATACACCACGATAGGTTTGGTGCGGGCAAAAGCGCGCGCCGCGGTCATAAATTTGGCGGCATTGCTGATGGACTCGATATAGAGAATGATGGAACGACTCTTTTCATCCTCGCCGAAATAATCGATCAAATCGCCGAACGCCACATCCAGGGCATTCCCGATGGAAACAAAATAAGAGAACCCGATTTTTTCTTCGAGGGCCCAATCCAGTACCGACGAACACAATGCGCCGGACTGCGAAATAAAAGCGATCTCCCCGGGTTTGGGGATGCCGTTGGCAAAACTAATATTAAGATTGCGATGAGGTACGATGACGCCCAGGCAGTTGGGGCCCAGGATGCGCATGCCTTCAAATTTGCGGGCTTCTTCCATTACCTGGTCTTCCAGGCCTTTACCTTCCGGCCCCGTTTCCTTGAAACCCGAAGACATGATGATGACGCCCAGGATTCCTGCTTCGCCGCATGCCCGCACCAGTTCGGGAACCTGGCTGGCAGGCGAGCAGATAACGGCCAGGTCGGGTGTGCGGGGCAGGGTTTTGACGTCCGGGTAGCATTGAATGCCCATGACGGCTTCGCTGTCCGGGTTAACCGGGTAGACCACACCGCGGAACCCACCGCCTACAAGATTGCTCAGTACTTTACCGCCGACGCTTTTGGGGTTGGTGGTAACGCCTACTAAAGCAATGCGCTGCGGATTGAAAATTCGTTCTAATTTATGTACGTCCATAGGGCAATTATACCATAGTATTAGGTTAATGTATAATGCCTTCGGCCACCAGGGGACCCTTTTAAAAAAGGGTTCCCTGGACCCTCCCAAAACTTTTGACTGGTTTTCACTTCCCTCTTGACTTAAACGCCCATGAATGTCGAAAATTTTAAATGAATTTTAAATTATCGTCGATATTTTGTTGACATCTTAAAAAAATCGACATAAAATGATCCCATGTATATAGAAAGAACCATTAAGCTACCGAAAAACAATAGTTTCTTTTTATTCGGGCCGCGGCAAACCGGGAAAAGTACCCTCCTTAAAAAACAATTTCCTTCTCAAGAATCACTCTACTATGACCTGCTAAAAACAGAGGTCTATAGGAAACTCCTGGCCAGGCCGGAAATATTCAGAAATGAAGTCAATGCGGCTTTAAAATCAAAACAACCGTTACATATCATCATCGATGAAGTCCAGAAAATCCCCCAGCTCCTGGATGAAGTCCATTTCCTGATCGAATCGGGGGTCCCGGGTTACTTTATTCTCAGCGGGTCCAGTTCGCGGGAATTGAAAAGATACCAGGCCAATATGTTGGCAGGCCGGGCCTGGACCTTTCAACTTTTTCCCTTTTCTTACCTTGAATTAAAAGACAGTTTCGATCTGTTTACCGTGTTGAAATACGGCGCATTACCCGGTGTATATTTGAATCCCGGGGAGTATGAGAAACGAGAAACGCTCCACTCCTATGTAGACACGTATATCAAAGAAGAAATTGAAATTGAAGCAAATATAAGAAACCTCAGTGGCTTTTTAAGATTTTTGCCCATTGCCGGCCATCAAAACGGCGAATTACTCAATTATTCAAATATAGCCCGGGAAACCGAGATTTCCGGCCATGTCGTCAAGGAATATTATAAAATACTGGAAGATACGTTCCTGGGATTCTTTTTGCTGCCCTATGCCAGGTCCATCCGGAAAAAAATGACGAAACAACCCAAGTTTTATTTTTTCGATCCCGGCATTGTAACCACCCTGGACAACAGGCTGAGGGTTAATTTAGAGGAAAATAGTTTTGAATTCGGAAGAGCTTTCGAACATTTCATGATACTGGAAATAATTAAGTTGAACCACTACCAACGATTGGACCTGGTACTATCGTTTTACCGGACAGAGAGAGGGGCGGAAGTCGATTGCATAGTAGAAACCCCGGCAGGAAAAACGCTGGCAATCGAAATAAAATCAACCGTTAATCCCACCTCAACCATGTTAAAAGGGCTGTATTCATTTAAAGAAAAAGTCCCGGGAGCACAATTAATACTGGCCTGCAGGGTGGATCGGCCGCAACAAATGAAGGATGTTGCCGTATTACCCTGGCAGGAAGTACTCGACTTTATACTCCGGGAGTCTTAAATATCTTGAAAACCATTTGTAATTTCTTTCCCGAATGTATATAATACCCCCTTATGATGACAACAAATAAAAGTACCGACAGAATCCTTGTTTATGCCTTAACCATTTTTGCCATCCTTATCGCCCTAAATGCCCTTTTGATTAGATATCCCGTAAACGTTGTCCTGCCCTTATTAAAAGCCATTGGGTTAATGACCGTCATATTCATTTACGGCATGTCGGCGCTGCTGCTGTTCAATAAAAAAAAAGAAGACATCGCATTCCCCGACGCCTGCGGGATCGGCTTGATCTTCACCACCTTTTACTTTTACCTCGTATCCTTTCTAAAAATCCTCGTTCCTTTTACCATCCTCCTGTTTTACCTGCTGCCGTTGGCCTTACTCTATTTTGTCCTTAAGAGAAAAAAACAGGTCCTACGACACACCCTGTTGACTTTTTTCAAACGGCCGGCCCGGGAATATGCCGTTTTCATATTCCCGTTCATTTACGCCTCGCTGCCGTCCTCTTTTTACGACGCCCTGGTTTACCACCTGGGCATACCCAACCTCTATCTCCAGCATCGGGGATTTATCGCCGCGCCCCAATTCTTCTTTGCCAATACGTCCATTTACTATGAAATCTCACTTATCCCCGCGGTTTTTGCCGGGGACATGGTGCCGCGGCTTTTTCATTTCTTATTCGGGATCGTTTTTATATACTATCTCATCGACCTGGCGGCGCGATTCTTTCAATTAAAAAACCGGTTCATCCTGCTGCTCCTCTTGATATCCATGCCCATTACCGTTTTCTTACTCAGCACGGTAAAGAACGACCTATTAAGCGCATTTTTCATCCTGGCCGGGATAAAATACTACCTGGAAAACAAGAACAAACGTTCCGCCCTGTGCTGGGGATTTTCTATCGGCGTCAAGTATTTCAATATCCTGCCGCTGGCAATCTTTTTGCTCCTGGCATTCTTGAAAGAGAAAAAACTCAATTTCAGGGTCCTTATTATTTTTGGGATCATTATTACCGCCGTGTTGCTGCCGCTCTTCATAAAAAATTACGTTTTCACCGGGAACCCCATTTTCCCATTCCTGGGGGGCTATTTTCCACAGGTGAACCCGTACTTCGATGCGTCGCGGTTTGCGGCCATGAGAGCCGATGTAGGCCAAATGATTCATTCATTGAAGGATATACTGAAACTTCCCTATACGCTGTCGTTTTATGAAATAGGTTCCGGTGGGTTAATCGGGGCGCAGTTTCTCATTTTTCTACCCCTTATCATTGTCGCCATAAAGCGCCGTGAGAACAAGAAACTCCGCTTATTACCGTTTGCACTGCTGTTTTTATTAGTAGGGAGTTATTTTACCGGCCAGGTGCGGTTCATGTATGCGGCGATAGTTCTCCTGGCCATATTTACCGTCCTGGTGTATGAGGGGCTGGATGCGTCCGGGCTTAAGATCATGAAGTCTCTCTTTTTTCTCATCATCGGGTTGAACCTGGCAACCGCTTACGGCTACCATGAGCGGATATACCGCGCCCATTACCTCTATTCTGGGAAATCGGCAAGTATCGATGAGTACCTGGGAGTCGTTTTTCCTTCATATCCGGCCATAGCCTATGTCGATAAGAACACCCCGGAGGACGCTAATATTCTTTTGGTAGGGGAGGCCAGGAGTTATTATCTAAAGCGGCCCTATTATGTCTCTTCCGGCATCGATTATTCCATGTTGAAAAAATATTTATCCGCAGGGCCCGAGTTCCGGGATTTCATTGCCGCTTTGAAACAGGATAAAATACGCTATATAATTTACAATGCAAAAGAATTCAACCGGCTGCTGGGGGGCTATCGTTGTTTGACCCCGGAGGAAGCGGCCAGGTCCGGCGATTACTTAAATCGCCTTAAGCCGGTCTTTAAAGATCGTAATGGAGAGCTTTATGTCTTTGAAATCATTTAAAACATTAAGTATTGTAGTGCCGGTCTATAACGAAGAAAAGACCATTGAAAAATTGGTGGAAAAAGTAATGGCCGTTCCTTTAACATTGGAAAAAGAGATCGTGATCGTGGATGATTGTTCCACGGACGGGACATTTTCTATTCTCACAAAGCTCCAGGAAGGTCAGCCTGCGGTCAAAGTATTTCGAAATGAGAAGAATAAGGGAAAGGGTTTTTCCGTACGGCGGGGAATACAGGAGGCCGCGGGTGAGATTATAATAATCCAGGATGCCGATCTGGAGTACGAGCCGGGCGAGTACCCCAAATTATTGAAACCCATCCTGGAGGATAACGCCGATGTCGTGTTCGGTTCGCGGTTTATGAGCAGTGAAGCGCGGCGGGTGTTGTATTTCTGGCATTCCGTAATCAACCGGATATTGACTCTATGTTCCAACATGGTCACCGACCTCAATCTTTCCGATATGGAAACCTGTTACAAAATGTTTCGGGCCGATATCATCAAACAAATCCGTCTTACGGAGAAGCGTTTCGGGTTTGATCCGGAGGTGACGTTTAAACTTTCCAGGGTAAAGGGGGTGCGGTTTTACGAAGTGGGGATATCGTATCACGGCAGGACCTATGCGGAAGGGAAAAAGATCAAATGGAAAGACGGCATCCGGGGGGAGGGGGAGTCCGGGACAAGCGGAAATTTTTTTACTTAATCTCTATACCATTTTTAAGAATTTCCATGACTAGCCAGAGCCTATCCGAAAAGTCATGGAGATTTTGATATTTACTATTGTAGATCGTCGCGAACAGGCATTGCCTGTTCCCTACCAAATTACGCCCCGTGCATACCTTTTCGGATAGGGTCTAGGTAGGGCATGAATTTTGACTGTCCCTTTTTTAAGGAGAATAGATAGCTACCATACGAACTTGTCGGTGTTTCAAAATTAGAATTGCTGGCCCTGCATGGGGGGGCTTGAAAAAACTTCATCGATATGGCATAATGCACTCTTTAGTGGGCTGAAAAAGCAAGAGCCTGTGAATACCCGGATTCTTTTTCCTGTATCTGCCGAGTACAACCTCCTGGGGAGTCAAAGGCGGAAGCTTGACCGAAAAATTCTAACCGTAAGGATTCTAAATTGAAAATTATTTTAGATATTAAAAAATTCGCCAGGCTGATCTATGATAAACGGGGGGCCATCTACGAGCTGGCCAAACGCGATTTCGAAGCCCAATACAAAAGCACCTACCTGGGAATCGTATGGGGGTTCATCCATCCGCTCTCTTACATCCTGGTGCTTTTGCTTGTTTTTACCATCGGGCTGCGCTCAAACCCCGGCAAGGATGTCCCCTTCGTCGTCTACTTGATATCCGGCATGATTCCCTGGCAGTTTTTTTCCGGCGCCCTTACCTCATTAACCAAAGTCGTCAATGCCCACTCGTATCTCGTTAAAAAAGGGGACCTGAGCCTTGCTATTTTACACGTCGCCAAAATTTTAAGCAGCCTGGCGACCCACATCGTTTTAATTGCCGTTTGTTTCATCGTTTGCATGGCCTACGGTTTCCCCATTGGGTTTCATTCCCTGCAAATTTTCTACTATATGGCGGCCATGTGCCTCCTGCTCCTGGGCCTGGGCTGGATTACATCCTCCACCAGCATATTTATCGAGGATATAGCGAATGTAGTAACCATTTTTGTCCAGTTCGGCTTCTGGTTTACCCCCATTATCTGGAATATATCGCGAATCCCCGAGAAATACCAGTGGATCGCTAAATTAAACCCCGCCTGTTATATCGTTTCCGGCTACAGGGACAGCCTGATCTACAGGACCCCCTTTTTGGTAAAACCCAGGGAAACGTTATATTTCTGGGTAGTCACGGCAGTGGTGCTGCTGGCCGGCGCGGTTATTTTCAGGAGACTGAAACCCCACTTCGGCGAAGTGATTTAAAAGAGGCCCACGAATTACACGAATTAACACGAATTTTTAAAATGAAAAAAGACAATATTTTTTGGAAAGAAAGTTATGAAATAATTGGCGCTTGCTTCGAAGTTCACAAAACATTGGGGTGTGGTTTCCTTGAAGCAGTATACCAGGAAGCACTCGAGATTGAATTCAAAATGAGAGGGATACCCTGTGAACGAGAAAAAGAACTCTCCATTAATTACAAAGGCGAAATACTAGAGAAAAAATATAACGCGGATTTTGTCTGTTTTGAAGAGATAATTGTTGAATTGAAGGCATGCAGTGAGATAGCGGATGATCATATGTCCCAGACACTTAATTATTTAAATGCGACTCACTTTCGCCTGGGACTTTTAGTCAATTTTGGAGAAAGGAGTTTGAAATACAAACGTGTTGTTTTATAATCTGTGTAAATCTGTGTAATCTGTGGACGAAAAAAAAAATGTCTAATATCGCTGTTAAATTTGAGAATGTATCAAAGTTCTATAAGCTCTACAACTCGCCCAAAGACCGCTTAAAAGAAGCCCTGCATCCTTTGGGGAAAAAACGCCACCGCGAATTCTATGCCCTGAAAAACATCAACCTGGAAGTCAAAAAAGGGGAGATACTGGGAATCGTCGGTAGGAACGGATCAGGAAAATCCACCCTGCTGAAAATCATTTCCGGGGTAATTCAACCCAATTCAGGGAAAGCAATAGTAAACGGCGAAGTGTCGGCATTATTGGAACTTGGGTCCGGTTTGAACCCGGATTATGACGGCATCCAGAACATTTATTTCGGGGGAATAATGATGGGCTTTTCCCGCGCAGAGATGAAGCGAAGAATCTATGATATCATCGCTTTTGCAGAGATCGGGGAGTTTATCCACCAACCGTTAAAGACCTATTCCTCCGGGATGAAAGCGCGGTTGGGCTTTGCGCTGGCCGTCAATATCTCCCCCGAAATCCTGGTGGTGGACGAAGTGTTATCTGTTGGCGACGACCTTTTTAAACGAAAGTGCTACGCCAAAATGGAAGAATTATTTAAGGCAAACTGTACTGTTTTTTTTGTGTCTCACAGCCAGAGCAACATAAACGAAATCTGCACGAGAGCTATCTTGATCGATCGCGGTGAGTTAATCCTGGAAGGATCTCCCAAACTGGTCACCACCCATTATCAGAAATACCTTTTTGTAAAACCCGAAGAAGCCGAAAAAACCAGGACGGAAATTATTCAACTAAATAAAGATGCAAATAAGAAAATGAGCTTTTCGACAAACCTGGAAGAAAAAAAGGGCTGGTCTTTTGAAGAAAATGACCTACAAGATGAGCAGCAGGAAAAACCGGAAGCATATTTCATCCCTAATTTTATCCCAAAGAGCACGGTTGTGACCAAAAATTATGACGTTGACATTTATGATATTCACATAAGAACAAAAAAAGGTAAAAAAGTCAATGTGTTGATGATGAACGAGGAATATATCTATTCTTACAAAGTTAAATTCAATATAGATGCCGTGGATGTGGGGGTGGGAGTCCCCTTTAAAACAGAAAGAGGATTGCTGATTACCAACTACACCTTGTATGGACATTTTATTAAAGAGGTTAAAATAGGGGCGATATTGTCGGTAGACTGCCATTTTAAATGTATTTTTCTCCCGGGGGTATATTATGCCACCGCTGAAGTAGGCGCCGTTATAGACGGGGAACGAATGGTTTTGAATCGAATTGTGGACGCCCTTGCATTTAAAGTAGAGGCTGAGGACCCGGGCCTAAAGTGGGGCGGAATCATTTATTGCGGTCAATACTTTAATCTTAAGATAGAATAATACTTTAAAGGAAAAAAAATGGTAAACATATATCATTGCTGTGTCCAGAAGACCGGGAGTCAATGGATTAAAGCCATCCTGTCCGATGAACTGATTTTGAAGAGGACCGGCATGAATATCCATACTTATCATAGACATATACCGGGGGGAGAAAATCGAAAATTGACAGAAAGAACTTTCGACAAACCTTTCCCTGAAAATTCCATATTAACTCCTCTTTATATGGATTATAAAAGCTATCTATCGATCCCCAAACCCAAATGTTACAGTACTTTTTGCATTATCAGGGATCCCAGGGATATAATCATTTCCTGGTATTTTTCCGTCAAATATTCCCATCCTCTCATGGGCAAAATCCCACAACACCGGGAATTCCTGGATAAAGCTCCATTACCCAAAGGGCTGATTTATAGTATCGAGTATTTGAAGGACTATGGTTTATTTGAGGCTCAACAATCATGGGTATCAGGATCAACGTGTGACCCCCATATAAAACTGTTCCGTTTTGAGGATCTCATAGACATGGAACGGCAGGTATCCCTATTCACAGATCTTTTTTCTCACTGCCATTTTCAGCTTACAGACAGCGAAATTAAACACTTGATGGAAAAATATTGTTTTAAGGAAATGCAAAAAAAAGGTCAAACTGACCAGTCGAAGAATCAAACCATTTCCCATTACCGGAAAGGCGCCCCTGGAGATTGGCGGAATTATTTTGATGAAGAAGTTATTTCTGCTTTCAAAAAGCACCTGGGAAACCTGGTTCAAGAATTGGGATACCGGGAATAAACCGGGAGTTCATGCGGCCAATGAGAAAACCGAATCTCTTTATTGTAGGGGCCGCACGATCAGGGACCACGTCCCTCTGGCAATATCTAAAAACGCACCCGGGAATCTATATGCCGGAAGATGAACTACACAAAGAACCGAGCTACTTTTCCGATATCAGGAAAGATTTGACTCTAGATAAATACCTCGCGATTTTTGAAAGAGCAAACGAGAACCATAAATGGATAGGAGAAGCTTCGGTCGCCTATATAACCGACCCCTTGAGCGCAAACCGGATTTATGAATTTAACCCCACGGCTAAAATTATCATCATGCTCAGGAACCCGGTCGATAGGGCCTATTCCCTATATAATTGGATGGCCCAGGATGGCTATGAATATGCGGCATCGTTCAAGGAAGCCCTAAAACTGGAAGAGACCCGGTTACTGGAAAAACAATCGACATGGTATAAGCCAAATTATTACTGGGGATACCTTTACTTTAGAAGCGGCCTCTACCATGACCAGGTAAAAAGATACCTGGAATTATTCAAGGATAATGTCTTAATAATCAAATTTGAAGATTTTATAAATGATCCCGGGTCATCCTATCGACAGGTATGTTCTTTCCTGGGAATCGAAGCCCCTGTCATCCCGTTTCCTATCCACAACCCTTCGCACGCCGTACGCTCGGCAACACTCCTTTTCGTATTACGAAAGCTGAACAATTATATTATCGATGAAAATAGACAGGGAAAAGCCCTAAGTAAAATCAGCGAAACCGTAAAAGGCGAATACGAAGGAATCCTGGACAAATTGTCTAAAGTCACTCAATTGCCTATTGGAGATAAAATTCGGGGCAAGATAATATTAAAAAAGGTAATCCATTATTTGAATAACCTCCCCGGGCAATACTACTACAAAGAGATAAAAACCAAAGAGGCTCGGGACCGGCTGTTAAATTTCGGACTAAAAGCAGGAAAACCGGCAAAGCTTGAGAGAAAAACACGAATAAACCTATTGCGCAAATATGCGCCGGATGTCGAACGATTATCACATTTAACCGGCATGGATTTTCCCGGTTGGTGGATGTAGGATGTAGATGGACCCGTCAGAGCTGAGAAATCTAGAAAATTTAAAACGTTTACCGCGCTATACCCCCGGGCAAATCGACCTCAACGGGTTATCGATTCGGTATAATGATCCGCTGGCGTTATATAACGAATATAACGATATCTTTATCAAGAGGATTTACGAATTTAAAGCGGCCCATCCTTCCCCTGTAATACTGGATGTCGGGGGGTATATCGGGCTCTCCGCGATGTATTTCAAAACCATCTTCCCCGGGGCGAGAATTACGGTTTTCGAGCCGGATACCACTCTTGGAGATATCTTAAAAGACAATATCAAGACCAATCGATTCACCGGTATCACATTTATCGATGCCGGGGTGGGGAAAAAAGAAGGGAAAATCCCATATTTCCCGGATGGGGCCGACGGCGGCAATACATTTCTTCAAAAGCACGACAAAGCCATCGCAGTAAATATCGTAAAATTGAGCGATTACATAAACGGCCCGGTGGATTTATTAAAGATGAATATCGAAGGCATGGAGGGCGACGTTTTCGAGGAGATACAACATAAGTTGTCTTACATCCGGCAGGTTATTTTCGAATATCATGCATTTCACAATCTCCCCCAAAATCTAGGAAACATATTAAACATCCTTGAAAGAAACGGGCTCAGGTACCTGGTAACGGATGTCCCTTGCGCCCCAACCCCCGTACCTTTTAAAATGAACAAAAATTATAAACAATTTAACCTTGTTTATGCCGCCAGGATAACCCCATGACCCCGGAAAATTTCAATACAGTTCGCCCGGTTTCCCGCCGTTTCGGCCTGGACCGGGGTGAAGCCATCGACCGATATTATATCGAAAAATTTCTCCATGAAAACCGGGACCTCATAAAAGGCGTGGTGCTTGAGATCGCCGGGCGCAAATATACGCAAAAATTCGGCGGCGAAAAAGTCGAACAATCATTGGTTTTACACACCATCCGCCAAAATAACGTGGACATTGTCGGCAACCTTGAGACCGGGGAAGGAATCCCGGAAAGTAGGGTCGATTGTTTTATCCTGACCCAAACGCTTCTTTGTATTTTCGATGTCTTTTCCGCCGCCAGGAACGCCGTAAAAGTATTGAAACCGGGCGGCGTACTTCTTATAACCGTGCCGGGAATCACTCAAATCAGCCGGTTTGACTACGAACGCTGGGGGCAATATTGGAGTTTCACAGATCAATCCTTAAGAAAACTTTTTGAAAAAGTGGCGACCCCTGGAAATATCGACATCAAAACCTATGGAAATGTAAAAACCGCCGCTGCTTTTTTATATGGACTGGCGCTCCATGAAATTGAAAAGGAAGACCTGGATTATAATGATAATGACTATCAACTGGTCATATCGGCTGCGGTTCGAAAGTAAATCGACATGAAAAACTGTTTTGTTTTAATCTATCACCGTATCCAGGAACTGGGACAGGATCCGCAATCCCTCGCGGTTCATCCCGAAAGGTTTGAACAACAAATACAATATTTAAAAAACAGGTTTACTATCATTTCACTCCAGGAAATGGTAAGAAGAATTTCCGCTGGAGAATCGATTGAAAATGTGATCTCAATAACGTTTGATGATGGTTATGCCGATAACCTTTATTATGCAAAACCCATATTGGAGAAATACCGGGCGCCGGCAACTTTTTTTATTACTACCGGCATGATCGGAAGTGGCAGGGAGTTTTGGTGGGATGAACTGGAACGAATTTTCCTTGTAAAAAAGAAATCCTTAAAACCACTTATAATTAAAATCGATGGCAAGGAATACAACTGGAATATTTACGACCGAAATGTTGCCCGGGAAGTATATTATGAAATACACCGACTGCTGAAGTACTTGCCTGGCGAGAAGCGGGAAAGCATCATGGATGAATTATTTTCCTGGGTCGAGGTAGAGCGGAATAAAGGACGGGAAACAAACCGGGTTTTAAACCGTCGGGAGCTCCTGCAATTGGCCGGGGGGGACCTGGTGGAGATCGGTTCCCACACGTTGACGCATCCCGTATTAAGCGTAGAAGCACAAGAAACGCAGCGGCAGGAAATAAACGATTCCCGCATCCATTTAGAACAAATAACCGGCAGGAAAATCACCAGTTTTAGTTATCCCTTCGGGCAAAAAAGCGATATCACCCCGGAGACCGTCCGGATGGTAAAACAATCCGGTTATACCTGCGGAATTTCAAATATCCAGGGAAACATCGACGATAGAACCGACTGCTTCATGATACCCCGCCGAATTATAAGAAATTGGGAAATAACCGACTTCCGGCAAAATCTCGCTAAGTTTTTAGAAATAGACGCGAGCGAACTGGGAAAAAAGATAAAAATATACCTGGATAATATTAAATCATGTGAGAGAAAATGTTCCCCAAATGAAAGAGAACGAAAAATTCAAAATATTCTATTTATCAATCATTATGACTGGAGAGGCGGCGCCGCAAAGGTTTGCTATCGAATTTTCGAAAACCTGGAGAAAAAGGGGTTCGGAAAAAATATATTGGTGAAAAAAAGATTCTTCCCCCATCAGGATGTCAAAGAATTTCCCGAAACGGATAGTGATGAGCAGAAATGCTTAACGGCATTCCAGGAAAATGAAGGATGGCTTGATGTTTTTCATTATTCGAGTTTTAATATTAAGCGTCTTGGGGAATTCCAAAACGCGGATGTCGTCCATCTTCACAATTTGCAAAAAGAATATTTCAGTTTGCTGGCATTACCCGAAATCACCTGTCTAAAACCAGTTATATGGACGCTTCACGATATGTTTGCATTCACCGGCCATTGTTCGCATTCGTATGAATGCAGCAAGTGGGAAATCGGCTGCGGAAATTGTCCGCATTTGACCATCGAACCCAAAGTAAACAAAGACCATACAGATTTGCTCTGGAACTTAAAAAAAATTGTCTACGAATATTCGGATTTTACCGTTGTTTGTCCATCCAATTGGCTGAAATCGAAATTAGAAAGAAGCATCCTTAAAGACAAAGAAATAAAATTGATTTATAATGGCGTGGATGAAGCCGTTTTTAATAATTACCACAAGAATGAGGCGAGAGAAAGGCTAAACCTGCCCAAAGATAAATTGATATTATTGTTTGTCGCATATGGTGGATTAGGAACCAAAATAAAGGGGGGCCATTTAATTGGTCATATCTTAGAACGATTACCAAAGGAAAATATTTTATTTTTAAGCATAGGGAACGTCGTTATGAACCCCGGATATCTCAAAGCACTGCCATATATCGATGATGAAAAACAGTTGGCTTTTTACTATGCTGCGGCGGATTTGCTTATATATCCTTCCCTGGCGGATAATTGCCCATTAGTAGTCCTGGAATCGCTCTCCTGCGGGACGCCGGTGATTACTTTTAACACCGGCGGGATTCCCGAGTTGGTCAAGCATAAAGAAACAGGGTATATCGCTGAGTATAACAATATAATCGATTTAATAAATGGAGTGGAATTTTATATGAAAAACCCCCGGTTACTTAAAAAGATGGCCAGAAATGCCCGGGAGTCGATTTTAAAGGGATTTACGTTGAAAGAGATGATAAAGAAATACCTGGAATTGTATGAGGCCAAATACCGGGAATTTTGTACCACCCCCCACACCATCGATGAAAATTATAAGACCAGGATTGAAAAACTAATTCCTTAAAATAAAAACACTGGCAAACGGGAAGTTTGGAGTATTCGTAAAATGGAAAAAAATATTAAAATTGCCCACATCATTCACCCGGTGATAGCGGCCCCCACCAGCGACCTGCTGATTGCCCAGCCCATTACCTTTGAAACTATGCACACGGCGAGGGAATTCGCAGGGAACCGAAAAGACCTGGACGTCCAATTATATGCGGTTCAATATTCCGATGAAGAACGCATCCCACTGCCGGGGAGTTTTATCCGGACGCGCGATTTATCCCGCTCCGTAGTGGATGTGGGTACTTTCCGCGCCAGGAGAAAATTGGCCCTGATTAAAGATATCATGGACATTTTATATGAATCCTGCGACGCCGATTATATGATCTATACCAATGTCGATATCGCCCTGCAACCCTATTTCTACCAGGTGGCCGCGGATATTATCCGGCAGGATTACGACGCCTTTATCATTAACCGGCGAACTATCCCCGGCCATTACCGATCTATCCGGGAAATTCCCCTGATGTTCGCGGAAATCGGTGAAAAACACCCCGGCTGGGACTGTTTTATTTTTAAACGCGAATTTTATCCGCAATTTATGCTGGGAAACGCCTGCATCGGGACCGATTGGATTGGCCGGATAATATTGTCCAACATGGCGCCCCTGGCGACGCGGTTTAAAGTATTCACCGACATGCAAATGACCTTTCATATTGGCGATGACCGCGTATGGCAAACAGATGAATTTTCAGATTACGCCGAACATAATAAAGAAGAATGCCGCAAAACCCTGGAGGAATTCGATAAAAAATATGGCCCTTTCGATCGAAATGGACTCCCCGGTAGGTTCTTAAATAAATTTACATGAAAACTTTTGCCACCAAGACACGCCAGTACAAGGCGCCAAGTTTTTTTTCTTCGCGGTCCTTCGCGTTCTTCGCGGCTATTTTCATACAAGGAAAAGCAGGAATGAAAGAAATAGAGATTTTAGAGCGAACCATATTTGTGGGCGGCCCACCCCGCAGCGGAACCACCTTTGCCGCCAAAAGTTTAAATCATCACCCCGGCATTGTCGCCGCCATCGACGATCATGTCTTCGAATGCTGGGGACTTTATTACTACCGCGACAGGATCGGTCTTGTCCAGGACCTGCGGACACGGCAACTCACCCCGGAACAAGTAAAGGAAACTTTAAAAAGTCACCTGATCGTGGATAACCGGTTGATGGGCGCGGCGCCGTCTATCAAAACAGCCGGTTGTCCCCAGTTGGCAAAAATCGATTCCCCTTTCCCCGGTTCTGTACGCTCGGTGCTGGATACTGACCTGGGCCGCCACGCCATCCCATTGGACCAGTTCTCCGACGATTGGCGGTTGTGTTTGAAATCCCCGGAAATTTCCTTTGTACTGCCCCAACTGGCCGGTCATTTCCCGGGTTCCAGGTTTGTCCTGGTTTACCGGCCCGTCAGTGAAATTGCCGAATCCATGTACCGGCTTGGAAACAGGGTAATACAATTCCCCGTGTTCCACAAACGGTGGCTGAAGGAAAAGGATGGGGCCGGGAAGCTGATCCCGCCCCCCGGCGTTCCCGCCGAATGGAACAGGTTGTGGCAAAAGGCTTCGGATTTCCAGCGCTGCGTTATTTATGCCGCCGCTTATATTCGCGGAATGCTGGAGGGCGTTAGCCAACTATCCCCGGACCGTTATCTCATTTATAACCATGCCCATTTGCGGAATTCTCCCGATGAAATTTACCAACAACTGGCTGCATTTCTCAACGTCGACGCCTCCGGGTTTCAACCTGCGGTAACACAAGTAAATACCGGTATTCCATCCATCCACCGGAAACTGGCGAAAGAATACTCCAAAATCGAAGTAAAACTGGGCCTAAAACCGATGATGCAACAAATCGAAACCCTCAATTCGTGTCAATTCGTGTAATTCGTGGGCCAACATAATTAAACCAATGATTATTTATTTCGATACCGTCAAACGAAAACGCCCGGTTAAAGAAGGCGGAGAACTGGTTAAACTGGACTGGGCCGCGAGGAAAGTTCTTAAAACCGTTCCCATATTCCCCTTCGACCCGGACATCGAGGATGATCCCAACCCCAGGGGCAACAGCAGGGGCGGAAAAGGGATTCTTATCTCAGGGAATGAGCTTTTCGTGGGTACATATCATTCTATCCTGGTCTTCGACCTGGATTTGAATCTTAAACGGAAGTTCTCCAATAACCTTTTTGTCAATATCCATGAGATGTGTTTCGCCGACGAGAATATCTGGGTATCCTCTACCGCCATCGATTGCGCGGTGCTTGTCGCGCCGGACGGGCAAACCGTCAAATCCTGGTGGCCCCGGGAAGAAACTTTACTTCAAGAAAAATACGGTCTATCTCCCATGGACATCGATAAAACCGTGGATAACCGGTTACTCCATATCCATGCCGAACTTTCCACCAAAGCGCACCACACCCATCTCAACAGCGTGGTAAAATCCGGGCCCAACACCTATGTCTTGCTGAACAAGCCGGGCATAGTCGTCCAGGTGGAGCCTGTAGTAAAAGTGGTCCTGGAAGACCCGGCAATCCGGGGGGCGCACAGCCCCAAGATTTCCGCTGCCGGGGACCGGCTTTTATTATGCAGCAGCATTCGGAAGTGTATCGTGGTCTATGACCTGGAAAACGGCAAACCGGTTAAACAGATCGCTTTATTGGATTTCCCCGGGATAGCAAAATTATACAATGCACATCCGGACCAGCCGTTTAACCAGTCCATCTTCGTCAGGGGGCTGGAGATTCTCGATGACCAACGTATCCTGGTGGGAATTTCCCCGGCGGCAATCCTTGAAATCGATATCCAACAAAACCGGCTGCTGGACTTTTTTCAATACAGCCCCGAAGTGGGCGATGCGGTTCACGGGCTGGCACATAAGATGTAATGATGAATGATGAATGATGAATGATAAAAAAAAATCTGTGTAAATCTGTGTAATCTGTGGACAAGCATCTTTTCATTCGTGGAAATTCGTGTAATTCGTGGGCTTGTTTTTATTTAAAAATATGAAAAAAATAATTAAGATCGTTTCGTTTAATATCGGGCTATTAGTGGTCTTAATGGTCATCCTGGAAATATTCCTGCGCCTGGCCGGGGTGAGCACTATCGTGGATATGGGAAAAAAGGCTCCGAATTGGAAAAGACACTATCGGGGTATCTGTCGAAAAATAGCGACAACGAAATTTAAGTCTTATAATAGGCTTTATACTGACAGTGAGGGTATATTTAAAGCCAACCCTGAATATTTTAGTCATTCAAAGAATAATCCGATCAACCGTGATGGGTTCCGTGGGAACCCCTTCGAATACGTGGACACCCCCCGGGCTAAACTATTGTTGATCGGCGATTCCTTTACCTGGGGCAGTACCGCCCGGCCCCTTACCAATTGTTTTGCGGATTTACTGCAGCAGGCCGGTTATTATGTCTATAACGGCGGAATTCCCGGCGTCGATCCCCAACAATATGCTTTGATCGCCAAAAAATACACGCCCATCTTGAAGCCCGATGTGGTGGCCGTATGCCTGTACCTGGGAAACGATGTAAGAAGCAGCCCATTAATAATGCAACCCAATAAAAACCTCTATTATTTTACAAATTTCGGTAATTTACTGGGGTACGATGATAACGGGAATTTCTTTAAAGACGCCCAGGAGGCGTTCCTGTATTTCAAAAATAGGAAATGCGGGCACTGCACCGACCCATGGAGCTATTTTCTCTTCAAAACCGTGGTGGGAAAGGCGATATATAAAATTCTCCACCATCACCAACCCGTGAAATTCGACCCATCGCGGCAATGGGTGACAAAAGCCCTGGCAGAAATACAAGAAACCTGCCGGCTAAACAGTTCCCGGTTGATGATCTTCATCATCCCCGTGCCGAGCCGGAATACCCCGAAGAACAAAATCATAGAAAAAAGCCTCGATCTATTTAAAGAGTTTCAATATTATTACCCTGGAGATTTCCAAAAGAGCGATTACAGGCTCCCCCCTGATTGTCATTTTAACAACAGCGGTCATAGAAAATACGCCGATTTCATTCTAGGAGTGTTAAAACAGAACGGATACGATAAGGAGATAAAACCATGACACTGCACCAGTATCCCATTTTTATCGCCGGTTATCCACGGATAATCATTTCCAACATGGACCTATGAAAAAAATAATAAGGATCGTTTCGTTTAATATTGCGTTATTGGCCGTCTTACTGGTCATCCTGGAAATAATTTTAAGATTGGCCGGGATGGACCCCATCTTTGAAATGGAAAGAAAAACCCCGGGCTGGCAAAGCAGATATAAACATCTCTGTGGGAAACTGGCAACACAGAAGATGGAGTCTCAGAACTCATTTTATACCGACAGCGAGGGCATATTCAAAGCCAACCCCGAATATTATGCGGACTCAAAGAATAATCAAAAGGGTAAAATCTCGATCAACCGTGATGGGTTCCGGGGGAACCCCTTCGAATACGTGGACACCCCCCGGGCTAAAATATTACTGATCGGCGATTCCTTTACCTGGGGCAGCACCGCCCGACCCATTACCAAATGCTTTGCGGATTTGCTGCAACAGGCCGGTTATTATGTTTACAACGGCGGCATTCCCGGCGTCGATCCCCAGCAATATGCTTTGATGGCCAAAAAATACACGCCCCTATTGAAACCCGACGTGGTGGCCGTATGCCTGTACCTGGGAAACGATGTCAGCAACAGGCCTTTATTAATACAACCCGATAAAAACCTCCATTATGCAACTAATTTCGGTTTGTTATTGGGGTACGACGATAATGAAAATTTCTTTAAAGACGCCCATGAGGCGTTCCAATATTTCCAAAATAGAAAATGCGGTCAGTGCGCCGACCCATGGAGCTATTTTCTCTACAAAACCGTGGTGGGAAAGGCCATATATAAAATTCTCAATCACCGCCGGTCCGTCAAATACGTCCCATCACGGCAATGGGTAACAAAAGCCCTGGCGGAAATACGGGAAACCTGCCGGCTAAACGGTTCCCGGATGATGCTCTTCATCATTCCCTTTGTGGACCGGGATACCCAGCAGAACAAAACCATCGAAAAAAACAGCTATCTCTTTAAAGAGTATCAATATTATTACCCCGGAGATATCCCAAAGAGCGATTACCAGGCACCCCCGGATAAACATTTTAACAACACGGGCCATCGAAAATTCGCCGATTTCATTATCAAGGTGTTAAAACAAAACGGATACGAAGGATACGGCGCGAAACCCAGGGAGATGAAACGGTGAAACTGCCTCAGGACCCCATTTTTATCGTCGGTTATCCGCGCTCCGGCACCACGCTGCTGCAGCGTTTATTAGTGACGCAGCCGGGAATTTTTTCTTTCCCCGAAACCCATTACTTTTGCGTCATCGAAAAACAATTGAAATACGACCGGGCCGGGAATATCTTGCCCTCTTGCCTGGACAAGGTGTTTGAAAAAATCCTGGAGAAAATGGAGCTCCGCTTTTCCCAGGAGCAGGAAGGTATCATCCGGCATTCGGTGGAAGAAAAGACGCTGACGTCCAAGGATTTTTTCGAGATGATCGTGACGCGATTACTTTTGGACCTGAACCCGGCTATCGAGCAAATGACATCGCCCTCTTTCCGCTGGTTGGAAAAGACGCCCAATCATGCCCATTTCCTGGAACATATCGTGCAATTATACCCACGGGCGCAGGCGCTTCACATTCTTCGTCATCCCGTGCCCGCCATCTTTTCCAGGAAACTCAAATTCCCCTTCAACCAGGAAACTCCCCTTACCGAATTGGCGCGCCGCTGGAACCGCATGCTCACGGATGTCGAACAATTTAAAACAAAGTTTCCTGCTCATATTCTTACCCTGCGTTACGAAGACCTGCTGATCCAACTGGAAAATGAATATAAAAAAATAACCGCATTCCTGGGTATCCCGTTTGATTTGAATTCCCTTTCTCAATTAAACGAGCAAAATGAAAAACCTACCGCGGGTTTCATATTGCCTTCGGAAACATGGAAATTGGAAGACGCCCGGCGCAATATGACCAATACCAACGATGCTTACAAGTCCAAATTCAGTGGGCAGGATGTCGCTGACATCGAGGCCATCGTCGGGGAAAATATGAAAAAATATGGTTATGAACCTTATGCCGGCATTGACAATTAATATGAAAAACTACGACAGCCACGAACCGTTTATTTCTCTTCATATCCCCAAGTGCGCCGGCCAGAGTTTCCGGCAGGTTTTGGATCAGTTATTCCCGGGCCGGCTATTTTTCCATTATTACCAGCAGCGCAATGCCCTACCGGAAAAACATCCCCTGGAACCCGGTATTTGCATTCATGGGCATTTCAACCGCAGCAAAGGATTCGGGGTTATGGACTATTATCCCGAAGTCCATCAATTTATTACCGTACTGCGGGACCCGTTGGAAGCGGCTATTTCCAATTACTTCTACTGGAAAACCAAAGCCCGCGCCAACCAGTTAAAAAATGGCATTATTACCGAAGGTGGGGAGCATGATTACCGGGACATCGAGGATTTCTTTTGCAAGCGGTCCCGGTCCAATATGTTGGATTTCATGCCCAGGGACATGAACCGGGAGAATTACAAAGAAATCATAGAGACGCAATTCGTATGGATCGGGTTAGTCGAAAATCTCCACCAGGATATTGACAGGTTGGCCGGGTTGTTGGGTTTGCCGCCTGTGCAAGTTAACCGGGTGAATAGTTCCGCCCGTGATGAAAACCTTTCCCCCCATATTCGTGAAGCCTTTATAACCGAAAACCAATTGGAATTTGAAATCTATCATTATCAAAAGTTTTTGGGGGTCCAGGGACCTTTTTTCAAAAAGGTCCCTGGCTGCCAGGGGCAAAAATAAAAATGGCTATCCTATATTTCACCCGTTTTCCCATTACTCACGATAAAGGCGGGGGGGCTAGGCGAATGGCGCAAATCCTGGAACTTATCCAAAAAGTCCGGCCCGGGTTGGAAGTTGTTAGCTCTTCAGGCGTCGATTGGATACCCAAAAAGGAAAGAAAGAAATTCAAAAAAAGAATTAAGGAAAAAAAGTTTCATCCCTTCTTCTTAACCCCTTCCGCCGTAAAGAAATGGGTTCCCGATCATCAGCGCTTAGTTTACAGGAACCTCCAATATGCCAAAAGGTGGGCCCGCTGCATTGAAGAGCAAACGAATCGTTGCGACCTGGTGATTATGGATGACCCCATCTATTTTGCTCCCCTTTTTAAGAGCTTAATCAAGAAACATATCCCCGTAGTGGCGGCCTGTCAAAATATCGAAAGCCTGGCCCCGGGCCAGGTAGAAAGGAAATGGGCAAAAAAGTTATTCCGGGAGGAATTAGAGATATTATCCCAATGCCGTCTCGTCATTACCATATCAAGAGAAGAGGACGTGTTCTTGAAAAATCTCGGTATCCCGACCCGGTATCTTCCTTATTACCCGGTGGAACCGATACGTAAACGCCTCCTGGAAATCCGTGAGAAGCGGGAGCATACCCCCAAAGACGGCATATTGATGGTTGGTAATTGGAAAAATATGCCTACGCGCGAGGGTATGAATGACGCCGCTCGTTATTGGCAGCAAAATCACCTGGAACGACTGGCCGGGAAACTTATTGTGGGGGGATTCCACGGTGAAAAGTACCTGGAATGTGGGGTCGTTCCCGGGGTGTTGGAATTTCACGGCACCCTTAGCAATGAGGCCCTTGATGAATTATTATGCAGCGTCAAAGCATGTTTATGTTACCAGCCCAGCGGCGCCGGGGCATTGACGCGTATCTGTGAAATGTTGATTGCCGGGGCGCCTGTCCTGGCCGGTTCTCATGCCGCGCGTTCTTATTATAATATCCCTGGGGTGATAGAGTTCCCCGCGTTGGAAAACCTGGCGGACGCCCTCAAACAATTAGATGGGGCAACCTCCTTTATCCCGCTTCCGCTGCCCCCTGAAACCGCATCATTAATTGCCGATATACAAAAGATATTCAATGAGTAAGATCATATATTTCTCTCGATTATTGCCCCAGGAGGACAAAGGCGGCGGCAGCCGGCGGCTGTTGCAAATCCATGATTTTCTAAAGAGAATCCATCCCCAGGTGGAATTGGTTCATCCCTGGCGGAGCGACTTGATACCCGTCGAAAAAATGAAACAAATAAACACCCGGAGCCGGGAAAAATCCTTTCATTCGTTCCCTTTGCCGGGGATTTTTATTAATAAATGGAGTGAGGAGCACCGGGGCATGATTTACCGGTTTCGCGAGTACAGCCGGGTATGGCTTCGCGCCGTTCCGGGCCTGGGAAAACTAGACCTGGCGGTTATGGATGATCCCATCTATTTTCTGCCGCTCTTCAAGAAATTAATTCGCCGTCGCGTCCCGGTTATAGCTGTTTGCCAAAATATTGAAAGTCTTGTGCCCGGGCAGGTAAAGAAAGAGCGAGCCAGGGAGTTATTGGAAAAGGAGTTGGAATTATTATCCCAATGCCGGCTGGTGATTACTATTTCAAGGGAAGAGGATGTCATTTTAAGAAATTTCGGTATAGTCAGTCGTTACATGCCTTATTATCCCGTGGAGTCGATACAAAAACGCCTGTTGGCGATCCGGGAAAAGCGGCGGTTTACTTCTAAGGAAGATATATTGATGGTGGGGACGCCCAAGAATTTGCCCACGCGGGAGGGGATGATTCGGGCCGCGTCGTATTGGAATGAGAAGCGCCTGGATAAAACGGCCGGGAAATTGATAATCGGTGGATTCTTCAGTGAAGAGTACCTGGCGTCCCTGCCGGTGGGCGACAGTGTGGAGTATCATGGGACTTTTTCCAATGAGGGCCTTGATCGAGTGATGGAAAAAGTAAAAGCCTGTTTATGCTACCAGGAAAGTGGCGCCGGTGCGTTAACTCGCATCTGTGAAATGTTGATAGCCGGGGTCCCGGTCCTGGCCAATACCCATGCCGTGCGTTCATATTACAATATGAAGGGGGTATTTGAGTTTCGGGAGTTGGACGAGTTGGAAGAAGCTTTGAAACAAATCGACGCATTTGATGGAGATATTCCGTTGCCCCCTGCGCCGGACCTTTCTTCCCTGGAGGTGGCGATGAAAAAGATACTCCACCGAACTGTTGACATCTAAGTCTATTTCATGTACACTTTAGACTGGAGTTAGAAATTGGATTCTTCAGAGGACAGAAAATGAAAAAAGAAAGCAGTGTTAATTCAAAAATAGTTCATGTCATGAAGAGGGGCGAAGGGTGGGTTATAAGAAAGCATGGAGCGATGCGTGCAACAAAAATCTATTCCCGGAAAGACGCGGCTGTAAAAAATGCTTTAAAATTTATACCTCTGGGACTAGACGTGGTTATTCATCACAAAGACGGTACAATCCAGAAATGGGAAAAAGCCAGTATAAAAATCTAACAGCCCATCAACAAGGATATGAAGCATTTGTGATCCGCCGAAGAACAAGCACCAATTTAAGGGATTTCATTTTTTTTAAAAGCATGATATAAAGTAATATGCTTGAGTCAAAGCTTTTATTAGATTATACCGGGAACCGGTAAGGTAAAAATGAATACGGACAGCGCATTAAAAAAACGTCTTATGTCTTATGCCAGGGACGATAGAGATTATTGGTCGTTTCGTGGGAAAGCAGTTCGAGAGCATGCGCATGCTTATCTCCAGTACCCAGCCATGATGGTTCCCCAGATGCAGGGAGAATTAATCAAAGTAATACGGGAATTTGCCCCGGGTATTAAAAAAGTGTATGACCCTTTTGTTGGCTCCGGGACAGTTATGACCGAATCCATGCTGCAAGGGCTCGATTTTGTCGGGCAGGATATTAATCCTCTGGCCGTTTTAATTTGTCAGACCAAAAAGGGCCCTTTTTTTGAAAAAGCGCTCCACAAAAAAATTGAAACACTTCTCAATATTATCGCAGAGGACAGTAGCCACCATATAGACATCGATTTCCCCAATATATTTAAATGGTTCCGGCATGATACCTCCGTGGAACTTTCACGCATAAGACGGGCGATACGGTTAGAAACTTCCATATGGAGCAGACGTTTTTTTTGGGTTGCCCTTGCCGAAACCGTTCGTTTATCAAGTAATTCACGGACTTCGACGTTCAAGCTTCACATTCGTCCTTCCCCTGAAATACATGAAAGGAATATTTCGCCGGTAGAGACTTTTAAAAATATCATTCAAAACAATCTTGTGAAACTCTCGGAAATAAAAAAATTATTAGGGGAAAAAGGATTCCTGGAAAAATCCAAATTTAGAGGAACGATCGATATAAAACTGGCGGATTCGGCAAAATCACCCCTAAGCCCTAATCATAATAAAGACCGGTTTGATCTGCTGGTTACGTCTCCGCCCTATGGAGATAATGTCTCAACCGTTCCTTACGGACAATATTCTTATTTGCCCCTCCAGTGGATAGAAAAAGCAGATATCGACAGTATCACGGATGATTCATTCCTTTCCACAACACATGAAATCGATCGAAGAAGCCTGGGAGGAATTAGAAATGCCGCTATCGAAGCATCCGGGGAATTAACAAAAATTTCAAAAACTTTTTCGCAAACCATTAAAAGTTTACGTGAAGAACCCAGGGATAGAACTATCAGGGTGTCTGCGTTCTGCAGGGATTTGAATAAATGCATCGATCCGATATTAAGTGCTTTAAACCCAGGGGCTTATATGGCCTGGACGGTCGGAAACAGGCGTGTGGGAAAAAGAACCATCGCCATGGATAAAATCCTTTCCGAGTTTTTATTGGCGCGGGGAGCAATTAAGATAGTAACGCTCAACCGTGTGATTCCTTCCAAACGAATGGCGGTAAAAAACAACATATCCAGTACCATGCGCATGGAAACAATACTCATTTTTAAGAAGGGAAATTCTTGATGGAAAACTCTAGCGACGATAACAAAAACCATTTCAACATCCATGCTTCGATCATTTTCCAGTTAGGAGAAAGCCTTATCAGCGACCCGGTCCAGGCGCTGGTGGAGTTGATAAAAAATGCGTATGACGCCGATTCTCCTTATGTAACCGTAGAAATTGCGACAGAAAGGCGTAATGATGTTGAAAATTCACATTTTCGCGGCGCCAAAGGGTTCATCACCATAAGAGATGGGGGCGAGGGGATGGATATGGAAACCATTATAAACGGCTGGCTTACCATTTCCAATTCCATGAAACGTGATATGAAAGACCGGGGAAGGACAACCTCAAAAGGAAGGACACCTTTGGGGGATAAAGGGCTTGGTCGATTAGGGGCGCAGCGACTCGGCTATAACCTGGAAATTTTCACAAAACGCGAGGATGAGCCGTTTCAATATCACGTTGCTTTTTCATGGAGAGATTTTGAAAATAAAAGTAAGCTTGATGATGTTGAAATTTATACGCAAAAAATACCATCAACAGGAAATAAAGGAACATTACTATTAATATCCGAATTGAAAGAACAAAATTTTTTTAAAGCAGATAAGGCAAAAGATACGCTCGCAACAGAACTTTCCATGATGCTGTCCCCTTATCATAAAATAGAAAAATTTAGTATTGCTGTTAAACTAAATGGTAACGATATTGAGCTTGCTTTCGCTTCTTTCAACAAAAAAATTCTTAATGCTTCTCAAGTCAATTATTCATTAAATTTTGATGGGGAAAATTTTGAAATAAAAGGCAAAGTTCGACTCAGTTTCCTTCGTCCGCCACAAGGAGCGAAAAAGTTAGCGGCTTTCAGCCAATTGGTTGAAGTAGATCAAGGTAAAAAATTCTTCGATTATTTGAGTACACTGGCTAAAGCGAAAGCTTGGGAACTGAAAAAGTCGGAAGAAGATGGCTGGTTCGTAGAATATCAGAAGAAATTCCTATTTAAAGATATAGATTCTTTAGAGTTTCTAGATGAGGAAGCCGCAAATCCAGGTAAATTTACAGGTAGGATAGATTCATTCGATCTGGGTCAAAAAAACCTTACTCAAAATAATATATTTAATATTCCTTCTGAGTACAAAAAGTTAATTAAAAATCTTTATGGTATAAAAGTATATCGAGACGGTTTTGGGATAAGAGTTGATAGGGATTGGCTCGAGCTTGGAAAACAATCCACATCGGGGAGATCTTACTACGGGCTGAGAGTGGAAAACACCATCGGGTATATAGCCTTATCCGCGAAAGAAAATAAAAACCTGGTTGAAACCACCGACAGGGAAGGATTTAAGAAAAACCCTTATTATAATAACTTTTTCAAGATTCTTGGGGAATTTGTTAAATTTACCGGTGACGTCCAACAGTTTCTTAGACGCTGTTGGCTAGAATTTTATAAAAACAGGCAAGCGGAAATTGCTAAAGTCGACAGTGGCATCTCCCCCGAAGAATTATCCCGGCAAATCTGCCGGAACTTAGCCCATGCCTCTGCCTACCACACAAAAGTCGATGATTTGAAAGTCATTTTGAAAAATAAAGTTGCTGAAGAGCAAGAAACGATTTCGTCTATCGCGGGAAATCTCCCGGACAACTCCCCCGGTATAAAAGAATTGAAAGCATCGGTAAATCTTCTTAAAGGACATATCGGGGAAGCAGAGAAAATTGTATTCCAGGTGGATGATTATTTAAAGGAGATCGGCGACCTGGAAGCCAGGGTTAAAGTACTGGAAAGCCAGGTAATTATCCTGCGGGAACAAGTGGCTGATTACTTTGAAACCGCCAGCCTGGGATTAACCGCCGAAGCACTCTCCCACGAGATTAACACTATCGCGGACCGACTGATGCAGCAAACATTGAATATTTACGGTCACATAAAAAGGCAACCCGTGAAAGATCCCGTCATCCTTACCTTTATTGAACACGTAAAAACAACTGTTGAGACGTTGCGCAAGCAATTAGCCCATCTTGCTCCTTCCTTAAATTATGTCCGCGAAAAGAGAGAGAAAATTGAAATCTTATCCTTTTTCAACGAAATCGAATCGTTTTACCATTACCGTTTAAAAAACAATAAAATCAATGTTCGAATAAACCCTGATAATGCTGTCGATTTTCATATCCATATTAACCGGGGTAAATTGACGCAAATCTTTGACAATCTCTTTCTAAATAGTGAGTACTGGCTGCGTGAAGATTTAAGAACAAAGAATATCGACGGGGCAGCGATAAATATAACCATTGATAAACCCTATGTCAGGTTTTCCGATACAGGTAGAGGAGTTGATCTATCCGTGGAAACAACTTTATTTGAACCCTTTGTAACAACAAAAGGCAAAGGGAAAGGCCGCGGATTAGGATTATTTATAGTTCAACAATTTCTAGATGCGGAGGGGTGTACGATCAAATTGCTGCCGGATCGTAACCAACATCATCGATTATACATATTTGAAATAGATTTTACCGGGAGTATGAATGATGGATAAGGAAATTGAAGCATTAGGAAAATTATTCGAACTCGAAAAAATAAAACAAATTATCTGCGTAGATGATCAGTATCGGGAGTTCGATGAATATACCATAAATGATTTTATAGGGTATATTGCTTCCGATGAAGAAATCAAGACAAAGATAAAAAATGGTGTAGAGGAACTGGGGAATTTAATCTGGGACGATGATGCCCATTGGAAAAATCAATTAACAGGAATCTGGTCGGATGCCGATAATGCAAAACGCAAAAGCCTCTATGAACAGTTGATTCAATTTATACCCGGATTCCCTAATCACGATAATCAAAAAAAAGACGAGGACTATTTAGGGGCTTTAGAAGAGTTATTGAAACAATTACGAAACATAGACTTAAAAAAATTGTCTTACAGTCAATGGACGAAGGATTATGGTCGCGGCGGTGAGTTACTTATAGATGATGATCTGGAAAAAAAAGGAACTCTTTTTCTTTTCGACCAGGATTATTCGAATGAGAGTGAATGCGGTGGAACTAATGACGGAGGCATAAATATAATCAAAAGTTTGTTTGAAAAGCATCGCAATACTCCCATCATGTGTGGATTGTTGAGCCATACCTTCGAACCTTATGAAGAATATAAGAGATGGGATGACTTTGCTAGAGACCCTGGTATCGATAAAGATCGGCTCGTTCTGATTGCTAAAAGGAATTTAACCGAAGATAAACCTGGTTTTGTCCGGGGGGTGAGGCGCACTATATTGAGCAAATATTGTAAGACCCTTAAAGATCAAACCTCTGTAATCCTCAAAGAATCTCTTGACCAATCAAAAAAAGAGTTAGATAAACTTAGTATTTATGATTTCGAACAAATTGTTTTCCGGTCTGCTTATGATGAAGGGATATGGGAAACGGATACATTATTCAGGCTGTATAACATTTATCAAAAAAATTTCATCCGCCAAGAAATAATGAAAAGCAAAGAATTACTCAATTCTACGGCCAGAATCCGAGAGATTAGTAAAATATCGAAAGAAAGTACCCTGTGGAATCAAAGCGAATTAAAAAAAATACATCAACTAGAATATTATGAAGAGGGAAAACAAATAAATGGTTTACATATGCCCATTGGCTTAGGAGATATTTTTATAAAAACTGCAAGCACTTCTCAAAGAAAATTTATTCTTATTGCCCAACCTTGTAATTTGATGGTACGGACTTCTAAAAATTTGGAAGGAAAGCGAGCATACAATTTTCATGAGGCAGTACTGGCGGAAATCTTCAATGGTACCTGTCCTCAAAACGAGTTTTGTATTGAAATTTTATATTTCGATGCGAATAGCGGAACACCTCAATATATCGATCTTCAAAAGACATATTCAGTTTTGCTGTGTATTATCGATTTGTGTGTCTTTAACAAAGAAGGTTTAGCAAGGATGTCGTCCGATTATATTTGTCCCAGTGAAATTATTCCCGCATGGAAATATCGTTTTAAAAAACTAAAAGATAGGTTTGATGAGATTATTGAAGAATGCATAGAGCTTAAAAGTAAGGGATTTGATGAAGCATTCCTTAAAAAGCATTTATTGCCCAAATCATCCCATGAAGACAACGGTTTATTTAAACCGAAAATAGACCTTACTAAAAACGGAAAGGAATCCATAACATATGATTGCCGCAGAATAAGAAGACTTTGCAGACCGCAGGCGGAAGCAATACTTTTAAAATATTCTCATTATATTTCACGCTCAGCGTTTGATCATGATTTTGGAAAAAAGAGATAATATAAAATAATGTTATCCATTGCCCACATCATCAATCCCGTGATTGTCGCTAATACCAGCGACCTTTCCATTGCCCAACCCATTACCTTTGAAACCATGCACTTGGCGCGGGAATTCGCCGGGAACCGGGTAAACGTCGAATTATATGCGGTTCAATATTTCGATGAAGAACGTATCCCTTTGCCCGGGAGTTTTATCCGGACGTGTGATTTAAGCCGCTCCGTGCCCGATGTCGGCGTTTTTTTAAAAAAGAAGAATCTGCCGTTAATTAAAGACATCCTGGACAGGCTGTATGAATCCAGCAGCGCCGAATATATGATTTACACCAACGTGGATATCGCTTTGCAGCCCTATTTTTACCAAACGGTTTCCCACATTATCCGACAGGGGTATGATGCCTTTATTATCAATCGCAGGACTATCCCAGGTAAATACAAAACTTTGGAAGAGATTCCTCAAATGTTAGCGGAAATTGGCGAAAAACACCAGGGCTGGGATTGTTTTGTCTTTCACCGTTCCCTCTATCCCCGGTTCAAGTTAGGAACCGCCTGTATCGGTTCCGGTTGGATCGGCAGAGTCATGATTACCAATATGGCTTGTTTCGCCAAACGATTCACGGTTTTTGAAGACCTTCACCTGACATTTCATATCGGCAATGACAAAGTATGGCAAGACCCGCAATGGGATGATTACCTGGAACATAATAAAAGCGAATGCCGGCGGATACTTGTGGACTTTGATCAAAAATACGGTCCCTTTGACCGCACAAAATTACCCGGACGCTTCTTCCTACAATTGGAGAAATGAAAATGGAATTCCCAATCAATTTGGTGTATAATATGTGAAGGTGGAATGAAATGAAACAGGATGAATTCGATATATTACTGACTGACCGAACGAAAAAGATTATCGGCGATATTTCCTGGAGTGAAGATGAAGACCATTCACCGGTTGTCGAGTTCCGGGTTGATGTTCAATCGGATGCCGGTTACCCGGTTTTTATCAGGGGCAGCTTCAACCTATTGATTGAAACCTTAAGCTACAATATTATTCACCGCAGCAGCGGTCGAATCTATGGGCTTGATATCGGCAAAGACCATCACAACCCCTCCTGTGTTAATATCGGCGATATACATAAACACAAATGGAATGAATCGCTGAGAGATAAAGAAGCCTATATTCCCAATGACATTATTATTGGAGGAGAGATCGATCCGGTTAGGATATGGAAGTTATTCTGTATCGAGGCTAACATTCATCATGAAGGTGTTCTGCGCACCCCTCCATCTTCCATCCATTCAACCGGTAGTATGGGGGCTATGATATGAAACAATCACCTTGCGAAATCATTACACATACTTTAGGCGCGCTTTTTACGTGCTCTAAAGTAAAAAATTATATACGAATTCGTACGCCTTTTCTTTACCCGGACGGCGATGTCATCGATCTATTTTACCTGGAACAGGATGGAGTTTCTACCGTTACCGATTTCGGCGAAACACTGCGCTGGTTGAAAATGCAAAGCCTGTCCATAAAACGGTCTCCCAGGCAGCTAAAATTGATCGAAGATATATGTATGAACCATGGAATTGAATTCTATAAAGGTATGTTGTCGGCGCGTATCAAAGAAGGAGATGACCTGGCAAAAGCGGTCATGCGTGTTTCGCAAGGCGCCCTACGCACTGCGGACCTGTGGTTCACTTTGAGAACACGCGCCATCGAATCCACCTCTGAAGAGATAGAACTCTTTTTTGATGAAAAAGAAATACCCTTTGAACGAAACCAATCGGCGGCCGGCAGATCGGGTAAAATCTGGCGCGTGGATTTCCATACCCGGATGCCCAGGAGAAGTTCCCTGGTTTATATACTTTCCAGCGGAAGCCGGGCTGCATCCCGCGGCGTAGTGGAACACGTGGTTACTGCCTGGTACGACTTAAGCAATTTGAAATTCGGACCCGAAGGGCTCCAATTCGTCTCACTCTTTGACGATACATTGGATATCTGGATCCCGGAAGATTTCAAATTACTGCAAGACCTCTCCACGGTCGCCAGATGGACAAAACCCGATGAGTTCCTTGAAATTTTAGCCGCATAACCATAAACTCTAACTAAAAAAAAGACGATGTTTTCCTTCGCCCACATCATTAACCCGGTGATTGTCGATAATTCCAGCGACCTCTTTATTGCCCAACCCATTACTTTCGAAGCCATGCGTCGCGCACGGGAATTTACCGGGGACGCCGCCAACATCAATTTATATGCCATCCAGTTTCATGATGAACCTCGTATCCCTCTCCCCGACATCTTTCGGAGGACTCCAAACCTCACCCGTTCGGTGACGGATATCAAGACCTTTAAACAAAGAAAAAACCTCCCCCTCATTAAAGATATTCTGGACAGGCTATATGAATCCAGTCAAGCCCAATACCTCATTTACACCAATGTCGATATTGCCCTACAGCCATATTTTTATCAGGCTGTTGACATGTTTATCCGGCAGGGGTATGATGCGTTTGTGATCAATCGCAGAACAATTACCGATAAATATATCACCGTCGAGCAAATACCCTTCATGTACGCGGAAATAGGCGAACCTCATAAAGGCTATGATTGCTTTATCATTAAACGCCAACTCTACCCCAAATTCAAATTAGGGACCATTTGCATCGGCACCGCCTGGGTCGGCAGGGCCCTCCTGGCCAACATGGCGACTTACGCCGCCCGGTTCAAAGAATTCCGAAATGAACACCTAACCTTCCACATCGGCGATTCATGCACCTGGAGAAATAACGAATTCTCCGATTATTTCCAGGAAAATTGGAACCAATACCAATCTGTTTTCCAGCAATTGGAAATGGAATGCGGCCAATTTGAACCCATTGTCCGTTCGTATTTACTGGACAGCGGCGACAAACGAAACATCCCCGCTTTCAACAAATATTGTATAAAAAAAGGAAAGTGTTTACTTTCAGAAAAGTGAGGTAATACATGAAAGAAAAGCGCCCCGGTATCGATCGCCGGGATTTCATGAAACAAATTTTGTACGGCACTGTGGGTGGGGCAGCGGCATTAAGCGGCTTACAGCTTTTAACCGGGTGTAAAACACGTAAAAAGAACAATTATAATGTCCTATTTATCATATCCGACGATTTAAGACCGCAGTTGGGGTGTTATGGGGAAACGCAAATGGTCACCCCCCACATCGACCGCCTAGCTTCGCAAGGAATGGTGTTCGAACGCTCCTACTGCCAGCAGGCCCTTTGCGCCCCTTCCAGGGCCAGTTTACTCACCGGCCTGCGGCCCGATTCCACCGGGATATATGGTTTAAAGACCCCCGTCCAGAACAAGCTGCCTAAACATATTTCATTGCCCGGGTATTTTAAGCAAAACGGTTATGAAACCATTTCCATAGGGAAAATCTTTCATCACCACAACGATTCCTCCGGCGCATGGAGTAAACCCCCGTACTTTATAAAGGGGGCGGAATATGTCACCGAAGAGGGACTCCGGTTAGTCAGTGAGAATCGCAAATTAAATCCCGGTCTGAAATTGGACTTCGGCGCCCCTTTCGAAATGGCCGACCTCCCGGATAATGCCTACAAAGACGGTAAATTGACAGACTATGCCATCAAAGAAATGGCAAAACTAAAGGAGAAATCCTTTTTCCTGTGCGTCGGCTATCAAAAGCCACATTTACCGTTTGTCGCACCCCAAAAATACTGGGACCTGTACGATCCGGGGAAAATAAAATTAGCTTCCAATCCATTCCCACCCCGGGATGTGTCGCCATATACCAAGAAAAATTATGTGGAACTGCGGGATTTTTACGGGATGCCCAAAGGAAATAACCCTATTTCCAATGAGCAAGCCCGGCATTTGATCCACGGCTATTATGCCTGCGTTTCCTTTTTAGACGCCCAGGTCGGACGCTTGATGGGGGAATTGGACAGGTTGCAATTGCGAGATAAGACCATCGTTATTCTATGGGGGGATAACGGATATAAATTGGGAGACCATGGCAGTTGGGGCAAACATACCAACTTCGAAATCGATACCCGGGTGCCTTTGATCGTAAGCGCCCCCGGCATGAAAGCCGCAGGAAAACATACCACGGCATTAGTGGAATCGGTGGATGTTTATCCTACCCTATGCGAATTATGCGACCTGGACCTTCCCGGGCAGCCGCTGGAAGGCATCAGCTTTGCCCCAATCCTGGAGGAACCCGCTCTTAAATGGAAAAAAGCGGCCTTCAGCCTGTATCCGAGCGGCGCAAATATAATGGGCTGCGCCATACGAACCGACCGTTTCCGTTATATCGAATGGAAAAATCCGAAAAAAGGGAAAATCCTGGCCCGTGAGTTATATGATCATGAAACCGATCCAGGGGAAAACGTCAATGTCGTCGATGACCCGTCTTATGCAGGAGCGGTAACAGGGCTTGAACAGATGATGAAACGCGGCTGGAAAGGGGCGCTGCCCAATAAGTAGGTGAAATTTGAAACGTTTTTGCATTTATCCATTTACTCAAGCGCAAATAAATACCGGCGGTAATGTTTATATAATGACAATAAAGAAAATTAAAACTATCGGAGGAAGAATGAAAAAACATTTAGTTTTTTTGGTAACAGTTGTTTTCATGTTTTTAATGGTTTCTTTTTGGGTTGAGGCCGAAGAAACCGAGAATAATGCCATTGCCGGCTCACCTGGAAGAGTTCTTGCCCTGGAAGGCGTATCAAATACGTTCTATGGAAATTCTGCCGGAGCCTCAATTACAACTGGAGTAGAAAATACCTTTATCGGGGCTGACGCGGGAGCCCACACCACATCCGGGAACGGGAATACCTTTCTTGGATACGAGGCCGGGCACCTTAATTCCACCGGGTATTATAACATCTGCCTGGGATATGGCGCCGGATTCATGAACGAAATCGGATATTACAACATTTTCATTGGGAAGAATGCCGGTGGGAAAAATGATACCGGGAATAATAATGTCTTTATTGGCCATGAGTCAGGATGGGACAATTATTCCGGAAGCGATAACACCTTTGTCGGTAATAATGCCGGAGATGCCAATTCCACCGGAGAGAACAATACCTTTCTTGGAACTGAAGCCGGATATAGCAATACCACCGGAAGCAGAAACACCTTTATCGGCAAAGGCGCCGGTTACTATAACACCACAGGCAATGGGAACGTTTTCCTGGGTTGGAAGGCAGGATTTAATGAGACCGGTCTACAGAAGCTTTACATCGCAAACTCCAGCACCAGTTCCCCGCTGATATATGGTGAGTTTGACAACAGTATAGTCAAAATAAATGGTAGCTTAGGAATCGGTGTGAATCCTTCTTACCCGCTGCACATGTCAAGCGGCGCATATTGCTCTACCGGTGGAACATGGACCAATGCCTCCAGCAGGGCATTAAAGGAAAACATCGAAAACCTTAACCTCGATGAAGCTATAAATGCGCTATTCAAACTAACCCCGGTAAAATACAATTATAAGGTTGATAAAACAGATAAACACGTGGGCTTCATTGCCGAAGATGTCCCGGAACTGGTCTCCGCAGCCGATAGAAAAGGATTAAGCCCAATGGATATTACGGCGGTTTTAACCAAAGTAGTCCAGGATCAACAAAACTTGATCCGTGAGCAGCAAAGAATTAACCAGGAACAACAAAAGATCATCTCCGAGCTACAAGAACGGATGGCAAAAATCGAGAAGAACTGATCAATCCGGCTCTAAGGCTCTAATGCGTAATAAAGATTCGTATGGCTGCCGGGTATAAAATGTTTTATTTCCGGCAGCGGGAGGCATAACAGGAATGAAGCGCAGAGAATTTATAAAACGTGTGGTTATCGGTGGGGCCGGAACCGCGGCGGCGGCCTCCGCTCTCTATGTTTTACCCAGGGAAAAAACACGAAAAAAGAACAATTATAATGTTCTATTCATCATAGCCGACGATTTAAAACCCCAGTTGGGGTGCTATGGGGAAACGCAAATGGTCACTCCCCACATCGATCGCCTGGCTTCGCAAGGAATGGTATTCGAACGCTCCTACTGCCAGCAGGCCCTTTGCGCCCCTTCCAGGGCCAGTTTACTCACCGGCCTGCGACCCGATTCCACCGGGATTTATGATTTAAATAATCCCGTCCAGGACAAACTCCCCAACCATATCACGTTACCCGCTTATTTCAAACAAAACGGTTATGAAACCGTTTCCATAGGAAAAATCTTTCATCACCACAACGATTCTCCCGGCGCATGGAGTAAACCCCCGTACTTTATAAAGGGGGCGGAATATGTTACCGCCGAGGGGCTCCGGTTAGTCGACGAGAATCGAAAATTAAACCCCACATTGAAATGGGCTTTCGGCGCCCCTTTCGAAATGGCCGATGCGCCCGATAATATGTACAAAGACGGTAAATTGACCGATTATGCCCTCAAAGAAATGGCAGGGCTAAAGGAAAAACCTTTTTTCCTGTGCGTCGGGTATCAAAAACCCCATTTACCGTTTGTCGCTCCCAAAAAATATTGGGACCTGTACGATCCGGCGAAGATAAAATTACCCGCCAATCCATTTCCACCGGCAAAAGCCCCTTCTTATTCTTTATTAGATTCCCAGGAATTGCGGTCTTTCCTGGGAATCCCCAAAGAACCGGGCCGCCCCGTCCCGGACGATATGGCCCGGCGTTTAATCCACGGCTATTATGCCTGTGTTTCCTTTTTAGACGCCCAGGTGGGCCGATTAATGCACCAACTGGAAACGCTTCATTTAAAAGAAAATACCATTGTAGTGTTCTGGGGAGATAACGGCTGGAAATTGGGAACCCACGGCAGTTGGTGCAAACATTCCAATTTTGAGGATGATACCCGGGTGCCGTTGATCGTAAGCGTCCCCGGCATGAAAACCGCCGGCAAACATACCAACGCCCTGGTAGAATCCGTGGATATCTACCCTACCCTATGCGAATTATGCGGGCTGGATTTACCCGCTCAACCTATTGAAGGAACCGGCTTTGTCCCACTGCTGGACAACCCAAACCTGGAATGGAAAAAAGCTGCTTTCAGTCAATATCCCAGGGGATACCTGGATAAAATCGATTCCCTTCTCATGGGCTATGCCATGCGGACAAACCAATACCGCTATGTGGAATGGCGGAAATTTAAAACAGGGCAACTCCTGGAACGAGAACTCTACGACCATCAAACCGACCCCGGCGAAAACGTCAATGTCATTGCCGACCCAAAATATGCAGCGGCAATCAAAGAACTTGAACAGGTAATGAAACCAAATGCCTCCGGCGGCAAGAAACCTTTTCGAGAAAAGGTTTCTTGACTTCCCAAAGCTTTTGATGAGACCTTTTTCTCTCTTAATTAAACCTGCCTCCGCGGATTGTAACCAGGATTGCACCTATTGCTTTTATTTAAACTACACAAAAAACCATCCCCGGCAACCGCGTCAGGTCTTCACCCCTCGACGCATGACTTCAAAAGTTCTTAAACGAATGGTTTCCACTTACCTGGAAACCCAACAACCCCAGTATGTTTTTACCTGGCAGGGCGGCGAGCCCACCTTAATGGGTATCGATTTTTTCAAACAAGCCGTAAAATTCCAGCAGGAATACGCGGCCCCCGGTACTACAGTCGCCAACGGTCTCCAGACCAATGCCCTACTCATCGATGCTAAATTTGCCCAATTCTTTGCCCGGAATCGCTTTTTACTGGGCGTTAGCCTGGATGGCCCGGCCAATATCCACGACCGCTATCGAAAATACAAAAATGGAAACGGCTCTTATCACGATGTCATCAAAGCAATCAATTGCCTGGCAAGGCATAATGTGGAATTCAATATTTTAACCCTGGTCACCCAGGCCAATGTCAAAAAAGGCAAGGAAATCTATCAATTCTTATGTGAGAAAGGATTTTATTACCATCAATACGTCGAATGTGTGGAATTCGATGACAAAGGCCAGCCACTTCCCTATACCATCTCCGGTGAAGAATGGGGAAACTTTCTCTGTGAAATCTTCGACCAATGGATAAAATCCGATATCTACCGCGTATCCGTTCGCCTATTCGACGCTGTACTGGCTTATCTGGCGCAAAATCAATTTACCGTTTGCAGTATGGGACCCGCTTGCGGGCAATATTTCGTTGTGGAATATAACGGCGACATATTTCCCTGTGATTTCTATGTCCGGGACCAACTCAAACTGGGCAATATCGAAAAAGACAATTGGCATGATCTCCTGGATTCGCGTGTTTTAAGCAATTTCGCGGCGCAAAAAAGCAAATGGCATGATCAGTGCAATCAATGTGAATATCAGCAATTTTGCTGGGGCGATTGCCTTAAAAACAGGCTTTATTCCCCAAACAATCCCGGGCAATTAAGCCGTTTATGCAGCGGCTGGAAAATGTTTTATCAACACGCCCTCCCGGGGTTCCGCGCCATTGCCGACAAAATCCGCCGGGACCAGTGTATAAACCTCCTGGTGTTCCTTGGTGTCCTGGCGCCCTGGTGGCTATTTTCATTACAGTGAAGAGGAGGTAAGAAATGAAATTTAAAATGATTCATCATGTCGATCAAGAAACCATCGCCGAGATGTATAATAACTATGCCCCGGTTTTTATATTGTCTACCGGCCGGGCCGGATCCAAATTCCTGCCGGGGCTGCTGAACCTATCCCCTAATATTGCGGCCTATCATGAACCCCGGCCTACCCTCGAATACTTCTCCGATTACGCCTATTATCACCGGCAGGAAGAAGAAACTCTCGCCAAAATGATCGATGCGGCTCGAATGGAATCGATATTGGAAGATTTTATTAAAGACAAAATATACGTCGAGTCCAACCAGTGTCTGACATTTTTTGCGCCGGCGCTGGCCCGATTGTTTAAGAAGTCCAGGTTTGTGCATGTGGTCCGGCATCCGGGAGATTTTGTTCGCAGCGCCGTGTGTAAAGGGTGGCATAAAAACGACACCATCTGGGAATCCGGTCGGCTTAAAATGGCGGATGAAAAGCAGTGGGCTGAAATGGATCAAATAGAACGGCTGGCCTGGCTGTGGAATGCCACCAACCAATTTATCGAAGATTTTAAGCGCAGTGTAGAGAAGGAAAGGACCGCTTTTTTTAAACTGGAAGACCTATCCGCGGACGCCGGCGCCGTGAAAGAACTTCTCCGCTTTACCGGGGGGAAAGAGATACCGGGCGATGCCATCGGAAAAATGCAAAACACAAAGGTGAATGAACTCTATATCGGGCCGGATGAGCCCGCCAATATGAAAAAAATCGCCGATTTCCCCCAGTATAACGAATGGAACGATGAATTAAAAGGGAAATTAAAAAGCCATACACAGGAATTGGCGGTCTCGTATGGTTACCGTCTGGGGTAACCTGTCTTTCAGCCGATCGGCAGCACCGTCAGGCGAATTCGTCGGATAATAAGAAATCCATGAGATTCATTCGTTTAATCCCTTCATAATCGTTTCCCCAGAGGGTATCCATGCTTAAGACATACTTAGGATAATTGTCTTTTACCTGCTGCAGCGGCGTGAACTCTCGTTCTACCACTTCCGCCGCCGCCAACAAATAGGCCACCTGGATATAAATCCGCTTTCCCTCTTTTTCAGCAATAAAATCGATCTCTCTATCCCCCAGCCGCCCGATATATATCGCATAATTTCTCCGTTTCAATTCTAAAAAAACAAGGTTCTCCAGTACCCCGGTTATCTCGGCTTCTTTATAAGACAAAAGGGCATGACGAATACCGACATCCCCGGCAAAGTATTTTTCATGGATTTCCAGTATACGTTTTCCCTTTATATCGTACCGCTGCACTTTATAGGCGGCAAAGGTGGAAAGAAGATAACCGATATAGTTTTGAACCGTATCCACACCCACATTTAACATTTGCGATTTCAGGTAATCGGAAACCCGTTTAGAGGAAAAAATGTTCCCGATATTATCGAACAGGTATTTATTTATATCCTCCAGTAAATGAACGTTTCGGATATTATTCCGTTTGATGATGTCTTTTAAAAGTATGGTATCATAAACGGATTTTAGATATTGATACACGACGTCCTCGATAAGATCGAAATGATGAAGCGCCGGCAGCCCGCCGAAACGGATATAATTTTGAAACTCACTCAAAGGTTCCTTTTTCTTATCTCCCCTGAATTGGAGGAATTCCTTGAAACTCAACGTGTAAATGGGGAATTCGATATACCTGCCTGAAATCAAGGTTGCCAGTTCCGATGACAGCAGGTGGGCGTTGGACCCGGTGATATAAATATCGCAGCCCCCTTTGTTGAGAATTGAATTAATGGTCTTTTCCCATTGTTCGATATCCTGGATTTCATCGACGAAAAGATATTTATCCCCGGTAATTAATGAAAACTGTTCCTGGATGTATTTATCGAGGTGGTGGTAGTCCCGTATAAAATCGAAATCCAACTGTTCTTTGTCGATATAAAGAATATTTTCCCCAGGCACCCCTTGTTGGCGCAGCAATTCGATTATTTGCCTGAGGAAATAACTTTTCCCGACGCGGCGCATCCCGGTAATCACTTTTATCACCGGCTTCTTGATGAAGGACTTTATCCTGTCCAGGTAAAAGTTTCTTGTATACACGAAAGACCTCCTAATTTCGTAAAAAGTTTCCAGTATAGAAGAAACTATATCAGGAAATAAGAAAAGAATCAAGTACAGGGAGGTTTTAATTTGCCTTCCCCATGTTCTTTTCAGGCAAAGTGGTTTCTGTCAGGGCATCCGGCTCATGAAATCCATGAGAGTCACAACCGAATCCCTGTCATTTAACGAATTCTCCTTGAAAGTAATCAAATTCTCCATATCTTTCACATTTCTCTTCATGTTTTTCATTGCGCCCTCCAGGCTATTACACGTTGGCTTCCTAACTATAAACATCCCGTTCTCATCATTCATTATATTATTCATGAAATTCACTTCCTTCTCCATAACATTCACTATCCGCTCCACGTTAGTCACTCTCCTCTTCTTATCATTCATTATACTCTCCATGTTTATCACATTTTCATCCACGTTTGTCGCTGCACTCTTAAAGATAATCATTGCGGAATTCGAGCTAATCATTGCGGAGTTAAGGCTAATCATTGTTGAGTTAAAGATATTCACTGCGGAATTAAAGATATTCATTGCGCCCTTATCCTCAATCACCACACTCTTATCCTCTATCACTCCGCTCTCCTCGTCAGTCACTGTAATATTCACGACAGTCACTGATTTTTTATTTTCAATAACAATATCCTGGTAAATCCCTGGCGAATGAGTTATAATAATTATTCAAATATCTATCTTACCAGGAGTAAAAATATGGAAATGAATAGAAAACGAGTATTACAAGAAGCCGGGGATAAGTTGACGCAATTGCGGAAGAAGTTCAATTATTCCCGGGACCAGATGGCCGGTCATTTCGGGGTATCGCGAAACGCGTATTATAAGAACGAGGTCGGCATGGCGCTTCCCGCGTTACCGACTTTGTACCGCATAGCGATGGAGAATAACATATCCATGGATTGGTTTCTTTTCGGCAGAGGGCCCATGTATTATGACGAGAAAGAGAAGACCGGGGAAATAGAGGAACTGAAAAAGCAACTGGAGATGGAAAAGAAAAAACAATTGGAGAAAGAGGCGGGCAGTGAAAAGAAATCGCTCCGGGCGGCTGTGGATATGAAGCCTGAAATGAAGGAGTTGGTCGAGCACATGGAAGCTGTCCCGTTGTTGTATCATGAGGTACTGGCCCATTTCCAACGTTTCAAAGTAGACAACAAGGCGTTGGTGGAAAGCGGCATGCATGAGGCGGCGGAAAAATAATTAAAAGCCGCTAAGGTCCCGGCGGGACAACCATAAAGAGCGAAGGGACGCGAAGTAGTTTTTTTCGCCGGTCCTGTTTTTTATTACTTTTTTTCTTTTACAAATACTTCTTTGCCGCTGAAAACAATGGCCAGTTTTTTGATATCGGCAATACCCCTTTCCACTAGTTCTGTTTCGTATCTCTTAGCTTCGATTTGTTTTAAAGCGGATTCTACGGCGGATTCCACGGTTTCGCCTTCCTCTGTATCGATGGCTTTAAATTCGATTACATAACCGACTTTACGTGGATCGCGGGGAATGATCGAAATATCATACCTGCCGTAACCGGATTCCCGGTTGGATTTGATTTCATGGGTACTGGAAATCCATACCAACAAACCTGCCACCAATGCATGATAAACTTTTTCCGGCTCGCCGCCGAAATCATGATAACTAAATACAGCGGTAACGATCTTACGGAGAAATTTGCCAAAAAGCTCGACATCCCCTTCCACTAAAGCCTTGAGCATGATCTCCAATTTTTCGTTTTCGATTTTGCCGGTGAAATAGCGGTCGATAATGCCGGTATAAGTTCGCCTTACTTCTATATTGGGAATCGATAGGGAATAATATACTTTACCGGCGGCTTCGTCGCTTCTACGGGTGGATTGGCGCAAATATCCGCCCATCAAGAGGAAACTCCAGATAAGATTATCCCGGACAAGCACATCTTTTAAGACGATATTTTCCTCGATGGCTTTTTCAATACTTTCGCCCTGGATCAATTGTTCCAGCTCTTTCTTTAGCTCTTTTCCTTCCTTTGTTAATAAGGTTTCTACGATCTGGTTGTCGGATGTATTGATCCAGTAGGGTTCCGGTTCTTTTCTTTCGCTGGCGAGAAAGTTGATGATGGACCAGGGATTATAAATCGTTTCTTTCCCGAAGGTATAACCGTTATACCATTCCCGGACCCGGTCATACATGTGGAAAACGTTAAAGTCCTTGAGCATTTTTTCGATTTCTTTTTCCGTGAACCCGAATTTATCGTCGAACTCTTCCGCCAGCAGGGTAAAAACTCCCAGGTTATTAAGGCCGGAAAAAATCGATTCTCTGGCGATACGCATAATACCGGTTAGGACGCTTTTTTCCAGGTATTGGCCGGTATCTTTCAAGCCGCCGCTCAGGAAATTGCGCATAAAGTTGATGATTTCGTCATAGTAGTTATTATTAAAGCCCGCATGAACCGGGGCGTCGTATTCATCGATCAAAATGACTACCCCTTTGCCGTAATAGCGGTTTAAGAATATAAGTAATTTTCCCAGGCTGTTCTCGTAATCGCCTTTATTCCCTTCCAGGTTCATAATACTTTTAAAATAAGCCGCTTCCTGGGATTTCAGGATATTACCGTCAAGAATATAATCATGTCTTAAATATTCATCCTGGATAAGTTGTTTTATCTTGTAGAGGCAGGAGTCCCAGTCCGGTACTTTAATGTCTTTAAAAGTCAAAAAAATAACCGGGTATTTGCCCATTTTTTCGCTGTATTTCTCACCTGCGTTTTGGATAGCCAGGGAATCGAACAAGCTTTTAGCGGTATTGTCCGATCCGGGGTGTTTAATTCCCATGGTTTCCGGGCAGCAGTCGTAAAAATATTTCAGCATGGAGATGTTGAGGGTTTTGCCGAAGCGCCTGGGCCGGGGAATGAGTAAAATCAAATCGCCCCGGTCTATAATTTCTTTGATAAAGAGGGTTTTATCGACGTAGTAGTAGTTGCCTGTGATTATTTTTTTAAAGTCGGATTCACCGACGGCGAGATTTTTCATAACCGTGCTCATTATTGTTCACCACCGGGGTAAGTATATCACATTGGGCAATGATATGCAATTTGTCCCTTTTTTCGCCAGCAATTCTCATTTTGAATTTTTCTTGTATGTCCCCTTTTTTTTCACTCAATGAACCAGGGCAAGTAGTCGTATATCTTCCCTGCCAGGAAATAGGGGAGGTTCAGTAGTTTGAAAGGTTTTCCTTCCGGGGTCGAAGCTTCCGTTACCTGGAGAGAACCGGCATAGAGACGAACGGCATAGGGATGATCGGCCCGTTCCATAAACTGGTGAAGAGAACGGAGACTCCCGGTTTTCCCGGCTTTCACTTCCAGGGGGATAACATAATGTTTGTAAGGAAGGACAAAATCCACTTCCGCATTGGACTGTTTTTGTTCCCTGACCCAGAAGGGAATTTTTTTATCCGTATTCATATCCAGGGCCGCCAGTTCCTGGCCCACGATATGTTCCGCCAGTAAACCCTGGTAAAAGGCATGCAGGTCATCAAATTTAAAAAAATATCCCTGGAGTCCCACGGCATAATTGAGTAACCCCGTATCAAGGAATTGAAGCCTGGGAGACTTTTGATTATCTTCCAGCAGCGGCGGCTGGGTAACCGTGACCGGATAAACAAGGTAAATCAGCATTGCCCTTTCCAGGCTTTTTAGTGCTTCTCCCATTTCCCTGGATTTATAATTAGATTGCCCGAATCCCTGGAATTTTACCCGGTTCCCGGCCTGGAACGGGGCGGCTTCGACGGCATGGCGGATCACTTCCACCATTGCCGGGGTACGGGCGTATTTACTCACATCGTCGAGGTATCCGGTTAAAAGGGACTGGTAAACAGGTTTCAATCCCACCAGGTCTTCGTCTTTTAGATATTTCTTTATTATTTCCGGCATCCCGCCGATCAGTGTATATTTATGGAACAATTTCAGCAGGCGGGAATGGGCATAATCCGGCATGGGGACCTGGCGATAGATTTCCACTGCCGCTTGTTCGCCGCAGGCCAGGAGAAATTCCTCGAAGGTCATGGGATACATAAAAAGGTACTGCACCCGGCCCACCGGGAAACTGACCTGGAGTTTTCCGATCACGGCTTCCAGCAGGGAACCGGCGCCGATGACATAAAGGTCTTTTCTTGATTCGTAAAAATAGCGCATCATAGCCAGGGCAGGGGGTGAGTACTGGATTTCATCGATGAAGAGAAGTATTCGTTTGTCTTTTGAGGGGGAGAGTTTTTTTAAGAAAAAGATGGCTTTAATTAAGTCATCTACGGGTAAGTCCCTGTTAAAAATCCCTGCTTCTTCTTTATTTTCAAGGTTCAGGTAGATATAGTGGTCGAAGAGTTTTGCAAACATATCGATCGCAGTGGTTTTGCCTACCTGTCGGGCGCCCCTGAGGATTAAGGGTTTCCTTTCGGGTTCCGCCGCCCACTTTTTAAGTTCAGCAATTATGTTCCTGTAAAACATTTTTTATAAAGCCTCTTGCATGATAATTGGCATTGCCGTGACACAAAGTCAACCCAATTTTCATTATTTTCTGACACAAAGTCAGGGTAATTTTACTTTAATTTCTGCACAAAGTCAACCCAATTTTAAGAAATCCTGTCACAAAGTCAGGGCAAATGAACCGGGATGAGTGGGATGATTTGGATGACCGGGATGCCTTATAAGCCATTATCCTGTGCATCTTTTCATCCTGTAAATCCAGGTTCGGACTTTGCCTTCCCATTTTTTTCACCAGCACCACTAGCCGCTCAGCCCAAATCTTCTTCATAGAGGAAAAATAATGTATGCCATATATTGAAAAAAAAACATATTTCCTTTAAAATAGTAGTGCCGGAATTTGCCGGCGCGAAGATATTTAAACGAGGTAACAGGTGATAGCTCATAACCTTAAAGAGGCTTACAACGCTTTCGATCCCTCTCCACTGGAGGAAGCCATCGAACCGTTTTATATCCAACGGGGAGAAAGCCTCGTTAAACTCTTTTCTACCTTTGATCAATCCCCCCTTCGCGTTTTATTTTCCGGCCACCGGGGCAGTGGAAAAACCACGGAATTAAATTTATACCGAAAAAGCCCTTGCCGCCAAATATACCGTACTCAATTTAAAGGTTGGGAGATATCTTGATTTCAGGGATTTAACTTTCCCTGATATTTTGAAAGCAATTCTCGCGGCTGCAGGAGGATTTTCATCATTAAGTGAAGCCATAAAGATTTTTACTGCGACAGTGGTACCACTGCTTAATATTCCTATTAATATCTCAGATAATATGAATAGAAGAGATTATTTATCCGCTTTAAATAAAGTCGTAAAAACACTTCAAAAAAAAACCGGGAAAAATGTTCTCCTTTTAATCGATGACCTGGATAAACCGGTTTCACGAATAGAAAAAGTATTATCGGAAGAGAGTCAAGCATTTAGTGAAATCGAATGTTCATTGGCGCTGACCGTACCCATTACCCTATTTTATTCCCCAATGGTCAATCGCATTACCGAGTGGTTTACCCATACGGAGATACTTCCCAATATTCATGCCTTTGATAAGGACGGGAATATTTACCCGCCGGGTATATCCGTATTAAAGGAATTGGTTCTTCGGCGAATGGACCCGGCATTAATTACCGGCGAAGCCCTGGAGAAGGCAGTAGCATATTCCGGCGGAGTATTCCGGTACCTGGTTAAGCTGATCCAGGATTCTGCTTTTAGCGCCTTAATGGCCGGGCAAAATAAAATTGGCATAGAACCTATCGATGGCAGTATAGCAAAGATGCGCAGCGAATTTGGCAGGATAATCGGCCTGGATGATTATGACACCCTAAAAAAAATCCATAAACAAAAGAACCTTACCAATATCCGACAGGATGTCCGGTTTATCGCCAATGATATTGTCCTGGAATACCAAAACAAAACACGCTGGGTAGACCTTCACCCAATCGTAATCGACCTTTTGCCTGCCGATTGAATCGACACGGGAGAACATATTGAACCTTTTGCAGCGTGATTTAAACCAGATTGAACAGATCGCACGGCGTTTTGAACTTTCAAATAAAAATTTTTGCTCTATGGTGGAGGTGTGTAATCGTTCGGAAGCTGAAATCAAAGAAAATATCGAAGCAAAATTAAAATACCACCTGGAACAATTGGGGTTTACTTTATTATCCGATATTGCCTTTGATCCTGGTTCCCAGGAGGGTATTTTTCCCCGTAACCCCGACCCTAAAGTAGTTTATTGGCTTGATTTAATGGCCGTTGATTACAATAAGGTATTAACGCAATTCGAGCAAAACCGGGAAACGCTATTGAAAAATGCGGTCTCTATTTTCATTTTGACGGATTTCAATGGGATCGAATTGCTAAAAGGGAGTGCACCTAATTTCTTTAGTCTTTGTTACCCGGTGTATTTCGGTATTGAGTGTTTTATCGAAGAACTTCGCGGCGGACTCAAAGGCGAATTTGCCAAAATTATCAATAATTCCAAAAAATTCGAAGATGAGATCGGCCGGTACCTTAATCGAGAGAGAACCACCGAGACAAATTATTTTCTCAATCTTCGACAGTGGAACTCATTTACCCCAATACTTCGTTTCCGTGAAGGCGACCCCCGCGGCGGCGGATATTATATCAAATGGGACAATACCGGGATTGCCATCGATCCGGGACATGGTTTTATTCAAAATCTTTTCCAGTGTGGACTGGGTATCGACGATATCGATGTGGTTATTATTACTCATGACCACCCGGACCATACCCAGGAATTCCCGCTGCTTATCGATTTACTTTATCAATTAAACAAACGAAAACCCAAAGGCGCCCCGCCCAAGACATTCTCTTTCTTGCTTAACACTTCCGCATTTGCAAAATTTGCCCCTATTATTCGCTATGAGACCAAACCGCATTTATGCCAGATATTATGGCGACGCCAGGAAATTCGACTCGGAGAATCAGGCTCTATTCGTATCGATCCCACCCTGACCCAACACCCGGAATTGGGAGGAAGTAAGATGGGGGTGGGCTTATTATTTAACCTGTACCAGGAAGGGAAAAAGTGCTGTTCTATCGGTATAACCGGTGATACCGCCTGGACTCCTTTTCTTGTCGAGGAATTCAAACATACGGATATTCTTATCGCCCATCTGGGTACCGTGCACGAAGATGAAATCCTTAAGCGGGAGTTTTACCCAAAACATCTCGGTATCCTGGGGCTTTACAACCTGTTTACCCAATTGCTCCAACAACCGCCCCAGCCAAAAGTAATTCTTCTTTCGGAATTTGGCGAAGAACTTTGTGAGTCCCGGGATACCATAACCAATGTATTCCAATCTTCTATTTCCACCCCGGGGCAAACTCAATTCCTCCCTGCCGATATCGGTCTAAAAATACGTCTCGGTAAACGCAGTGAAATTCAAGCCCTGTGTTCATTCCAGGAAAAGAATGAGATGTGCGGCGAACCCGCGGTTCAGCGGAAAATAATCGATGGCCGTATTACCATGCTTTGCCGGAAACACGAGAAATAAAGGCTTTTTGGCAGCGCGCTCAAACCTGCCGCCGATTGTATCGGGATTGCTCATGACCATAGTATAATTGATTTAACTGGAAAAATCCAGGTATTTCAGCCGATCTGTTTTGCGGATGGGAAAATTTCGCGCCTACCATGAAAATAGCCGCGAAGAACGCGAAGGACCGCGAAGAAAAACTTAGCCACAGACTTACACGGACTAAACACGGACAGTTTTTTTGTCCCCAAATTGCACGTCACAGCGATTTACACTGATTTTTTTCTTACATAAGCGCTAAAGGAAGTCCTCCCCCTATCTCTCAAATAAATACCTCAATCTATGTACGGTTCTCATCCGCTGGCCTTCGCAGGCTCAATTATTCTGTAAATAGATGCCGCAGATGACACAAATTACTCAGATTAAAATCAAGATATGTTTTATCAGCGTCATTGAGGAGAGCCTTTAAAAAAGATCTGTTTTTTTCAAATCAAGAGCAAACATTAGTCTGCTCTCCAATTGCTTAAGAATATCCACGGATATATTCCCCATAATACCTGAGAAAATCGATTTGTTCAAGGTAGCCAATTTATCCATCTTGAAAACAGATTTTTTCTTCAATCCCGTAGCGGCAAAATCTTTATGCCCTGTGTCCAGTACAAAATCAGTTTCACTTAAATTATATGGAATAACCGACGAGATAAATGCAACAATAACATCCTCTTTTTCATTAGAAACCCTCGAAATAATTACTGCGGGCCTTCTTTTGGCGGAACTCAAATCGGTGAAAGGGAATTTTGTTAGAACAACGGTTCCTCTTTCCATTATATAAACTTCACCTTCAAATCGTCATCGGAATATATGTCTTCCCTTTCATCATCAAGGAAATCCAATGCCCCTCCTTCCTGGAGCATCTTATGCATTTCGTCCGCCGGGGGATCCGACTCTAAAGTATCCAAAAAGGTAATAATGACTTGCCTGGGTCTCCGGATACTCACTTTCTCCATTAATTTTAATTCCTGGCCGTCGTAAATTGCTCTTACACTCAGCATGTTTTTCCTCTTTGCATAGTATATAATGTAATATACTTTTTCCTTTTTGTCAAATACAAAGCAAGCGCAGAAGGGAAAACTTCGCGCTGCCCCTTTTCTCACCTCCCGGTCACTTTGCCGCGGGCTTTCGTGCTTTTTTTAAATGACGCATTCTTGAATGTGGGGGGAATGTGGGGGGAATTGACTTGTATGCCGTCAAAAAACGTGGTAAAATGACGACAATGATATCAAGATATTTCGATCGCCTGTTAAATACGCCTGCTCAGTCTTTTTTCCTGTTCGGACCAAGGGGCACGGGTAAAACCACCTGGGTAAACCACCAATTCCCAAAGGCTTACCGGGTAAACCTGTTAAATGAATCCTTATACCAGGCTTACCTGGCCGATATTTCACAATTTGCCAATGAACTAAGAACTTTGAAACCGGATTCCTGGGTTTTTGTGGATGAAATTCAACGATTACCCAATCTTCTTAATGAGGTTCATCATTTTATAGAAGAAAAAAACCTGCATTTCATTTTAACCGGCTCATCGGCCAGGAAACTGAAAAAAGCCGGCGTCAATCTATTGGGGGGACGGGCGTTGTTTAAACGGATGTACCCGTTTTTGCCCGGCGAACTGGGCCCTGATTTTATACTGGATAAGGTGTTGACCTATGGGAGTATTCCCCTGGTGTGGAACGCCGCCGACAAAAAGGAAACCCTGAAAGCATATATCGAGATGTATTTAAAAGAAGAAATCAAAGCTGAAGCATTGGTTCGTAATTTACCCGGGTTTGTCCGGTTTTTACCTATCGCGGCTTTGCTTCATGGTCAAACGCTGAATATATCCGGCGCCGCCAGGAATGCCGGGATTTCAAGGACCACTTTAGACGGGTATATCGAAATCCTGGAGGATACGTTAATGGTTTTCCGTTTACCCGCTTATGAGCTAAAGCTTCGGCTGAGGGAGAAAAAACACCCAAAGTTATATTGGATCGATCCGGGCCTGGTAAGGGCAGTAAACAACCGGTTCGGCGACGTTTACCCGGAAGAGAAAGTCGCCCTGTTTGAAGGTTTGGTCGCAACTTTACTTAAAGCATACCGGGATTATGATGATCTTTTCGATGAATTTTACTACTGGTCCCCGGCTTCGTCCCATAATACAGAGGTCGATTTTTTATTAAAGCGTGAAGATAGTTTCATTGCTGTCGAAGTCAAGACCTCGCAGCGGATAACAGGCGATCATCTTAAAGGGTTGCGGGCTGTTGCGGAACTAAAGGGTGTAAAAAGGAGAATACTTATATACCCTGGGGAGAAAAAAATGCTGACGGAAGATCAGATCGATATCTGGCCCTTTGATTTTTTTTGTGAAGTTCTTGGGCGCAAGGGGCTCTGGGAAGGAATGTCTTAAAAACGGGAACAGCCGAGAAAATTCGCTTTTCCGGATTTTCGTTCATGTCTTAATCTTATGGTATGGGCGAACATTTGTCAAGCCCCGGCAAAAGCAGTTGACTTATGATGCAAAAGATATTACCATATAGGCCTTATGAAATATATAAAGATATTTTTAATTATTGCAATTGTCGGCGCCTTACTCTACCTATTCCTTCAGGACGTCGATCTCCGCCAGGTAATGGGCCTTATTAAAAAAATTAATCCCCTCTATCCCATTGTTTTCTTCATAGGTTTGTGCTTACAATATTTCATCCGCAGCTACCGCTGGGGACTCTTACTAAAACCCCATAAAAAAAAAATACCCCTCTTTACATTATACAACTATACCGTTATCGGTTTCCTCATCAACATCCTTCTCCCCGGTCGCCTGGGTGAACCCGCCAGGGGAATCCTCCTGGCCAACGAAGAAAAAATTAGCCGCAGCAGCGGCCTGGCTTCCATCGTCCTGGAACGCTTGATCGATGCCTTTATGATCGTCCTACTGTTCCTCACCTCCCTCTTTTTCGTCAAAGATAACGATTCGAAATTCCTGGGAGAACTGAAAAATGCCGCCTATATCGCCGTTCCTATCATCGTCTTTGTATTCGTCCTATTTTACCTGTTAAATACGGAAAAAGCCTTTCATTGGGTAGAGAAAGTTGTCCATTTTTTCTCAAAATTCGTACCCGCAAGAATTAGGGAACGGGCGGTCTCATTTATGATCAATTTTATCAAAAACCTGCGCTTGAAACTGGGGGCATGGGATTTGGTCAAGCTAATCTTTGCCTCCATATGGGTCTGGCTATTCTATGTCCCCTTTTACTGGTTGTTGATGCAGGGATTCGAATTCGGCGCCAGGGTCAACCTGGTGGATACCATTCCCTATTTCGGTATTATCGTATTGGCGGCTTCCGTACCCACCCCGGGCATGGCCGGCAGCCTCGACGCCGCATCGCGGCTCGGACTGGAGAAATTGTACAACGTCGAAACCAACCAGGCCGCGGCATATACCCTCCTGGTTCATTTCCTGATTATCGCGGCAGTCGTTATCCCCGGGCTTGTGGCCCTATGGACAAAAGGCCTGGACCTTAAAACCATAAAAACCATGAATACCGATACCCGGGAATCTAAAAACAAAAACGAAGAAAAATGAAAATAAAACAAAGGGTGAAGAAAGAAACATGAAATGCCCTGAATGCAGCAATTTTGAAGACAAGGTGGTGGAAACCAGGGAAAGCAAGGAAGGAAACTATATCCGCCGCAGACGGGAATGCTTGAAATGCGGGAAACGCTTTACCACCTATGAAAAAATAGAAGATATCCCGTTATTGGTGGTCAAAAAAGACGGCCGGCGTGAAGAATTCGATATCGATAAAGTCAGGAAAGGCCTTTACCGCGCCGTTGAAAAAAGGCCTGTGTCATCCAAACAAATCGAACAAATCGCCTTCCAGGTAGAAGAATTGGTGAACAATTCGGATAAAGAGTTCCCCACCCGCCGTATCGGCGAATATATAATGGAAAAATTAAAAACCCTGGATAAAGTGGCATATGTCCGATTCGCATCCGTCTACCTTGAATTTAAAAGCCTTGAAGAATTCCTGGCAGAGCTTCAGGAACTATTGAAAAAGGAGGAATAAATGGTAAAAAAGAATGACCCGTTTTCAGAAATCGAAATAAGAAAAAATTTCTCTTCCGGCATCAGCACCCACGTGGATTGGGAACCCCGGACCAATATCATCGAGGCCGGGGATATATTAATAATCGAAGTGGAGTTGCCCGGGGTCAATAAAGATGATGTTTCCATCCTGCTGCAGGGCGACAACGAATTGATCATCAAAGGCGCGAAACCGCAGCCGCGGATCGAGGCCCCCCAGGTGACCCATCATCTATTTGAAAGGGAGTTCGGTAATTTTTTCAAGAAAATCGCCGTCGAATTCCCCCTGGAAACCTCAGGCATTCATTCCGTGATGGAAAATGGGGTGCTGACCATTAAACTCCCCCGCAAAAAGCCGCAAAAAATCTCAGTGGATATCAGATGAATAAACAAGGTGAATCATGAACGAAGAAAAAAAGAAAAATAAAGAACAAAGCGTCGAAATAGTAAAAAAACCTTACGAAGAAGCGCTGCATATACCGGAGACGCTGCCGATACTGGTGCTGCGGGATATCGTCGTATTTCCCTACATGATCGTCCCACTCTATGCCGGCCGGGTCAAATCGAAACGGGGGGTGGATAAATCCCTGAATTCCGACCGCTTGATCCTGCTGCTGACCCAGAAAGATACCAATGTGGAAGACCCCTCCGGAGATGATCTTTACGCCTTCGGCACCGTGGCCCTGATCATCAGGATGTTGAAACTGCCGGACGGCAGGATGCGCGTATTGGTACAGGGCATATCGCGGGTCAAAGTGACCTCTTTCAAAGATGACGGCAGGATTATCGAAGCGAAAATAAAGGTCATCGAAGACAAAATCCCTGCCCACCTGAGTATGAAGGATAAAGCCCTCATTAAAAATGTCCGGGAAAAATTCGAACAAACGGCCAAATTGGGTAAACAAATTCCCGGTGAAATATTTGTCATTACCGAAAATATAGAAGAACCCGGGAAACTGGCGGATATTATCGCCTCCCACCTGGATTTAAAAATCGCCGATTCCTGGAAAATACTGGCCGAAGAAAAATCCATGAAACGCCTGGCCAAAGTCTATGAATTCCTGAACTACGAACTGGAATTGCTCAACATCCAGAACCAGATCAATATTAAAGCCCAGGGCGAAATGGACAAGAACCAGCGCGAATATTTCTTAAGACAACAGTTGAAAGCCATCCACAAGGAGTTGGGCGAGGAAGGCGAGAATGGCGAAGAAATGGGGAACTATCAAAAAAAACTAAAAGAAATCAAACTCCCCGACGAAGCCAAAAAAGAGGTGGAACGCAATATCGACCGGCTGAAAAAAATGCACCCGGAATCCGCCGAAAGTACGGTGGTCAGGAACCACCTGGATTGGATGCTGGAGCTGCCCTGGTCCGTGTCCACCCGGGACAATCTTAATTTAAAACGCGCCCGCAGCGTATTGAACCAGGACCATTTCGGACTGGAAAAAATCAAAGAGAGGATACTGGAATATTTAAGCGTGCGTAAGCTCACGCCCAAGGCCCACGGCCCGATCCTTTGTTTTGTGGGCCCGCCGGGAGTGGGCAAGACGTCGCTGGGAAAGTCCATTGCCCGCGCATTGAACAAGAAATTTGTCCGCATCTCCCTGGGCGGCGTCCGCGATGAAGCCGAGATACGCGGTCACCGCAGGACCTACGTCGGCGCCCTGCCCGGTAAAATCATCCAGGAACTGAAGAAAGCCGGCTCCAATAACCCCGTATTCATGATGGATGAAGTGGACAAGATCGGCGCGGACTTCAGGGGCGACCCTTCCTCCGCATTATTGGAAGTCCTGGACCCGGAGCAGAATAATTCCTTCCAGGATCATTACCTGGGCGTAAATTTTGATCTTTCCAAAGTACTATTCATTACCACGGCCAACCTGTTGGAACCCATTCAACCCGCTTTCCGCGACCGCATGGAAGTGCTGCACCTCCACGGTTACACCGAGGAAGAGAAAATAGAAATCTCCCGCCGGCATTTGATCCCCCGCCAGCTTGAGGCCAATGGGCTCAACAAGAAGTTGGTGGATTTTACCCCCGGGGCCATCCGCAACCTGATTGCCTTGAATACCAGGGAGGCCGGGGTGCGCAACCTGGAACGGGAAATCGGCAGCATCTGCCGCAAAATAGCCCATAAAGTGGCATTGGGCGAGAAAAAGCTGCATAAGATCACGATCCGCAACCTGGAAAAATACACCGGCCCCCCGAAGCTGTTCCGCGACCAACTGCTGGAAGAAAACCACGTGGGCGTGGCCACGGGCATGGCCTGGACCCCTTACGGCGGAGATATCCTTTTTATCGAAGTAAAATTGATGCCCGGCAAAGGCAAGCTAATCACCACCGGCTCCCTGGGAGATGTAATGAAGGAATCCGCCACGGCGGCGTTAACCTTTTTAAAATCCAAATCCGAAGAACTGGGCATCAAGTACCAGAGATTTGAAAAGAGCGATATCCACATACATATACCTGAAGGCGGCATCCCCAAGGATGGCCCTTCGGCCGGCGTGTCCCTCACCACCGCCTTATGTTCTGCGTTTATGGATGTACCGGTCAACCGACAAATCGCCATGACCGGGGAAATCACCCTCCGGGGAAAAGTCCTGCCGGTGGGCGGCGTCAAAGAAAAAATCCTGGCCGCCAAACGGGCGGGGATTACGAAAATCATCCTGCCCCTGCGAAATAAAAAGGATATGGCGGATATCAAGGAAAGTTACCTGGAAGGGATCGAGTTTGTCTTTGTAAAAAATATCACCGAAGTAGTGGATACGGCCCTGACCCGGAAAGTTTTCAACACCGATCCCATCAACGGCGCCAACGGGAATAATGGAAGTAATGGAAGTAACGGCGGTAACGGCGTCAACGGCGGCAATAACGGCAATAAACATACCCATGGATGAAGCCCGGTTCGTAAAGTATTTAAAGGAGAAGTTTCCTTTTAGTTACGGCGGGGGTATCGGCGATGATGCTTCGGCGGTGAAGATGGGCGACGATTATCAATTGATCACCAAAGACTTATTAATAGAGAATGTCCATTTCAGCCTGGATTACTATACATTGGAAGAAGTGGCCTTAAAATCCATTGCCGTAAACCTCAGCGATATTGCCGCCATGGGCGGCGAGGCCCAATATTTCTACCTGGGCCTGGGGTTCCCCAAACTATTGGGCGAGGAAGCCAATATTACCTTTTTTAACGCCCTGGATAAAGGATGCCGGCAGTGGCAAGTGGAGTTGGCCGGGGGCGATTTTTCATCCGCGGCCCTCCTGTTCATCTCCATTACCATGATCGGTCGCGCCAGGAACCCTATCTACCGGCATAATGCACAAACCGGCGACTTGATCGGCATTACCGGTGCGACCGGCGAGTCTGCCATCGGTCTCATGCTGCTGAAAAAAGGAATCCGCTCCGGCCCCCTGGTAGAAAAACACAAAACAGTCGTCCCGGGAATAAAAAAAGGCCCTATCCTGGCCAATTACGTCAATGCCATGATCGACGTGTCGGACGGTTTGCTCATCGATCTAAAGAGGGTATTAACCGCTTCCGCCAAAGGGGCAACAATCTTTTACGAAAATATCCCGGTAACCGATGAAATCCGGGAGACCTGCGCCCTGCATCAACTGGACGAACGTGAACCGGTATTGGCCGGCGGCGAAGATTACGTGCTGCTGTTTACCATTACCCCGGGAAAGGAAAAAGAACTAAGAAAGGAAAATATCGATTACTATATCATCGGGGAAATCACATCTCAACCCGAGGATTTGATTATCAAAGATAAAGGAAAGGTAATCCAACCCAAAGCCATCGGTTACGATCATTTTCAATGCTGAATAGGCTTAATAGTAGGTATTGCAAAAAAATTGCCGGGGGGTTATAATTAAACCATGGATAAAGATAAATTCGAATACAGACAATGGGTAGCCTTTATTAACAGGGAAACCGAATTAAATGATTTAAGAAATTTCATCGACAAAGAGCCGTCGGAAATCCTTTTTATCCACGGTCCTAAGTCTTCGGGGAAGACGACGTTGCTCTATAAATTTTTTGAACAAATGGAAAAAGAGCAAAAACTGGACGTAAAATTCTTGAACCTACGTAAGACTTTCACAAACGTATATGAAGATTTCCTCAAAGCCTTTTTTAGTGTTGAAACCAGCGGTGAGAAAAAGGAAACCCTGACATCCAATATCAATATTGGTATTTTCAAAATCGATGCCGCGATAGAAAAAAAAATCCTTGAAAAACGGGCCGATCCCTTTAAAGTCATGGAAGCTGAACTTATGGATCTCACCCAGAAAAGAATTAAACCCGTTTTAATTATCGATGAACTCCAGGCCCTGGATAAAATTTACCTCGATAATGACAAAGAGCGTCAATTAATCACGGCGTTGTTCAATTTTTTTGTAGCCATGACCAAGGAATCTCACCTGGCCCATATCATCATCGCTTCTTCGGATGGCTATTTTATCGACCGGGTATATACCGACAGCCGTTTAAAAAAGACTTCCACTTTCTACAAAGTAGATTATCTTGCTAAAAAGGATGTCATGGAGTGGCTGCTGAACCTGGAAAAATATTCGAAAATAAAGGATTATACCCTGACCGAAGCAGATGCGGAAAAAATCTGGGAAACCGTCGGCGGTAGTATGTGGGAAATCCAGGATATCCTATCGCTCCTTTTTGAACAGCCCCTCGAAAAGGTAATTTACCTTTACAGGGAAAGGCTGAGGAGCTTAATCGTCGATTATGTGGTAAAGCCTGAACGGAAAGAAATTGAAAAATTATTACGCTTGTTCCTCGATAGGGATGAATTGTCCAAAGAGGATGTTAGTTCAGACGACGAAATCTTGCTGCGGGACATGGTGCGGCAAAACATTCTTTATTTCGATCCCACCAAAGCAACATATTATCCCCAGGGGAAAAGCTATCATCTTGGTATCCGTTCGTATTTCAAGAGATAAGCTGTTGGTATGATACATATAACCGGCGACTTGTTTCTCGATGAAAAAGAACTGACCTGGGACTTTGTGCGCGCTTCCGGCCCGGGCGGGCAGAATGTCAACAAGGTTTCCACGGCCGTACAACTGCGGTTCGATGTGACGAATTCGCCGTCGCTGCCGGACGAAGTGAAACAACGATTGATCCGATTGGCGGGACGGCGTATGACAAAAGAAGGGGAATTGATTATCGATGCGCGGCAGTACCGGTACCAGGAACGGAACCGGCAGGATGCATTGAAACGTTTGCTCGATTTGATTGAAAAAGCGACTAAAAAACCCAAACCCAGGAAAAAGACCGCCCCTTCATTAGGTTCCAAAGTGAAACGATTGGAAACCAAGCGCCAGCAGGGAGAAAAAAAACGCTTCCGCCAGACGGTACGGGACCTGGATTAATAATCAAAAGTTTTTGGGGGTCCAGGGACCTTTTTTCAAAAAGGTCCCTGGGAAGTTGAAGCAATTATTTTATGTAGTTTCCCGCGGATTTTATTAAAATTAATATTGGCTACTGAGGGATGGATGCGGTTGGTTAGTATAATAAACGAATAGTTGGTTTTTGGGTCCAGCCACAGGGAGGTCCCGGTAAAGCCCGTGTGTCCGATAGCTCTTCGAGAGAGAGCTTTTCCCGCGGAAGTGATGGATAGAGATGAATTACGACTAAATCCAATAGTGCGGTGGAGTATATCGAAGGGCGTGAAGTTTTTCCAAAAGAGTTGGGTCGATTCTGGGGTCAGGATGGTAGCGCCGGCGGGAAAAAATTCCCGCTTCATTTTGAATAAATCCTCGCAAGTGGAAAACAAGCCCGCATTCCCGGCTGAGCCTCCCAGGTAGTGGGAATTACAGTCATGGGTATCCCCGCGGATCACATCTTCTCGCCATTGGAAGCGATCCGCAACGGCTTTATGCCGCGGGGTTGCCAGGGCCATTTGTTTTTCGAAGAGGTTTCCTTTTTCCGTGGGGGCGGCCAGGGGTTTTAAATTTTCCGGCAGCGATAAAAATGTATCTGTTAGGCCCAGCGGTTCGATGATGATCTTTTGGGCCAATTCTTTAAAAGGCATGGCGCTAACTTTTTCAATAATATAATAAAGCAAAATATAGCCCATGCAAGAGTAATTCACTTTTTCCCCGGGCCGGGATTCCAGTTGGAGGGATTTCATTTGCGGGAAGTAACCGGGATTCTGGGCGTCCGTATAAAGATAAAAGGGATACCAGGCGGGGAGTCCGGAAGAATGAGTCAGCAGATGAACCAGGCGAATATCGAAAGGCAGGTCCGGGAATATTTTCTTGATTGGGGTCTCTAAGTTCAAGCCCTTTTCTTTTTCCAGCAGGTAAAGCGTTAACAGGGCGGTGACCAGCGGTTTGGTCAGGGAAGCAAGATCGTACAACGTATTTTCTTCCAGGATTTCTTTTTGAGGAAGCAAGGATTTAAACCCATACTGTTTTTTAAAAAGAATTTCCTCTCCCTTTCCCACCAGCAGTGAAATACCCGGTATACTTCCTTTCTCCATCAGCGCATAAATATAGGTTTCAATATCCTTCACATTACCCTTTCATTTTCGCGTATTTCGCGTGTTTCGCGGGTATCTTCAAATCCCGGCGATATTTTCCCGGATATGTTCGGAGATCATAATGGCCAGTTCGAGGGCTTTTCTGCCGTCTTCGCCGGAGACGTTGTCGTTTTTGCCCGCGGCGTCAGCGGCAATGGAATTATAGAAATTACTCCATAGGGTATAGAGGGGCTCGACATCGTTTATATCGGGGATATTTTCGACGAAATTACCTTGAGCGAGGGCGAAAGTTTTGACGGTTCGTTTTTTGTAGTCCAGTGAGATGTATTGATTTTTCTGAAAGATCCTGAGTTTTCTTGTTTTTTTCTGGGAAACGCGGCTGGCGGTGATATTGGCCACCATTTTGGAATTAAATTGCAGTCTTACATTAGCGATATCGATTTTATCGGAAATGATAGGAACGCCGGAAGCATTAATCTGTTTGATGCCCGAATTATCCCATTGCAAAAGAATATCCAGGTCATGGATCATTAAATCCATGATCACATCGACATCCAGGGATCGGGGCGAGAAAGGCCCCAACCGCTGGATTTCGATGAATAGGGGGCGTTCGATAAGCGGCCGGATGTATTCGATGGCCGGATTGAAACGCTCCAGGTGGCCCACGGCCAGGATGACATTATTCTCTTTGGCCGCTTCGATTAACCGGTCGGCTTCTTCAAGGGTTGTGCTAATCGGTTTTTCCAGCAGCACATGTTTTTTGTTCTCCAGGAAGAAGCGGGCGATTTCGTAATGAAAGAGCGTAGGGGTGGATACCATAACCGCATCCACCTGGTCCACGATATCCCGGTAATCGGTATATTTTTTCAGGGCGCTTTCTTCATAAGGTTTACATGCCTCTTCGAGATTCTCCGGGTTTTGATCCGCGGCGCAGGTCAATGCCATGGTCGGGATGGAGTGAACCACCCGCATATGATTTTTTCCCATGGCGCCGGTCCCGACAACGCCGATTCGCAATCTTATTTTCTTTTCATCATTCATCGTTCATGTCGTCCCATTACCGTTGCCGTTTCTGAAACTTTTCAGTAGACCTGTTTTGGTTTTGGCGATAAAATCGATAATAATATTGGCTTCTTCCATATCCGGGTATTCACTTTTCAATTTTTCAACCGCCTGGGTAGTATTTAAGTCCCGGCGGTAGAGGACGTCGAAGATTTCTTTAACATGTCCGATGAATTCGCGGCTGATGCCGTTTCTTACCATGCCGATGGAGTTCGGGCCGAAGAAATCGTAGGCGTCCCGGGCTTGAGCGACTTTGGCAAAGGGGAGGACGTCCTGGAGTACGATAGTATACCCGCCGATGTAAGAATTCCTGCCGATCCTGACAAACTGGCGGACAGAGGAAAAGGCCCCGATAACCGCGAAATCTTCGACTTCCACATGGCCGGCCAGGGTGGCGCCATTTATGAAAGTGGTATTATTCCCGACCTGGCAGTCATGGGCGATATGGGTGTAGGCCATCAGGTAGTTGTTGCTGCCGATGCGTGTACAGCCCCCGCCTTTAACCGTGCCCCTATTGATGGTGGTAAACTCCCGGATCCTGTTGTTGTCGCCTATTTCCACAGAGGTCGGTTCACCTTTAAAGGTAATATCCTGTGGGTCTGAACCGATGGAGCAAAAAGGAAAAACGGTGCAATTTTTACCGATCTTCGTACCCCTGTCGATACTGGCATGATGCATCACAACGGTATTGTCTCCCAGGATGACATCATCCCCGATAATCGAATAGGCGCCGATCTCTACACCGGCGCCCAGGCGCGCTTTTTCACTAACCACGGCAGTGGGATTTATTTTTATGTTGTTCATTTGTTTATCTGCTTACCTTTTCACCTGGCCAATGCCGAACTCATGATGGCCTGGGCCGCCAATTGACCGTCCACAAAGGCTTTAGCTTCCATTATCACAAAGGTGGTCCTATCCCTGGTGATTTTTACTTCCATATCCAGCCTGTCGCCGGGAACCACGGGGCGTTTAAAGCGGGCGTTATCGATACCGGTGAAATAAGCCATGCGTTTATCCGGGGGAAATCGCCTTAATATCAGGATCGCCCCCAATTGCGCCATGGCTTCCAGTATCAATACCCCGGGGAACACCGGCCTGGCTGGGAAATGGCCCTGGAAAACGGGTTCATTTATAGATATATTTTTATAACCCTTGATGGATTCGAAGCCGACGATCTCAAGCACCCTGTCTACCAGGAGAAATGGATACCTGTGGGGAAGGATATCCCAGATCTCTTCGATATTAAGCGGCGTCTCAGGCATTTTATTTTCCAGGGAATTTGGCGTCCACTGCTTTTACAACTTCGTCGGTAATATCGATGCTCTTATCGAAATAAGCAATCCCGGAACTGGCCAGGTCGATGATCAGGGTAAAGCCTTTTGCTTCCCCGATTTGTTGAATCAACGGCATAATCTCTCTTTGCAGCGCCATTAATTCTTTTTGCGACTCTTCCTGGATTGTTTTCTGGGCGTCCTGGACCAGGCGGTTATAGCTGATTCTTTTGTCTTCCATTTCACGGGTTTTCTTTTCCCTGGTGTCGTTGTTCAATGCGGGCGATGCTAAATCTTTTTGCAGTTGTTTGATATCATTTTCCAGGCTTTCTACTTTCTGCTGGGCCTCATTTTGCAGACCTTCCAGTTTCTTCTGGACGTCGTTTCCTTTCTTGGTCTTGGCAATTATGTCCTGGGCATTGATAACCCCGATTTTTACCTCTGAGAAAACAAAAACGCTTAACACTAGAATCGTAAAGATTAACATAAGTGATTTTTTCATAGACATCTCCTTTTTATTTTTAGTGTGTTACTTGTTATCATTAATCATTAACCATTTATTTAATTAAACGACGGGCCCACGGCAAACCTGAAGGCAAAGTGGGAGTCTGTTTTAAACAGCAGCCTGGAGTTATAGGCAAAAATCAGCCTGAAGGGCACGTTCAGCATGGGAATAAATACTTTTAATTCCAATCCCGTAGAGGAGTAAAAATTATTGAAGCTGATGGGGACCCCCTTATCGTACGCATTTCCCATATCGTAATAGGCCACTGCGGAAAACTGGGGCGTAATGGGTATCTGGTATTCGAAATTCAAGAAAAAGGCTTTGGTGCCGCCGGTAATGGCGCCGCTTTCAGTCCTGGGGCCGATGCGGTAGATATCATAACCCCGGATGGACTGTTCGCCCCCCAGGAAATATTTTTCATAGATCGGGACCTCGTTATCTCCAAACCCTTTCAGGCCCTGGTAAACGGCCTGGATACCGATGGTATGTTTCCGTTTCCACAGGGGGATGAATTTTACAAATTGGAGTTTGAGTTTATGCATACTGATGTCCCCTCCCAGGAAACCGCCGGAGTATCCATAGTTTATCAGGTATTTTGTGCCGCTGGTGGGGAAAATGGGGGAATCCACGGTGGAGTAATAAAGGGTGGGGCTCAGGGATGAAATTTTACGTTTTCCCTCGGAATAATACATGTAGTAGTAGGGGTTATTGAGTAAGTCAAGGCCGGCGTTTACGTCGCTGATTTCGACATTTTCAAAGTCATATCCCAAAGAAGCGCCGTAGTATCTCCAGAACCTGAAGGAGGAGGAAATTCCGAAGCCTTCACCCTTCCGGGTGTACAGGAAGGGGTATTCCAGGGAGCTCTTATGAATACTGAGCCCCAGGCTGGCGGGTAAATTGAATAAATAGGGTTCTGTAAAGGACAGGCTGTAATTTTTGGAGCGGGTCCCGTTCTGGAGGTTGATGGAAAATGTTTCCCCCATGCCCATAAAATTCTGGGTGGAATATCCCAGGGCAATAAACCAGCCGTCGTAGCCGCTGTACCCCACGTTAAAATTGATCTGCTGCCGGTTGAGTTCTCTTACTTCGGCCAGGATATCCACTTTTTGGGGGTTTTTGGGGTCGGGTTTGAATTCGGGCATTTTTTCAATAGTAACCAGTCCCAACTGTTTCATCCGGGTGATGCAGTCTTCCAGGGCGTTCATGTTCAGGCGTTCGCCTTCGTATAAGAACCATTCCCTGCGGATGACGTGATCTTTGGTAAAGGTATTACCTTTGAATTCCAGTTTGCCCAGGTAGGCGACTTCGCCTTCGGTAAATCGCAGGGTTAAATCGGCGATTTTTTTGACCGGGTCCAGGTCATCCAGGGGCGCCACGTTGCAATAAATATAGCCCAGGGAACGGTATATCTTCAGGATTTCTTCAATGCTTTTGTTCCTTTTTTTCACGTTATAGGTCTTGCCCTTTTTCATTTTTAACGTGTTCAGCAGGTATTCGGTTTTAATTATTTTGTTTCCTTCGACTTTAATGTCCCCTATTTGGTACCTGGGGCCGACTTCGACGGGGATGCTGATTTTCATCATGGACTGGTAGTTCCCGAATACCGAATATTTCGGGATCATGGAGAAGTTAGGGGTTCCGACTTTAGCTTCCAGGAAGCCTTTTTGCTGGAGCCGGAGCTTGACTTCATCCAGGTCCTCGGCGACTTTTTCTGTATTGTAGACGTCTTTACTGCTGAAAATAGAAAGGATATTGTGAACTTTGTTGTTTTTCATACCCCATCTTAAGAATGAAGGTGAAACGCCTGTACCTTGCAGGCCGGGAAACTCAACTGCCCCGATTCTTGTTTTAGGTCCCTGGCTCACCTGGACGGTTATGTCCACCTGGTCTTTGTCTTCTTTGGTGAGGATATTGACTTTGCCCTGGTTGTAGCCTTTTTCCAGGAGCATATCTTTAATTATTTTTTCCACTCGTTTTATTTTTGTCGGGTTGAAATAGGAGAAGGCCAGGAGAGTGATATTGTTTTGTTGTAATTTTTCCACGATGTCGGTTTCTTTAATTTTTTTCCCGGTTTTGAAGGCGACGGATTTGATCAGCAGGTTTTCTTTCACGATGACTTTGACGATTTTGCCGGCGGTTCCTTCTTCGGTTTCGATGGAGATGTTTTCAAAGAAACCGGTATTCCACAGGGATTTGAAATCCTCTTTCAGCATGGAGGCGGAGTAGAGGCCGTTTTCGGCCGATTTGATATAGAAGAGGATGGTATCTTTGGAGACCTTTTTATTCCCTTCCACGATGATTTTTTCGATGGCTTCGCCCATGAGAAACAGGTTTATAAACAAAACAAACGTTATACCAAGCAAGAGTTTTTTCATATTGCCTCACGTATTATTATAATTGTATAGGGTCTTTTTATACCACATTTTGGATAAAAATTCAACAAAGGAAAAAATCTGTAATGTCCTTACCGCCTCTTCCCCCTTTTTATAAGGATTGTGAAATCGTTGGCCGGTTATTTTCCTTTTTCCTTTTTATTATTGTTCGGGGCAGTTTGAACCGCGGGGGCCGCCGTTTGATTTGCCGGCTGTCCGACTTATACCCTCTACTGCAAAGCGATAATCCATATTCATAGGGCGCAAGGAGGGTATTGATTTGCACATCCTCCTGGGCATTTTGAAACAGCAATTGCGTGCTTTCCAGGAAATATCCATGGGTAGTTCTTTTTTTCATCATGTTTGTCTCCTTTTATATTTGATGTATATTATAATTTTGCCCTTATTACCCTGTCTGCAAAGGGCATTACTTCTTTCCAAAGTATTCTTACTGCCTCTCAAATTTTCCCCACCGCTCAAAAGAGTCGCCCCACCACTCAAAACTCTTTCCCCACCACTCAAAAGAGTCTCCCTACCGCTCAAAACTTTTTCCCAACCACTCAAAAGAGTCTCCCTACCGCTCAAAACTCTTTCCCAACCGCTCAAGAGAGTCTCCCCACCACTCAAAACTCTTTCCCAACCACTCAAAAGAGTTTCCCAACCACTCAAAACTCTCTCCCAACCACTTAAAAGAGTCTCCCCAGTGCGGCCACTAATTTGGTTTAGATTTAATATACCTAATTGTATCCTTTTTCCCCAGCCTGGAGCACTTTTCAGAATAACCTCATTTGGTCCCTGTTTAGTAAAGATGATTTTTTGTTCGAGATTCACTATTATTAATGTTATCGGGAGGGTTTTTATTGACCCTTCATTTTGAAAAATTTTGCAAAAAAACTATCCGAAAGATAAGGGGGTGATTTTATTCAGCCCGGGATTTATTTTTCTTGATATCGTTCTTGAGTATCTCTTTTTCGGTATACAAGATTTTAATGCAGGCGCCCAGGACCATACTTTTGAAAAAGAGCGATTTCTCAAAGAGCCAGGCCACTTTCTCAATGGTATCGATTCCAGCGGATAAATCAAACTCTTCTGTTTTCACTTTTTGGGGCCCGGTCCGTATAAACATGTCGCCGCTGCCCATCAGCAGGTAATGAAGGTTTATATTGTATTGGGACGACAGTTTTATAAAGAAATCAGGACCGGGATTGCCTTTCCCGGCTTCGATATCGCATAGGTAACTGGCTTGAATTTCAAGGGTTTGGGCCATTACCTTTTGCTGGATATTCAAGTGTTTGCGTATCTCTTTGAGTCGCGATCCCATGTCGGCATAATTTATTTGTTTAGCCATTTTATTAATTCTCAATCGTTTTCATGCATTATTGCGCCAATGCGCCAAGTCTTATTATATCATAAATCCGCTTAAGATGTACTATTTTTTCAATCAATCCAGCAATTCTAATTTTGTCTTGAAAAAGGAATTTTAATTGGGGGCAGTTCGCCCTAAATTTTTTAAAATTAGAATTGCTGCATTTTTTCCCAGCGGGGAGCAATTAGGTAGGGAACAGGTACCGCCTGTTCCTCAAATGCCCCGGTGGAACAGGAATGCCTGTTCCCTACAATATTAAATATCAAAATCTCCATGACTTTTTGGGTAACCTATATCTAGAAAGGTTTCGTAATAAAAGGGAGAAAAAAAATGGGGGGGTTGCCTCGTTTATTTTTTATTGACTTTTTTTGAGGGATATGTTATCGTCTCTCTTCAAATCATCAAAAAGGTGATTTGCATTGAATAGAATTGTCTCTAAGATAAGGAGGAATTAATGAAAAAGAAACTTTTTGCGGTATTTGTAATTTTTAGTATGGTGGCTACCATAGGGATATTGTCTCTTGGAATCATTGGGACTCTCACTCCTACGGCATCGGCCTTTACCGGGGTGCAGGCATGTGTCATCAATTGTGGGATGAGAGCGGCTTACAGTAGTACGGATCCCGATGTAAGGATAATTCTTTTTGACATGTGTCTCACAGCAGAATGCTGGTAACACAGGAGATTGGAGATACGCTTGAAAAAATTCGTTATAGCGCTGGCCATTTTTGGGCTGTTGCAACAGGTTACTTTCGGGATCGACAATAATTTCAAACTGATCCGGACTATCGATGGCGAGGATGACTATGTCTATTCGGAGATATCAGGGGCTTTCCTTTCCCAGTGCCGGGAAATCTTTATCCTGGATTTTAAAGATAATACGATTTCTAAATATGACTGGGAAGGGCGATTGATTAAAAGAGTTGGCCGCAAAGGCCAAGGGCCCATGGATTTTTTGGGTCCCAAATGCTTATGCGCCTCGAATGATAAACTCTTTCTACTGGACCAAATGAATACCAGGATTGCTGAATTTGACTTGAACCTGGAAAATTTTCATTATATAAAACTATCTTCATCCGTCGGATACCCCGATGCTTTCTATGTGCTCGACAATAATCGTTTTTTAGTTCAAACTCTCTTCAATATCTCTAATGCGGTTACTGATAATGAACATAACTTTAAAATCGCCATTATAGACAATGATTCAAAAGTTCAAAAGTCATTTTTTGAGCTCCTACCTATCAAGCCCGATAAAAGGGGGAAGGGGGATAAAAAAATGGAAATTGGGCTGGGGTTTCTGACTTCAATCAAGTTCGGGTTTAATCATAAAAGGGACGAAATGTTGATTGCCTTTGAAATGCCTGATAATCCCATTGTATTCTATATTTTCGATACACAAGGCAAGATGCTGAAAACCTTTAAGCACTCCGTAGATAAGAGTTATACCTTTCCTTTTGCGCTTGTTTCCGGGAAAAAATTGACATTTGAATCTTTAAAAGGAGTTCGAAACATCCATACAAAATCCGTTTGTTATTATCGAAAATACTGGTATGTATTCATGGAATTGCGGAGTTACCGGACATACAAGGATTACGACAGCCGGTTTTTTTACTTGAAGTATGATGAGAATGGACAATTCCTGGGAGAGTTTCCCACGGAGAAAGGGTTCCAGTGTTTTTTCGTATCAACGGATGGCTATTTTTTGGGGAAACACCCGAACGCTGATTATGAACAATTAATGGTTTACAAAATTCTCAATAATTAACGAACGTAAGGTGTCTGCCCTCAATCGTTTCCCCTGGATAGAATTTTTCTTGCATGTCCCTTTTTCCCTTTCTCGAGCCGTATCTTTACGTCCAATCCGAAGACAGGAAAATAAAGGATACTGTCAAACCACTGCTGAATAAAACCGATAAAGGAAAAACGGCGTTAAATATAAGGAAATGGGTGAACCGGAATATAAAATGGTGTTCCGATTATGGCTTTTCCACGGCGGTTAGCACTCTGGAGGCTGGGGCCGGAGATTGTACGGAGTTTTCCGTTCTTACCGCCGCCCTGTGTAGAAATGCAGGTATACCTGCGCGTGTGGCAATGGGATATATATTGACCGGTAATTCGCTGGGGGAAATAATTTTGGGTCCGCATATGTGGGTTGAAGTTTGGTTGGATAATACCTGGTATCCTATCGATTATACCGGTGAAAGCGAGAATAAGAATCCTTTTAAAATTCGTTTTCTGTCAAGCTCTCTTAATCATGATGAAATATATAAATTTTTTGATTTATATTCCGGAAGTTGCAAAGGCGGATGTCAATCCACCTGCCAGGTGGTTGCAATGGTTGTAGAATCACCGCCAAGCAGACATTACCGCAAGAACCGGTTGAGTAAAAAGGAGGTAAGCATGAATATGTTTAATCTTATTCCAATCCCCACGCAAATTGAAATGGCTGCCTGTACTATATGCGAAGGTTGTTTGTGATGCGATGGCGGTTGTCAGGGCTGTCAAGTTACTGCAACCGGTAAAAAACCCACCGAACCAGTCGAATAGTTTCCGATTAAAACGGGGAAAAATGCTGAACCGGCTCATCGCTTAGGTGAGTCGGTTCACTTTTTAAATTTAATGGGAAATTCCGTGCTGGTGAAATCCAATGAAATAAAAATAGTTTACACTTCTATCTCAATTTCATCGATTTCTTTCATTAGCCGATCGGTTTCAGATAAGGCCACGATAATCTTTTGCTACCGTCTTCGTATTTTATTTTACCCACTACATTTGAGGCCCTCTTGCGGATAGGTGGTAATGTATTTCTCAACCATGGGGCTTTCCAGCAGGTGAATTTGCCGTAATTGGCAGCCCAGCGTCGCCAATTGCCAAAAGGTTTCGGCGTCTTTCGGGTAAGGGACGCGGGGGAAATCGATTTTAAGGAATTCTTTATATTTCTCGCGGTAGGTAGGGCTGTGCAAAACAGTGTAGATATAATCCAGGATATCGATGGGGGCGCGAGCGCCCCCACAAATTACTTAAGACTCTCGATGATCGATCCGGCGGTTTCGGCTTCCTCGCCGTCGGGCTTCAACTCCAGGTATTTTTTGAAAGCGGCAACCGCTTTCTCATTTTCGCCTTTGTTGACATAACTCAATCCCAACTGGTAATAGGCTGGGGAGAATTTTTCATCCAGTTTAAGGGCTTCATCAAAGGCCTGGATGGCTTTATCCATGTCGCCGGCGTTAAAAGCGGCGACGCCTTCGTTGTAAACATCGGCAGCCGTTTTTCCTCCCTTTTCCTGGGCCAATTTCGTGTATTTCTCAGCCTGGGTTTTGTCGCCCAATTTTTCATAACCCGCGGCCAGGAGGCGGTATGCATTGGCGTAACCCGGGTTTAATGCAATCGCTTTGGTCAGCGGTTCGACGGCTTCCTGGAATTTCCCCTGTTCAAAATAAATCACCCCCAGGTAATAGTGCGCCAGGTAATCGGTATTATCCAGGGCAATGGATTTATTTAATGCTGCGGCGGCTTCAGCGAATTTTTTTTCACTAATCAAAGACGCCGCCTGGTTAAAAGCGTGGATGGCCTGGGCGTGGGGGTCGCCGGCTTCCTGTTGTTGGCGGCCTTCCTCCACGGTTGAGATTGTGAACCTTTCTTCCACCAGCAATCCCACGGGGATTTTGATGTTTTTTACTATCGACCGGTACCCCTCTTTCTCAAAGGTTACCTGGACGACGTGGTTTTGAAGTCCAACCTGGACGGCTATGCCGCTTTTATCCGTGGTTACTGTAAAGACCCGGTCTTTGTCGACCGTATCTTGAATAGTCACCTTAACCCCGGCAACCGGTTTCCCCGTTGAGTCCAGCACGGTTACTCTTAATTTCCCCATTGGCGCGCCGTAGAGGTCGAATACAATTAAAGCGGCAATCATCATAAATATGATGCATATTTTTTTGGCTTTCATGGTCATAATCGTGAGCCTCCTTATTCATTATTCATTATTCATCAACGGATTTTATCACATGTCCGTCGATAATGCCAATCCGTTAACTCCCATTTATAGGTCAAAATGAGAATTGCTGCAAGCCGGGCCTTTCTCTTGACTATTGGTTCTATATATTGTATATTGAACTCCTAAAACAATTTAAAACGATTTATCTTTGGAGGATAAAATGAAAAAATATTTTTTATTAGGGTTGTTGACAGCGATGTTTTTACCGGTTTTCACCGTTGTCGGTGACGCCGCGGCCGGTGAAGAAACCGCGGCGCGCTGTAATTACATATTGATCTTCCAGGCCAGCGAATACAATTCCAAAATGGGCGACGCCGTGGATTTTTTCTTTAGAAACATTCTCAAGCCTGAAGACCATCTATCCATAATTACACCCGCAAATCCCTATAATTTTTCCCCGCAAACACGCCAGGCCTATCCCATCGAAAAATTAGTCAGTCGTACCCAGGATGTATTAAAGCGGGACATCAGCGTCGGCGCGGCAAACTACCAGCAAATCCTGGATGGCATGATGCAATTGGTGCGAGAGATTTCCGGGGGCACAGTCGGCGGCGATATCAAATCCTGTATGATCCAATACCGCCAACTGCTGGCAAATATGCGCAACCTGCGCAAACTCAATGAAAACCTGTTTATGCAACTTGCCGGATTATTCAAAAAAGAAACAGGGAAAAATTACCTCTATATTTTCTACCAGGAAGAATTACGGATTATCCCGAACCGTAAAACCCTGCAAAGGCTCAAGGAAAGCTCCGAGTTTAACGCAGACACTGTCGAACTTTTTGAAGAAGAGAACAGCCAGGATTTTTTGAACGTAGAAACCGTGAGTATGGCGTTAAAGGATGCTTCCGTGACCCTCAATTTCATTTACCTCAATAAGGATGAAAAACAGAAAGAGTGGCTGGAAGTCAAAGAATTTTCAGGCGACGTTTACAGTGTCCTCTCCAAATTGGCAACCGCCACCGGGGGCCAAATCGAAGCCACCTCGAAACCCGAAGCCGTCTTGAAAAAATGGATCACCCCCCCCAAAAAGTGATCGATTTGACTAAAAATAGGATGTGGTGTATACTGCAAAAATGATAAAGAAGATTATTATACCAATACTTACAGTGTTTTTAACCGTCAGTGCGTACGCCGGGAATGTTACACCGGCGCAGGAAAAAAGCAGCCGGGAGATAAAGGACATAACGGTAACAGCCAAACCCATCGATGTCAAAGACCTGGATATACCTTACAAGGAGTGGCTGGACCTGGTTTATTATATCATCACCCCCATCGAAAAAGAGATATTTCTCAAACTCACCAACAACCGGGACCGCGATTCGTTTATGAACCTCTTCTGGAAATTAAGGGACCCCACCGGGGGAACCCCGGAGAATGAGTTCAAGGAAGAGCATATAAAACGGTTCCAATACGCAAATCGATATTTTAAATACGGGTCCACCCTGCCCGGGTGGAAAACCGACAGGGGCAAAATGTATATACTGCTGGGGCCTCCCGTCGATGTTAATGAGATAGTCAGTAAAAGCGATATCTACCCCGTGTTGATCTGGGATTACTACGGGGGACCCGACAAAGGACTCCCCACACTCTTTAACATTGTTTTTTACAAACGCTCCGGCGCCGGCGATTATGTTCTTTATGTCCCCGCCATAGACGGCCCTGCCGCGCTGTTGATATCGAATATCGGACAGGTGGACCCCTACGATTATGCGGCGCTCTATGAAAAAATTAATAAAAGCGAACCCGCCGTTGCCAATATATGCCTGTCCCTTATCCCCGGCGAAGAGATGGACAGCCTATCCCTTTCCCTCCAGTCCAATCTCCTTATCTCCCGGATCTACGAACTCCCCAAAAGAAATCTCAACCCCTCCTATGCCAGGAATTTCTTAAACTTCAAAGGGATCGTGGAAACCAGTGTCATGACCGATTATGTTAACCTTAAAACCGATCTGTATGTTTTAAGAGAACCCACGCTGGATATGAATTTCGTTCATTTTGCCCTGCGTCCCGATCGAGTATCCGTCGATTATGCGGCCGATGTGGATAAATACTATTTCAACTACAATTTAATAGTGGTGTTGAAAAAAGGCGAAGACGTTGTCATGGAATACACTAAAAATTTCCCTTTTTATTACACCCAGGATGAGTTGAATGAAAAAGTTTCCAATGGGATCATAATTAGCGATTATTTCCCCATCATCGAGGGGGATTATAAATTGACCGCGGTGCTCCAGAATTCGGTAAACAAGGAAATCAGTTATTTTGAAAAAGATATCGGCGCCACGATCCCCACCGCATCATCGGCCCGGATTTTCGGTCCCCTTATATCGTATCAAACGACGCCCGCCGATAAAAAAACCGGTTTCTCCGCCTTTACCGTAATGGGCGCTTCCATCAAAATCGACCCCCAACGAACCTTCGGCCTGAACGAACCCATTTATATCACCTTTTATGCGGACCTGGGAACCGCTAAGAAAAAAGCGCGCGCCGAAATGGAAGTGGTGTGCCAGGATGAAACCCGGCCATATTCTAAAACATATTCATTCGAATTGCCGCCGGGAGAGAAGTATTACACCTTTACGCAAAACCTGGAGAAACTAAAGTACGGCAATTACCTGGTAAAGATAAGGGCCTTTGGAGAGGGCAATACTCTCCTGGATGCCAAAGAGAAAGATTTCATGGTGTCGCCTTTGGCCAATATTCCCCATCCGCCGGCGGCCTCCAAGCTCTTAAAAAATGAAAACCATTTCCTCTTCTATATGATGCTGGCAAACCAATATGAGAATGTGAAAAATCCCGAAAAAGCGGGCGATTATTATGAAAAGGCGCTGGCCTTAAATGCGTCATACCCACCCCTGGTAAAAGCATACGCCGCCTTTTTATTGACCCGGGGAAATTACCACCGCCTGCTGGCCATTGTTGAAAATATAAAAGACGGGGAAAAAGATGCCTTCGATTATCACACACTGAAAGGTAAGGCCCTCTATTACCTGGAAAAATACCGGGAAGCAGCCCGGGAATTGCAGGATGCCAATAAAATCTATGACAGCGATGTAGCCGTGCTGAATACTCTCGGGTTCTGCCTTGTCCGCCTCGGGGATATCGAAGAAGCCAGGCGGGTGTTGTCTGCTTCCCTGGTAGTGAACCGGGACCAACAAGATATTATCGAGGTTCTTGAGAGACTCAAAAAAGATGAAAAAAAGAAAAATAACTAAAGTTAATATAAAGCGCCGGACTCTGAGCCTGCTGCTGTCGGCAGCGATATCCGTAGTAATGGCGTTAACGACTTCCAATTGCGCGGCCGGGAATGCCGGGATCAAGATGGACCTGGTAAGTGAAACGTTTTATCAAGAGGCCCATTTCCTATTTACCAGGCACGAGCAGAAGGTTTTCGACCGCCTGGTCTCCCCCGAAGCCCGGAAACGGTTCATTCAATATTTCTGGGATATCCGGAACCCCAATCCTTATGCGGATGAAAACGAATTCAAGCTTATGATGGACGAGCGATTTAGCTACGTCAATTCGTACCTGAAGGAAGGCAATGTGCCCGGTTGGAAAACCGACCGGGGCCGGATTTATATGCTGTTGGGGCCGCCGGATTACGTCGACGCCCAGTCCGTGTTTAACGATCCCAATGTGCACGGTTATATGTTCTGGGCCTACGGCCAGCAAGCCTTTTTTGAGAGCGATACCAGGAATGACGGGCTTTACATTTTATTCGTGGACAGCGACGGCCACGGCCGGTACTACATCGCCATGGAAGACATCGCCGTAAATATAGGCGGCGAATACAAGTACCTGGGCGGCACCAACTTGCGCCTGCTGGATGAAGCCGAAGAGATGAAATATAAACATATTAAAAAGAAAGGTGAACTATTTGAAAAGAATAACCTGGACTTCCAATTAGCCTATGACGAAAGTAAGCGGGGCTTCCACATTGCCATCCAACCCAGGAATGTCATCTTCGATGAAAATGCCGATACCGGCATTATGACGGCAAAGTTCAAAATAGACATGGTGATTTATGAAGGAAATGAGAACTTTTTTAAGCACACGGAAGTCAAAACCATCGATGTTAAAAACGAAGAACTGCTGACCCGGGAGACCCAATCGCCTTCCACTTCACCCCTGCAACTGGATATCCCTTTGGAACTCAAAAAGGGGCGTATAACCGTGGATGTTTTTATTTCCGACCTCCTGGGAGACGCCGGTCACCGGAATCTTTTTACCCTTAATATTCAAAACCCTTGATGAGATAAACAACGCCATAAATGTATTATTAAATATATCAAATGATGCAGGAGGAACAGCGAATGAAAAAACAACCGATAGCCAGCTTCATGATGGCAATGTTAGCCTTAGCCCTGACATTCCCCCCGGCGCTTTTAGCCCAGGAAGGCCGCGGAACCGGGCGCTTGACCGGGACGGTAAAAGATGAAACCGGCCAGCCCCTCAAGGGCGTCGAGATAACCCTCAAAGCGCTCGATTTTAACTTTCAATTGAAAACCGAATCCATTGAGGAGGGCGTGTGGGGTATTTTCGGTTTTGGCATGGGTCGATTTGAGATAACGGCAATGAAAGACGGTTATATCCCCTACCGGGAGGGCAAGCAATTATCCGGTATCAACAAAAACTTCCCGATAGATATCGTACTGAAAATAGAAGTCAAAGCCAAAGAGCCTGAAGTGGACAAAGTCTCCGGGGAGCAAATAAAAAAAGGCAACGACCTATATAAAGAAGGAAAATACGCCGAAGCCCTGCCTTATTTCCGGAAGTTCCTGGAAAATAACCCCAAACAATTTCAAAGCGGGATCAACCTGGGAAATTGTTATATGCAGCTCAAACAGTGCGAAGATGCGATTAATGCTTTTAAAAAAGTAATCGAGGGGTTTAAAAACGAAAATCCCAACTTAAAGGGTAATGAAAAAGCCGCCACCATCTATGCCAGTATCGGTGAGGCGTACAGCGGCTTGAACAACCTCGAGGAAGCGGCTAAATACTATAAAGAATCCATGGCCCTTTATCCCCCTAAAGATGCGGCGGTAGCCTATAACGTCGCCGAGATCCTATTTGTCGGCGGGATGACCGACGAAGCCATCGAATACTACAGCTTAGCGGCCGCGCTAAAACCTGAAATGGCCATTTACTATTCGAAACTGGGCTACGCTTATCTGAATAAAGGAGAGTTTAAGCCGGCGGTTGAAAATTTTGAAAAATTCATCAAACTGGCGCCCGACGATCCGCAAGCTCCTACTCTTAAAGGCCTGATCGAAGAACTGAAACAGCAGCAGTAAGACGTAGAAAAAAGAAACTTCTCAATCCCACCGGTTCTGTTGAATTAAGGTTCTTTTTATTTCTTCGCCTTTGGAAAAGTAGACGCCGGACTTTTGGCCATCCCCTTTGAATGAATAGATGTCGGCCAGTATATAATAACCGAAAGCAGTGTATTTATTAACGGGTTTTAAAGCGATGCCTTTTTCACAGAGTCCGATTGCCTCATCAATGTCGGTGCGCCGGTCCAGGTAATATTTGGCCATCATGAAGTAGGGAATATTAAATTCCGGGTTGCCCTCAATGGATTTCCGGTAATATTCCACCGCTTCATCATACCGGTTGGCTTTTCTCAGGTTTTCCGCGGCGTTATAAGCGGCTTTGAAAGCATCGGGAGAATTCTCCACTTCGATCTTATAGTATTCGGTGGCTTTATCGAGATTTCCCCTGGCTTCTTCCACCTGGGCCAGGTTATAATAAAGTTTCTGGAGGGTAGGATTGATGGCCTTTGCTTTATTTAAAAAAGTCTCGGCGGTTTGATAATCCTTTTTTATAACATAAATCTCGCCTAACCTGTTGCAGGCGCTGGGGTTGATCTGTTCGATTTCCAGGGATTTATTTAAGACGGCGGCGGCTTTATCATAATCCTTTTTCAGGATATAGACAGTGCCCAACTCATTGTAGAGGGCGTGATCCCGGGGAAAGGTTTTGAAAAACCGCTGGATTTCTTCGCCTGCTTTGTCAAGCTGGCCCAGGCGAATAAGGGAATTGACCACATTGATCATGGCGGCCTGGTAATCGGGTTTTTGCTCCAATACCCGGTAAAAACATGCTAACGCTTCTTTCGGCATATTGTTATCCGAGTAAGCGTTTCCCAGTTGAAGGATGCCGTCCACGATCTGGGGGTTTTCTTCAATGACAGTCTCCAGGATTTTGATGGCCTGGTGGTAATTTTTTTCCTGCATCAATCGCCGGGACTCCGCCAGGTCGTTAAATACTTTTACTTTGCCTTTAGGGTCGGGCAGGTCGGTTTTACCCGAAGTATCCACCGTGTTGGTGAAGTAGCCCAGGGCGGCCAATTTCTGTAAATCCTCTTTATCCAGTTTGAGGGCTTCTCCCACTTTCCTGGCGTTTTGCGATTTTTCAGCGATAAATTCCTGGAGCCTGGTCCTGGCCCTTCGGGCTTCCACAGACTCTTTTAAGGCTAGGTTTTCTTTTTCGTCGGCGTCTTCCCGGAGATCATACAGTTCTTGTTTGGGCGCCAGGATGTACTTCCAGTCCTTGTTGTAATACAGGGCTTTTAACTCGGACCAACCGTAGTGCATCCGGGGGTAATAGGTCTCGGTATACGCCACATCTTTCTGCATTTCTTTAACCCCGAACATAAGGTTCAACAGGGATCGCCCCTGGAAAGCGTCCGGGATAGCGACGCCCAGGGCTTCCAGGATGGTGGGGGCCACATCGACGGATTCGACGATGTTATTTATTTTTTGCCGGGGGAATTTAAAGGGCGCGTGGATGATCAGGGGTATCCAGACAGTGGGCTTGTAAATAAAAAAACCGTGGGTGTCTTCCTCGTGTTGTCCCAGGCTTTCGCCGTGGTCTGCCATCATGATAATTAAACTGTTATCATAGATGTCTTCTTTTTTCAACCACTCGAAAAACAGGCCCAATTCATAGTCCAGGTATTCCACTTCTCCCCGGTAAGGTTGGCCGGCAAATTTCTCTTTGAAGGGGGAGGGGGGTTCATAAGGGGTGTGGGGATCATAGAGATGAATCCAGGTGAAGAATTTTTTATGCTTGTTTTCTCCCAGCCATTTCCTGGCGTCGCCCAGGACTTCATCGGCCCGTTTCTGGACGTTTCCCAGGGAGATTTTTTTATATTTCGTCAGATCGAAATCATCGGAATACATATTAAATCCCTGGTTGAAGCCCCATTTCGAATGCAGCACATAAGAGGCGATAAAGGCAGCGGTGGTATAGCCTTGTTTTTGTAATATTTCGCTGATAAATTCAAGGCTTTCCGGCACCAGGAACCCGCCGTTGTCCCGGACCTGGTGATAAAGCGGGTATGTGCCTGAGAGGATGGAGGTGTGGGAGGGTAGGGTGAGGGGGGTCTGGGCAATGCAGGTTTCAAACAGTACGCCCTCTGCCGCGACGCGGTCCATGTTGGGGGTTTTGGCTTTTCCTTTGCCATAAGCGCCGACAAAATCGGCCCGCAGCGTATCCAGGGTGAAGAGGATAACATTCAGTTGTTTCAACTGTTTCCGATTGTGGGAAGCGATTATTCCCGGGCCCAACAGGGCATAAAGCAGGATAACTATTCCCAGACCGGCGCCGATGAAAGGAAGGTATTTTTTTACAGGTGCCGCGGTCCACTGGAACGATTTTTTTACCGGTTCCCGGGCATCTTTTTCTTGGTTATTCGGTATGACTGGAGCTTTTTTTTTCTTTTTTTTTTGGTGTGTCATAGACGAATCTTATTATAAATCCCGTTTCGTGTCAATATTGTTTGATGTGGTAAGAATACAAATAATAAAAAGTTTTTGGGGGTGTGAAACACGCGGACCTTTTTTCAAAAAGGTCCTGACTGCAGCACTTGAAAGATAGTACGTCATATGTCATAATTGTACAAAGAAACCGATAGGGAAGCAAATATGAAAGACGATTACGTGACATCGATAAAAGAAAAGTTCCAGGCCGCGGCCGACCCGGTCAAAGCGTTGCCCATGAAAAAGTATATGAAAAACTTGTTTGAATTTTTAGGGATTACGAAACCACAGCGAATACCCTTGAAGAAAGAATTTCTAAAGAAAGAGAGGCTGCCCGGGGTTGAGCGATTGGAAGGGATTATAAAACAATTGTGGGAGTTACCTGGAAGAGAGTACCAGTATTTTGGTTTCGAGTTAGTGGAACATTATCGGAAGCAGTTAAAGGAGCAGGATATCGATTTACTTGAATACATGATTACCAATAAGTCCTGGTGGGATACCGTGGATTTCATTGCCGCCAACCTGGTGGGGACGCATTTTAAACGGTTTCCTCACCTGGTGGGGCCGTATACCGCGAAATGGCTGGCATCCGGCAATATGTGGCTCCAGCGGACGGCGCTGCTTTTTCAATTAAAATACAAGGCCGGGACCGATGTGGAATTGATGTTTCAAATCATAAGGCAATTGGCCGATTCGAAAGAATTCTTTATTCGTAAAGCCATCGGTTGGGCGCTGCGGGAATATTCCAAAACAAATCCCGCGGCTGTAATAAAATTCGTCGAAAGCCATCCCCTTTCCAATTTAAGCAAGAGGGAAGCGTTGAAAGTGATTGCCCGGAAAAGCAACCGGGAAGGCTAAGGCATTTACACAGATTGTTTTTTTCTTTTTTCTTCTCCTCTTCTCTTCTGTTTTTTCCGCTCTTCCGATCTTCTTCGCTTCCTCGCTTCCTGTTTTACCTTCATCATTCATCATTTATCATTCTATCTTTTCTTCCGCTCTTCCCCGCTTCCTCGCTTCCGCTCTTCCTTTTTCCCTTGTTCTAAATATGAAGCTTTCTGAACCTGAATTTTTCATCATCGATAGTGATTAAATGCCCTTCTAACTTCTCAGGAAAATTTTATTAAGCGCTCTTTGCAAAATATATCTCCTCGGTGGTTAACAAATCCGCGGCAAAGACCTGTGCTTCCCTGATATGTTCTACTCTTATAGTAGGGTGTTCTTTAACGATCTCTTCGGCGCTCAATCCCCTGGATAGCTTTTTGAGTATTAGTTCAATTGTTACCCGTGTACCTTTGATCACCGGTTTCCCAAACATCACTTTGGGATTAATCTCAATATATCGATACCGTTTCATTTTTGCCTCGCTTCTCATAAATTATAATACCAAAAGCCTGGAATGTCAAAGATTTAATTTTTGCCCACGAATTACACGAATTTTCACGAATAAAAACACCTTTCCACGTATGGGCGATTACACTGATTTACACAGATTGTTTTTTCTTACCCTCTTACCTTCTCACCTTCTCACCTTCTGTATTTTCTTCATCGTTCATCGTTCATCATTCTATATAAAAGCTCCCGTCCAAAGATTGCACGTAACGGCGATTATCACAGATTGTTTTTTTCTTTTTTCTTCTCTTCCTCGCTTCCTCGCTCCGGCGTTTCCTTTTCTTACTTTCTTACCCTCTTACCCTCTCACCTTCTCACCTTCTATCTTTTTCCGCGCTTCCTGTTTTACCTTCATCATTCATCATTCATCGTTCATCAATCGTTGGTAAGGTACCAATGTCCGATGGTAAGGAACCAATATCCGTCGGTAATCTGTCAATATCCGATGGTAAGGAACCAATATCCGTTGGTAATCTGTCAATATCCGTTGGTAAGGAACCAATGTCCGGCGGTAATCTGTCAATATCCGATGGTAAGGAACCAATATCCGGCGGTAATCTGTCAATGTCCGTCGGTAAGGAACCAATATCCGTTGGTAATCTGTCAATATCCGTCGGTAAGGAACCAATGGCCGGCGGTAATCTGTCAATGTCCGTCGGTAAGGAATCAATGTCCGACGGTAATCAGTCAATGTCCGGTGGTAAGGAATCAATATCCGGCGGTTATAGATTTATGCCAGCCAGTTTCATATCCACCGTTAACTATTACCCATTAACAATTGACAATTAACAATTATTCATTTCTGCTTTCTAAACGGGCAGACACGGGGGCCTGCCCCTACCGAAATGGACATTATGATGAAAATGGGCCTGTATCCTATTCTCTTCTTTGTCCGCGCGCCAACCTGGGGCAGGGTGTTGAGGAAATGGCATGTCAAATAAATTCCGTCAGACTAAAACCGGGCGCCGGCACTTGCAAACATGGCTGTGGCAGCGGCAAAATTTTGCCTCAATTGGCATCCAGCTTGTGGAAATCGGCAAAAGGCATGTCGAAATCGCCATCTATTTCGCGGAAATCGGCAAAAATTTGCCTCGATCGGCATCCGTTTTGTGGAAATCGGCAAACAGGATGCGGAAATGGCCACGGCAACCGCGGAAATGGCCACGACAGATGCGGAAATGCAATCGGTCCCATTGGGGGATATTAATTCCCGGTTTACAGAAAGGTTTGATAAATCAAACCTCTACCGAAATTCGTGGAAATTCGCGTCATTCGTGGGCTTCTTTTTCTTCATCATTCATCATTCATCATTCATCATTTTATCTTTTTACTGTTTTGGTCATTTGAAGTATTGTTTCGGATTTCGGATTTCGGATTTATGATAGGGTGGGCCAAGGCCCTTGCCAATAATCGGGCGAGCACATTATTTTTTATACCGGAAAGGGGCGAACTATTTTTTCTTTGTATTTGAAAAAAAATGTGAAAACGGTTATAATCTATAAACTGCTCAGGGAGTACGAAAAAATGATGAATGAATATACGGTTATCGTTAGAAAAAGCAAACTTGAATATGTTGGGGTTTGCCTTGATCTCAATGTTTCTGCAAGGGGGGTAGACCTTGCGGATGTGGAAAAAAATTTGTTTGCGGCAATACAACTCTATTTGCAGGACATTGAAGAAAATCCCGACACTATGGTTTCGCCTATTCCCACTGGAGAACTCATCGAATTTTTACAGGATACGGAGCCGGAATGGCATAAGAAAAAAAGTAAGAATCTTTCACTGAGACCATTTGAGGTTCATGAAGTCCCTGCCTATGTCTAAATTTCCATCACTATCAAGTAAAGAGCTTGTAAAAATACTTCAAAAGGGTGGCGCTGTATTTGTGAGACAGGGAAGCACAGATCATGCCATATATTCGAGGATTGTGGACGGTAAACGTTATTCCGCCCCGGTTCAAATGAGGAAAAAGAGTCTTGATCCGGTTTATGGTAAGCGGGTATTAAAGCAACTGCAATTTCAAGAGGATGAAATTAAAGAATTAATAAAGTAAAATGGGTTTTTCTCTCACCGTCTCACCCTCTTACCGTCTTAATTTCGATTTTTCCCTGGTCCCTGTTCCCTGAATCCTGATCCCTATTTTTTTTAATTCATCATTCATCATTCATCATTCTATATAAAGGCGTGTCCACGTATGGGCGATTACACGGATTGACACAGATTGCTTTTTCCGCTCTTCTTCGCTTCCATGTTTTTCTCACCTTCTCACCTTCTCACCTTCCTTTTTTTTCCGCTCTTCCTCGCTTCCTCGCTTCCTGTTTTACCTTCATCATTCATCATTCATCGATCGCTGGTAAGGATTCAATGTCCAATGGTAAGGAATGAATGTCCGACGGTAATCAGTCAATGTCCGATGGGAAGGAATCAATGTCCGACGGTAATCAGTCAATGTCCGACGGTAATGTGTCAATATCCAACGGTAAAACATGAATGTCGATAGGGGAACCATGGGCGTCCTCAGGGGGCCTTCCGGGGGAGCATGATTCCTGGTTTACAGCAGGGTGATAAATCAAACCCCTACGGATGCCCGTTGTTTCTTCTCTTCTGCTCTTCTTCGCTTCTTCTCTTCTATCTTTTTCCGCTCTTCCCTGTTTTTCTCTCACCTTCTTACCCTCTTAACTTCTTAACTTCGATTTTTTTCGGAAAAGAACAGGCGGCGCCAGTTTCCTACCATTGTCTGAACCGGGATTTAGAGGATGAAAGGATGAAAAGGATGATTGAGGACGACGGCATTCTAAACAAATATCCTGGTCATCCTATCATCCAACATGCATCTGATTTTCTTCTTTTCCTCGCTTCCGCGTTTCCTCGCTTCCGCTCTTCTCTTTTTCCTAACCCCTTCCTGCCCACATTTTATGCCCCATTGAGATTATATCGATCCTTTAAGGTGCGACATCACTTCTTTTTGCTATTATCCCGCCTTTCGGGGCTCCGAGATCACTCGTTTAAAGATTATGTATCAACTCTTTTTGCTATTGTATCACCAGTTTTTTCTACTGTATCGATGCTTTTTTCTAATGTATCACCCCTTTTTACTATTATCTCGCACCTTTGAGCCCCGGTATCACCGCTTAAAGAAGTTACATTAATAGCTTTTGGGGGGTGGAATCAAGCCAAAAAGAACTGATATCGATGCTTTGGGAATCGGATTAACCTCTTTGAGGATTGAGATCGATTCTCTTAAGTTAATGATTGAAGTTCCAGGAGGGTTGATATAATGGTAAAAAGGGTTGATCCAAGGGCCTAAAGGGTTTGATTAATAGCCCAGGGGATTGGTATGGGTTTTCGAGGCATCGATGCACCGGCAAAAAAAGATGAGCCACGGATGAACACGGACGACTCACGGACAAAAATAGTCTGCCCACGAATTACACGAATTTTCACGAATGTTTTTTTTCATCATTCATCATTCATCATTCATCGTTCTATAATCAAGGTGTGCCCACATATGGGCGATTACACGGATTGATACAGATTGCTTTTTCCGCTCTTCTGCTATTCTTTTCTTCCTCGCTTCCAAGTTTGTCGGCCTCCGATCCCTTATAAGTGGATACCCCATTATAAATTTAACGATAATTTGCAGAAGGTGGCTTCCAATCTTTGCCAAAAACTACTTCCACCAATGCATTTTCCTGGGAATATCTTTCTTCCGGATATTTTAAATCATACTCACCAGCACTGACAATAACCATATATTTCCATTCCTCTTCAGGAAGCTTTTCTTTTATCATTTCTCCAATCAATGCTGCCCTTCTTCCTGCAAAAATCCAATTTGCCGCTTCACTGGATGAGTAGTTACCTTTTGACTTTTCTTCATAGCTCAATCCTATTTTATTTGCATGACCGATTATGAATATGTAAGGAAATTGGCTTTGAATTTCCCTGTATTGACTGACTATCCTTTTTACCTTTCTTTCGACTTCGAATCTATTCTTTAATCTTGTAACGGGATTTTCATAAAAAAGCCCCGCTGAGAAATATTCGTTAGCAATTTCAAAATTTCCTCCTTTGCCTTCATATTCTCGAATAATATTATCCATATCATGCAGATTCAGTTTTAAACGTTCGTTTTCTTTCTTAAGTTTGAATACCTCCTCCTGCAAGTTGTTATTTTTACCTATATAGAAATCTGAGCCGACTACCAGTGTAATGATCAAAATGGCAAAAAGGGAAAGAACAAGGTCCATCCCAGGGCCAAATAACTCACTGTCATCATGCAAAAAATCCTGAATGCTTTTCATTTCTTCATCCCCCTGGATGGCTTGAATTTCTTAATAATAAACACGAAGGGACTTATCAGCCAATAGAAGAATTCATTTAAGGCTTCTTTCTTCATAAATAAAATATTCAAATTGTTTAGAGTGGTGTTAAGGATGCGAGTTTCAGTGCTTATTTTTTCCAGATTGTTTTTAAAATCTAATTGCAATTGCACCATTTGTTTGTGTAATTTGGAGGCTTCGCTTTCCGCCTTTGCAAGGGTAGAAACCTCTCCCTGCACTAATAAGAATTGTTTGTTGATACGAATATCGAGTTTCTCAATGGTCTCATTTAATATTTCCGGTGATTTATTGAATTCGGCTAGTTTTTCAGATACTATTAATAAATTTTGGGAAATACTTAAAGAATATTTTTCAATAATTTCGGTCATTATTTTTTGCAAATCAAGGCTCATGACCTTTAATGACGTTATATCATAAACTCCTCTCATATCTCCAATAAAGGATTTTTGTGCTTCTTCAATTTTGTTTCGAAATTGGTTGTTGAATTCGATTAATTGCCCCGACATCTGAACAAGTTTCATCGTTTGCTCTTCGGTTAAATGGGAGAGAAAATCATTGAACTCTTTCTTCACTTGCGCGAGTCTAAGTAAGCCGCCCTGGATGGTATTAGTCTGATCTTCTACCGCTTTTGTCTGCTGGATGACTTTTTCTTCCACTTTATTTATAGAGTGAGTGACTTGTGAAAAAGCAGTTAGAAAGTTATCTTTGATTTCGGCGTTTCGTGCCAATGATAGCATAGTGACTACAGCGCATTCCATTTTTTGAAAATAGGCTTGTTGATTTTTTCGTACTAGCATCAGCATAACGCTTATGAAAATGGCAACCTCCAGTCCGGCAATGCTTGTGCTTAAGGAGATATACAGGCTATTAAACAAATCTGGTAACTTATCAAATTTTAATGTTATAATGCTGCCCTGCTGAAAATTAAATAAAGCCAGGATTAGGCCGATAAAGGTTCCTAATATACCAAGATGAAGAGCCATTTTTTCTATTTTTTGAATATTATATAAATCGCCGATAGACTCTTCGCGGTACGGTTGAATGACATTAATACTGGACTCGAATTGTCTATCTCTTGCTTCCTTGCAAATGTGCTGAAAAAGCCTGATCATAGCGGGAGGATTTTTCCAGGGCCGAAAGGGGAGAATCATTTCTTCCAATCGATCAAGATCAACCATTTCACCTTTTTTAGCTTTAATCTCTCCCAGGTATTTTGCACCTCTTTCCTCAACAAAATTGACTATTGCCTTTTCCAATTCGATTTTTGATATCACCTTGAATACCATGCAAAAGCCTATAATCCAGAGAGAATGGATAATAATTGTGATAGGTGTACCTTTATCCAGATTTGGGTAGGTCATTTTAAAAAATAGTGTAAACACAATGAGGCTAACAATCAATATCATAAAAAGATGATACCTGGATTTCAATGACAATGATAGCTCTGTTACAGCGACTTTCGAAAAAGGTATTGATTTGTTATCTAGCTGACTATCGCTTCGCATATTGCCTCCTCTTCCTCTTTGCCATTATTTTTATCTTGATTATCGTTAATTAACTCTGCGTTTTGTGCTAATATCTTTTTCTTTTCATGCTCATCATTTTTTGTTTGTCCTTCTTGTAATATCCTATTTTCCAGTTCTGCTAAAGTAGTGCCATCAGGAATTGCTACGATATTTTCTCCTTGATCATTATAATTTTGAGTAAGGAATGATTCCAATTCGTCTTTTACTTTTTCTATATATAAGTCGATTTCTTCGATTTCCTTTTGACTGTTTTCTAGACCAACAAGAGAATTTCTTTTAGCTAATAGTTTGTCCATTTCTTCTGACTTTGTTTGGAAAAGTTTTCTCTTTAGATTTGCCGTGTCTTTCAATATATCGGTTTTTTCTCCACCTTTGAGTCTTAATCTTTCTGTTTCAGTAATGACTTGTAATTTTTCCTTTTCAGTTTTTTCCCTCGAAAAACTGACAATTTCAATGTTAAGACCAAATTGTGCTGCACTATATTCTCCCGCCATTCTGTTAATTATATTTTTAAACCGCCCTGAATCCTGGTAACGATAATATCTTAATTCATCCATCTTTGTGTATTTCAATTCATTAATTAGATGTTCTTCAATTAATTTAGTTATCTCATCCAAATTATATATGCAGGCAAGGAAATCATCCCAATGTGAGACATCAACACTTACAACTTTAAATTTGCCGATGAATATAATTTTTTCATCCCCACTAAGTGGATCAATTTCTATTCTAAGGTTACAAAGTTGCCCCATCATTGCATGATATCGTCCAGTAATTGCAGTATCGATGCTTTGTAAATTGATACTGATAATTTCTGCTTTTAACTCCTTTTCCAGTCTTTGTGTTATCAAAGCTTTTAATTTTTGTGATACTGATTCAGATTGACCTTCATCGGAATAATCAAAATTGGTATAAAAGTGTTTGAGATCAATGGAGTGTAGATACTGCGCAGTTTCATCAATAATGGAATCCTTCATCTCTTTTAAAACGTCAGCTTGCCGATTTAACAGCTCCTCGATATCTGTTAGATCTCTAATCCTAGCCCTGACACTGATACCCACTTTTACTTTGTATCTAGTGCTTTTAGTGGCGAATTCCACTCTATCTACATTATCGATAGTAAAAGGACGTGTCAATTCTCGTTGTTTCAAATTGTGTGCTGCGATCAAAAGCTTCAAATGGTAACCGATATCCAAAGCCCTTGATTTTAATTCTTTACGAATATCTTCTTCAATAGGATTAAAGTTTAAAAGTAGGTCAATGTATTTGATATCGAAGAGATATTTGTGAACAATTTCTTCTAAGTTTCTCTCGATCCATATTTTCAGTTCTTGAACGTCACTCTTTCTATATTTTACAATATCCTCCAATTCCAACTGAAGTTTGTTCTTTATGACAACGGGTTCTGGATATTCTTGTATAGAACATTGGATTTCCACATCATCAGCGGTCTGATAAAATGCTTGCAATTTTGACATATCATAATCATGTTCAATTGAAATTCGTGTAACCTTTCGACCTATTTTTTGGAGGTATTCATCAAGGTGGGAGATAACGCGATTTTTTAAGGTAGTATCTTTTAAATCAAAAAATATCTGGTGAAGACTTACTTCTCTACAAAAATATTTTTTTAGCTCATTTTTGATATCATTCTCCAACACTCCGGGATCAACTTTAGCTAATAGGGCGTTGATGATATTGTTTTCGTCTACTTCAATCTCGATTTTTGTTTTCAGATATTGTTCCTCCTCATCGTAGTCACAAGAGAAAACATCAAATTTAGATGTAAAAGAGATACGTTCAATGGTTTCTAATTTTATTGCTACCTTCAAATCTAAACTTAAGCCAGCTTCTTCCATTGCTTTTCTTTCTACTGATATTTCCAACTCGTTTTTTCGGGTTTTGAATTCATTGATAAACCGGGTTTCATTGTCGTGAAGATATTCGTTAGCCCACTTTTTTATTTTATTTTCCAGGGCAGCGGTAGGGTGTATATCAGAAGCCAGTGCTTTAACCAATTTTTCTTCGTTTCCCTTGGGGCAAGAGACTCTATATGATGTGGTTAAATTGATGGAACGGTCGTTCTTGAAATCTCCCACATAGATTATAGGGCCGTCACCCTCTGCAAAATTTTGTTTATCATCATCAATGTTAAATACCAAAAAAACTTTAATAGTTGAAAAAATTGTACGGTGATCTACAATTTGCCCGGAATTTGTATTCAGCATTATTTTTTTTGATGATGGGTCCGGCACGGCTCTTGTGCTGGTAGGTATTTCTTTTATTATGGTATCCAAAGTATAAGTTTGACTCATTTTAATCCTCCTTTGACTTCTTTTTATTTTCTATCTCTTTAAATTTCTTTACTAAAAACCTGATAAAATTTCTTCTATAGTTCAATTCCCTTTTTTCTTTAATATTTTTGTCATTTGATTTGGTTATTTCTTTCAAGATAGCTTCTATTTCATACCTCCATGCATCGACGAGCTTTCTTTGCTGCTTTTTATTTGATATTTCAAGGATTTTTTCTATCAATGCGGAAAATATTGATTGAAGTTCAGAACTAAGGAAATTCTCTTCTGGGCCATGAAGTATAAATAACCAATTGGCAAATATATTACCTATAATTAAGAAAATATTGATATTTAGGTCCTCATTTTCAAGATACTTCATGCCAGGATGAAAAAGCCAACTTACAAGTATCTCGAATTTTTCCGGTGCAGACTTTTCATCCATATTTTCGAAGAGAGGGTATTTCGAAGGCCAATCGCCATAATTATCAATATTTATATTCGCAATTGAAAGAAAAGCATAGTCGATTAAAAATTGGAGGGCGTACCCATTTGACATTGAATACTTCTCAATTGGACGATCAGGCTCCGGCAACCATAATTTTATCTCCTTTAGAAAATCATAAATTCGTAAATTGTTTTGTTGGGCCTCTCTACGCAATGCTTCATATGCTTTGTCCCGGGTTTCCTCATTTCCCCGGTTCAAAAGTTGTTTAAGCCAATATAATTGGTTAAAATGCGGCGCAAATCTTAGACGTTGGGTTAATTCTAGAACCAATCTTAAAGTTATACTATGTTGCCCTGCAGAAATTAATTGTTCCAGGAAAGCTTCAACCATTCCTTTTAACCTTGAATAATTTAACATTTCACGTAGTAAATCCGCTAATCTATCAAAGACCAATCGATCAATTTTTTCTTTTCGTACTAAATGGAGCAAAATTTGCTCCAGAAGCTCAAATTCATTATTGGTATCTTCAACATCAACTGCAATTCCCTGACTCAGTGCAGCTACGACTCTAAAAAACCAATCTTTACCGTTTCTATCTGGATCAGATTTAAACATTTCTATAAATAGATTAATACTATTCTCAATAAGTTCAGTGGATGCATTCAGATCAAAAAATAAACTTGAATCTTGGATAATTCGAAAATGCTCGGTTAAAAAAGAGAAATACTTATCCTCCAGGTGGGCTTTCATTTCATTTCTTAAATCTGCTGTAGAAAAATTCATAATGCGAGTACCATTAGTACCTCTGGAAATTTCGATACAGCATTCAGTCAGAATTTTGTCCGCTTGGTTTCTGAATTGTTCTTTAAGTAATGCTTCCGTTGGAATTTCTACCAACTGCTTCTCTCCCTGTTCATTCGTCTTTATTATTTTTTCCAAAATGTATGTTTTTTTCATTCCTAATAACAAATAAGTAATTTTTTCGAATTCATAATAACTAACTCCAGGGAAAAAGGTTGATGTATATATAAGGACACTTATAATTGGTTCTTCAATTTTAAAAAGAATAGCTGCATCGACAACCTTCGCCTTTTTCAAAAAAGCGTTTTTGTCCTTTCTGCTTTCCACCTGTTCATTTAACTCATGATTTTTCAAATATTTGATAACCTGATCGTAGAACTCAGCATCAGTATTTCCCCAAAGGTTTTGCTTTCTCTGCTGATTAATTTCATCCTGAATCATCTTTAGTTCATTGCAAGAATAATGATAATTTGTTAACACATAGGGTAAAAAATCAATGTACTTTAGTTGAAACGAAAAGTCTCCCTTTTTCTCCTTGAACCTTTTTGAAAATAGCTTATGCTCGATTAAAAAAAGCAATATACGTTTTTCCGTTTTTAAAGCATTTTTAATATTGTTAATATAATTTTGATCATCGGCATTTAATAGTGAATCAAGAAAATACTGGGCACCGGAATCAAATATTTGTATTATTACTAAAATCGGTTTCTCTTTCCCAATTTGTTCCTTTACCAGGGCTTCAATGTTTAAATCCTCTCGCTTTAAATTGTTCCCCTTAAAGAAAAGAATCCGGTGCTCAGCTACCTTCAGTTGGCCTTTTTCCAATATTGTTGAGGGAAAAGCAGACAATACACCCACATCAAAGGAATTGACCAATAAAATCCGCTCTGTATCAAGTTCCCGGCAGTATTTTGCTAATAAGTCAGCATCGATATTAAGGATATTACTTGAATCAACAAAAAATTCTTCTGTGGGGTCTTTAAATTCATCCCTGGGGGTTTTTGACTTTGCCTGGTCAAGTTTTTGGGTTAATTCCTGAATAATAACCTGAGTATTAATAGGTGCTGTATTTAAAATTTCCTGGGTCCTACTTTCAGTATTTTTACATGCAATTTCATTAGTAGATTCTTTTTCAACATTTTTAGCTGAATCATTTTTATTGTTTTCATCCATATCAATCATCTGTATCCTCCAGTGTTACCTCTCTTATTTTCATAACATTACATATTCACGTTCCCATCCACTTTCTCTATGATTACCTGTTTATCAATCTGGCAGTCTTTGTTATTAACTATCTGCTTTTTTTTACTGCCTTGCAATGAATGTTCCTTATCTGACGTTTCCCAGAGTCTTTCTAAGTTTTCTTTTAATATCCTGCTAAGATGTTTGACATTTAATTCACCCGTTTCATTTTCCACCACTCCTTCTTTGTCTTTTGTGTCGCTTCTTTCTCTTTGTGAATTATTTACCCCATCAGCTTTCCTTTTCATATCTATAGAAAATTTACCCTCCGGGCATTTGTTGACCGCTTTATCAAACGCACTGCGATCATCAAAATATGACCGTATATAAATAGTACCTTTACTTTCCTGAGCATTAAAACACAATACAGAATAACCGTTATAATATTTTCTGCCCTTGTTTAAACAACCACATTGAACCAATGCAGCTTTATTTTCAAAATTTTGCACCAGTTTTAAGTTGGAATTATGAATATGCCCGCAAAAAAGGAAATCAAACTCCTTGGATAACCATCTTTCGGCATCCCCCTGATCATATTCGGTAAGACAGTCAAGGGGGTGATGAAAAAGGGCAATTTTGATGTCGCAGTTTTTTATATCGGTTAATGCCGCGTCTATCTGTCGCTCTCCAATTAATAATTTGCCCCTGTCCCCATCATCAGGTGCGCCGGTGGCTCTCCAACAGGTATTTAAACAGGCAATGCCAATTTTTATATTTTTCTTTTGTATGGAGTATGTTGTGAATAGTTTGTTGGAGGTGACTGTATAGGGGGTTTTGAACCTAGTTTTGAAGTCATTAAAATTTTCCAACCTTTCGATGTGCTTAAAGCCTTCGTCAATTTGTCTGTCTAAAAATTCATTCACGGACTCCCTGTCTTTAAGTTTTGATTTTAAGCCTTCTTCAATGATTTCATCGATTTTACTCATCTGTATATCGTGATTGCCGGGAGTAATAAAAAAATCATTCTCGCTTAAATTTGTTTTCTTAAGCAAAGGGTCTATGAATACTCGAGATGCTTTTTCAAACTCATCTTTCTTGTCGCCCGCTTTTACCAGATCACCGGAAAACAGGATAAAATCGATTCCTTTGAAATTATCCAGGTCTTTCCATAACGCATCCAGGATTATCTGAGTATCTTTAGGCTTTGAACTGTCATAGTGCAAATCCGATAAATGAAGTATCTTTATTTCAGTCATATCTAATGCGGTTCTTGTCATATTTTACCTCCTGTTTTACCTCAAGCAGGGAGAAGGGCGAGACCATTTCTGAAAACTGATCTCGCATGCTTCTTAATCCCTCTCCCATTGTTAATCTTTCCCTCCATTAGTATAAATACTAATCATCGCTTCCACCTTGTCTTCCACTCCTACCTCTTTGGCTTTTGACATTAGAATCGACGCCATTTTTTCCACCACCTCTTTTTCCGTTTCCCTGACAAAGTTCCGAAGAACTTTGGCTAACCGTATCACTTCCGCCGGCGCCATTACCGTATGCTCATCGATCATCTCCGCGGTTTGTTTTAAATCGGGTTTCCGCTTAAAAAACCGCTGACCTGAACGTTTCGCTTCAAAGAGTTTGTAATGGTGCATCAAAACCGGATGAGCGGCAGCGGCATGAATGGCATCAAAACCCTCTTCCAGATGGTCGCCGCCAATAGACAGCGCCAGGAAAGCCTCGGGCGTGGAAAATATCTTAAGCGCGGCCCTGGATTGTTCATCATCTTTGGGCGGGGTCACCATGATGCTTGTACTTCCTGAAACCCGTACCATAACGCCTTCAATATGCCAATTCAATTCGATAACGATGCGGTAATACCCGGATGTCAAAAATAACGGTCCCTGTGTTCCCCACAATAAGGTCACGGAATGACTGATGCTCTTTCCGGCTTCCAGTTCCTTGGGCATTATTTCACCGGTATGACGCATAATGGTGGCAAAATCCCGGGTGGTTCCCAATGGATCGATGACCCTGCCGGAAATCTGGCCGGTTTTCATACTTAATTTACCGGGTACTATTTTCGTTTCTTTTTGGGAACGGTTGATCAATGAAAAATTCACCCGCACCGGCGCACCGAAAGGAACCACATCATGCAGCGGGGAAACCTTTAACTCCAGGTCGTCGGCTTCGATCATCCCGTCCCGTGCATTAACCGGGAGCCGGTCGTAAGGGGTTCCAAAAGATACCCCACCGGGGCGAATGGCAATGTCCGGGAGATGACCCAGTAAACGAATATCGCGGGGCGAAAAAGACCATTCGATATTGTCCGGGAACTGCACCGGAGCCGCCGCATTATGCGCGATCTGGATGGTTTTCTGCATGATGTAATTTTCATAGGGATTGTCCGGGTGATACAGCATCAACGCATGTCCGATTTCATGAATGGCAGTACGAAAATAGGGGTTTAGAATCTGGCCGAAACGTGCATTTTTACATTTTCCCCAGCAGTCGTCGCCGGTGAATATCACGTGTGACGCAATGGCCGCCCCCTCCCTGGGTATATTATCGATGCCGCTAATGGTGTTGTCGTACATCATGCCGAAAACGTCATCATCCAGCTTGTGCACGGCCAGTAAATGGTAGCGCCACTGGTTATCCAGGTCGATGGACTTGCGGTAATCCAGCATTGCTTTATGCAATTCCGAATTGGACCAACTGAGATCATCGGGTTCCTTGACATTTTCATCGCTCACTTCCAGGGTGATATCCCAGCCGGCCTTGCGAAAAATCGCCTGCCAATCGTCGCCTTTTTCATTTTTCATAGGGCATTCGGATTCGGCTGCGTGGTCGATCTCCACTACCGCCTGCCTCAGGTAAGGCGAAATCCATACGGCCGCCATTTGCCCCAGGACGACATTGGCCCGGGTTCGGATATTGCCCAACCAATAGTGTATGCCGTCAGGCGCGGTGGAAAATTTCAATTCCGCGGTTAATGCTTCCCCCATACCCCAGGCGCCCCGGGAATGATCGAAACGGAAATGCTCCATATCCAATAGGATGGTTTGAGCGGGATTTGGGCTTTCGCTTTCGCCTTCTTGTACATCGATGATGCGAAGATAATAAGCGTACTGCTTCCGGGGAAACACCGGGATATTATTTTTCCTGTTATTATCGGATAACGACGGGCAGAAGGTAGGCGATTTACAAATATCTGTATTATAGAGGTCCCCGCTGGCAAGAATTGTTCCGCCGATGCGCTGAATCCGCATGGTCCCTTCATATTGATACCGGGAAGGTATGTGCAGCGACGTGGGCGTCAAACGGATGTAATAGCACCCTTCCAGGAACACTCCCTGGCTGCCGGTTGTTGCGGCATCCCGGTGGGAATCGCCGGTTGAAAAGGAATCCTTAAACGATGTAAATCCACTGGGAATGCCGACCGGTTCAGGAAGCGGCGGCAGCGAGCTGTCCAAACACCCGGTTTTTCTCCCGCCGGTTGCCCCGGTATTGTAATTGACGTTGACCATTTTTCCGGCGTTTCCACAGCCGTTGTCTTTGCATTTATTAGTTATCATTGTTTAAACCTCCTTTTTGATAATAAATGGGCCACGGACGAACACAGACATAACACGGACAGGGAGGCGCAAAACATTATATGAAACAATCTGTGTAAATCTGTGTAATCTGTGGACGAATGTTTTTTTAATTCGTGATAATTTGAGTAATTCGTGGGAAGGCCATTCCTGTCCGTGAGTCGTCCGTGTAAGTCCGTGGCTGATTTTTTTTCCTTCATTCTACGCCTCTTCGAATACATAACCTGGCCACTCATTTTCATCTCCGATAGTGACATGACCTTCGCCTGTTAAAGTATGGAAAGGCGAACGGGCCGGGATCTTCATTTTTATCTCCCATAACGGGGGACCCGGGGGGATTCGTAATAATACCCTCTCTCCTGAATGGATAAACAAAAATTCCCCTGTGTTTGAAAACCTGAAATCCACAAAAGCCGGTAAATCCAACACACAAAAGTTCTCCAGGTGTCCCGGCCCACGCTGCACGGAAATATGCAAATAATCGTTATCCACCGCCGGTTTAATCCCCAGCTTAAGCGATGAATTGCTGCTAATGATATGACCGCTCTTGTTGAAGTGATGATATACATTAATATCCCTTTTTTCCTTTATCAGCCTGTTCATCACGATTATATCCACTTCTTTTGCGGTCATTTTTTTCGCCCTGTTTTCGTCTTCACTCGCCTTCTTGCTGGAGAATGATGGTTCTTGTGGCGGCCTGGTAAGCGCTTTGAACCATTTGCCGGGAATTTTCATCCAGGCCCTCTTTTCTTGTCATCAACCAATCGCTAAAGCCATCGCCGGAACCATCGCCATCCACACTTACAGGCTGTCCCGTGGGATCGGTATCCGAGAAATCCACCTGGCTGGTTACCCTGAGTTTCCATTTAACCGGCGAACCGGGAGTTCTTATAACGGCTTTGGTCCCGCTTAATTTCAGCGGTGAAGTGGAGATGATTTTCCCTTTCCCGTCCACCTCGGAAAACTCCACGCCGTATGATAATGGTAAAATGAGTTTATATTTGTCTTTTTTACTCTCATCTACCATCATCTCCAGAATAACGGCCCCGGGGTTACTTTCGCTTTTTGCTGCTTTTTTACTATTGTCCGACATCTTATACCTCCTGTTTTTATTTTCGATCATTTCATACGCAATGATCGCGTTGAATTATATAAGAGGTATTTACGATGCGATATAACAGGTGATAAAATTTCTATAAAAATTGATAAGCGAACGAAAATTAATGCCACCAAGAATTTTTTTGTAATACCCCCCCTTGGTGTTCCTTTGTGCCTTCACACATGCGTGCCTTTGTGGCTAATCAATATATTCCGAAGGCAAGCGGTTAAATTTTTCCCTGAAACATTTGGTAAAATAAGCGGATGACGAAAACCCCACTTCCATGGCAATATCGGTAATATTCCCCGCCTTTTTCTCCAACAACTGCACCGCCCGCTTGAGACGATAAGACCGTATAAACTCATTGGCCGTCTCCCCGGTTAACGCCAGGATTTTTTTATTTAAAGTCACACGACTGATCTCCATCTTTTCACTCAACGACTCCACGTTCAGCTCAAAATCAGACAAACATTCCTCGATGACGCCGTGTAATTTTTCGAGGAATTTCTGATCGATGGAAGAAACATCGATTTCCGCCGGTTCCAACCGCATGCGCCGTTGAAATTTTTCCTGCAGTTGACGCCGTAAATCGATCAGGTTCTTGATCCGGCTGAGTAATATTTGATTATTAAACGGTTTCGTAATGTAATCGTCGGCCCGCGTCTCCAAACCTTGAAGCCTACTCTCATCGGAAGCCTTGGCGGTTAAAAAAATAACCGGGATATGACTGGTCCTTAAATCGTTCTTTATCGTTCGACACAGTTCATAACCATCGATGTCCGGCATCATGATGTCGCTGATAATCAAGTCCGGCGTCAACGCCTGGGCTTTATCGATACCCTCGCGCCCATCCCCGGCCTCCTCCACAACATAATACGATTCGATCGACTCCCGGATAAACTGCCGCATATCGGGATTGTCTTCTACCACCAGGATGGTGCTTTTGGGAGATTCCGCTGCCTCCGGCGGCAAGGAACCTTTTTGGAAAAAAGGTTCCTTGACTTCCAAAAACTTTTGTTCAATTATAGGTTCCTGAGTATCGGCGTCCGGCGCTATCGGCTGAGCGGGCGGTTCTTCCTGGAGATGTACTTCCCCCAAAGGAAAACGAAGTATGAATTCGGTTCCACTGTTTTCATCCTGCCGGCTGTGAACATCGATCTTCCCATGATGCAAATTTACCAACTCCCTCACCAACGCCAACCCGATCCCCGACCCCTTGTGCTTTTGCTTATTCGACTCTACCTGGTAAAATAAATCGAAAATATGGTTCAATTGGTCCTGCGGAATACCTGTCCCGGTATCCCGCACCGAAATACGAAGAAATCCCTGGGGAAAATCCTCTTCCTTCTCCGTAAGACAACTTACAGATACCGTAATCTCCCCACCCGCGGGCGTAAACTTGACGGCATTGGATATCAAATTTAAAAAGATATCTTCCATTCTTTCAACATCAAAATAAATAAAGGCAGATTCCCGGTCGGTAAGAAACCGCAGATGCAATTCATTTTCCCGGGCTTGATGCTCAAACGTGGATAAAATACCTTTTAAAAAAGGAATTATATCTTGTGAAACCGGTTGAATTTTCATCTTGCCGCTGTCGATGCGCGAAAGGTCCAACAAATTGTTGATAAGGCTCAGCAAACGGGCGGCGTTTCGATGCATCATACCCAATTTATTATTGGTCTCACCCCCCGTTCCCTGCGCCAGCATTTGTTCCAGGGGCCCGATAATAAGGGTCAAAGGCGTGCGGAATTCATGCGAAATACCGGCGAAAAACCGGGACTTGGCATGGTCCAGTTCCTTCAACCGCTCCGCCTGGTCCAGTAATTGCAGATTCTTGCGACTGATCTCTTTGGTCCGCTCTTTAACCTGCTGCTCCAGTTTTAGTTTTTCCTGTTCCAGTTTCTTGATCCGCCTCCGGTCCCGCCAGCGAGCACTTAAAAAAACGGTCAGGGAAAAAAACAATACATATATTAAATACGCCCACCATGTCCCATACCAGGGCGGCAGGATTCTAAATTTAAATATCGCTTCTTGCCCGGTCTTACCGTAAACGTTCAATGCCCTGACCCGCAGCATATAACTACCGGCATCAAGGTTGGTAAAGTCTTTATACTTCTCTTTGTTCCAGTTGGACCAATTATCGTTATATCCTTCCAGGAAATAACTGAATTGCAGCCCGGCTTCATTTTCGAAAAACGGGGCGGCAAATTCGACGCGTAAATTTCTTTCTTTAAAAGGAAAAACCACCGGGGAACTTTTACGGCCAGTTTCCGCGCCGGGGACCGGCGGCCGTGCATAAATGTCATAAAACCTCGGCTCATCATTCACCAATATCCGCCGGATAATAGTATAATACTCTCGATTAAAATCCTTGTTTACCGCCGGGTCGAAACGAATAAGACCTTCGTTGGACGCCAACCAGGTCACATTGCCCACCGGATCCGGGTAAATGCAATTGACCTGGGAACTAAGCGGGATCCGGGCAAAGGGCTTTTCGATTATTTCATACGTCCGATCCGGTTTAAGAACCGCCCGGAAATTTTTCCCTTTATCATGAAACCAGATAGATTTATTCTTATCTTCCTTCAACCGGAAAACATAGCTTAACCTGCCGGAAATTTCCTTTCCCAATGTCTCGTCTTTTTTAAAAGCATTTTCCTTTTCATCGAAGCGAAATAGACCGCCCCCGGCGCCGAACATCACATGCCCGGCCGCCCAAAATACCTGCACTTCACCCGCCGGCAGTCCCTGGGATCCAGTGAAGGTTGTTACCCGGTAGTCCGTAACCGTATCTTTCTTCGATAATTCCACTTTAAAAACACCGGAAGACCTGGCCCCCAACCATAAATTACCATCCGGGTCTTCGACGATGGTCCTGATTTCCCGGTTCACCTTTCCGAACTTGAACTCCTCTTGCCATTCATCGCTGCCTTTACCCGGATTTCGGTACAGCGAGACCAGGTTCGTATCGGTTCCCACCCATACGCGGTTGAGGTCTCCCCGGGATTGTTCTAAAACATAGGCGGGGACAGCGGTAATGGCCCGGGCATTATTATTTTTAACCAGGTAGACGCCGGTCATGGTGGCGGCCAGGAGAGAATCGGCAATGGAAAGAAGCGAATAACACCCGCTGGTCAGTTGAGATACAGGAACAAATTTACCGTTCCCGGGATCCAGGTAAAACAAACCTTGCGTCGTCCCGGCATAAATATCCCCGGAATGGCGTGTAACCGATAATACGATGCCGGGTAATCCGGAACGATCGTCATAAATGGAAATAGGAGATGAATACTCGATTTTCGTTATCCCGGTATTCAGGGCCGCCCATAGGTTTCCTTGCGAATCTTCATAAAGGTATTTCACGTTATTATCCAGCAAGCCCGAATCTTTCATAAACAGCGATTTTCGTTTCCCTTCCCCATCGATAATGACCATTCCACCCAGGAGGGTTGCAATCGCCATATCGCCTGGGGGATATTTCAATTTTATACCCTGGTTCGCCTTCTTATTTTTTAAATACTCATCCACACCGGTAGGATAAGGGATCGCTGTTTTACCGTCGTAAATAAAAAAGCCTTCTTCCCTGGTGCCGATAAGGAGTTTATCGCCCCGATCTCCAAATGGAACAATCATGAAAATGGTGGGAATAGAGGCAAATCGTTCACCGCCTGAAATCAACCGGAACGAATCCCCTTCGGCCATTAGTAGACCAACCTTATCCTGGTTGACGAAAAAAGCTTCCCCGCAAACCTGTGAGTAGGATTTAAGATCGAAAGACTCTTTTCCGTTTATAGGGGCAATGGCCGTCATATGATTTTTCCGTGCGTTCCACCGGAAAACATATTTTAAAGTCCTGAAATACACGGCATCTTTTGCGGCGTAAGTTTCGAGAACTTTCCCAAAGGGCTTTTTATTAGCCCCGATATAACCGGTTAAGGATTTATAAACCTGTTTGCCGGAGGAATCCTGTTCCAGGAAGCCCAATTCATCGATTCCCCCGATGAAAATAGTCCCGGTATCATCGATGGCCAGGGAGCGGACCGTTACATTGGGTATATCAATGGTATCCCAGGAAACGCCGTCATATTTCAGTACGCCGCCGAGGTTGGCGACATAAATAAAACCGGTTCGGTCCTGGGCGATCCACCAATTCTGCTGTTGTAGGTTGTAATCGTTGATGGTGAAATCCCGGGAATATTTCATGCCGGGGTTCTGACAGAACAAATAACCGCCGGCAAAACTTCCTACCAGGAGCCAGGAAATAATAAATAAAAACCCATGCGTTTCTCTCATTTGAATACCCTGATTATCTTAGGGTTTATTCTAATGCAAATAGATTTTTATTTCAATAGGAATTTAAAAAGATAAAAGTCCGTGTTTGTCCGTGGTCGTCCGTGGCCTATCTTTTTTGCTGGAATTTGTGCCATTCGGGCATTTTTCCTCCTGGGGTTGACACAAGCTCAACTTTCTGATAAAACAATAAACTAACATAAATTATTGGAGGAATCATGTCGGAAGAATCCAGGATATATGATATTGCCATTATCGGGGGCGGGATCGTCGGATTGGCCACGGCCATGGAAATGTCCCATACCGGGAAAATATCCATCATCGTCATCGAAGCAGAAGGCCGCCTGGCCGCACACCAAACCGGTAATAACAGCGGCGTCATTCATTCGGGCCTTTATTATAAACCCGGCTCCCTCAAAGCCATCAACTGCGCCAAAGGACGTGAATTACTTTACGACTTTTGCCAGACCCACGATATCCCCCACGAAAGATGCGGGAAAATAGTCGTGGCCGTCACGGAAGGGGAGATCGCCAACCTGGAAAAATTGCAGGAACGCGGAATTGCCAACGGACTCCAGGGCATCAAACGGCTCGGCCCGGAAGAAATAAAAGAGTATGAACCCCATACCGCCGGCGTAGCGGGCTTGTTTGTCCCGGACACGGGGATCGTGGATTATATAAAAGTAACGGAAAAATACGCGGAAATCTTTAAGACCAACGGCGGTGTAATAAAACTGAATGCACGGGTGCGCCGGATAAAGAAAGTAAAAAAGGAAATTCTTTTACATACAACGGCCGGGGATATCCTATGCAAAAACCTGGTCAACTGCGCCGGACTGAATTCCGACCGGATCGCACGCATGAGTGGAGTTGCCCCCGGGTTAAAAATTGTCCCCTTCCGGGGCGAGTACTACGAAATAAAAGCGGAAAAACATTACCTGGTTAAGAACCTGGTGTACCCCGTGCCGGACCCGCAATTCCCTTTCCTGGGGGTCCATTTCACCCGGATGGTTCACGGCGGAGTAGAGGCCGGACCTAATGCCGTGCTGGCCATGAAACGTGAAGGTTATAAAAAATACGATTTCTCCTTCAGGGATAATTTTGAAATGTTCTTTTATAAAGGATTCTGGAAAATGGCCGCTAAGCACTGGAAAATGGGCCTGGGCGAAATGTACCGCTCATTGAGCAAATCGGCCTTTACCCGGGCGCTGCAGCGACTGCTGCCGGAGATTGAAAAAGAAGACCTTAAAGCCGGGGGCGCAGGCGTACGCGCCCAGGCGTTGGAACCCAACGGTTTCCTGGTAGACGATTTCCGTATAAAAGAAGCCAGTAATATGGTGCATGTCTTAAATGCACCGTCCCCAGCGGCCACTGCATCCATCAATATCGGCAAAACAATCGCCGCTATCGCCGCCAGGAATTTCGACCTGACCTGAGCTCCAGTAGGCGCAGGTTTTATGCTTCGAACGAATCTTGTTTGCCTCTTAAGAAATATCCTCAGGGAGATTTGCCGGTAGTGCATCTGTCTGGGGGGCTCCTGTATACACAATCTCGCAGTAATACATGGTCCAGAGATTTTCCCAACAACCCCTCTGTCCCCCAGCTTTGATGTCGCTTAAATCCTCCCGGGATAAATTGGATACTGTTCGTTTGTTTAATTTTAATTTTTTCGTCATAGTGTAACCTCCTCTGTTTGTTTATTTTATTTAGTGTACCTGGAAATGACTCGCTTTAATACAGTACAAGATATAGCTTAAGTTTTTTAATTTGTCAACAAAAAATTTTCCAAAAAATTTCATATTGACAAATACATCCAATACTGTTATTTTTTTCTCTTAAGAAAATAAAAAGAAAATAAATTGAAAACAAAGGTGATTAAATGGAACGAAGAAATTTCATAAAAAAAACAGCGTTGATATCATCATCATTGTATCTCCCGGGCCTCCTCGGCATGGCCCAGGCCCCAAAAGGCGACCTGGTAGTCAAAGTAGAAGGCGAATCCCCCTACGAGATTACCAAACGGGCGGTGAAAGAACTGGGCGGTATGGAGAAATTCATCTCCAAACAGGATATCGTAATGGTGAAACCCAATATCGGCTGGAACCGGGAAATCGAACAAGCCGCCTGCACAAACCCGGATGTCGTACGGGCCATCGTGGAAATGGCCCTTAACGCCGGCGCTAAAAAAGTAATCGTCATGGACAACCCCTGCCATAAAGCCGAAGACACTTACAGCCGCAGCGGCATCAAGGAAGCAGCCCAAAAAGCGGGCGCAGAAGTGCGTTTCCCCGATGAAAACCGCCTGGTGGTGCATGATTTTAAAGGCCAACGGGTAACCCAATGGCCGGTGTTTAAAGATTTCCTGGATGTCGATAAAGTGATTAATGTCCCCATTCTAAAACACCACGGCAGCGCAGGCTTAACCATCGCGATGAAAAACCTCTACGGCATCCTGGGCGGGAACCGCGGCAAACTCCACCGCGACATGGGCCAGGGTATCGTCGACCTGGGTTACGGTTTCAAACCCCGGCTCAATATCGTGGACGCTTATCGCATCCTGATGCGCAACGGACCCATCGGCGGCCGCGTCAGCGACGTGGAACTGAGAAAAACCGTTATCGCCTCCACCAATATCATGGAAGTCGACGTCGTGGCTGTAAACGTGTTCGGCGCTGCCCCGGAACAATACGACTTCATCCGCGCGGCCTTCGAAAGAAAAATGGGCCAGATGGACATCTCCAAAATCAACCTGAAATCGATTAAGATTTAACATTACCATGAAAGCAAAAACAGGCAAACATTTTCAAAAAGCACGCATCATGGCCCAGGTTGTTTTTACCCTTTTGTTCTTTTACCTCCTGCTGAGCGCCGGCCGGTCAGGGGCGGAATCGTTTACCTATACCGATTACTTTTTCTACTTCGATCCCCTATTGCTGCTGTTGAATTTTATTGCCGCTTCCAAAATCCTCCCCCTCTTCCTGCTCTCCCTGGTCCCCCTGGCATTGACCTTCATATTGGGCCGTTTCTTTTGCGGGTGGGTGTGCCCCTTCGGCGCCGTCAACCAGTTTTTTTCCTGGATTTTCAAGAAATCCAAAAAAGAAAAAAAAGGCGTGGATAAGAAACTCTTAAAATTAAAATACATCATGCTCATCCTGGTAGTGGTTTCCGCCCTGGTGGGCGTCCATTACGGCGGGTGGTTGGACCCCTTCTCCCTGCTGACCCGCAGCGTTACCACCATCGTTAGCCCATCGGCTAATTACCTGCTGGAAGAATCCTTGAAAAAGGGCGCCGAAGATGAAGGCATTGTGGCCAAAGGCTTAAAACCTTTTTATAACTTTTCCAGGAAAAATCTCCTGACCGTTAAACAAAGGGCATACCACCAGACCTTTATCATCGGCGGCATATTCTTTTTGCTGCTCTTTCTGAACCTGTACAAACGGCGGTTCTTTTGCAACTACCTCTGCCCCCTGGGCGCCTTGTATGCCCTGGCCGCCAGGTTCAGCCTGTTCAACCTCAAACCCGATAAAAAATGCATATCCTGCAAAGTCTGCGCCAAAAATTGCACCTACAACGGCAGTCCATTCGAAGATTACCTGAAATCAGACTGCGTTGTTTGTTTTAATTGCGTGGGCGATTGCCCCACAGACGCCATCGCCGCCGCGCTTAAAATCCCTCAAACAGAGAATCTCGCCGCGGTTGACATCGATCTGGGGCGGCGCAAAATCATGGGGTCCATCGTTTTCGGGCTGTGTTTAGGGGCGCTTCCTAAAATCGCCTCGCCGGTCAAGTCCAGGCTTCACCGGTTCTTACGGCCGCCGGGGTCGGTCCCGGAGAAAGAGTTCTTAAAAAAATGCATCCGCTGCGGCGAATGTATGCAGATTTGCCCCACCAATTTCATCCAGCCGGCCCTTTTCGAAACCGGGATGGAAGGGGTCTGGACGCCGGTCCTCAACGCCCAGACCGGTTACTGCGAATACACCTGCAACAAGTGTACCCGGGTCTGTCCCACCAAAGCCATCGCGTCGCTGGAGCTAAAAGAAAAACAGAAATTCAAAATGGGTGTGGCCGTGGTAGACCGGGGTCGGTGTTATACGTATGCGGACGGCTACAACTGCGCGGTCTGCGAAGAACACTGTCCTATCCCGGAAAAAGCCATCCGGTTCCGCGAAGTACCCACCTGGAACTTCGATGGAAAGCAGGTAAATGTAAAACAGGTATATGTAGTGCCTGATCTATGTACGGGCTGCGGCATTTGTGAGAATGTCTGCCCCCGCACCGACGCACCGGGCATCCTGATGAGCGCCGAGGAAGAACAAAGAGAAGAATTGACTTTTTAGGTCCGGGCATGTCCTGAAAAGGTGACAGCTTGAACCGGTTCTCCTGGCATTAGAATTGCTGTTATTATACCTAAAAAACCTGCCTCGAACAGGTTTTAGAATTTTCACATTATAAGGAGGCATTACAATGAAAAAGATAGTTTATGCATGGATCGTGGTTTCAATTCTCATAATGGCGGGGTGCACGTTTCATTTCCCCTATGACGAATGGGATGTGAATTATTCGGATTACCGGGTGGTCTTGCTGGTGAACCCGGATGACGCCGATGTGCTGCTGGATGGGAAGTTTATCGGCGCGGCGTACGAGTTTGCTTCCGCCGGCTCCCCCTTGCGGCTTCACTCCAGGAACCATGAACTGGTGGTCAAGAAAGATGGATATACGGAAGAAGTGATCAATCTCTCCGGCTACTCGACGCCGGACATCACAATCCGGGTAAATTTAATAAAAGAGAGGTCCTATTACCAACCCCCGGTGAAGAAAAGTACGGGCGAAGAGCCAAAGCCGAAATTGGCGGCGCCTGAATATAAGCCTGTACCGAAAATCGAGCCCGCGCAAGAACCCCCCGCAAAAGCCGAAGAGGAAATGGAAGAACCCGATAGCACAAGATTGGAACCGGTTAATGTGACGCTGCAAATCGAACCTAAAGAAGCGGCCATTTATTTGAACGGGAAATTTTGGGGAATCTCGCCCGAGAGCGGGGCCATCGACAACCTGCGCTTAGAACCCGGGAAATACACCCTGGAAGTTGTAAAACCCGGTTATCAAAGCATTAAAAAAGAACTGGAGGTTAAGGACCAGGCGTTAAAACTCATCATCAAATTGGAAAAGTAAGATCCTTTTGATGACTGACGCTGACCTTAAATATCCTCGTTTTGTTCTTTTGCAGCCTCCCTGGCATAAAATTCCGCTATTTGATCCCTGAACAAGGCCTTTGACTCAGTTAAACGTGCAAGCATTACCTGCTCGATTTCAGGGACCTGCATGTAATTGAAAAGCTCAGCATACTGCATATACTTGGGGTCATTGTAGCGGATATGGCAATCCATTACGGAAACGGCATTGGGGTTGGTATGATAATGGTACACCAGCATGTCGCCGTCATTGGTCAGCAGCCAGTTAATATTCAGTTGGTATTTTTTATAGAAATGTATCAGGTACCTGATGTTGGGAAACGTTTTCCCCCGTTCGATATTGGTAATAGTGGATTGGTAGATATTCAACTCCGCGGCCAGTTCATGCTGGGCTTTATTAATCGATTCCCTGAATCGACGGAACCTTTTGCCGATTTCTATTTTCATGGGATTCTCTAATTCTTCTTCGTCTATTTCCCTTTCAATCCCTGCTTCCGCGTCGACTGCCGCCCCGGTTGTTCCCGTCATTTTTACCCCGGCGTTCTCTTCGAGAGTACCGGGGGTCTTTGTTTCCTGGTTTTCTTGACTCATTTTTTCATTTTTGTCTTTAATTATTTCTTCCATATTTTTTACCTTGCCAATATATTTTATTCTTATTTGTTACGCCAATTACTATAACGCATCTTTGATTTAAATACAAGAGGAAAAATTAAAATTCATCATTTTTATTTGAGAAAAATCGTCACCTTTTTTCTCCTTCCGCTGTCATGACATGAAATTGGGTAGACACGCGGGGTTGCGGTCTGCCCCTACGAAACTCGGGATAGAGATTGAAAAATATTTTTTTTCCTGGTATAGTAATAATGAATTGGCTGGAGGTATATAATGAAAACAAATTTTAACGTATTTTGCCTGCTGATAGTAGGCGTTTTATTGTTTACCGGTTCTACAGTACTCTTTGGTCAGATAGATAACCTGACCAACATGAGCGCGGAATGGATACGGTTATCCAACCGGAACGCCGCCCTGGACGCCGTGGATATTGTCGTTTACAACCCGGCGGGGCTCATCAAACTGGCGGATGGGTTTCACTTTAACATCAGCAACCAGACCCTGATCCGGAAACCGGAGCACGGCTTCGACCTGGGCATGGGCAAGGAAACCTACTCCCAGGACGGGATCGATCCGTTCATACCGAATTTCTATGCGGCGTATAAAAAAGACAGGTGGGCGTTATTCGGCGGGATTTATTTACCTGCCGGCGGGGCCGTGGTCGATTATCCTCATGGCTCTATCAACACCAAACTCCTGGGGTACAGCGTGATTCCCCAGTTCGGGGGCCTTTACGATCATTTTAAGAATGATTTTCTCAAGGCCACTTCGCTTTACCTCACCTTTACTGCCGGCGGCGCTTACGCCATCAGCGACTTTATTTCGATTGCCGGTGGGCTGCGCTATATCGATGTGAAAAATACCACTAAACTGGGATTAACCGCGGCGGATTCGTCCGGGGTAATACCGGGTGCGGCATTAGACCTTAACGCCAAAATGACCGGCAGTGGAATAGGCGGGATTATCGGGGTCGATATCTTCCCGCTGAAAGGCCTTAATATCGGTATTCGTTACGAAACGAAAGTAAAACTGGAACTGACGGCGGATATTATTACGGATAGTTTTGAAGGTATGCTTATTTCCCAGGGCGACAAAAGCCGGAGAGACCTGCCGGCCATGTTGGGCGTCGGCGTCTCCTATGATATTACCGACAATCTCAGGGCTGAGGCGGACTTTAACTATTTTTTCCAAAAACAGGCGGATTGGGGAACATTGATAACACCGCTAGGAGAATTGGAATATGCAAAAATGGCCGGCGACTGTTACTCCATGGGCGCTTGCCTGGCCTACCGGGTCAACCCGAAATTCCAGGTAAGTACAGGTTTTCTCTATACCGTATTCGACTTCCGGGATATGGCCGGCTATTTCACCACTGTGGGGGCTTTCGAGGTTTTATACTCGGATAACTGCAACCTGGGCGCCGGTTTCAGCTATGCCTTAACCGACAAGGTCAAATTGAATGTGGGTATGAGTACGACCATCTGGAAGGATGAAACGATTAAAGCACTGGCCGCATATCCCCTGGATCTCGATGTGAAAACGACGAATAAAACGTTTGCCTTTGCCATCGGGGCCGATATCTCCCTTTAATCCGGCGACCTGACGCCCGGCTTTTCTATTAGTCCCAGAGTTTCATTAGTTCATTATACTGTGGGGCGGCGAGATTAATCTCCTTCAGGATTAGTTTGAGCAGGGGGAAGGCCAGTTTTTTACCGCGATAACCGGGCAGCGTGGTCACCCGGCCGTCCTGGTGCTTGTAAATCGTATGGCATTTTTGCTGGGTTATTTTTTTAAATCCCAGGTGGAGCAGGAGTTTCTCCATTGTCCGGCGTTTGGGGATCAGGGGTAAGTCGTTCACAGCCCTACCTCCACCTGTTGGATGCCCACGAATTCAGGCAGCCGTTCTTTTTCCTCCGGCGTCATTTGTTTTAAGCACATTCTCACCACTTCTTTCAGGTTTTTATGAAGTTCATCCAGGGTTTCTCCCTGGGTATGGGCCCCGGGGATTGCCGGGATAATCCCGATATATAAACCTGTCAGCCGGTCTTTCCCAATATATGCGGCGATGCTTCGTTTATTACTCATCGACATGTGATTACCTCCATCCATTCGTAATTATAATACCTGAAAAATAAAAAAAAGTCCATAGCTTGATCTTGATTTTTTTCCAAAAAAGTTGTATATAAACGAGACAGCGAGGTGAAAAATGATACGAGAACCTGTTGTTTCCGGGAGTTTTTATCCTGGGAATCCATCTATCCTTAATGAAGAACTGGGAAAACATATCCGGTTCGCGGAGACGAAAAAAAAGGCTGTGGGCTTGATCGTACCCCATGCCGGTTACGTGTTTTCCGGCCGCTGCGCCGGGAAAGGTTTCGGCGCCGTCGAAATCCCCGGGACCGTGATCATTTTAGGGGTCAATCATCACAACATCGGTCATGCTTTTGCCGTGGATGGGCATGATTACTGGAAGACGCCGTTAGGGGAAGTCCAAATCGCGCAAGAGCTAAGAGAGAAGCTGACCGCCGCGTCGGCCTTATTCAAGGTCGATACGATCGCTTCCAGCCAGGAACACTCCATCGAGGTGCAGTCGCCGTTTATCAAATACATCAATCCCAATGCACGAATACTGCCCATTAGCATTGCCCTGGCCGATATAAAACGGCTGGTGGACGCCGGGAAAGAAATCGCGGCCCTGGTGAAGGACAACCCGGATGTATTAATCGTGGCATCCACGGATATGAGCCATTACATCAGCGCTGAGCGGGCCAGGGACAAAGATAAAAACGCCATCGCTAAAATTGAAAATTTGGACCCGGAAGGTTTGTACAACGCGGTGATGATGGAGCGAATCTCCATGTGCGGAATGGCCGGTACTGTGGTTATGTTGGCGGCGGCAAAGGCGCTTGGGGCCACAAAGGCCGAAGTGATCGACTATACCAACTCCGGCGTAGTAATGGGCGATTACAACCGGGTCGTGGCCTACCTGAGCATGATGGTATATTGATTCTGCTAAATGAAAATAGCCACAAAGGCGCGAAGGCGCAAAGAAACACCAGGGGGAACTACCAAAAAAATCAAGGTTTTCATTTTTTTACTTGTTTTTTTTTTGGTAATATGCTATTAATAATTCATGTATGAAATATGGGCTAATTTAGGACTGTTACTTCTTGCTGTGATCGTCGGGGGTATACTCTGGTTTGTTCTCTTTATATTGGGAAAAGCCGTCTTCGAAGACTTCCTGGGTAGAATCGTCAACAAATTCAGGCGAAAAGCAAAGAAAGACGACGACGACTTTTATGTCTATTAAGCGGGCGGCCGCCGCACCCTATTGTCGGCAATTCTCATATTGTCCTATAAAATAGAAATTTTAATTTGGGCAGACTACAATAGGAAACCCACGCAGTGGGGAAAAAAATGGGGTTAGTATGCGAATGGACTTGATTTCTTCTGGAAATTTTATTATGATGAGTTTTATATGAGTACAAAAAAAATTTTAATCATCGATGATGAAGAATCCATCAGGAACATGGTCAAAGAATTCCTGGCAATGGAACTAGTCCAATGCGACGATGCGGAAACTTCCGAACAAGGATTGGACTTGATGGCCAGGTATCATTACGACTTAATCCTGCTGGATCGAAACCTGGGAATGATTAAAGCGGAAAACATTATTACCAAAATCCATAACATCGACCCAAATGTCCCCATTGTCATTTTGACCGGGGATACAGGGTGCAGTGAAAATTTCCTGGAACAGATCGGCGTCGACGGGATCATTTTTAAACCTTTCCTGTTCACCGACTTATTCGACGGTATTTCAAAGTACCTGCAAACATAAAAATGAAATAAAACGTATGATGTAAGATGCAACAAGTAAAACGAAGACGAAAAAATGGAGATTGTATGAGTAAATCGGTAAACGTAAATTCAAAACGACTGTTAATAAACAGGATTGCAGCTTCCGCGGTCCTGGCGCTGCTAATCGGTTGGGGGTTGTTTTTCCTATCTCCGGGGGCCTGCCCGGGCCAGGGGCTTTATGCCGCGGAACCGGGGATATCCGATATTATGAAATTGTCGGAAATTAAGCCGGGCATGACAGGAGAAGCCAAGACGATTTTCAAAGGCACTGAAATCGAAACCTTTAAATTCAAAGTATTGGGCGTGCTGGAAAAATTCGTGCCCGACAAAAACCTGATCATCGTGGAACTGGAGTCGCCGGTGCTGGAAGAAGCCGGTATAATCGCCGGTATGAGCGGCAGCCCCGCTTATATCGACGGGAAAATCATCGGTTCGATTTCCTATGGGTTTGCCTTTTCCAAGAGACCTATCGGCGGCGTCACCCCCATCGAAGACATCCTCAAAACCGATGAATACAATAACCTCACCTTTTCCATCGATATCTCGGATATCAAAGTCCAATTCGATAAAGAAAATATTAAATACATTACCGACTTCCTGCAAAAGGAACTGGCGCGGAGAATCAATTACACCCCCCATGCGTCCTTAACCCCCATTCGCTTGCTGGGCGTCAATAAGGGCATTGACCCCGCGGTTCTTTCCGGCTTAACCCCCATGCTCAGCCCGGCCGGCAGTTTTAAAGATTTTAAGCAGGACCGGTTCGACGCCAGGAACATAAAAATCGACCGGAAAATGTACGAAATAAATGCGGCCGATGCAGTCGCCATACCCCTGATCCGCGGGGATTTCGAATTCTCGGCGTCCGGCACCGTAACCTATGTCAAGGGCAATAAGGTCTACCTGTTCGGCCACCCCTTTTTCAACCTGGGGACCGTGGATTTCCCCCTGCACAAGGCCGAGGTCATCTCGGTGGTGCCTTCATACCAGACTTCCTTTAAAATAACCGCCAGTCGCAACCCCATCGGCGCCGTACAGCAGGACAGGTTCTCCGCCGTCCAGGCCGACCTGGACCAAACCCCCTATATGATCCCCATAAAAGTGTTCCTGGAAAACAGGAACCGCACATTCAACATGGAAGTGGTCAACCACCCCTTATTAACCCCCATACTGGGAAGCATTTCCCTGGACAATATCTTTTCTTCCGAATACAAGCAATTCGGGTTTTCGTCGCTGCGGGTAAAAGGCTCCATATTTATCGAAAATGAAAAAAATATCATTATCGATGACCTCTTCAGCGGGATCAATGCTTCCGATGAATTCGGCGGCTTACTGCTGGCCATCAACTTTTTCCTGATGAACAATAAAGACCGGACCATCAAAATCCAGAAAATGGATTTTGAGATAGAAGGCTCCGAACGGGTCAGCAGCACCGCCATTGAAAATGTCATCCTGGCCAAACAGGCGTTCTACCCCGGGGAACTAATCGATATACGCATCCAATTAAAGAACGAAAGGGGCAATGAACCGGTGGAACAGATGCAGATAACGGCCCCCAACCTGAAAAGCGGTTCGGAATTCTATTTGATGGTGGCCGGAAAAAACGAGATGATTCGGTTCGAAACGAAAAATATAAAAACCGATTATTTCCCGGTTAATTTGAATACTTTGATCAGGGCCATTAATAATATAAGAAAGAACAACCGCATCTATCTTAAATTGATGACGCCCGGGGAAGGTATTTTCATAAAAGGCAACGAATATTCCAATCTCCCCTTAAGCCTGCACAATGTATTTTCCTATAATACCACATCGGAAGATCAAAGCGAGATGAAATTTTCCACCATTACCGAATACCAGTACCCGGTGCCGGCGGTGGTAAGTGGGATAAAAATATTTAAATTAAAAATCAAAGCGAGGTCAGATACAGATGTCCAATAAAACTTTTTCAATCCTAATATTAATATTGTTCGTATATGTGTGCTGCACAGCCCACCTTTTCCCGGTGGAAGTCAAAAAAAAAGGGGCCGTGGATTTTGAAGCCTTCCAGAAAGGCAAGTTCAGCGGCGTCAGCCTGGACAGCAAAGGGACGTTATTCCTCGGTCCCAAAATAAAAGCCATCACCGGGCCGGGAAGAGAATATTACCTGGGGCTGGCCGCGGCCGAAAACGGGGATATCTATGTGGGTACGGGCCACCAGGGATCGGTTTTTAAAGTCGGGCTGCCGGCGGCGACCCCCGCGTCCTCCGCGTCCACCGGCGCCGGCGCAAAAAAAAGCGCCGCGGACTCAACTTCAACCGCTGCCGCTGCCGACGAAGACACGGTCAAAGAAATTTGCCGGTTCGATGAACTGGACGTTTACGCCCTGCTGGTGAAAAGTAACGGCGATATCTTTGCCGGCACCTCTCCCGACGGTAAACTCTACAAGATCGACAAAAATCAAGCCAAAGGAAACGAAAACGAAAAAGGAAAAAACGTCAAAGAGTTTTTCAACCCGGACGAAAAATACATCTGGGATATTAAAGAAGACAAAGCCGGCAATATCATCCTGGCCACCGGTAACGCCGGCGGGATTTACCGGGTGAACAAAGACGGCGTCGGCGACAAAATCTTTACCTCGGAAGACACCCATATCATCAGCCTTTATATCGCCAAAGCCGACGTCATACTGGCCGGCAGCGGCGACCAGGGAATCCTGTACCAGGTGGATAATACCAAGGCCAGGGTTCTTTTCGATTCGCCCTTCGAGGAAATCCGCGGCATCTGCCAGGACAAGGACGGGAATATTTTCTTCTCCGCCACCCGCGACATCAAAAAACAAAATATTCTGGATAACGCCGAAGTAGAAGCTTTCCTGGAAAAAAAGAAAAAAAAGGAACAGGAGGAAGAGGAAATTCCCCTGGAAAAAAGCGTACTCTACTGCCTGCGGCCCGACGGCGTAACCGAAACCGTCTGGTCTTCCAGGACCGAGTACATCTACAGCGTGTGTTACGATCAAAAAGAAAACAGCGTCTTGATCGGCGCCGGCAACTCCGGGCGGGTATACCGGGTTCAAAAAGACGGCAGTTACACCATTATTTATGAAAGCGAGTCCGCCCAGGTGTTTAAGATCGAAGCCATGAACAGGGGTTTTACAATCATTACCAACAATTCCGCCGGCGTCGCCGGCATCGAAGACGCCGTCAATAGCCGGGGCGACTACTTTTCCGAGATTTATGACCTGGGTATCCAGTCCAAATTGGGGAAAATCTATTGGGACGCCGAAATCCCCGCCGGGACCGGCGTGTCCCTGACCATCAGGACCGGCAATTCCAATGTTCCCGACGCCGCCTGGAGTAAATGGTCCGCCCCTTTTACCGACAGCGAGAATTCCAGCATCGACGCCCCGGGGGTTCGGTATTTCCAGGTAAAAGCCGCTCTGAACACCACCAATCCTTCCTCTTCGCCCCGCTTAAATAATTACCGGGTCTATTATGTTCAAGCCAATTTACGGCCGCAGTTAAAAAAGATCGTAATCAAGAAACCGGTAAAACCATTCGCCTCCTTCTCCGCCTCGCCGGTAATGTCCATGTCCGCCGCGGCAGCCGCGGGCGGCGCCGGCGCCAATCCCCAGGAACCCGCCACTCATTATTTAACCCTTCAATGGGAGGCCGGCGACCCCAATAAAGACAAATTGAAATACAACCTTTATTTAAAGAAGACCTCCGACGCCAACTGGCTTCTTTTCAAAGAAGATATCGCCGCTGCCCGGGCCATCCTGGACACCCGGCTGTACGAAGACGGCGAATACCGGTTAAAAGTTATCGCCGATGATTCCCTGGCCAACCCGCCCGACATGACCGAAACCGCCAGCCTGGTCTCTTCTCCTTTCCTGGTGGATTCCACCGCCCCGGAGATGGTTAATTTTTCCTTTCAGCCCGGACCGCACCGGCGGGCCGTTTTCACCGTCGCCGACAAAACCTCGTTAGTGGCCGGCGTATTTTACTCCTACGACGGCGAGTTGTGGTTCCCGGTTTTCCCCGTAGACTTGATCGCCGATTCAAAGTCGGAAAATTACAATTTTACCTTAAAAGACATGGATGCCGGGAAAAACAAATATATTTTCATCAAAGTAAGCGATGAATTCAATAATAGTAAAGTCTATCAAAAAGAATTGTAAAAATAAGGAAGTAACATGAAAGTACATGAATATCAGGCAAAACAGTTATTCCGGGAGTTCGCGGTCCCGACGCCCGATGGTTGGATGGCAGAGACTGTCGATGAAGCTTTCAGGGCAGCGGAAGAACTCGGGTACCCCTGTGTTATCAAGGCGCAGGTTCACGCCGGGGGCCGGGGCAAAGCCGGCGGCGTTAAGCTGGCCAAAAACAGCGCCGAGGCAATGCAATACGCCCAGGCCATCGTGGGCATGACACTGGTCAGCCCGCAAACCGGCCCGGAAGGCAAACTGGTGCGGAGAGTCCTGGTAGAACAGGGACTTGACATCGTCAAAGAATTGTACCTGGCCATTATCATAGACAGGGAAAAAGAAATGCCCGTTATTATGGCTTCCACCGAAGGCGGCATGGAAATCGAAGAAGTGGCGGCCAGGACCCCGGAATTGATCCATAAGGTCCACATTCACCCCGTCGCCGGGCTGCGGGACTACCACACCCGGAAATTGGCCTTTAAGTTGAACCTGGACAAAACCCAGGCCAAAAATTTCACCGCCCTGGTGCAGGGGCTTTACCGGCTTTTCGAGGAAAGGGATGCTTCGCTGGTGGAGATCAACCCCCTGGTTATCACCGGCGACGACCGGGTCATCGCCCTGGACGGCAAGATCAATTTCGACGACAACGGCCTGTTCCGGCGCCCCGAAATCGCCGCCCTGCGGGATATCCATGAAGAGGAACCCCTGGAAGTGGAGGCGTCCAAATACGATCTCAACTACATCAAACTGGACGGCAATATCGGCTGCATGGTCAATGGCGCGGGTCTGGCAATGGCCACCATGGATATCATCAAATACTACGGCGGCGAGCCGGCCAATTTCCTGGATGTGGGCGGCGGCGCTTCCGAAGAGAGGGTCAGGGAAGCCTTTAAAATACTGTTGGGCGACCCCAATACCCGGGGCGTTTTCGTCAATATCTTCGGCGGCATCGTGCGCACCGACCTGGTGGCGCGGGGCATCGTCAACGCCGTCAAAGGCATGGATGTCAAAGCGCCCATCGTCATCCGCCTGGTGGGCACCAATGAAGAAGAGGGCCGACGTATTATCCGGGAATCGGGCATGAATGTCGTAGCTGAAACCAGCTTACCCCTGGCCGCCCAAAAAATCGTGGAACTCTGCAAAAGTTTCGCAAGCTAGAGCAAAAGGAGCGAAAAAATGGCAATACTGGTAAATAAAAATTCGCGAGTCGTCGTACAAGGTTTTACCGGCAAGGAAGGGGCTTTTCACGCCGGCCAGATGATCGAATACGGGACCCCCGTGGTGGGGGGCGTTACCCCCGGCAAAGGCGGTACGCGTCACCTGGACCGGCCCGTATTTAACACCGTCGAAGAGGCCGTTAAAAACGAGGGGGCCAATGTCTCCGTCATTTTCGTACCCCAGGCCTTCGGGGCCGACGCCATCATGGAAGCCGCCGACGCCGGCGTCCCATTGATTATCTGCATTACCGAAGGCATCCCGGTCCTGGACATGGTAAAAGCAAAGAACTTTCTCAAAACCACGGCTTCACGGTTAATCGGGCCCAACTGTCCCGGAGTAATAACCCCGGGCGAGGCCAAGGTGGGCATCATGCCCGCCCGCATTCACTGCAAGGGACACATCGGCGTCGTTTCCCGCTCCGGCACCTTGACCTATGAAGCCGTCAACCAGATCACGCAACTGGGCATGGGCCAGTCCACCGCCGTCGGCATCGGCGGCGATCCCATCATCGGCTCCAATTTCATCGACATATTAAAACTATTTAACCAGGACCCCGATACGGAAGCCATAGTGATGATCGGCGAGATCGGCGGTTCCATGGAAGAGGAAGCCGCCCGGTACATTAAGAAGAACCTGACCAAGCCGGTGATATCATTCATTTCCGGCCAGACAGCGCCCCCGGGAAGACGTATGGGCCATGCCGGCGCCATTATTTCCGGCGGCAAAGGCACTGCCGCGGAAAAAATGCAATCCCTGAGGGAAAACGGGGTCCATGTGGTGGAAACCCCTTCGGAAATCGGCAGTATGGTTAAAAAAGCGCTGGGGAAATGAACTTTCCCCACGACGCGGTTATATTGAGCAAATGAACAGCGATAAGTGGATCATTAAAGACACGGATGAAATGACCGTCATGGACCCCGGCAAAAGAAGGGGGGAAAAAGTACCCGCCATCGATGGAAAACCCGGGTTCAGCAGTGGTTTTACCGTTATCCACGGCAGTGAAGTGGATTTTGGAAAACATTTCAATTTTTCCCAGAGTCCCATCCTCATCGGCAGGGATAAAACCAATTCCATCTGTCTCGAGGATGAGAAGGTCAGCAAGGTGCACTGCGAAGTCTCTTTCGTCCGGAACCGGGACCTGGAACAGGTAATCATCAAGGACTTGAATTCCACCAACGGTACTTTCGTCAATGGAGAACTCATCGCCCAGGCCATATTAAAATCCGGCGATAAGATCGACATTGGGGACTCGGTGCTGCGGTTTAATTATAAAGACGATCTCGAGGAGCAGTACCACTCCAAACTTTTTACCTTCGCCGCCACCGACGCTTTAACCGGTCTTTACAACCGGCGGTATACCATCAATGAGTTGGACAATCAAAGTAAAATCGCCCGGCGCAACAACCGCATTTTCAGTCTTATGATCATCGATATCGACGATTTTAAGAAGATAAACGACGTCCATGGCCACCTGGCCGGCGACGATTATTTAAAAAAATTCGCCTTTGTACTCAACCGGGCGCTGCGGGAGCAGGACATCTGCGGCAGGATCGGCGGGGAAGAATTCCTGGTGATTTTGCCGGAAACCGTTTTAGAAGGGGCCGTTAACCTGGCCAACCGCATCCGCGAGCAAATCGAAAAAACAGAGCTCATTGTCCAGGGGCGGGTCGTCAAAACCACCATCAGCGCCGGCCTCAGCCAGTTCGGCCGGCATGCTTCCGAGAGCCGGGAAATCCTTAAAATGGCGGATATGGCCCTGCAAAAAGCCAAAGGTTCCGGGAAAAACGCCATTGTGGGCGCCGATGATTTGAAGTAATGAGGAGTTTTAGCATTAAAAAATTTAAATGGAGGTAAAACAAATGAGGAAACAACAAGGAAGAGTCAATTTTACCGGGTTAATCATGATTTTGCTCGTCGTTTATGGGGGCTATGCGGCAGTGAAGCTGATTTCCGCCAGTCTGTCGGAAACCCAGATAAGAAAGGAAGTTATCGATACCCTTGGGACCATGCGGGGCGCGGATTTCTCCGCGGAAGAAGGCACAAAGGCCGTCAGGGAAATTTTAATGAAGAACGGCATTGTTTTCGATGAAGAGAGCGGCAATGAGGCCAATGTGAGGCTCGATCGCCAGCATGGCAACCTCACTTTTTCTTATAAGTATAATGTCGAAGTGGACCTGCTCTTCTTTAAAAAAAAGAAAACCGTCAATCTCACAGAGGAAATGAAAAGCTATGACTGACGAAACCAGGGACCTTCGGGCGATAAAGCTATTTGTCGGATTTATAACCACGGTCATCGCGGTTATAATCCTGAAAGCGTTGGCAAGCATTTTTCTTCCCTTATGTATGGCCCTTTTGCTTTACTTCCTTTTCAACGGCATGGTAAAGAAGTTTGTACAGTGGAAGATTCCCAGGTTCATCGTATTGATCTTTTTATTGTTTTCCATTTTCATCCTTTTTTATTTCCTGGGGACATTGATTTATTCCAGTGCAGCTTCATTTGTCGAGAAGTTTCCCGCTTACAGCGAGAGGGTTTTGGGGATGATCAAAAGTGCTTCTGAAAAGTTGAAGATTCCCATCGGCCAGGTGGAGAATTATATCAGCGGCATCGATTGGACCAAATCCCTCGATTCTATCACAGCGGTGCTTTCCGGCACCTTCGGTTCTTTTGCCGCTTTTGTCGGCAACCTGCTGTTGGTGTTGGTATACCTCATTTTTATGTTGGCCGGCGGGGAATCCATGACCGGACGCATCGATAAAGCTTTTGCGCCGGAACAATCAACCAGGATCAAGCGTATCATCAGCGATATCGAAAGCCAGGTGCGGCAGTACCTCTCGATTAAAACCTTTATCAGTTTGTTGAACGGGACCATTGCCGGGATTATACTTTTCATTGCCGGGGTGGATTTTGTTATATTTTCCGCGTTGTTGGTTTCGCTGTTGAATTTTATCCCCAATATCGGTTCTGTTATTGCCACCATGTTCCCGGTGCTGATATGTTTTTTGCAGTATGGGTTTTCGCTTCGCCTGTTGTTGGTATTGGTGGGGTTGATGGTAACGCAGTTCACTATCGGCAACGCCGTGGAGCCGCGGATAACCGGCAAAAGTCTCGACCTCTCGCCCATTGTGATATTGATTTCGTTGATATTCTGGGGTTATATTTGGGGAATTGTGGGCATGATATTGGCGGTTCCTTTGACCTCGGCCATCAAAATATTTTGCGGGAACATTCCCACGTTAAAGCCCATTGCGGATTTAATCAGCGCCGATTAAAAAAAATTTTAGCCGGCGGCAAGCGGCAAGCGGCAAGCGGTAAGTAGTAATCGGCGCCGTCTCTCGCCACAATGCCTTTTGGGGCAGCGATGGCGGAGACGGCGGTAGATGAGATATAGTCCCCTACCCATATGCGGATGACGTTATCGGTGATTTTTTGTATATGAAGTGGAAGGCCTGCAACCGATTCGGCCAGACATGGTAAAACCATAAGGGTTATTATAACCCCTGCGAGTAACGTTTTTTTGAATAACATGCGATTCCACCGTAGTATATATTTGTTAACGTTGAAGCGGTATTAAATGTTATCGATGTGAAGTTCCCACTCTTCCGTATTTTTCGCCTGGTCGGTGATATAGAGGCGGTCTTTGAACAGGGTTAAGGAATCCGGTTTCCCCAGTCCCGGTACAGCAATGACTTCTGCGGCCGGCGCCTGGATGCCGGCGAGCAATAATAGCAGTAATAATCCATGTTTTCTCATGTTTTTTTTCCTCCGGCAGGTCTCTCTAATATTAATCATGGGAAAATATATAGCACACTTTTACGTGGATAGTCAAGCGGGCGGCCCCCCGCGCAGCGGGGCTTCAATCGGGACATCCAGCATGGGGGCGTCTTCCAGTCCAAGGGCCAACCACTGCGCCCTATATCCCGGATAAGCGGCAAGTAAATTTTTCGATTTGATTTTTAAGCCTTCAAGCCTGATTTTGGATTTATTTAATTTTACTTCCGCGATAACGATCTCTTTCTTTAAATCATTCACCGCCACCAGGTCGATTTCGTTCTCATTGCCCTTCTCCCAATAACTACCCACCCGGTTGTATTGCCCCGTATCCGCAAATAATTGTTGAAAGAAAAGTTCCAATACCCGGCCGCTGTATACGGAATAATCCCGGTTTATGATTAGTTTTACATAATCGAAATTCCCGGTTTCTACGGCTGAACGGTTTCGATAAATGAACCGGAACCAGAAATTTAAAAAATTATCGACTATCCTGTACTTTTGTAAGCGGGAATTGGGTCTGGCATCGATGGGTTTGTGTTTTGAAACAAGCGCATAATCATTCTCCAAACGGTCAAGGTATCCCCCTACCTGGCAGCCCAGGATGGACTCAATTTCAGCCCTGGCGGTTTTTCCCACGGAAATCAACTCCAGGATAGAAAAATAAGTTCCGTATTCTTTACCGAACTCTTCTATCAATAGGTTTTTGCCTTCATCGATAAAAGGCGAATCCTCTTCAAGCATAAAATCCAGGATTTTCTCGTAAGTGAGGGCCGAATTCTTTATCAATATATCCATGTACCTGGGAACTCCCCCGGTGAAGAGATACAAATCGAAAAGGCTCTTAGCATCCATGCATCCGTAATCATTTAAAATATCATGGATGGTTTTGATTTTAAAAGGTTTTACATAAAAAATCCGGTCTGCTCTTTCGAATAACGGTTCCCTGGAACTCTCAAAGATTTTATGCATCAGGGAATAAACCGAACCGATGAAGATCAGATTAAGTTTACATTTATCTTTGTCCAGGTCCCATAGATGCTGCACATCCGAATAAACAGAGGGATTGAGATAATAAAACTCCTGGAATTCATCGATGATCAGGGTGAAATGCTCTTCCCGGGAAATCTCAAGCAATAAGGCAAAGATATCCTTAAAATTACGGATTTCCCCCACCACCGGTAAGGTGAAGATTTTTTTGATTTCTTCCAGGTATTCCAAACAGAGCAGGGATTCAGATTTTTTAGAGACAAAAAGGTAAAGAAATTTATGATTTTTGGCAAACTCGAGGGCCAGCGACGTTTTACCTACACGGCGCCTGCCGGTTAGAACAGTCATGCGACCGCTTTCGCAGGACTGCTCATAAAGGAGTTGGAGTTTGTTCAATTCAGTTTGTCGGTTATAAAATTTCATCCGGGTAACCTCCATTTTCGTAACTTCGCAACCTATGTTACCGTAACCTGGGTTACGATAACTTAAATATGAAGAAATGTCAAGAGCCCAGGCGATTTTTCAGGTGTGCCATGAAAATAGCCGCGAAGACCTCGAAGAAAAACAGCCCACGAATTACTCGAATTATCACGAATTAAAAAACTCAGGTCCACGTAGGGGCGATTACACTGATTCACACAGATTTTTTCATTTTTAATTTTTCATTTTTCGTTTTTCATTTTTACTTTTCTTTCATCATTCATCTCTTTTTTACCTTCTCACCTGTGCCCTGGCGCCCTGGTGGCAGAACTTATTCTCTTATAGGTTTGATTAACTCCAGTGCCATCTGTGCCTTTTGCGCCATCTTTTCCTGGAATGTTCTTAACTCCTCTCCAGTATGCGCGGTTTTCAAAAATTGCGTTGTCTCCGCAAATATCTCTTTCTCCACTTTCAGCAGCGCCGGTAAAAACCCGGTTTTTTCCTTGTTAACCAATCGAGTTACCTGCATATAATGCTCTTTGGAATCCTCCGCCAGCGGACGAATGATCCGTTTGAGACGCATGGCCTCAGCGCAGATAGGCGCATTTTTCCCATCCAGCAGCGGCGCCGGCGTCCCTTTGGCTTCTACCCAGACAGGAACCGCGATGGAAGTCACGGGCTCGCCCAGCAGCACCCAGAATGTTGCAATCGATTGCTTATCCCCCGGTGTCCTGCCGATTATTACCACTGCCGCGGCTGTGGAGGGCCGGTTAATACAATCCCTGCTGTACACCCAGTAAGGTTGACTATTGGAGATTTTTTCCAGTTCCTTTAAGGTGGGGTGCTTTAATAACGGGTGCCCGAAATCCCTGGCAATGTTTTGGAATATATATTCATGGGATATTTTTCCCGGAATTTCTTTAAACAATGCCTCGGCCCGTTCGAAACGAAGATACCCGGCCCCTTTTCCTTCCTGGCCGCTCCTGGCAAAATTTGAATTAATCAGGTACTTTTCCGGGGCGCCGGCGGCATCGTATTTCTTATAGCCATGATTGTGCACCTCGAAAATAACAGCAATCCCGTCGCCGTCGATAACCCCGAAATTAGCCCAACTGCCAAGACTCGCGCCCAGGTTTTTCTTTATGGCTTGCTCGAAGTCATCTACAGTGCGGCAAGTCCTCAAGGCTTCGGACATGATCAGACCTTCCAGGTCTTGCATTTCGCCCCCGGTTTTGGGCAGGTTATAAGCGACCGAGTTCATAATCCCGAATCCTTCCGAATTTAAACCCGCGTATACCCAGCGGCCCGAAGTTTCTTCCGCGTTGACCAGGCCGATGTAGCTGTAAGGTTTTTCATCGATGTAGATCACCTTATTTTCCAGGGTATCGGTATCCCTGTTTTTCCACAGCATGGGCGCGCCGTCGGCCGATGCGCCGCCGTTGATAATAGCAGTCGTACAGCCTTCCTTTTTTTCCGCTGGAAACAAAACGGCAACACATACGAACCATAACAAAACCACTGAAAGTAATCGAACCTTCATTATACACTCCTTGACTAAAGTCTGAATCTTCTTAGATAATACCATAATCCCCGGTAAAAGAAAAGATGCCGGTTTTCTGGACTTCCCAAAGCTTTTGACTATTAGAAGTTTTTTGGGGTGTCGGGACCTTTTTTCAAAAAGGTCCTGACCCGCCGGGGGCAATTTGACGGTGAATTCAGGTTTCTAATCATTTCCCGGTGTGGGCATCAGGTCTTTATGTTCCAGGATGAATTTGTGGTAGAGAGTTAGGACTTCATAGCGGAGTAAGGGGATGCGTTCCATGTCGACCAGGAGAGCTTTCACGTCGCTGTTTACATCGGCCATATCCGCGGTTAGACCTGTTTTTTCTTTATAAATCATAGGGCCTTTACCGGCGATCAGCCAGTCCAGGGAGATATTGAAATCAAGGGCCAGGACTTTCAAACCCAGTGTGCTGGGGAAAGAGCCCCCGTATTCGTACTTATCGTAACTGGAGCGAGAAACTCCCATCCGTGCGGCCATGGAATTGGCCGATATTCTCAGCATTTCCCGTACATATTTGAATTTACCGCTGATAGCTTTTACCGATTTTCTTCTTTCTAAAACATTCATGGTTTTTACCTCCTAAAATTACTTAGAATCCGGTGATACGCAAAAAGAAGAGAAAAGGTTTCGTGGAATTATCATTGTATGGGGTGGGAATGCGCTTATATTAGGTAGGACTCTCCTTCTATTGGGTAGAATTATGGTTATATTGGGTTGAATCACGATTATATGGGGTTAAATTGTGCCTACATTGGGTTAAATAATCCTTTTACGCATCACAATAATGTCTTTATAGATTACTATCTTCCTTATACAGATTACTATTATCATTTTGCAGATGGGGCGTTTCCTTATACAGATGGGGCATTTCCTTATACAGATAGGGAATCTCCTTTTGTGGATAGATTAGATCATAAATCCGGCGCAAATCAAAACAGACCCACGAATGACGCGAATTAAAAGAAGAGTCACGGACGAACACGGACGACACACGGACAGGTAAAATGAAAGCGAGGAAGAGCGGAGGAAAAGATAGGATGATGAAAGGAAAATCACAAATTACAAACCACAAAAAGACCTTTCGCGTTTTTCGCGTGTTTCGCGGGCGCTTGTTTTTGTTTTGTTCATTTGGATTTTGGTCATTGGTCATTCGTGATAATTCGTGTAATTCGTGGGCTTGTTTTTCGCCACCAAGGCACGCCAGCACAAGACACCAAGATACACCAAGGTTTTTTCTGTGTCTTTCCGTGTGTTCGCTGATAACGTGGGCAGTTCTTCCATGTTTTATCAATTACTTTAGTCAGTGTCCGTCCGTGCTCGTCCGTGGCCCTACTTCTCGGTTCTTCGCGTTCTTCGCGGCTACCTTATTCGCATCAAAATTACCCATTCCGCATCATTTGTTCTATGCATTTGATTTTCGTGCAACGATTTTACCCGTCATTTTGCAACGAGATTACTCACTCCGGGGGAATTTTTATACTATAATAATGATAGATCGTTCGAAAGGCGGTCAGCGATCGCGGATGTGGCAGTGGTAAGCGTGTGGTTTACAGTGTGGATGGGTTTTGAAAGTTTGCCCAGGAAAACTTTGGGGAATACAGGATCAGTAAATTGGAGGGATTTGTATAAAGCGAGGAGAGATGGAAAGGTTTTATGAATGTGCGGAGTAGTGGAGCGTATGGGTTTTGAAAGTTTGTCCCAGGAAAACTTTTGAGAAAAGAAGTTACTCATATAAAAATAAATGGAGGAAAATATGAGAAAGATAATCTTTATAACCTTATTTTTACTAAGTCAATTAATACATTCTGAATCCAATTCAATTGAAATCGACCTGGCCAAGGATGAACCGAACAAAGGAATCATTGAGATAAGAACTCAGTTAGAAAAAGTAGATTCCTTAAAAATAAGTAACTGGTTTAGTAATGAGGATTACAAAATTGAAATTGTGTTATCGGAAACTGAGATACCACCATTATCAACTGCCGGAGATATGTCGTCAAGCAATCCTAACATAGCCAAGGATCAGCAAACGGGCGGGGAATGTAATAATTTGGTTGACTTACTTTTTCAAATTGACGCACTTCAAAAAGATGCTGCCACGCCTGCGAATTATGGGAAGTGGAAGGAGAAACAGCTACCTGATCTACTTGAAAAGCTTAGACTCACGTTACGGATAATCGAAAAAAATGAAATTAATTGTGATTCCAAAGCCCTGGCAATTAAAGTACAGGCAAATTCGGTTCATATCCACCCGGTTAATTTGGAGCTAAAAAAGGATGCACTACTGACAATTGTCATTACGCGACGCAATCTAAAATGGAAATATCTCATTAGCAGCTATTCAACTCCCAGGGGTAAATGGTATACCAGTTACGGTTTCAGCTTTATTAGTCCTCTTTTCAGAAAATCAAATAATTTCTTCGTAAAAAAAGATAATGCAAATAACTCAAATGAGTATATAATTGCTCAAAAAACGGATGGTTCCAAGAAGGACTGGATGGATACGGATTTCGTGCCTTCAATATTTTTCTGGTGGATGCCGACCAAAGGGATGTCAACTCCCTGGAGAATTGGTCTTACAGGAGGACTTGGGATTGATTTTAAAAATCCCACTGTATTCGCGGGAATTGGATTTATTTACAATTATAATATTGGAATAAACCTGGGAGTGGCATTTCATAAGCAGTATCGTTTGAAAGATAAATACGATGAAGGAATGATAGTTAAAGAGATGCTGGAATTCGATGATTTGCACAAGAGTGTATACAGTCTCAATCCGTTTTTATCGATTACCTTTCGATTTGGTTCAAATCCTTTTGCATCAGCTAAAACGGATGCACCTAAAACCGATGAAAAAACAGAAACAGATAAAAAATGATAAAGGAGCAATCTAATGAAAACTGACTTTGTTAATTGGGACTTATCCCTATTATCTATCGATAAGATTTGGGAATATACAAAAGGAGAAGATATAAAAATAGCAATTCTTGATACGGGAATAGATTTATCTCATCCGGATTTGAAAACAGGTATTAAAGATACATATGATTTTACAGGAGGGGGAAGTGTTGCTGATATATATGGACATGGAACCCATATCGCAGGGATAATTGGAGCCCGTTCAACAGGAAGTGGTGTTATTGGAATAGCTCCTGAATCAGAACTTTTGATTGCGAAAATTTCAGATAACGAAAATTTTAAGAGCTTGACTCAGATTACAAAAGCTGTTAATTGGGCTATTGAAAACAACGCCCGTATAATTAATCTTAGCCTAGAGACAAATGTAAATAATAATAGCCTCCACAATGCGTTGAAAGTGGCAGTAGAAAAAAATATATTTGTTATTGCCTCCACAGGAAACAACAAATATACAGTAAAATTCCCAGCCTGTTATGACGAGGTTATTGGAGTAGGAAGTGTTGATTATGATGGGAAGAGTTATATAGTGAGCCAATATTCTGGAAGAGGAAAAGAGATATCTGTTGTTGCCCCGGGTGAATGTATACAATCGTGTTGGATTGACAAAGGATACAAAAAAGAAAGTGGAACATCAATGGCTGCCGCATTTGTATCCGGTTGTGTTGCCTTGATGTTAAGTTATCAAAAAAAAAATCCGCTTAGCAATGAAATAGGAAACCAGAAGGCTTTAAAAAAATTAATAGAACAAACTTCTATCGATTTGGGGCCAACAGGATTCGATTACGCTTATGGGTACGGAATGATTAACCCTACAGGATTGGTTTTAAGGACGTGATAACTCATAATTAAGATTAAAATGGAACTGCCAAGGAGTAGATAGGTAATCATTCCAGGGGCGGTTGGGGACAGACGTTTTCTAGCCAGTCCCCTCCCCCCTTTATATAATCCCGTGACAAAAACAAACCAAGGAGGCCCCATGTCGGAAATAGAAATCACTGTCAATAACAAATTGAATGCGGAAAAACGTGACCTGAATGTCTACCACCATTCCAATCGAAGCGCGTATATGATCAGCCACAACAGCTCCATTACCCTCCCGTTAAAAACCTCCGCCGAAGGCGACTACCTACACATTTCCATTGTCAGCGGCCCCGGTAATTTGGAAAAGGACTGCTTGATCGACATCCCTTCATGGGTGGATTTCAAGTTCTTTTCCCAGGGGAATCTAACTATCACCCACGCCGGAGATGGCGACCGCACCTTCCTGGAAATCCCTTCGGGTCCGCCGATATGGCAATTGAAAATTACCCGGCCCGACAACCTTCTTAATGCTCCGCCAGCGGATCAAGTAACGATTGGCGATTGTGTACCAGGTATATAGCCGCGAAGAACGCGAAGACACACGAAGAAAAAACAGCCCACGAATTATACGAATTAACACGAATTATTTTCGTCCACAGATTACACTGATTCACACAGATTTTTTTCCGCTTTTCCGCTCTTCTTCTCTTCCTCGCTTCCTTTCTTCTTTCCCCCCAGGACCCCCTATCTGGCAATTGAAAATTACCCGGCCCAGCGATCATCTTACCGCACCACCATCGGATCAAGTAACCATTGGCGATTGGGATCCCGGCAACCCCCAGACCGGGAAAGCCGGAACCAAAAAAGAGTTTTAGACATAGAGAACGCAGAGACCCCAGGGAGGGCGGCATCCGCTGCCTAAGAAGGTCTTTATAGAGGCCGCGGCGGTGTTGTTTTAAATTTGGGGATAGATAAAAGAGAAGGAGAACTCATTTCCAGGGAATAGCAGGGAGCAGGCCTCAACAGATTTATGACCTGCTCCCCGTCGCTATTTACCGACTAACATAATGCGGAACAACCAGGATAATATGAAGGGCAATAGAAGGGAGCTTCGGTCCGACATAGATCTCTATACAAGGTCCAACAATCAAAGTAATCAGTTGGAGTACCGCCCTTTACCCGGAGCAATTCCGTTTCGCTGAGATTTGAAATGCTCACTTTGCTTAGAACTAACTTTTTGGATAATGATTTGTGTTTCATGTTATTCTCCTATTGTTATTTTAATTGATTTGATTTGGCTGTTGGGCAGGAAAGGGAAACAAACCATAAACCTGAAAATTTTGTTTTATGCATCTCATAATATTAAACACCTGAGATGGAAAAGTCAACTTTTTTTTCAATTTTTTTTTCTCATCAGACCCTTACGGTAGACGCTTGAGAGGTGAATTGCAGCACCATCCCTACCGGCCCTCTTTTCCCAGGGAAATTTGACAGCCACCTACGAGGGAAACCGCACCTTCCTGGAAATCCCCCCAGGACCCCCTTTATGGCAATTGAAAATAACCCGGCCTAATAACCTTCTTAATGCACCACTCCCGGATCATGTAACCATTGGCGATTGTGTTCCAGGCAACCCCTCCCCAGGAAAAACTGAAATCAAAAAAGAGTTTTAGCCGCCAAGGCACCAAGTCACCAAGGTACACCAAGAATTTTTTAATACTAAACTCCTTGGTGTACCTTTGTGCCTTCGTGCCTTTGTGGCTATTTTCATATCAGGCATTTGGGGATTAACACAGTTTCTCTTGCAGGGCAGCCTTTGTTTCACCCGGTAAAAAGGCTGCCTGTAGGGCGTTTTGGTTACAGGTGCGAAAATGCTCCAACCCCCATCCGAAGGTGTTTTGTAACCGTTCATATTCATCGGTCAGGGAAATGTCGGTAATGGCGCGGCCATCGGTATTGATGCCCAGCGAAATCCCACTGTTAAATAAACGGTCGATGGGATGATCGGCATAAGTATTAAAAATACCGATCCGGACATTACACGATGGGCAGACTTCCAGGTGGATTCTTTTCCTTTTTAATTCATCCATCAAAAGCGGGTCTTCGATACAACGGACGCCGTGACCGATGCGGGAAGGTTTGAAATATTCAAGCGTTTCCCGTATACTTCCCGGTCCTTTTGCTTCACCGGCATGGGCAGTGCAATAAATGCCTTTCTTCCGGGCATATTGGAAGGCGGCAATGTGGGCGTCTATGGGGAAACCAGCTTCATCCGCGCTGAGGTCCAACGCTGCCACCCGTGTACCGCTAAACTGCCCTGCTAATTTAACTGTGGTCATACTCTGCTCTTTGGTATAATGGCGCAAGGTGCATAAAATAATTCGCGCTTCGATGCCCGTCTCTTTCACACACCGGGAAACAGATTCCTCCACGGTCCCGACCACGTCTGACGGAGACAAACCCTGTCGCAGGTGTAAAAAAGGCGCGAAACGAATTTCCGCATAAATAACATTGTCCTTTTTAAACTGTTGGAAGAGGTCTTCGGCGACTAAGCCAAGACTTTCTTTTGTTTGCATCAGTTCCAGGCTGTGGTCGATGATTTTAAGGAAATCTGCCAGGTCTTTGTATTTGGGACGGCCCACAAAATCACCGGCGTATTCTTCGCGGGTGATACCGGGTTTAAGCCGGGATACGACACCGAAACTCAAACAGCAGTCCAGGTGCACATGAAGCTCTACTTTCGGCAATAATTCGATCTGTTCACGACGTAAAGGATTTTTGTTTTTAAGCATGCCTTATTTTATCCAAAAATTCAAATACTTGCAAGACCTGTAAGGCCACCGGCAAGTACCGCGCCAGAAACCTTTTTGAAAAAAGGTTTCCGGACTTCCCAAAACTTTTGATTATTTAGTAGACTTTTCATACTATTTTTAATAAAATAGTCGGCAGGAGAATACATGACAAATGAACGCTTGACAAAGAAAAAATGCGGCCCCGCGTATTTCCTCTGCCGGTGCCTCTTAATGTTGTCCTTCCTCACCACCTTCTCTCAAACTGAAAACAACCCATTTATTCCCGGGAAAATCCCGGACGGCTTTGTCTATGCCCAGACGCCGGAATATTACGGCACCTATGATCATCCCCAAAAAAACGGCACAATATACGATTATATCGACGGCGGCGGCGAGGTTTATATTAAACATGGCTTCCACAGCGTTACCCATATTATCCTCAAAAAAGAGACGACAACCGCTGCCCTGGAAAACCCCAAAAACCAGGATACAATAACCCTTGACATTTACCAACTGGGGTCCGCGGAAAATGCCAAAGCCGCTTACGCCGATGAAGCCATCTGCCCGCCGGGCTTTAGCGAAAAGAATATCGGCGCCGCCTGCAAAACCTACCACTACGAACCCGATTACCTCATCTATTTTATCAAAGGAAAATACTTAATATACCTCGGCTTGAGCAACGATACACTGACAGAGACGCTAACCCAATTCGCCGAAGAGATTTATAAAACCCTATAAAAAGGAGGAAAATATGTCGAGAAAACTAACCAGGAGAGCTTTTATCAAATCCGGTACACAAACCATTGCAGCGTTGGGAGCAGCCGCCGGGACTTTTTCTTTATTAAAAGGGGCCTTAGCCGGCGCAGCCCCTGTAAAATCAAGAGTTATCCTGGCCCAGGACCCAAAAGCCATTAACCAACGCAACCAATGCAATCAAGAGGAAGTTACCGCCCTTTTCAATAAAGCCCTATTGGCGCTGACCGGGGCCGCCGATTCCGCCCACGGCTGGGCGGTCCTGGGTTTAGTACCCAACGATGTGGTCGCCGTCAAAGTCAATTGCAATACCTGGACCCTCGATCTCCGCCCCCACCAGGAACTGGTCCGGGCCTTATGCCAGAGCCTGAACAGCGTCATTGCCCTCAACCAAATCATCATTTACGAACGTTCCAACTCCGACCTGGAAGAGGGTGGTTTCAAAATCAATAAGACCGGGACCGGGGTCAGGTGCTTTGGTAATGATGACGGCGGCGGCTATCATCCCCAGGAAAAACTGACCCGTATTATCACCGATACCGCTTCTAAAATAATCAACCTGGCTTCGCTGAAATGCGTAGAAAGCGATTTCGGGGTCAGCTTATTTCTAAAAAATCACATCGGCAGTTTGATGAACAAAGATATGTCCAAATGCCATGGCGACCCGGATTTTCTTGCCGAAGTCAATGCCCGGCCCAGTATCAAAAATAAGACCATTCTTAACCTTTGCGACGGGTTCAGGGGCACATACCGCAGGGGAGTCCCCTGGTATTGGGCAGGAATTATCATGGGCAAAGACCCGGTTACCTCTGAATACGCGGCAATCCAGGTGATAAATGAAAAACGCCGAATGGAAAGTATTCCTATACTGGAGATTCCCGATCACTTAAGAATTGCTGAAAAAAAATACCAACTGGGCACATGGAACCCGTCCAAAATTGAAATCCTCAAAATTTGAAAAGGGAAAAACGGAACAAGCCGGAAAAACTAATCAAAACACTTGACAAAAAAAACTTTTATGTGTAATTTAAAGACTGGAAAAAGTTCCAGGAACACAAATTACCGTTTTATTATAACGAATCGAAACGGAACTTTTTCCCAGCACTGGAGGAAATATGAACGATAACAACAAACGCACATTTTCACTGCAAGAACACCTGACCGCCGTAAAAGAAGGCAAAAGACGTTTCGAAAACGCTTTCCAGGGCGTTACCAGGATGATCCTGGAAGACGAGATCGAGAAAGTCGTGGTGAACGGCAAAACCATCTATGATTTCAAAATTTTCAGGAGCGCCAAAAAACATATGATCGGCATGTACGAGGAAATCAACAGCTTTGTCTCCTATGTCAAAGACGCCGCCGAAGGCGGCTCTTCCAAAGAAATGGCTTTCGTCCTGGTAGGCGAACCGGGAAACGGTAAAACTTTCTTCGTCGAATACCTTTGCACCATGTACCGCCATTTCCTTTCCAAAGACCCGAACCGCAAATTTACCTTCCGCTTCAAATTCCTTGACCAACTGGGCAAATACGGCAAAATCACCACGGCCGAATCCCAGACCTATGAAGACCCCATGATCCTGGCCATGAACCTCACGGCCAACCGCGATGAAAATAAAGCCCTCCTTGGCAAGATCGGGTTCCCCGATCGAGAGATCGAAGTGTTATACGATAATTACCGGCCCATGGGCGCTTGCAGCGAATATATCTGGAACGATATCATGGGCTATGTCAACGGCAGCGTGGAAGAAGCCCTGAACTTCATCGAAGTGGTCCCGGTGCCCTTAATGGAAAGCATGGGAACATTGACCGGCAAATACCCGGCCAAGGATAAAATCACCTCGTCCGCCGTGGACCTGCTGGGCGAAGAATCCATTCAACGGCTCCTGCATATCACGGACACCGCCAACCCCTACCGTTTCGATTTGCGCCGGGGCGCCCTGGCCCGCGTGGCCGGCGGCGGCATCCACTTCAGCGACGAAATCTTTAAAAATAAAAAAGACCTGGTCCAGGTCTACCTGGGCGTCATCCAGAACCGCGTCATCGAAATCGACGGCTTCAAATGGCCCATCGACACCCTCATCATCGCCACCAGCAACAACTCCGAATTCAACCGTTTCCTGGAAGAAAGGGAAGAGGCCCCGATCGTGGACCGGTGCCGCATTACCTATGTCTCCCACAACACCAACTACAAACTGCAGGAATACCTGACCGACTACGCCATCGGCAGCGAAACCAAATACACCTTCACCAAAGCCGAGCTGCACCAGGACCCCAACCTCAATTACGCCGCCTCCGTGGGCGCCATCCTGTCCCGGCTGCCCCGGTCGGAAAAATTAACGCCGGTGGAAACCATGAAACTGGCCGCCGGCGAAGTGGCCGGCGAAAAGAGCCTGAAAACCCTGGCGGAAGTGATCGATACCCTCAGCCAGAACCCGGATATCACCAAACGGTTCGGCCAGAAAGGACTGGGCCAGAGAAACCTGGGCAGGGCCATCCAACTGCTGATCGAGGGCTCGGATACCAACGAAGGCAAATGTATGTTCGCCCTGGATGTGTTCAAATCCCTGGAACGGGTGGTGCTGGATTACGTGCCGGACGCCAATGACCGGGCCAAATACCTGGAAGACCTGAAACATGCCCGGGGGCTCTACAGGGAACGCATCATGACCGAAATGTTCAACGCCTACATGGATGAACCCCTGGCCATTCGCAAGGACGTACTGAACTACGTCAATATGATTATCGGCGTCGATGCGGAAAACCTGGGCCCGGATAAAATGTGGAAATACAAAGACCCGCAAACCGGCGAACTGAAAGCCATCAAGATCGATGAACGCTATATCAACAGCGTGGAGGAACGCCTGGGTTTGAAAACCACTGAGCAGCGGGATAATTTCCGCACTTCCATCCGCAAAATCTACGGCCAGAAAATTTCCGTCGATCCCAACTACGATTTCATGGATAACCTGGAACTGGTAAAGGCCGTGACCGATGTCCGTTTAAAATCCGATATCGCCGGTTCCGGCAGCCTGATCGGCGCCCTGGCCAACCGCACCAACGAAGAAAACCAGAAACTCTACGACCGCATGATCGATACCATGCTGACCAAACTGAACTACTGCAAGACCTGCGCGCAAAAAACCATCGAATACTTCTGCACCCAGGAAGACGAGAAGTAGAAAGATGAAAGGAATATACGATTACCACGACCTGGCCGTGCTGCAAGATTTCCCGGATAATTCGGCCGGCGCCTATACTCTGCGGATCCGTTCGCTGGATGAACTGCTGGAACGGGACAAACAAAGAGAAAAAGACGGGTTCCCCCGGAAAATAAGGGTCGGTAAATTGATCAAACCAGGCCGGGGCGGCAAAGACAAAATCGTGGTAGTGCCCACCACCGAGGAGGAAAAGTTCGTCCACCACATGCCCACCGATGAGGAAAGCGGCGAAGGCGAATCGTCCGGCGGTACGGGCCAGGGTGAAGAAGGCGAGGTAATCGGCGAACAACCCGTGCACCAACCCGGCGAAGCCGGCGAAGGCGGCGCCGGGGAAGGCGGCGGCGAAACACATGAAATGGAATCCTCCGCCTATGACCTGGGTAAAATCCTCACCGAAAAATTCCAACTGCCCAACCTCAAAGACAAAGGCAAAAAACGCGCCATGGCCCGTTATTCCTATGACCTTACCGACCGCCACCGCGGTTTCGGCCAGTTCCTGGACAAAAAAGCCACGCTGCGCAAAATCATCGAAACCAATATCCACCTGGGAAATATCCCGGACGTGGGTAATATCGATACCACCGGTTTCCTGGTGTCCCCCAAAGACAAAATTTACCGCATCCTCTCCAGGGAAAAAGACTACGAATCCCAGGCCATGGTTTTCTTCATGAGAGATTATTCCGGTTCCATGTCGGGCAAACCCACGGAACTAGTGGTGGGCCAGCATGTGCTGATCTACAGTTGGCTGATTTATCAATACGCCCGGCAGGTAGAAACCCGTTTCATCCTCCACGACACCGAGGCCAAAGAAGCGCCGGATTTCTATACCTATTACAACTCCCGGGTGGCCGGCGGCACCAAAGTAGCCTCCGCTTTCCACCTGGTAAACGAAATCGTGGAAAAGGAAGGCCTGCAAAAAGATTACAATATCTATGTCTTCCACGGCACCGACGGCGACGATTGGGATACCGACGGCAAAACCACGGTCCCTGAAATCGAGCGCATGCTGAAGTACACCAACCGCGTGGGTATCACCGTGGCCCGCAATAGTTTTTCCGCCTCCAGGGAAACCGATATGGAACGCTATATGAAACTGTCCGGCCTCCTGCTGAAAAGACCCGTGGATATCCGCATGGACGCCATGCAAGACGACGCCGACGAAACGCGGATCATCGAAGGAATTAAGAAACTTATATCCGAATGATGAATGATGAATGATGAATGATGAATAAGTAGGAAAAAACAATGGAATTGATCGATCAACATACAAAGGCCATCATGGAGGAATGCAAACGCCGGGCCCGGTTATCCGGCCTGAAATTTGTCGATGAAACCCTGGAATATATCGTGACCAACCGGGACCTCCTGGAGTTGTCCCCCAAAGTCATGATCCCCACCCTCTACGACTTCTGGGTCCACGACGTGGAAGTACTCAAAGAAAAAGGAAAATACGAACTATATCCCCACAACCCCTATGAAACAGTCATCAATACCCGTCCGGCCATCTCCTTTTACAACGACAATAACCCCGACTGGCTCAACGTCATGATCTTCTATCACGTGTTGGGGCATATCGATTTTTTCCAGGATAACGTTTATTTCAGCCATACCTGGGATTACGATTTCACGGCCCAGGCGCTTTCGGATAAACGGTTGATTGCCAAACTGCGGTCGGAAAAGGGCCGTTGGGTCGATTACGTCATCGAATTTGCCCGGGGCATCGATAACCTGGTGGGCTATTACAGGACACTGTCGCGGTTGGACAGGCGGGGGTCGGGAACCGGCAAAGCCCAAAAACGCCTGGATTACTATTTCGATATCTTTCTCCAAACAGTAAAGAAAGTCCCTATCCATGACTATGTCAAAGAAGTGGAAAAATACAACCGCCTGATGAAAGAGTACGGCGAACGGGGCGAGGATGCTTTTTTCTCCGAAGTCAAACAAAAAAATCCCGAATTCGAATCCCTCTTTAATAAGAACCTGGAAGAAGAGAAACCCGCCAAACTGGACGTCATCCAATTCATACTGGAACATTCCGCCTTTCTCAATAAAGAAGAAAACAAATGGATGAAATCCGTCGTCGAGGTGGTACGCAGCACCTCGTTGTTTTTCCAACCGCAGATACGCACCAAGATCATGAACGAAGGTTGGGCCAGTTACTGGCATGAGCATCTTTTCCTGGCGGATGAACGGATCCGGGGCCACGAAGTCGAATACGCCCGGGTCAATTCGGGCGTCACCACCATGCCGCGGGTGGGCCTCAACCCCTATGCGCTCGGTATGAGACTCTTCGAATACATCGAAGAACTGGCTGATAAAGGAAAACTCTCCCACCAATTCCAGCGTATCGCCGATGAACGGGCCCGGAAAGAGTTCGATCAAAAAACAGGCAAAGGCAAAGCCTTTATTTTTCATGTGCGCGAAAATTTCAGCGATTTCCTCTTCATCAATACCTTCCTGGACCAGGAATTTATCAACCGACACCAATTGTTTGTCGTGGGCAAACGCTTGAACCGCGACCGCATGGTCTGGGAATATTATGTGAAAAGCCGGAAAGTCGAAGATTACCGGCAAATGATACTGGATTCGCTGTACCATCCCCCCTTCATCGAAGTGAGCGAGGAAAACAGCGGCGACGGCGCCCTCTATTTGAACCACCGTTTTGAAGGGAAACCCCTGTACAAAGATTATATTCCCAACGCCATGATGGGCGTCGAATACCTGTGGGGAAAACCGGTGAAACTGGAAACCTCGGAATTGATACAGCCGGAAAAAACCCGCGGTCCCCTATTCGGCCAGCCCTTAACGCCGGCCGGGGAAGAGGAAGAAGCCAAAAAGGAACCCCAGTTCCGGCGCGTGTTGTATACCATGGAAAATCGTAAAATCACTAAGAAGAACCTGTAACAGGAATACGAGAGTGAGATTATGGAACATTTAACTAATATAAAAAAAGCAATGGATAACCTGGGCCGGAATGTAGACGCATCGGATCAGCAGAAACCCGTTCCCTTTAAAAAATTCCTGGAATACCTGGCCCGGGACCCACAGGTCAATATTCGCAATATATTCCAGGTGTTTCATGACATGATAAAGAGTTATGTGGGGGAAGGCGTCGATGAATACCCGGGCGACCCCGAAAGCATCGGTTATGTCGATTACGACTCCGAGAAACTCCTGGTGGAAGATACCGACCATCCGTTCTTTGCCGACCGTTTGTTTGCCAACCGGTTGGTGAACAAGGTAAAAACCATGCGCCAGGGCGCCCAGCAAAACAAGATTTACATATTTAAAGGTCCCCACGGCTGCGGTAAAAGCACGTTTCTCAATAACCTGCTGTGTAAATTCGAAACCTACGCCAATACCGAAGCGGGCGCGCGCTACGAAATCATCTGGCGTTTGAACCGCGAAGCGTTGGGGGCGTTGAAAGACGCCAAAATCACCCGGAATTACAGGAAGAAAAACCTTGAAGAGGATGAGGTGGATGCGGCGGATGCGGCGGAACAAGAAAAAAATACCCCCATGCCTTCTTTTATCCGGGAAACCGGGGAATACGTGGAAATCCCCTGCCCCAGTCACGATAATCCTATTTTAATGATTCCCAAATCCCAACGCCGGGCGTTTTTCGACAGCCTGTTTAAAAACGATCAATTTAAATGGGAGTTGTTTACGGAAAAGGAATATGAATGGGTTTTCCGGGACAACCCCTGCACCATTTGCAGTTCAATTTATAAAGCGCTGTTGGAAAAACTGGATAACCCTGCGAAGGTGTATGCCATGCTTTATGCGCAAAAATATTATTTCAACCGGCGCCTGGGAGAGGGTGTCAGTGTGTTTAATCCCGGGGATAAGCCGCAGCGGCGGAATGTGGTCGGCAATGATATGCTTCAACTCCGGTTGGATGGACTTTTTAAAGACAGCAACCGCGTCCGCTACATTTATTCCAACTATGCCAGGACCAATAACGGCATTTATGCCTTGATGGACATCAAGTCCCATAATACCGAACGGTTGCTGGAGCTTCATAATATTATCAGCGAGGGGATTCACAAAGTGGAGCATATCGAGGAAAATGTCAATTCGCTTTTCCTGGCGCTGATGAACCCCGAAGACAAAATAAATATAGGGGGGCTGCTGTCGTTCCAGGACCGCGTCGAGTACATCGAAATTCCTTATGTCCTGGACCTGCGGACGGAAGTGAAAATTTACCGGGATATTTTCGGTAAACACATCGACGCCAATTTCCTGCCCAAAGTGCTGCACAATTTTGCCCGCATCATCATCTCTTCGCGGTTAAAAGAACAATCCCCGGCTTTATTGGAGTGGATCGGCAGCCCGGATAAATACAAAGGCTATTGCGACAAAAACCTGCAGTTGTTAAAAATGGAAATTTACACGGGCTATATCCCTACCTGGCTGAAAGAGGAAGATGTAAAAAAATTTACTTCCGCCATACGGAAAAAAGTAATCGCGGAATCGGAAAAGGAAGGGGACAATGGATTTTCCGGCCGGGAATCGATTAAATTATTCAATGATTTTTATACCGCATATGCCAGCGAGGACCGTTTGATTACTATGTCCATGCTGACGACTTTCTTTAAAAAGATCGATGAAGAGTATACGGGGCATATCCCGGGCGGATTCCTGGAATCGCTGCTTCATATGTACGATTACAGCATTTTGCAGGAAGTAAAAGAGGCCCTGTATTATTTTAATGAAGAAAAAATATCCGCCGATATCCAGGACTACCTCTATGCGGTCAATTTTGAACCGGGAATCGAGGTTACCTCTATCTATACAAAGGAAAAGTTGAAAATCGATGAAGATTTTTTCGAAACCATCGAGCTGCGCCTACTGGGTGAAAAGGTCAATATCAACACGCGTCTCTCTTTTAGGCAGGATACGCAAAAAACCTATGCTTCCCATACGCTGACCCGGGAAATCATGGTGGAGGGCAAACCGGTTACAGGGACGGAACTTTACGCCAATCTAAGGGAACGATATATTTTTCACCTGAAAGAAAAAGCCCTGGATCCCTTTCTCAAGAACGAGAATTTTCGCAGGGCCATCAAGGATTTCGATACCGAGACATTTAAAGCGTATGATACAAAGATCCGGGAGGATGTTACCTTTTTGATCGACAACCTGGTGAAAAAATACCAGTATAATAAAAAGGGCGCCAGGGAAATCTGTATGTATGTAGTAGACAACGACCTGGCCAGGAAATTTGCGAAATAATAAAGATAGCCGCGAAGAACGCGAAGACACGCGAAGTAGGGGCCACGGACGAACACGGACGACTCACGGACAAAAAGAGGCATCTACTATTCTGCTTGATTTTTCATCATTCATCATTCATCATTCATCATTCTATCTTTTTCCCCCTGGTGCCCTGGTGGCAACGTTTTTTATTTTTTAAATTCTTCTTTAGCCGATCGATATTCCGATTCGGAGATATAGCCGTATTTGACCAGCCGTTCCAGCAGTAGGTTGGCCCGCCATTTTAGATAATTGGAATTGGACAGGGGCGTGACTTTCAGCGGTTTGGGAATTACTGCCGCCAGGCGGATGATTTCGCTTAGAGTTAAACGGTTCACGGATTTATTGAAAAAAATTTCCGACGCCGCTTCGACGCCGAAAATCCCATTGCCCAATTCGATCACATTCAAGTAGATGGAGAATATCCTATCTTTTGAAAGATATTTTTCCATTCTTTTGGCGATAACCATTTCTTTCAGTTTTCGGTAATAGGATTTCTCCGTAGAGAGAAAGAGGTTTTTAGCCAGTTGTTGGGTAATGGTGCTGCCGCCGCGGGCCTTTTTGCCTTCTTTCAAGTTGCGTTTGATGGACTCTTTTAATTCGTAAAAATCAATGCCGTCGTGGGAGTAGAAATCCACGTCTTCGGAAACCCTGATAGTGTTTCTCAGTAATTCCGGGATGGTATTAAACCCGACCCATTTTTGGCGGATTTTCAATGATTTCCCTTTTTGTTGGGTTTCTTGTTTTCGTTGTTCGATGACGGACGTGGTTTGGGGGTTCTGGTCTTTTAAATATGCGACGTTGGGAAGTGAGAGGAAAAAATAAGCGGTAAAGAGGCCGAGGGCCGCCAGCACACACAGGAGAACGATAAGGAAAAGTTTCATTTTTTTTCGTTTCTTTTTCATTTCTTCAGCCATTTTTTAACCTTCTAAAGCACCCCCTATTTTACAAGGAATCGACCTATTTGGCAAGAGTGTTTTTATGACCGGATCAATTGTTAAAACTTGCAAAAAGCTGAAGGCATTTCTTTAGACACAGGTCAAATTGGAATGGATCATTCTGGATATACAGCCACATATAGATTTTCTCTTTTTTCATCAGGACAATCGATGGAGTCGGTGCATTCAACGTGTGATCAAAAAATTCAATTGCGGCTGAGGGGAACTCACCTTTCAAATAATTAATGAACCGTTCTTTATCTTCGCTGGGTTTTACAAAAACATAGATGTGCTCCCGTTCTTCTTTGTGGGTATTGGCGTTTAAAGCCTTAATGCCCTTAAGTATGCACGCGATACAATCCGATGAGGGGTTGGTGTACAGGGCAAGATGGAAATCTTCATCATTAAAAAAATCCGGTTTTGCCTCTTTTTTTGAACAGGCTAAATATGCCATGGATATGAATACGACCAGTATTATTATTGAATAGACGCCTCTGCGGTTTCCCATGTTAAATCTCCTTCTTCGGGCCTTTCCACCAAATAAAATTTAATGTTCTTCCCCTCTATTGAAAAATCATATATCTGTTCGGATGTTTTATCGATGTAGAACCGGTAGTCTGTGTCTTTAAGATTAATCAATTCATACCCGAACAAAAAATCATATCCCCACTTATACTGAACCAGCAACCACCCATTATTTAACATCATATCTGAAATTAAAGTCCAGCTATCCATCCATTCACGATGGGCTTTATCATCATATTTCTTCGCCGTATATTTGGAAGGAATGGGGATATAAAAAGGGGGGGAGAGTATCAGCGATTTTACGATTTTTGCTTGCGCCGCCGAGATAACTTTGACTTCCGGTTTAATACTCTCGATTACGTAGATCATGCCGTCATCGATGTATAAAGAAGCAAAGCTAACATTAAATCTATTCATGGCATAAACAAACGTGGGCGTCCCAATTTTTTTATAGATATCTCTTTCTCGATCATATATTTGCACCAGCCCATCTTTCCAGTAAACTCTTGCCATTACGATTAAGTTTTTCGAAATTAATCCAAAATCATCAAAACATATAACCTTTCCTACGTTGACTCGCTCAATTTTTTTCTTTTGAGTACCAGGATTAAATTTATAGATGTATCCTAATTGAGAAGTCGAATTTATGTAAAAATCGCCATCCCAAAAAGTAATCCTGTGAGGATTCAATATTTCATCGGGACCGAGTCCATCTTTAAAGAGGATATTCTCTGTCTTTTCTCGCAAATTTATCTCATGTACATCCTGACCGATTACAAAAATTTGGTCTTTGTTCCTTTTCAGGCTATTAACATAAGGAATATCCCTGGATATATATTCGATGCTTTTCTTTGCCAGGAATAGTTCTCTATAGTTTATTTCGGTTTTAGAGTTCTTGGAACATGAAATTGAACCTGCCAATAAAACGATACAGATAGCACTTGTAAAAACTCGCATTGGTTATCTCCATAGCGACATCAAACAAAAGCGGGGGACTTTCATCCCCCACCCCTGTTTTACGCAACATTATTAAGAACTCCACGTACAATCTGACCCAGGCGATTGGCAGCCATTATGATTACCATTTATATCATATAACCAGTGGCCGTTCCCATCGGCGGCCGGCAGCGGATCGCCTCTACCTGCTTGAAGCGATTCCGGTAATACTGTCAAAATGACCAACGCCAAAAACAGGATTACTAATGCCAAACTTAACGTAATAAGCTTTTTTTTCACTTAACTCCTCCTTTATTTTTGTTTATCGGTTCTTTAAGTCATTGCTTAAACAAACCACTAAATAAACAACTATCCTTATGTCAAGAAAACTTCTAATGTTTGATTGTATATGAATATCGAAATATTGTCAATAATTGTGGATGACAATAATTCTTTTCTGAGTCGGCCCTATCTCCTGTACGGGTTAAATACTGCGAGCGACGAGGGCCGCCAGCATACACAGGAGAATGATAAGGAATCGTTTCATTTTTTTTCGTTTCGGTTTCATTTCTTCAACCATTTTTTAACCTTCTAAAGCACCCCCTATTTTACATAGAAATGTCCTATTTGGCAAGAGCGATAAATTAATCGAGTTCGATAAACTGGAAATAGCCGGCCTTTAGTGCATCCCAGACCCGCGGGTCGATAAAACCCGGCGCCCACCCGGGCCGGGTGGTTTCCAGTACGATAAAGTATCCTTTTCCCTGGAAATACAGCGCGGTCATGCCCGGCAGCGGCGTTCCCTTTACCCCCAACAACGCATGCGCGAGCCCGCTCCCCCGTATCAAAATCATCACTGTTTTTAATGCAGTGTTGGGAGACGTTGCCATGAATTCCGCCAATAAAAGCGATTTGGAATCGCAATCGCCGTATTGCTCGTAAAGGCATACCAGGGGAACAAAAAAAGAACCGATAAATTTCCCTTTGTAATAATCAGGGGGGCGCCGATAGGAAATATGCTGCACAAAATGAAGAAAATGATGCACCAGGTCATCGCCTTCGGACAACCCGGCCGAGGTCATTAACGCACCGGTTAAGCCGTGAAAATAGTTTAAATTGCGCTGGAAAATCTTCCGGTAATCGACAATAGTAGTAATGGTTTCAAGAATATCGTGACCCCTGAGGTAGTTCCTACGGTCAATGATTTTGAAGCCCTGCTTCTCTGCGAAAAGGGGGTCTGTAATGGCGCGGGGTCTCCCGAATTTTTTTATTTCATCATTAAGGGCCGCTTCCGGTATTTGAAATGCCGTTTCCCTGGTATTTCCCGCCGCGTCCTCCCAGGTATATTTTCTCAGGTAATTATTTTCCTCCCGGTCGCCCCCGGCCTGGAAAGACCCATTAAAAGTAAGAATCCCGTTTTCTTTTCCACCCTGGTTTACCAGTTGAATAAGCGCCGCACACAAAAGGAAAACCAGCGCCATACCCCTGACAGCTTTAATATGCGAGGATTTTCGCAGCATCGGCTTCACTATATTTTATGTTGCATAGATTTTATCGAATATACGCATCACAATATAACTGACGATGGATTCGAAAAATATTCCCGCCACGATGACGGTAATACTGATAACAATACCCACAGCCACATTGCCCCGTTTCATTTCCTCCCATTCATTAATATCTTTGGTAATAACGGTCAGGATTTTAATAGAGAAATACACGGTAACGGCGCCGATAAAAATAGCCGCCAGGAGGGAGCCGACAATCCCTACAAAGAAGGAGACAAGGGGTTTAAAGGTAAAGCCTGATGCAAAGCGGTCGTACCAGATGTTCATAATGGGTTTGATGGACTGGAAGCACATTCGCCCGATGGTCCAGGTAAAGGAACCCAATACCAGGGCCATGCCAACATTCCGGTTACAAACGATTTCCTCTTTGACATCGATTTTTTTACGGGCCAGGAAAGAAATCATGGCCATACTCCCTATCACCGAAATGATAACCGATGCAAAGATCAGGCCGAGATATATAAGGGTAGATAAGAATTGAATATTAGCGGTTTGCATCCGTTTCCTCCGTGTTGTTAGCGGCGTTGGGATCGGTATTGTCATGATGGTGGGCAGCCATGGCCAATCGGAATCCCACATAAGCGTCTTTGTGGTGGGGGGAATGGTGGCCGCGGCAAGCGATTCTCAGGAAATAATCGGTATGGGCCCAGTCGCCGCCCCGAACGACTTTATAACCGCCGTAAAGGGAACCGGGGGGATTGTCGATGGGGGATTTGGCGTAGTAATTTCTCCGGTACCAGTCGGAACACCATTCATAAACATTTCCTTGCATATCGTAAAGGCCCCATTTGTTGGGTTTGCGTGCGCCTACTTCATGGGCGTACAGGTCGTTTTTTTTAAAAGCGTTATCATAATGCCAGGCATAACCGGTTAAATTGAATTTAAGCACACCGTGGGCAAATGCGTTGGAGGCGCCGGCGCGGCAAGCGTATTCCCACTCTGCTTCAGTGGGCAGGCGGAATTTTTCCCCCGTTAATTTAGCCGCCTTATTTAGTTCCTCGATATAGGCGCGCGCTTCATACCAACTGATATTGACGGCGGGGCAGCGGTCCGCGTTATGTACGTATTTGAGACCTTCCCAGGGCCTGGTTCCCATTACAATATACCACTCTTGCTGGGTTACCGCGACCTTGCCCAGGAGAAAATGATCGATCAATACATTGTGAATGGGCCGTTCATCATCCTCTCCTTCATTGGAACCCATTAAAAAAGACCCGGACGGTAGGGGCGTCATGCCGGACATGATTTCCTCGATGAAGGACGCCGGCAACTCGCTGCCTTTGAGTTTCTTAAACAACTTCCTAAGGAACATTTTAATCCTCCGGGCATTATTATAAAAAAACCGGTTCCTTTTTTCAATTTTTTTATTTTTTTTCTTACGGCGGAGGGGAAGAACAAAATTAAACAAAAATTTTTGGGGAGTTCGAATCGGCGGGGACCTTTTTATAAAACGGCCCCCGCCGTTTCGGTGGCCGAAGGCAAAGGCTATTTCTCTTTTAACACCGCTTCGCCCGAAGTGGTGTGAATATAAATCCTGGGGGCGTCCCCATCTTTCCGGAAACTCTTGACATCGTATTTCTTACCCCACTCTTCTTCTGTTTCCTCTTTGTCGAATTTGAAAGGAGAGACGATATCGCCTTTGCCGGACAGCGCCCTGAATTCAAACCAACCCTTGATGGGATTGCCGTTGTAATTCAGAACCACATCCCCGGAGGCGGAAGCCAATGTCATATCTTGCTCGGCAGTCCTGGCCAACGTCACTGTCACATCGCCGGAAGCGACTTTAAACTCGCTGGCCTTTTGAACCGAAATATCGAAAACACGTATATCACCGCTGGCGGTTTTGACTTTAAACCCACCCTGCGCTTTTTTTATCTCGACATCGCCCGAGGCCACCGCGCATGAGATATCTCCCTCCAATTCCACGGCTTTGATCTCGCCGCTGGCGGTATTGATCTCCATTTTCCCGGAAAGCTTGCTCAACTCCATATCGCTGCTGATTCCTTTAAGCTGGATGGCGCCTTTCAGGTTTTCCGCTTTAATGCCGCCGCTCACACAGGCCAGGCGTACATCCCCGCTGCAATCTTTGGCGGAAATATCGCCGGAAACGGTTTTGGCCGCAATGTCGCTGTTTAATCCTGCAATGGAAAAATTACCTGAGATGGATGAGGATTTGACGTCGGTTTTTTCCGGTACGGTGATTATCCACAGCGCATCGCTGCCCTCATCGCCGCCCTGGAATTTATCCCGTAAAACCAGGGTGTTGGCGCCCCGGTCTTCTTCCATCTGGGGTTCGAATAAACCGCCGGAGGGATCATATTTTACCTGGACTTTAATCTCACCGGCTTTCCCTTTTATGAAGACGCAACTGCCGGACATGGTCTGGATCTTGACCAGCCCCCGGGCTTTAAAGGTTTTGACAATTTCTTTTTTTTCGGTTTTTTCAACCTGCTCAACTTCTTGAGCGGCGACACTATTTAAGAAGAAGATGGCCAGGGTTAATACGATAAATAATGGGGTTATCTTTAATTTTTTCATGTTCATTTCTCCAATTTTAATTTCTTTAGATAGATATTACCGTTAATGGTGTTGATTTTTATTTTATGTTTGCCGCCGGCAATTTGGGCTTTTCCGTAAATCGTTTTCCTGGGGCTGCCTTTGCTTTCGTCCCAGGTATCCGGTTTCTCCAATTTCAACTGGAAATCGCCGGCAATGTCATAATTCTTTTTGGCGTCTTTGGTATAAACCAGTTCGATATCGACATCCATGGACAGGTTTTCGGGCACGGTCAGGGTGATATCGCCGCCCATGGAGTCCAGTTTCACTTCGCGGTCTCCTTTTTGCGGGTCGCCGGTCATGGTGACCGTGACGTTGCCGCCCATGGTGGTGGCTTTAATCCAGCCGTCGATGGAATCCACGGCGATATTTCCGCCCATGGTTTTGGCTTTTACGAAATTCCCGGCGGATTTGATATGGATGTTGCCGCCCATGGTATGGACATCGGCGCCGTCGGGCGCATCGCTGACATTGATGTCGCCGCCCATGGTGGATACTTTAATCCCTTTGCCGGACTTACCGGCCGCTTCGTTGGTCCGGTCGTTACGGTTCGCGGCGTCCCGGGCTTCCCTGGGCTTCACATTGTTATAGATGACATTGCCGCCCATGGATGACCCGGCGACATCGCCGGTGACATTTTCGAACAACACGCGGCCGCCCATGGTTTTTAACTTGCCGTCGATATCCGAATCTTTCAACGTAATATCGCCGCCCATGGTTTTCAGATCGATGGTTCCTTTTAAATTGGCCAGTTCCAGCGCGCCGCCCATGGTTCTCCCGGTTATCTCGCCGGCGACGCCCTTGATATCGATGGCCCCGCCCATGGTTTTTAATTTGAGGTCGAATTGGGAGGGCGTGCGGATTTCAAAATCGGGACTGGACATATTATTTCGTTCGCCGCCTTTATAAGCCGCTTCTATCCGGATCCCGTCCGCGGTTTCCTTGAACCGGATATCCCACTGGTCCGGCGTAGTTTTCTTAAAGAGAACGGTAACCGCCGCTTTTTCCTTTTCCCAACCGGTAATGGTGATGGAACCGCCATCTCTCAGGTTGATATCCAGGCTTTTGCCTTTAGCCACGTTAAATTCCTTTTGCAGGGTTTCCCCTGGGAAGGTGAAGGCGGTGATTGCCATTAAAAGAATCATGATCATCAATAAAATAAATCGTCTCATTTTTTCGTTACCTCCATTTGGATTTAGAATTTTTTCAAATTCCGCCCTTATTTTAATATAGAGTGAATGAATTTTCGCCCGGAATTGAAATTTCGTACGAATAAAAGGTTCGAAATTTCAATCTCATCCCACTGTGTAGGGAACAGTCGAGCCCAGGCATTGCCTGTTCCAACAGGGCATTTGAAGGAACTAACCCTTACGTTATCCCGTCAAATTTGTTATAATTAACCCGGAGGTAACAATGAATCATGCAAAATTTTTTTTGTTCATCCTGTACCTTTTTCCCTGCTTTATTAGCGCGGAGATTCAATACGGCGCCTTTGATCCGGCCTACTGGAACGGCCTGGTTATCCTGAAAGATCATCATGCTTTCGCTTTCCGGCAAGAAAACGATATTATTATCGGTAAAAGCAGCGGTCTGACTTTCCGGTTTATCCCCATCGGTTCGGTTATCGAAAAGGTTGAAACAAAGGAAAAAGAATTCAGCGGCATGGTAAGTCCAAAAGTACGGGCGTTTTATTTCTATGCCGGGTTTGATAACCCAACGCTGACTGACCGCCGGATTGAAGAAATGCTTGAAACCAATAGGATAAATTATTCCGCCCTTCGTCCGCAGGTAAGCGGGCAATGGCAGGGTCTTATCGCCTCCATCAACAATAACCTGGCCTGGATGAAATTGTATCAACCGGATAAAAAAAGAATCTACCTCCCCGCCGGCAGGAGATGGATTTTCCCCAAACCCGACGGTACGCAAGACCTATGGACTATTTTTGAATGGGATGCTTTTTTCAATGCCCTTGAAGCGGCCGTCGAGGATAAAGAATTGGCCCGGCAAGAAATCGAAGCCGTTCTGGACGCGGAAATGATGATGCGCATTGCCGGCCTACTTGGGAAAAAAGAGGATGCTGAAACATTTAAAAAAGAGTATGAAACCGTTAAAGAGAAAATCAATCAGCATTTATGGAACCGGGATTTTTATTATGACCGGTACTGGGATGGGGTGTTTTCCACGCATAAAGCGGCTTCCAATTTTTACCCGCTTATTGCCGGTGTACCCGAAGAAGAGCGGGTGAAAAAACTTCTTGAGCACCTGTCGTCCGGGAAGGAATTCTGGGGCGATTACGTATTGCCCACTATTTCCCGGGACAATCCGGCGTTCAAGGACCAGCAGTATTGGCGCGGCACCATCTGGCCGCCCACCAATTACCTGGTTTACCAGGGCTTGAAACGGTATGGCCTGGATGAAATAGCCGCGGAATTTGCGGTTAAAAGTGCAACCCTTTTTCTCAACAGTTGGCAGACTTTTGGTTTGTGCCGCGAGAATTACAATTCCGTTACCGGCGAGGGCGGCGGACAGCGGTACCAGAGTTGGGGTCCGCTTTTTGCGTTGATCTTGCTGGAAGATTTTATTGATATCTCGCCGTTTGATGGTTTCCGAGTGGGCAACTTGGCGGCTTCCCAGTGGGGTTGTGAAGGTTTTGATTGAGAGGAGCCCACGAATTAGACGAATTAACGCGAATTAAAAACAAGTCCAGGTTGTGGAGAGACCTGGGGGTTGCAATTTACAACCCAGTTGTTGCACTTGACATCATTTTTGTTTTGATATAGAACTCTATTGCTTTGTAGAAAAACTTTTCGGTTTTGGGGGAAAACTTCCCGGTTGTGGGGCAGAACATTATTGTTTTGGGGGAGAACTTTTCCGATGCGGGGGGATATTTATCTTTCATTAACCACTAACAATTATTCCATTTCCAAAATCGGGCAAACTTTTGCCACCTACCGTTATCGGAAATTTCCTAACCATCTCTCGTCTTCGCTGCAGGCGATACTTTTTTCTTTGCAGTACTCTTCCGCTTCCTGGATAAACCCACTGCGGGAAAAAATAAATCCCACCGCCCGTTCTATCCCTTCTATTTTCTTAACTTCCGCAAATTTCCTTTCGAATTCGATGACCTCATCTTTAGAAAACTTTTTTAAGTCCCTGCTCTTCACTTCCCCGATAAGCGAATAATCTGCCGGCGATTGAGCGCGGGCAATTATATCCACATTGAATCGTTTCGCATATTCCGGTGAACTGTCGTACCGCCACACCCGAGAATATTCACAAAATTGGAAATCCCCCGGTAAATTCCGCGTTATCGACTTAAACAAGTCATTGTTTTCGCGCGCCCGGTATTTTAATTGATCCAGGATCGCGTACTCTGCATAATAACCTTTTTGGCAATTGTATTTACCCAACAGGCTGTAATAATCCTTTTTCAGTTTTTCCAACACTTCATTGTACTCTTCCTTGATGATCTTCACATCAAATGCACGAATCTCTTCCTCGTATACCCCGCGAAACACTTTGTCGAATATATTATCGCCTACCCCCCGGTAACGAAAGTTTGAAGCGCCCTGGCTAATGATATCCGCCTTTACCAGGGCTTTGAGTTTTTTTTCCAACTCATCGTCGGTCATTTTCAATTTTAATTCGTCCACTAACTCTTGCCTTGTCCATTCCCGGTCTCTATATTTGCTGAGATGCAGTACGATATTTTTGGCATTTCGATCGTTGATTTGGGGAAAAGCGCTGGAAATATATTCCATCCAGGTGGATTTGATGATACCTTCGTCATCCAGGGTCTCAAATTCCAGGGTACGGCTTAAACCATCGCTGGAGGTAAGGTCTTTATCCGGGTAATTGGAGCGTATAACGGCGCTGATATAAAAGGGGCTGCCTTCAGTAAGGCTTATAAGTAAATAAGCTGTTTCTTCGGCGACCGGGACCTCGAAAAACCGGGAGTAATTATATAACATCTCAACTGCTTCATTTTCCGGCATGGTTTTAAGGTACTTGTACCAGAACCGGGAGGGAAGCATACTATTGAGTTCTTTCATCAACCAGCCCACCCAACTGCCCGAGACCAGGAGGGGAGCGATTTTACTTTCGGCAGTGCTTAGATACCCACCCGCCAATGTATCTGCCAAATTTTTTTTGTCTTTATCCCAATAAATCATGGCATTTAAAAATTGGAACTCATCGATCATCTGGACGATAAATTCATTCTGCCTGGAAGCCAAATTTTTCGGGGCTTCGCGTGTAATCTCCCAGAGGATACCGATTTCCTCGTGGGCCGCGGCATGGGCTGCCCCTTCAATCATTCCACATAGATAATCAAGTCCCTCTTGCTTTGCGATTTCGATTACTTTCCCAAAATCGCTCTTATTTTCTGGGTTCAGGTATCCGGGTTTCCGGGATTTGAAGGCGATGTACTGGTAAATGAAGGTGAGAAAAAAATCCTTACAAAAATCCACTACCCACATTTCCGTTTCCTTGACCTCATAATAAAAAGGGATCACCCCATCGTTTTTGTAGTAGGTAATATTGAACAACCGTTCCATGATAGCGGTTTTTCCCATTTTGCGGCGGGCCAGGATGGCGGTACTATGGGATTTTCTCTCTTTAATATCGTTTATCCACTTAAGG
>JAPKZK010000141.1 GCA_026393835.1 Candidatus Aminicenantota bacterium | reverse complement strand
GATCATGTTTTTTTTCGTTTAAATGAGGTGTCAAACGAGGTAAAAGAGGTTTTCAAAAAGCTTGAAATCCCACTACCCAAGGGAGTTATCGGGATAAATCCCCTTCCTTAATGGATATATTTTTTGTAGGCACACGCCATTTTTTGAACCCACCCCATTACCCACGTCTATAGTGCCTTTACAGCGATACGTTTACTTACCCATCCCAAACCCAAGTAAGAGTAAACCGGTTTTTCACTCTTCGCTTAACCCATCGCCCGTTTCCATATCCATATATTCCAATATCACCGGGATCAACACATCGGACTCCACCGGCGTAAAGGTCGGAGATTTCGCCAAAAATATCAAATCATAATCCCCCACAGACCGGAACTCATGATACGGGACAATACGAAAAGGAACCGCCGGCTCAACTCCCACGGGAGTAAGTCTCTTCAAATGCTCCTGGTCTTCTAATAGCTCACTCATCTGGACCTCGGTGAATTTTTTCAATTGCAGGGCCTGACTGTTCTTATCATAATCTTTATAAAGAATGGAAGGGACATCTTTTCCCTCTCCCGACGGAATTATAAAATTCAACTCCTTCACCAACCTGCACGCCATCGCATATAACAGGAAATTCCCCGGGTCCAGGTCTTGCGACATACCGTAACGTTTCAGGAAATCCCTTTGCTCCAGAGGCAAAAACAACAATTGCGTGGCAATATACTCCATACTGCTGCCCCCTGCCCCCAGGTCGGCGTGCCCATCGATGTGATCGATACTGAAACATAAATCCCCTTGACCGGTAACCTGCCGTATCCTGGTCATCCAGTGAAAAAGTTTATGATGCTCTATAAAAAAAGCACCCCGTATTTTTCGCTGCGCCGACAGCCCGCAATTGTTCTCTAAAAAAAAGACCACCCGGTCTTTGGACCAGGGTTTGAATTGTTCTCCGTCAATTCGCCGGCTGCCGCGCGCATCCCCGCCATAACAAATCTCCTCCAAAAAGAAATCGAGATCGATATCGAGGATTTTTAAAGGATTCCTCCGGGCACGGTTATCCAGGTCCTGTTTTTTTTCTATTTTCGGCATACCGATATAATAAAATAGGGGGCAAAGATTGTCAATTTTTTATTTTTTCCCAGCCGCTGCCGGTTTCTTCTTCTGTTGGGACATAATCCGGGAATAAATAAAAACAAAAAGCAGTGTGCCCCCGGGGCGGTAGTTTTTGTTTCGAATTTCGATATTCCAATTTCGGATTTGCCTTAACTTAAGACCGGGACAAATATCGGTTTCACCGTAATTTGACCGTCTTCATCCCTATCTATATATTCGGTTTCAAATTTCTTTTTGTTCTCTTCGTCGATGGCTTCGATAAAAAATATCAACGACATTTCCTTCAACCCCAATCGTCTACCATAAACCGCCGTCTGATGTAACGCCTCTTTATAGGCCCTTTCGGTTTTAAAAGATTTCAATTCCAGTCCGTATAATTTCCCACCGTATTTGATCAAAATATCGACCTTCCCATTCCCGGTGGGGAATTCAGGGATAACCACGGCTTTCCACTCTTCCAATAAATGGGCTGGGAGAAATAAATTCGCCTGTTCGCACCGTATTGGGCAAACCAAAAAAGTGTTTGTCTACCGGATGGTGGTTAAGGATACCATTGAAGAGAAGATGTTGGCGCTGCAGGAGCAGAAGGGGGAGTTGGTGGACAAGTTAATCACCTCCGAGAGCAAGGGATTTAAAGACCTCACCCGGGAAGATATTATTAAGTTGTTTCAATAATCCTCTTTGATGTTACTTAAATAGTTTAAAAAAGAATATCTTACATCCCTGTTGGGATAATTCAAAATGAACTCGGTATTTTCGATGTCCATTTCTATCTTTTCGATTACCGTCAAATACCCGGTTTGAAACAGCAGTGGGATAAAAGCCAACCGGCTGACTTCCATATTTTCCAGCATTGATTTATTCACGCGGATATTATCCAATTCCTGGATTGGTATTTTCTGTTCCTTAATCAATTTAAAAAGAAACGTGGGAGTACCGGTGGAAAACCAATGGTCTCTGAATTCGAAGCTGCTAAGCAGTCTTAAGATTGAGAAGGGATTGTACACTTTTGTCCGGCCATCCCACGAATACCCGTTATACCATTTCCTGATAATGACCATCAAATCATCGAAGCGGTAATTCTTTTTTTCAGCGAAGCGGTGGATATAACCGGAAAAATGTTCTACCAGTTCATCTTCAGTGTAACCCGTGAGGGCCGCGTAATCGGGGTCGAAGGTTAAATCGATCAAGTTGTTTAAAGCCGAAAAAATGGACACCTGGGCGAACCGGGAAACCCCTGTTATAAATAGGAATCGCATATATGCCCCCGAGCCTTTTAAGATGGAGAAAAAATCTTGCAATTGGGAACGGTTTATTTCCCTTTGAGCATCGTTTATCACATGATCGATAATGGGTTTATCGTATTCATCAATCAAAATAACCACGGGTTTTTTCTCCCGTTTCGATAGGTTCTCGATTAAGTACCTGAATTTGGTGCTGCTGGGGCCTTCAGGAACAGGTAGGTTAAATTCCCGGGTGATTTTGTCCACTTCTTTTGCCAATGCTTTCTCCAAAGAGTACGATTGGCTGGCCCCGATTGCGGAAAAATCGAAATGGATCACGGGATAGGTTTGCCAATCGATGGCGTCATAAATTTCAAGGTTTTTAAATAATTCTTTATGGCCTGAAAAAACCTCTTTCATGGTAGAGACTAAAAGAGATTTCCCGAACCTCCTGGGGCGCGAAAGAAAAAAATAGGTCAGCTTGCTGTTGATCAATTTTGCGATAAACGCAGTTTTATCGACATAAACAAAGTTATTGGCAATGAGTTTATCGAAAAATTGTACATCCAGTGGGAGTCCCTGTGGCTCATTCGGGAGAGTTGCCGGTTTCGACTTTTTCTTATTTATTACTCCTGTTAGTCCCTGGACAATCACATAAAAATAATCATCTTCGCTGTCCCATTTCTTGCTGGCATAAGGTTCCATATTGGCCGGCAACCATTGAAGATTAGAATAAGGAGTATATTCCCAGGAACATTTCCTGAGAATAACCGGGAGTATTTCGGCTTCCCCGGCGTGGTGTCTTTCCAATGCCCTCTTTACTTCCGCCCCATTGACATACCTGGAAGCCAGGAAATCGGAACTATTAAGAAATAAAAATATATCCGCTGTTTCCAGGTTTTCTGAGATACATTGCCCCCAATCTTCAGCGCCTTCAATTTTTCTATTATACCAAAAATCGATAATACCCGCTAATTCAAGGGGTATCAAATGATTTTTAAGTTTTTCGAACAGGGGTTCGTCTTTGTACGAGTAAGCGATAAACAACTTAACTGACCTGGGTACAGCGTCCAGGGCTTCATCTTTTTTCTGCATACTGGGCATCGAATCCTCCTGATTAATACAGGCTTATTTTATCAAATAATCGGCAGTTAAGCAAATGGTCTGGAATTTTTATCGAACCACCGGGAGGTTAAGGGATTCAGGGGGATTCGAGAAAGGGGAATTGACTGGATTTGAAAGTTGTGGTATAACCGAGCATGGCTGAACTAATTCTGAATTTACGGAGAATAAGCAATGCATGAGGAAGAAATTGTTAACAATGAATCCGAAAGCGGCAATGACCAGGAAGAACCTGATTCTAATTACAGTTATATAGAAAAATCCCAAAGGAAAGTATATATCGGTAGAGATCAGTTTACGATCTTTGAATCCCACCGCCGGTACAAAAGGAATGAGATTGATTTACAACCGGATTACCAACGAAAAGACGTATGGACACCTAAAAAAAAATCACGATTGATCGAATCTGTACTATTAAATATCCCCATCCCGGTCTTCTACCTTGCGGAACTGGAAGATGAGAAAAAAGAGGTTGTCGATGGACAGCAACGATTGCAAGCTTTTTTCCATTTTTTAGACAATGAATACCCATTGGAAAACCTCGAAATTTTGACTGATTTAAATGGAAATACGTTTGAAAAATTGACCCCGGATTTACGAAGAAAACTTGAGGATTACCAGCTTTCCTTTTTTATTATTAAAAAAGAATCCCATCCGGATATCCGTTTCGATGTATTCCAGAGAGTGAATGAAGGCGCCGCCAAATTGAATGCGCAAGAATTGCGAAATGGTATATATCGGGGCTACCGGGTTGAATTACTGAAACAACTCGCCGAAGATGAAAATTTTAAGAAGATGGTTGAAAAAAAATTGGCGGTCAAACGGTTGAAAGATCATGAAGCCGTACTCAGGTTCCTTGCTTTTAATATTAAAGGATATGAAACATATAACGGAAACCTGAACTCTTTATTAAATGATACGCTGGACGGATTAACTGAAACTGAAGACAAGGAGTATACCGACCGTTTGAAAATTACTTTCCACAACACCATGGAAACCATTTTCCTTGTTTTTGGACCGGATGCATTTATAAAAGGCGATGCGCAAAAAAAGAAAATCAACCTGTCGTTGTTAGATATCCTTTGTTATTCATTCGCAAAGTATGACAAAGAAAAAATTTTGCACACCAAAAACCAGATAACAAAAAAGTTAGATGAGTTAATCGAGAAAAAAGATGATTTCTATTACGCCATAACATCCAATACATTGACCAAAAATAGTGTGAAAACACGATTTGAAACATGGCTTAAGGCAATGGACGACTGTATTGATAAAGGATAAAATATAAAGGAAAAATAACAATGCTGCAAGGATTCGAAGTTAAGGACTTTAAATGTCATGAAGGTTACAATGGAATAAAAATGCCAGGGCTGACCATCATTTCCGGTACCAATAATTCGGGGAAATCTTCGCTCCTCCAGGCGCTGTACCTGGTGACTCAAAACAAAAGCAAACCCTTCCCAATGTTGGCGCTGAATGAGGACCTGAGCCTGGGTGGCTTTACCGATATCCTGAATAAACAGAAATCATCGGATGAATCCATCGAGTTTTCCCTTGATTTCTCCCCAGACATACTTAAAAAATCAGGTTTTGAACACCTCAACGTCACGCTGACTTACCGTAACCCTTTGGTATTCGAAAACCTGCCATTCGACTATTCAAATAAAAACCCGGTCCTCTCCTACATGGAGATTCAATATCAAAAGGAAAAAAAGGAACTTCAAACCATCTACCTGGAAATTGTAGAAAGCAAAGAGACTATTTTTTTCTATGTACAGGGCTCGGATGATAACGGTTACTGCAAATTACAGGGCATTGTACCCGATTCGATTATATTTACTGATCGGGACGAAACGGATAGAGAAATATGCTCGAAAGATTTTGAAACCATCAGGTCTTACCTCTCTCTTTTATCCATTGAAAACATAAAATATTTAAAGGCTTTAAGACCGGAAGACTTCATAGACAAGAAAGATTCCTCCCTCAATTCTTACCTGGGATTGTCCGGGGAGCATACTGCCGAGATCGTCTATAAGATGTGGAATAGTCACAGCGATTTTATAAACAAATCGGGAAAGAAGGCTTTATTTTCCGAGCTTTTCGATTTATGGGTAACAAATTTCCTGGGTGACGGGTATCGTATCCGGGCCAATAAGACCGGCAGCGAGGATTTAAAGTACAAGGTCACCATCGAGGAGATTGACCGCAACCTTGAATTGAATCTCAAACAGGTAGGAGTGGGCATTTCACAAATCCTACCCATTTTAACATTAGTATTTACCAGTAAAGCGCATGATGTGATTTTGATTGAAAATCCGGAAGTTCACTTGCATCCCCAGTTGCAGGCTTTTTTCGTCGATCTGTGCCTTTTTGCCGTTGAAAATAACCGGAAATTGATAATAGAGACTCACAGCGAACATATTATCAATCGGCTAAGATACCGGATAAAAGAGAATCATGATTACCTGGAGAAAATCGATGTTTTATTCCTGGAAAAAATCAAAGGAGATATCCGGTATACAGAGGTTCATATTTCTGAAGACGGCGCAATCGATTATTGGCCTGAAAATTTTTTCGACCAGGGTTATAAAGATTTAATGGGACTCATCAAGTAATGAAAAAAATATATTTCAATCACGGGCTACTCATCGATTCGTCTGATCCGGGTGTAATTGCGTTGATTGTCGAGATCGCGGGCATTAAGGAGGCTTTAGGTTCTATTTCATTGTGTGTTTCCGAAGATTTCTTGAGCCTTCGCATTCAATCAGGGGAATTACGTTCATTTTTAGCAAAACGGGGCAATCAAGATAAGGCAATCGTTTTGATTTTAGCCTTGATGAATAATGGACCGCATTTTCATCGTTCGAATGTGGTTCCGCACCTGGTTATTGTACCTGGAATTTCCGAGGGCTGTTTTGCCTTCGCTTTAATGCAAATCTGTTTTAACGATAACCAGGAGCACGTGTTATCCCTGAAGAATGAAAAAATCCTGGTATGTGCTGAATATAAGCTATCCTCAGAAAATCGTTCCCAGGATATACTCAACCTGGTCGGGAAAGAAAAACTTTTACGTCATCTTGAAAATTGCCTGTCTTTTAATTCGATCGATGAGGTTTTCCAGGAAATTATAAAGACGGTTCCTGCCATTGAAATTCTTGACAGTGCCAGGAAAAGCGCCAAAAAGCATCATTTCAAGGGAGCATTTGTTGATGTCTATAAAACCGTCTGTAATCTCAAATCGGAAATGTCTTTATTGATTGCAGGGATACCTGACCGGAAGCGTATCGAAGCTTTTTTTCATCAAACCGGTTTTGAGATTTCAGGAGAGAGCGATAGTACACTGGGAAATCCGAAATACCGAAGACACCGGGAGTTTACGATCGAATCAAAAGGAAAAGTACTATGCGATTGGCATATAAAAATCGGTAATGAAACACGCATTCATTATTTCATCGATAAGGAAAATGAAAAAATTTACATCGCCCACTGCGGAAGCCATCTCCCTTCGCCTTCATACCGTTCATAATCGATAAACCGGTGGGCCGGTTTTTCCAGGCCCACCCCTTCTGGATATGTAGCCCATAATTGTTGCTATCAAAGTCAAGGGGCAGCCACTGCATATCAGTCCCCGGGAAATAAATTCGCCTGTCCCGTTTTTCTTCTCATGTTATCTTGAGGGGCTCGAGAAAATAAAATAACTATTGAGGAACTGAAAAAGTTGATATGATTATCGGAGCGGCAACTGGCCACCCTTTAAAAGGCATCGATATTCGGATATCTACCGGTTCGCTCGAGATGTTAAAGAGCCTGGGGGAAATAATACACGAAAAAAGTGTACCTTTCCCGATACAACTTTAGGTGCAACGCCGGGTACATTAAGCGCAAAGGTGGAATCGGTAAGCGCAATGGTTAGATCGACTAGCCCAGAGGTTAGATAGAGCAGCCCAAGGCTTAGATCATCCATCCCAAAGGTTAGATTGAGTATCCCAATGCTTAGATCAACCAGCCCAAGGCCTAGATCGTCCAGCCCAGAGGTTAGATCATCCAGCCCAAGGGTTAGATAGAGCAGCCCAAGGCTTAGATCATTCATCCCAAAGGTTAGATTGAGTAGCCAAAGGCCTAGATCGTCCAGCCCAGAGGTTAGATCATCCAGCCCAAGGGTTAGATAGAGCAGCCCAAGGCTTAGATCAAGTAGCCCAAAGGTTAGATAGACCAGCCCAAGGCTTAGATCGTCCAGCCCAGAGGTTAGATCATCCAGCCCAAGGGTTAGATAGAGCAGCCCAAGACTTAGATCAAGTAGCCCAAAGGTTAGATAGACCAGCCCAAGGCTTAGATCGTCCAGCCCAGAGGTTAGATCATCCAGCCCAAGGGTTAGATAGACCAGCCCAAGGCTTAGATCAAGTAGCCCAAAGATTAGATAGACCAGCCCAAGGCTTAGATCGTCCAGCCCAGAGGTTAGATCATCCAGCCCAAGGGTTAGATAGAGCAGCCCAAGGCTTTTCACCCCATTCAACCCTCCCCACGTGAATAATAAAGGCTTTTCAAAATAGGGTGTTTAGGGGATAGCCCAATTTTTTATTGTAGAGAATTATAATACTTGACAGGTTTACGGAATGGTGTTAAGATTTAGCCTTCCTTATCATGCACAAAAAGCTTTTTTTTATCGATTATAAATGGTTTCCGGTAGATCGAGGCCCAATATGTGCAAAGGTATCTTTTTAAAAAAAACGACCGTGGTAAGGAACGAGGTTTCCGGCGTCAAAGGCAAGAGAGATTTTATAAAACATCAATATAAAAGGATAGAGAGGCTAAAATGAAAAAATATTTTTTTCCCGTCTTAGTAATCACATTGCTTTTCTGTGTTTCAAATTTGATTCATGGGGCCATCCCGGCCCTGGAACGCGTGGCATTGATCGCATTATATAACTCCACCGGCGGCGACAGTTATTGGACCAGCAAGAGCGGATGGAAAACCCCGCCGCTGGACACTGACGGTTTCGCCATGCCGGGTACGGAAGGCGGGTGGTACGGAATTGTAGTAGAGGCAGACCGGGTAATTAGGATCCAGCTTGGCTGGAACAAACTGCGCGGCATCATCCCTACCGAATTAGGCAATCTTGGTAATTTGCAAGAGCTTGATCTGGGCCATAACGCACAACTGTACGGCAGCATCCCTACTGAATTAGGCAACCTCAATAATTTGCAATTTCTTGACCTGAACAACAATCAATTGAGCGGTAGTATCCCTTCTCAATTAGGCAATCTCAGTAATTTGCAAAAGCTTATCTTGTTCCAGAATGACCTGAGCGGCAGTATCCCTCCTGAATTAGGCAATCTCAGCAATTTGCGTGAGCTTTGGCTGGGTCCTAACCAACTGAGTGGCGGCATCCCATCTCAATTAGGCAATCTCAGTAATTTGTTACATCTGCATCTGGGCCACAACCAACTGAGCGGCACCATCCCTCCTGAATTAGGCAATCTTAGTAATTTGGAGTGGCTTTACATGGACGACAACCAACTGAGCGGCAATATCCCTCCTGAATTAGGCAGCCTTACTAATTTACAATTACTTGAATTGGGCGGTAATCCACTGAGTGGCAGTATCCCTTCTGAATTAGGCAATCTCAGTAATTTGCAGGATTTATATATTTATAACACCCAACTGAGCGGCAGCATTCCATCTCAAATGGGCAAACTCAGTAATTTGCAGGAGCTTTTCCTGCACGATAACCAACTTACAGGCGCAATTCCATCTCAGTTAGGGAATCTCACCAGCTTGCAAATACTTTACTTGTACAATAACCATCTCAGTGGAGAAATCCCGTCCAGTTTAACGAATTTAATCACTATCTCCATTCTCAACATTGCTAATAATTGCCTATCTGCCACAGATCCCGATTTAATAGCCTGGTTAAATACGCATGACCCGGATTGGGCATCCTCGCAAACCAATTGTGGACCGGCGCCAACAATTACTATCACCTCTCCCAACAGCGGCGAAAATTGGCTAATCGGCTCAAACCACGATATTACCTGGACTTCCTCCGGGACCGTGGGCAATGTCAAAATCGAATATTCCCCGGATAACGGTTCCAATTGGACAGAAATCGCTGCCTCCACCGAAAACGACGGAATTTATAGTTGGTCATTACCCAATACCTGCTCCGCCAATTACCTGGTGCGTGTCAGCGAAACCGACGGCGATCCCTCCGATGTCGGCGACGGCGTGTTCACACTTTCCGAAGGAATTTCCGGGACCGTTACCAACGGCCTGGGCAACGGCATTGCCAATGTGGCCGTGACCGTCTGGCATTTGAACCGTTACGGCATAGCCGGCGGTACTACCGGCGCTAACGGCTATTATGAAATCCCCGGCATTGCCCCGGGAAATTACCTGGTGAGTTTCGATGCCCAGAACGCCGGGAATTATGTAAAACAGTGGTTCAACAATCGGGCCCGCATGGAAACCGCGGATATCGTAACCATAAACCCGGGCGCGGCCACCGCCAACATTAACGCCCAATTGGCCGACGGCGGAGCCGTTTCCGGCCGGGTGACAGATGAAAGTGGAAACGGCATAGCCAATGTCGATGTGCAAATCATGGATCTTTCCGGTTATACCTATGCCCAAAACAATACCGATGTGGATGGCTATTATACGGTCCAGGGGGCCGCGGCCGGCAATTGCAGGGTCTATTTCAACGGCCCTTCCGCCGGGAATTATATCCCGGAATATTACAACAATAAAAACGGCTGGCAGCCGCTGTCGTCCGATACCGTCGCCGTAACGGCGGGCCAGACCACCGAAAACATCGACGCGCAGTTGGCCACCGGGGGAAACATTTCCGGCCGCGTGACCGACGGCTCAGGCAACGGCATCCCCGGCGTGGGCATCAGTGTCCGGGACTTAACCGGGAACGGCAAAGCCGGGGCAAATACCGACGGCGACGGGTATTATACCGCGGCGGCAATACCCACCGGGAACTATATGGTCTATTTCGACGGCGCCGGCGCCGGGAATTATGTCCCTGAATATTATAACAATAAAAATTCCTGGGAGCCGCAAACGGCAGATATGGTCATTGTGACCGCCGGTCAAACTACCCCCGGCATCGATGTGCAACTGGATGAGGGGGCAACCATCCTGGGCCGGGTTACCGACGGCTCCGGGAACGGTATCGACGGCGTGAGCGTGCAGATCAAGAGAACCGATAATTATACCATTATCTGGACCGGCACCGACGGCAGCGGCAATTACACCGCGCAAGGCATACCGGCGGGAAGCTGGAAAGTGCTTTTCCAGGCCTCCCAATATACGAATTATGTCAATGAATTTTATAACGACAAAATGTCGCTTGAAAATGCCGATTTAGTCAACGTAACCGTGGGGCAAACCATCCCCGGCATCGACGCCCAACTGGCCGACGGCGGTTCCATCTCCGGGCGCGTCGCCGATATTTCGGGAAACGGCATCCCCGGCGTAAGCATCGGCGTGTTCGACATCGCTAATAATATGTGGATTAACAGGTCCGGCGGGATATTTACCGATGAAAACGGCTATTATACCTACACCGGGATACCCGCCGGCAATCACAAAGTCAGTTTCGACACCTATAATGTCTTGTTTTACCGCATCGAATATTACAACGATAAACAGGATTTTCAATACGCCGACGCCGTCAGTGTAACCGCGGGCCAGGATACCCCAAATATAAATGCCCAATTGGCCCCCGCCGGGACCATTAGCGGACGCGTTACCGATGAAAACGGGAACGGCATCCCCAATATCTGGGTTACGGTTTATGATTTAAATAACAACCTTATGGGCGGCCAATTCACCGACACCCAGGGAAATTATATCATACCCTACGGTCTTGTCGCCGGTTCCTACAAAGTGTATTTCGACGCCCACAACCGGAATTTAAACTACATCGCCGAATGGTACGATAACAAAGGTTCATTCGCCGCAGCGGATCCGGTAATCGTTGTAAACGGCCAGATCACGGCAAACATCGATGCGCAATTGGCCACCGGGGGAGGTATTACCGGCCGGGTGACCGACGAATCCGGCAACGGCATTGCCGATGCCGGCGTGAATATCCAGGATACCAACGGTTCCAATGTAGACGGGACCCGCACGGATGCCGACGGCAATTATTCGTTTCAGGGCCTCCCGGCGGGCAACTGGAAAGTATATTTTAATGCGGCCAATGTCGGAAATTATTTACCCCTGTACTATAACAATAAAGACGGCTGGAATCCCCAATTAGCGGATTCCATAAGCGTCACCGCCGGACAAACCGTTACCGGTATCGATGCCCAATTAACGCCGGGTGGAATCATTTCCGGGCGCGTCGTCGACCAGGCGGGCAACGGTATTCCCAACGCCTCCGTGGAAGTAATGGACATCGTTCAATATTACACCATTAACCGGTCAAATACCGACGCCAATGGCTATTACACGGCCCGGGGACTCCCGGCCGGGACCTGGAAAATCCGCTTCGACGCCACCGGTATAGGCAATTATGTCCCGGAATTTTACAACGACAAATTCAAACACCAGGACGCCGATACCGTCGCCGTGGCCATCGGTCAAACAACCGGGAACATTGACGCCCAACTGGCGGATGGCGGCATTATTACGGGCCGCGTTACCGACGGGTCCGGGAATGGCATCACCAGTGTGAGTATAGAAATAAGAGACGCCGCCAATTATACCTTCATCTGGGCAGGGACCGACGACAGTGGATATTACACCGCGCAGGGCGTGCCGGCCGGGAATTGGCGCGTCTTTTTCAGGGCGCCCCAATCCTCCAATTTTGTAAGCGAATATTATAACGATAAACTATGGCAAGAATCAACCGACCCGGTTAACGTAATCGCCGGGCAAACCACCGCCAACATCGACGCGCAACTGGCCGCCGGGGGTTCTATCTCCGGAAGGGTTATCGATATGGCGGGGAACGGCGTTGCCAATATTTACATACGTGTGTGCGACGCGTCTAATAATAACTGGCTGCCGGGAAGCGCCGCCACGGACAGCGGCGGCTATTATACATTCAACGGCATCCCCACCGGCAATTACAAAGTGAGATTCGATACATATAATGAACTGTATTTAATACAGGAATATTACAACGATAAATCCTTCCAGGAAATCGCGGACCCGGTTAGCGTGACGGCGGGTCAAACCACCGCCGATATTAACGCCCAACTGGCCGCCGGGGGCTCCATCTCCGGGCGGGTAACCGATGAAAACGGGAACGGCGTCGCCAACGTCTGGGTAACGATCTTTAATTCCAATAACGGCAGCGGCAACGTTAACGGCGCATTTACGGATATGACCGGGAATTACGTGGTCCATTTCGGACTTTCCGCCGGTGCGTACAAAGTATATTTCGACGCCCGCAACCGCGGATTAAATTATATCAACGAATGGTACAACAACAAAGAGTCCTTCGCCAACGCCGACGCGGTCATCGTCGTAACCGGCCAGATTACCACCGGCATTGACGCCCAACTGGCTGGAGGGGGCGCCATCTCCGGCCGGGTCATCGATGAATCCGGGAACGGCATTGCCAATGCCCGCGTAAATATCCAGGATGCCAACGGTTCCAATATCACCTGGACCGGGACCGATGCCGATGGAAATTACTCGGCTTATGGACTCCCGGCGGGAAATTGGAAAGTCTATTTTAATGCAACCAATGTCGGCAATTATATACCCCAATACTATAACAATAAAGCGGGTTGGCAGCCCCAATCAGCCGATTCCGTCAGCGTCGTCGCCGGGCAAACCGTCGCCGGTATTAATGCCCAATTATTGACGGGCGGCATTATATCCGGGCGCGTCGCTGATCAAGCCGGGAACGGTATCCCCAATGCCTCCGTTGAAGTAATGGAAACCGCCAATTATCGCACCATCCAATGGCTCAACACCGACGTCAATGGCTATTACATTGCCCGGGGCGTCCCGGCAGGAACCTGGAAAATCCGCTTCAACGCCACCAATGTCGGCAATTATGTCCCGGAATTTTACAACGACAAATTCGCGCACCGGGACGGCGATACCGTCGCCGTGGCCATTGGCCAGACCATCGAGAACATCGATGCCCAATTGGCGGAAGGCGGCATTATTACGGGCCGTGTTACCGACGGCTCCGGGAACGGCATCCCCAATGTCAGCATACAAATAAGGGATACTACCAATTATACCTTCATCTGGACCGGCACCGACGGCAGCGGCTATTACACCGCGCAGGGAGTGCCGGCCGGCAGTTGGCTAGTGCTTTTCCAGTGCCCCCAAACCTCCACCTTCGTGAGCGAATACTATAACGATAAACTATGGCAGTCATCAGCCGATCTTGTCAACGTCGCCGCCGGGCAAACCATTTCCAACATCGATGCGCAACTGGCCATCGGCGGCGCCATCTCCGGGCATGTCACCGATGGAAACGGGAACGGCATTTATAACGTCAATGCCCAGGTCCGCGACGCCAATAACAACGTACTGACCGGCGCCAATACCGATGGCTCCGGCAACTATACCATATACGGGTTGACCCCCGGCGCTTACAAAATATACTTCGAGACCAACAATGCCGGGAATTACGTCCGGGAATATTACAACGATAAATCCTCTCTCGCCGCCGCCGATAACGTGCCGGTCAATGCCGGGCAAACCACGGAAAATATCGATGCACAACTGGCCGCCGGCGGCGCCATCTCCGGGCATGTCGTCGATGGAAACGGGAACGGCATTTATAACGTCAATGTCCAGGTCCGCGACGCCAATAACAACGTCCTGACCGGCGCCAATACCGATAGTTCGGGCAACTATACCATATACGGGGTAATTCCGGGCAATTACAAAATATATTTCGAGACCAACAACGCCGGGAATTATGTCCGGGAATATTACAATGATAAAACCTCTCTCGCCGCCGCCGATGACGTGACAGTCACTGCCGGGCAAAACACGGAAAATATCGACGCCCAATTGGCGACCGGCGGAATTCTAACCGGCTGCGTAACCGACGAAGGCGGAAGCGGCATACAAAACGTCCGGGTGCGGCTTTATGACGCCACGAATCTCCAGGTCATGAATACCCCCACCGACGCCAACGGCAATTATACCCTGATATGCGTCCTCCCCGGTAGTTACCGCGTTCGTTTCGACACCTCAGCCATGAATGCAAACTATATCGGCGAATATTACAACGATAAAGTATCCCTTACTACTGCCGACGCCCTGGCCATAACCGCCGGGCAAACCTCCACCTCCGACGCCGTGCTTGCTCCCGGCGGCATTATAACCGGGCGCGTAACCGATAGCAACGGCAATGGCATCGCCAACGTACGAATCGCCGTAAGAACCGCATTTTCCAACGTTGTATATGTGAATAACAAGTTTACCGACAGCAGCGGCAATTACATCGTCCAGGGCCTCCCGGCCGGTTCCTATAAAATTTTTTTCAATTGCAACAGTACACTTAACAGCTATATCCCCGAATGGTATAACAATAAAGAAGATTTCTTTACCGCCGGGATATTAACCATGACGCCCGGGCAAACCATATCCGGCGTCGACGCCGTCCTCGCTTCGGGCGGGACCATTACCGGCCATATTACCGACGCTGCCACCGGCGACCCCATCCCGGAAATCGAAATCTATGCCCTGGATCTGAACAAAAACATTACCGGCTGCTATGCCGCCACCGATGGAAACGGCGATTATGCCCTCAAAGGACTGCCCACGGGAACTTTCAAAATCAATTATAACTCCTATTATTATAATGAATACTATCCCGGAAATTATAACGACCAGTGGCACAACAACAAAAAAACGTTCCAGTCTGCCGACGTCGTGGCCATAACTGTCGGCCAAACTATTCCCGGCATAAACGCCGCCCTTAGCGCCGACGGCGGCATTGTCCGGGGCCGCGTCACCAATGAAAACGGCGACGGCGTCTCCAACGTGGACGTCTGGGTCGCCGCCGAGTGGGCGGAATACAGCGGCTGGGAAGCATTTACCGACGCCAACGGCTATTACCAGGTCACCGGTATCCCCACCGGCGCATACCACGTCTTATTCCTCACCAATACCGCCCAGGGAAATTACCTGGATGAAGCCTATAACGACAAAGTAATGACCGGGAGCCCGACAATAGAAGCCGATTGGGTGAATGTCACCGAAGGCCAAACCATCGAAAACATCGATGCCGTTCTTTCCATTGGCGGCTATGTCTCGGGCCGGGTCGCCGATCAAAACGGCAACCCCATCCGGGATATACGGGTGCGAGTGTTCGATGCCGCCGGCGGCGATTATTTCGCCAGGCACAGCGCGTTGACCGATTTTTACGGCAATTATACCCTTTCGCGGGTAAGGCCCGGTCAGTTCAAAGCTTATTTTTCCAGTTATGAATCTGCCGACGGCAGTTACAAAGCCGAGTATTACAACGATAAAACCACCCTGGCCGCCGGAGATGTCTTTACCGTTACCGCCACCCAGACCACCACCGGCATCGATGCCGTCCTGGCCACCGGCGGCGGAACCCTTTGTGGATATGTGCGGGACAAAAACGGCGTCGTGCTTAAAAACTCCGCCGTCCAGTTATTCGATAAAAACGGCGCAAAAAGTTCGCTGGGGCAGGCCTTGTGTAATGTAAACGGCTATTTCGAATTCAAAGGCGTGAACCCCGACCAATACAAACTGTACACCTCCTGCAATAACTACATTACCCCCGAATGGTATAACAATAAAGCCAGCCATGCCCAGGCCGATCTAGTAGCCGTTAGCGAAGGAAAAACCACCCTGGTGGAGATTACCCTCGGGGAAGACAGTTCGTTGAAGATCGTTTCACCCAATGGCGGGGAAGTATGGAATGCCGGTTCATCCCATCCCATAACCTGGACCAATAACGGCCCCGTAGAAAACGTCCGGATTGAATATTCCATCGATAACGGCGTCGCCTGGATAGAGATCGCTTCCGCAGCCGAAAACATCGGTATTTACAACTGGGCCGTACCCATTATCGACTCCACTTCTGTCAATTGCCGCGTGCGTATCAGCGAAGCCGGGGACGGCAGCCCGTCGGATGTCAGCGACGCCGTTTTTACCATTTTCGCCAACCCCGCCAGTTGGATACCTGTGGAAGGATTGCAGAATAACATGATCGTTTACGGCAAAGCCTATAACGGTCCTAACGAAGCATTGGCCGGGGATTGGATCGGCGCATTTGGGCTCGGCGGGATTACAGACTGCCGGGGTACCTCCATCATAGGGACCAATGGGAACTTTTATTTCACCATCGGCAGCAACGCCGTTTCGGGCGAAATCATCACCTTCAAATTGTGGCCATATCCGACCGGGCCGGCCCTCGATGCCGATGAAACCATCGAATTTGTTTCCGACAGCATCTATGCCGGGCTGCCCCTTCATTTCGGCGCCCGCACCCAGGTCATTGCGTTGGTGGGCGGTTGGAACTGGTTGGGTTTCAATACCCTTCCCCCCGATACCTCGTTGAATATTATTTTCGGCAATCTTGCCGGGAAAATCGCGCAGGTCAAGACCCAGAACCAGGCCGCGGTGTATTCCGGCGGCGTCTGGATCGGCGACCTGGCCGATATGAACGGCATTGCCGACGGCGCCATGTATAAAATCAACGCCACCCAGGCCTGCATCCTCAGCCTCAGCGGCGCCACCGTTCCTTATAACAAGCCCTTACCCATGGTGACCGGGTGGAACTGGGCCGCCTATCTACCCGTGCTGCCCCAAAACGTCGATGTCGCCTTAAATGCCATTATGCCCCTCTTAATCCAGGCCAAGAGCCAGACCCAGTCCACCGTTAAATTAGGGGACGGCCTCATCGGCGACCTGACCCGGATGGAACCCATCAAAGGATATACCATCCAGGCGAGCGCCCCGGGCGTCCTGGTTTATCCCTACGGCGAATCCACGTACCCTGACCTCCCGGCAGGCGTACTATCGCAATCGCCGTCCGCTGAAGCCGCCGCCGTTCCCTGGAAAACCATCAAAGGCAATCAATACAACATGGTCAGCTACGGAAAAGTCTTCTTTGAGGGAGTGGCCATTACAACCCCCGGCTATTACCTCGTGAGTATGGGGCCCAAAGGAGAAGGCGATTGCAGGTCCATCAGTTCCATCGGGACCGACGGCAATTATTTCAGCACCGTGCTGGGCAACACCAACGGGGAGGCCCTCAAATTCAAACTATACAACAGTATCACCCACAAAACTTACGACGTAGTGGAAAGCCAGGCGTTTCAATCCGATGCCCTCAAAGCCGATTACAATTTCAGGGCGCGCAGCATCAGGGTTACCGCACCCGCCGGGGACGAGAAACACAATATGGGTTCCATTTGCAGTATCGCCTGGGAAGCACACGAAGTAAGCAAAGTGAAAATCGAGTTGTACAAAAACGGCAAATCCTTATCCGTCATCGCGGCCTCCGTGCCCGCGGGTTCGCATACCTACAGTTGGACCATCCCGGCCCGGATGCGTGCAGGTAATAATTATCAAATCAAAATATCCGCCGTCGATGCCGGCGTCATGGCCGAGGACATTTCCAACGACTTCTTAATCGTTCCCCTCTCGGTGATCGCTTTAAATTACCCCGTGGGCGCCGAAGTCTGGCAGGTCAAACGGAGTTATGACATTACCTGGGGTTCCAGCGGCATAAACAATATCAAGATCGAATTATACAAAGGCGCGGCGCTCAATACCGTGATATCCGAAAACACTCCCGCCGCCGCCGGGAAATACACCTGGGCCGTTCCCTCCAACCAGCCCCTTGCCGGCGATTACAAAATCAAAATCTCCAGTGTGGATGTCGGGATCAATCTCAGCGACGCCGGCAAGAGTGCGTTTACTATCTCGGCATATAAAAACACCACCGCCGATTTCGACGGCGACGGTAAGGCCGATTTGGTCTGGCGTTATTACGGGACAGGCGGATACAATTGCCTCTGGTTATCCGGGGTAGGGCAGGGGAGCGACTCCGTAAACGATGCGCGTTTGGCGCCCCAGGCCGTGGCTATCCGGGACGAAACCAATCTCGATAACCAATTAAAGGGGACCGGCGACTTTAATAATGACGGCAAAGAAGATCTCCTGTGGCGCAATAAGACAGACGGCACCAATTTCGTGTGGTATATGAACGGGACCACGCTCACCGGGACCGCGCAGCTCCCGGTGGAAACCACCCTATCCTGGGACATTTGCGGAACCGGCGATTTCAACAGCGACGGGAAAACCGATATCCTCTGGCGGAACCGCGCCGCCGGCGGCAATAAAGTCTGGCTCATGAACGGGACCACGCGGACAGGCGAGGTTACACTTACCACCGAAGCAAATCTGAACTGGGATATTTCCGGGGCCGGGGATTTCGACGGCGACGGGAAACCCGATATCCTGTGGCGTAACACCGTGGACGGCGGCGATCGAATCTGGCTCATGAATGGAACCGCGTTGGTCAGGACAGAGCAACTTTCCGCCGTCAATGTGGATTGGGAAATCGCCGGGGTTGGCGATTACGACGGCAATGGGAAGCCGGACATTTTCTGGCGTCATAAAGTAGATGGCCGGGATTCCGTCTGGATAATGGACGGCCTCTCGCGTCAGAAAGCAGAAACGTTGACGCAGGTTGCCAATAAAGATTGGAGAATAGAGAATTAATTACCATTATTGGTAGGGGCGGGTTCTAAACCCGCCCTAAACCCGCTCCCCCACATAATTTTTTATATTCTTCCGCCCCGGCAACAAAAAATCGCATCCGAATTAATTTGATATCGCCCTCTGAGGTAAGTTATGCCACGAGTGTCTGCCCCTTTTAGAAATTTCTTTCAGAGGTCAAAATTAGAATTGCTGCTTTCCGGGGGGGTGAGGAAACTTTTTTGAGTGGTAAGCAGGCTTTCCCCAAAGGGGGCGCCTGTCATTATCCGTGTTTTGCCCGCGTCCGTCCGCGGCCCATAAAAAGATTTACATTAAAATCGGTTTGTGATATATATAAAACCGTGACTTTTAAATGATGAGATTGTGAATGTAAAAAGGAGCAATCAACCATGAATATTATCGTAACCATTGGGGTTTTTGTATTGGCCCTGGCCTTCGAATACCTGGCCGAACGCTTATTTCATTGTGAATTCTTCCGTTCCCATGGGTTTATTTCAAAATTGATGGCCGCCTTTCTCGCGGGTTTCATTACCTTTATCTTACTGATCGATAACATTCCAGGAACAGGACAACGGGGTTCCGCCATCCTTGCGGCGCTGCTGCTGATCTATGCCAACCTGTTCCTGGGAAAGAAAGAAGATGAACAATGAAATAAAAGACAAAAAACGGGTCTTCGTCGTCGAGGATGAGCCGGATATTCTTGAACTGATCGCCATCAACCTGAAAAAATCGGGATACGAGGTGGATAAATTCTCCGAAGCCGGCCCCATGCTGGCCATGCTGAAAAAAAAAGTCCCGGATTTGCTCATCCTGGACCTGATGCTGCCCGACCACGACGGCCTCGACGTCTGCAAAATTTTGAAAAACGATAAGAAATACCCTGATTTCCCCATCATAATGGTCACGGCCAGGACAGAAGAACTGGACGTGGTGCTGGGCCTGGAACTGGGCGCGGATGACTACATTCCCAAACCTTTTTCCCCACGGGAACTGCTGGCCCGGGTCAAAGCGGTCCTGCGCAGAACCAAACGTCCCGCGGCGCGGGTTTCCAGGAAGATCGCCATCGACGATATCCTGGCCATCGACCCGGCAAAACACGAAGTCCTGGTCAATGGCGAAAAAATTCAACTGACCGCCACTGAATTCGTGATCCTCAAAATCCTGGCGGAAAAACCGGGCTGGGTCTTCTCCAGGGAAAAAATCCTGGCCAGCCTGTGGGGCGATGAAAAAGATGTCTTCGACCGCACCGTGGATGTCCATATCAAAAACCTGCGGGAAAAACTGGGTCCCGCCGGCGAATTGATCAAAAACGTCAGGGGAGTAGGGTATAAAATATCGAATGATGAATGATGAATGATGAATTTAAATTAAATAAATATAGTAAATGTATGATGAACAAGGATCGATGCGAATGAAAGAAAGTTTTTTCAGCCGATTGACGCGTAAGTTTTTCAGGTACACATTTATCAGTTATGTGGGCATCATTGTCCTGGTGTTTGCCCTGGTTTACTTCTTCACCCAAAACACCATAAGGAAATTCTATATCGAGAACCTCACCACCCATTTGATCCAGGTGGGGTATTCCCTAAAACCGGGAATCACAGCGTTGTACGAAGCCGATGACCTGGCCGGCATGGACCGCCTGGTCAAGGAAGTGGGCAAAGAGGTGGAAACCCGTATTACCGTCATCGCGCCGGATGGCAGAGTGATGGCGGACTCGCAGAAAGACCCCCGCCTCATGGAGAATCATAAAAACAGGCCGGAAATCCTGGATGCCCTTAAAGGGAAAACCCTGGAAACCACCCGGTACAGCGCCACCATGCATGAGCAAATGCTTTACGTTGGACTGCCGGTGCAAAAAAACAACGAAACTGAATTCGTTATCCGCTTAAGCCTCTACATGAGCCATGTTAAACAACTGATCCGGGAACTGGGGTGGAAATTCAGCGCCGCCCTGCCGGTGTTGTTCCTGGCGGCCCTGGCCCTGGCCTGGTACTTTTCCAGGAGCATCTCGAAACCGGTCCAGGAAATCGCCGCCGCGACCCGCGAATTCGCTTCGGGAAATTTCAACGCCCGCATCTTCCTGGAAAAAAGAGACGAACTGGCCGAGGTCGCCGATAGTTTCAACAATATGGTCAAAGTCCAGGCTTCTCTCTTCGCTAAATTGTCCCAAAACCGCGCCGAACTGCAAGCCATTATCGCTTCCATGAAAGAAGGCCTCCTGGTGTTGGACGCCAATGAAAAGATAACTCTATGCAACGAAAGCTTCGAAGAAATCATCGCTAAAAAAAATGTGCTGGGCAGCGCTTATTGGGAAGTAATACGTATTGCCGGCTTCGAGGAATTTATCAAACGGGGCTTTGAAGGGGATGAAACTTTTTATGAAGAAGTTGAACTGGGTATGAAAACCTTCCTGGTGGGTTTCAATCCCATGAAACAGGGAGAAAAGCTGGTCATTATTTTCCGCGATATTACCCACTTTAAACAACTGGAGCAAATGAAAAAGGATTTCGTGGTCAATCTTACCCATGAATTAAAAACCCCACTCACTGCTATTAAAGGTTTCATCGAGGCGCTGGAAGAAGAGGAGAATATTAAAAACACCCAGTATGTGGAGATCATCAAACGCCATACGGACCGCATGAACCTGATCGTCTCCGACTTGCTGACCCTGTCGGAATTGGAAGATAATAAGCGGGAGGTGGTGTTTGAACCCCTGGACCTGGAAGAAATAACCACGAATATTCTTAAAATTTACAGGGAAAAAATCAAAGAGAAAAACCTGGAACTGGAATTGAATATCGAGAAAAACCTGCCCGGCATCGATGGCGAAATATTCAAAATGGAGCAGTTGCTCATTAACCTGGTGGACAATGCGGTAAAATATACGGAAGAGGGGAAAATCGCCGTCATCATCGGCAAATCGGAAGACAATCGAATGATAAATATCCAGGTAAAGAATACCGGCTTACCCATCCCCGAGAAAAGCCTGCCGCGGATCTTCGAGCGGTTTTACGTGGTGGACAAGTCCCGCTCGCGCAAATTGGGAGGTACGGGACTGGGATTGTCTATCGTTAAACATGTGGCGCTGCTGCATAAAGGCGAGATTTCCGTCGAAAGCACCAAAGAAAAAGGAACTGTTTTTACCATAAAACTGCCTGTTTGCTGATATTGCCGCCAATAGCGCCTTAGATCCCTTTCTTCTTTAATTTTTCTTCCAGTTCTTGAATATATCTCTCCTTTTCATCCAGTTCTTTCTTGCGCTGATCGAGTTCTTTGTCCTTCTTCTCCAGCTCTTTTTTACTCATATCCAGTTCACTCTTACTCATACCCAGTTCACTCTTACTCATATCCAGTTCTTTTTCCTTCTTCTCCAGCTCTTTCTTCTTCCGTTTCACTTCCCTGGCCAGCGCCCGATAGGTATATTCGAATTCATGGAGGGCATTTTCTTCTTCTTCTAACTGTTTCATTAATTCCGCGTCTCCCGCCGCTTTCTGTAATAGTCTCAGCATCATCTCCAGCAGCGCATCGGATACTTTATAGCCATACTTTTTCAAACGACTGGTCTCATCAATAAAATTTTCTTGCTGGAATACCGATAGTACCCGCTCCAATTCGGTCTTTAACTCCACATGAAGGCTGGGAACCTGGATTACGTAAGAATTATGGGTTAAACATTCGATGAAATCGCTGCGTTCTTCAATTTTCTTACCTCCCCCCAGCACGTCGATATATTCACGGTTTACTTTAATTACCCCGGGCAGCGTTTCAGATAGCTTATAACCCAGGAAGTAAATGGTTATGATGGGCAGCCCTTCACGGATTACGGTCCTCTCCTTTCCCTCCTCCACCAACTCTTCCTCATCCACCACCTCATCTTCTTTCTTGTATTGTTCTCCCAGGTACCGGCGAAAACGCATGATATCCGGGGGCAAATTGGACTTCTGTAACTCGATCAAGACATTCTTGCAGCCACCTGTTTTCATTTTGATTTTGGCGATAAAATCAAGATGATAGTAAATCAATTCTTTTATATCGACATCGCTTTCATCCTCCTCCCCCACCTTTATCTTTTTTAGATCAGCTTTTTTAAACTTATGGACATGCTCCTGGGACTTGAAATCCAGCATTAAAATTTCTTCATCGATGATGGTGGCGATCACACCTTTTGCTACATCCAGATCGGCCATCAAATACTTAAACACAATATCGTAAATAGGATTGGCTATGATCATCATTGGTCTAAGACCTCCATATGTAATATGTAACAATCATAGTATAAGTGAGAGAGTTTGTCAACTAGCCGAAGCGACCGGTAATATATTCCTCTGTTTTTTTGATCTTTGGTTTTGTAAAAAGCTGGATCGTGGATGAAAACTCGATTAACTCACCTTCATAGAAAAACGCAGTATAATTGGACACTCGCGCCGCCTGCTGCATGTTGTGAGTTACTATAATAATGGTGTATTTGCCCCGAAGCTCGCCGATTAACTCTTCGATCCGTGCGGTGGCTTTCGGGTCTAACGCGGATGTGGGCTCATCCATTAATAGTATTTCCGGTTCCACGGCTAAAGCCCGGGCGATAAACAGTAAGATGAAAATAACGGCAATCATGGACACAGAGGTAACGATAAACAGGGAACCTTCCATAAGAAAATTGGACAACCGTTTGGTTCGACCGGCGCCTTTACTGACGTAGATGCTTTTTTTAGCTTTTATGAAGTTTGTCATATTCGTTTACAATATCCTTTTTCCTTCATCCCATTTTCCACCTTGCGGATTAAAATTGAATGAAGAAACCGTTAATTTTTCATTAAGACCCTTTTTATTCCCCACAAAAGTATATTGTAGACCCCCCCGCGCCCCTCTGCGGCACGCGGCGCGTGCACCCTATCTGTAGGACTGTACCGGAAGGTTTAACTTCGCAACAGCGTCAGGCTCAGTACCTTTTCGATGGGTTTCTTCTATCTCCTCCCCCCTCGCCATTAACAATTAACAATTGACAATTGACAATTATCCCTTTTCCATTTGCGTTTTTTTAATGGGGATCGGGCAGACACTGCCGCTCAAAGTTTCCTTACCCCTTCCCAAAGTGTGCTCACTGCTTTCCAGAGTGTGCTCAGTACGGCCACCAATTTGGTTTAGTTTCAGGATACTTTGTTTTATCCATATTCTTTAGCCATAACCATTTCTCTCAGTCACCCCGTTTTGTCCCGGTTTAACAAAGGTGATTTTTAGCTTGATAATCATTATTAATAATGCTATCGGGACATTTTTTATTGTCCACTTTATCTGATAGATTTTGGCTGTTTCTTGCCGTGAAAATACCACAACGACGTAGGGGTTTGATTCATCAAACCCAAAAGATGATATCGTCGGGGGCTCTCCGAAGACCTGGTAAAATGTGGAAAACAGGCTATAAAGGGCAGACTCAAATGACCCGCCCTAAAGTCTCGATAAAATATATTGATTAACGGACACACCTTCTTCCGCTGAGTTAATAGCAAGCTTTCGATGAGATGAAGAAGGGGACACTCAAAAAATACATTTGCCCCTTTCCGTTTTTTTTTGCTGCTTGTTAAGATGCATGCCGACCAAATAAGATATTATACTGAACCAAATTATCACAGCGCTGATAATGATAAAATAATAACCGATACCAAGGAACATGGAGAATCTAAAGACAAGTTTAAAATGAAGAAATATAATACGTATCAATATCTCTATTGTGCAGAATATGGAATTTGGGATAATCCACCGGAAGTAATTCTTTTTCCTGGCAATTCCAACACCACTCACAATTGCGACAACAATAAGCATCCAAAGATAAAGGTCCCCGAGAAAAAGTACATCTATACCTAACTTAAACGTATCTATAGACCTATAATAAGGTAGGAAAAGACCGATAAGATACATTATATAGCCCAGCAAAGCAGCGCGCTGTAAAAAATATATATCTTTGTCTGTCATTTTTGGCTCATTATCAATAAAAAACGGAACCGACTTTGTTTCCCGGCATAGTGCCTGATTTTGTTCAGTTTTCGCTTTTAGTCCCATGCTTTAACTATACTATGATAATAAGATAATGTCAAACTTGTTGGAGACCTTCCTTCTTTCATGGTGATTGTATTTCTTTTGCGTTCCGTTATAATAGGCTTTAAAATCGATGGACGATAGACGGAGGTTTGCCCCATGAATTCAATTACCGTTACGTTTGAGAAACAGGGCGAAAAATACTCTCGATCGGTGACTTTTCCCGACGGCAAGCGCGTCACGGAACAGGATATCCAGATTAAAAAACAGTGGCACTCCCCGGAAACCTGGCAATGGAGCAAACCGCTCCATGAATATTCACGGGAAGAACTGTCCAAAGAAGGAAACCACATCGCCCATGTTTTGCTGGGTCAACAGGGCCGCGACTTCCTGGCGGCATTGGAACCCAACTCACCGGACAACGAAACCAACATGCAAATCCTAATCCTGGAACACACCGCCCTCCCGGAAATCGCCCGCATTCCCTGGGAAATCGCCTGTATCGGCAGGGAATTTATTGTCACCCAACGCTTTATTCCCATTATCCGCCGCCCCCAACCCATGGCGGGACCGCAAACCAAAAAGAAATGGCCCCTGCACGAGCCGCTTAAACTGTTATTGGTCTCCGCTTCACCCAAAGATCAAACCCGGCTGCACGTGGAAAATGAACTGCTGAAAGCCGCCCGCGCGGCAGTGGATAACGACGCCAACCCATACCACGACTTCTACCAGTTCGTCCATCTCTCCACCTGGACCGGTGATGAGACATGGGAAATCCGTCCCCGGCCCAAAGAAGAGGGTGTGAGACTTACGGAAGAAGAACAAGCCGCCTATCGCAGCGAACATTATATTGAATTGGATAAGAATTTCGTCGGACGTTTTGAGTATATCTCCCGGATCGAGGAAACTTGGTGGAACGAGTCGGCCCACGTGGTGGGGCTTCACGGCCTGGGCGGTATCGGCAAGACTTACCTGTGCTCCCGTATGCAGCAGCGGGTGTTATTTTATGCCGTACCGGCGAAACGGTTGAATAAAAGTATCTTCATTGATTTCCGCCAGGGCACGGGGCATACCCTGGGTTTGTTTTTGAACCAGTTGACTGGGATTGCCCATGACCTGGGGTTTTCGGAATATGAAAAGGTGGTGGAGGATGACGAAAAGTTTCCCACAGCGCTGGAAAAGCTGCGGGAGTTCCGGCGCTGGTTGGACAGCCGTTTCCAGGGTAAGGTGTTATTGATACTGGACAACCTGGAATCCGCCCTGGATGAAGCTGGGTTATTCCGCGATGAAGAATTGGGCAAATGGTTCCGTTTATTGGTGGGGCAGACCTCCAAGGCCACCAAAATATTGGTGACCTGTCGCTTCCGCTTCGAGTTTTTCCCGGATGGCCGGGATATTGTGGAAGGGCGGTGGTTTCATTTAGGGGAATTGGGCATCACGGAGCGTTTGTGTTTCTTAAACCGCTGGGCGGATTTGCGCAACAAGACATGGGAGGAGAAAGAGGAAATTTTGCAGGCGGCTGGTGGGCATCCGTATTTATTAAAAATGGTATTAAAATACGTGCAGAGAAACCGCGACCTGCCGGAAGCCATCTTAAAAGCCTCAAAAGAAACCGCCGCGTATGCCCGGTTGGACGGATTTTTATCCATGTTATCGCCGGACGCATTGGAATGGTTGATTGTGGCCGCCGTTTTCCCGGAACCGCGATGGATGAACGGCATTTTAATTACCCGCTCAATCCGGGACGTGGTGAAGGATATGGAAACCCTACCAAAAACCTTCCAACAGGCAACGGAAGAATGGACTAAACTGAGTCTGGCGGCAGTGGAAGACAACGAGATAACAATTGATCCCCTGTTGGTGTTCCAGCTCCTGGACAATGAAGAGAGTTTATTCCGGCAAACCGGGGAGAAAATTGAAGACCTGCGTAACGCCGTGGGGCGGTTTATTTTACTATTGGCCGGGCAAACAGAGGAGCGTCCTGGAAAAGCCACCATTCTCCGCCTGGGAGTGGAAACCGTATTGGCCCAGGGGTCATGGACTTGATCATCGATTACTTGCAAAAATGCGCCGGTGTTTTTCACGGTTTTGTGCCCGGCTCGGTGTTTGCCGATATGGTGGGCCGGGTGGAAGAGCGCTTGTTTGCCAGGGGCGATGAAGATTCGTTTCACACCCTGGGGTTTTGTGCGCAGACATTAACGGAAATGCGGCTTTTTTCCAGGGCATTGGCCCTTTATTTGCGGATGTTAGCCGACAGCCGAAGGCCCAAGAAGTATATTGGAGATTTTTACGGCCAGATTGGCAATGTGTATTTTTATCAGCGGCAGTGGGGCTCGGCACTGGAAAACTATCAACAGGCCCTCCAGTGGTTCGAAAAAACCGGCAACCATTTTCAACTGGGTGGAACCTACCTCCAGATCGGCAGGGTCTACGAAGCGCGGGAGCATATCACCAACGCCCTTTCCTTCTATAAAACCGGGCTACTTATTTCCATTCAAAATGGGAACCAGGACGCCGCTGCATACAATTTTAACAGCATCGCCCGCATCTTCCCCAAACTCTCAACGGAACAGATCGAGACCCTGGCGAATGAATTGGGTGAGGAAGTCGTGCAAAAGCTGAAAGAAAGTAGTGCTTCGTGAAGCGGCAAGAGATGAAGATGCTCTTCAAATAATAAATTCGAAGCACGAAATACGAAATTCGAAACAAATTCAAAATCCAAATAAAAAAATGTTTCAAACAAAAAAAAGCCCACGAATTACACGAATTTTCACGAATTTCCGTAGGGGCAGGCCCCCGTGTCTGCCCTTCCGTGTTTGCTTCTTCCGGAAAACCACAGGGGGCAATAGGGCAACCACAGGGGGCAATAGGGCAACCACGGGGGGTTGCCCCTACGGGTTTGCCTCTGCCGGATATGGTTAGCCGCATTAAATCAATGACAACAAAACTATATTCCGACGGCGTAAAACAATCGGGTTGGCAACCATTTAACGGTAAATTATGGCAGCGAAATTATTACGAACATATCATCCGCAATGAAAATGAATTATTCCAGATCAGAGAATATATCGATAATAACCCCGCCAATTGGGAAATAGACGCCCCCGGACAACCCGTATTTTAATTGGGCAGACTCAGGGCTATTCCGGCAGAAAAAATAAATCGCATGAAAGAAAAAATGGCACAAAGTTAATGGGTAATAATAATCCAATCGATTTGTCTAATCGGACCCGGTATGCTATAATATAAAGGGTGAACATAAATGAAAAAGAAAAAATTGCCCATCGGGTTTTCGGATTTTAAAGATGTGATAACCGGCGATTATTACTACGTGGATAAGACCCTTTTTATCAAAGAGGTCATCGACAGCGGGGATAAAATTCTTCTTATCCC
>JAPKZK010000196.1 GCA_026393835.1 Candidatus Aminicenantota bacterium | reverse complement strand
ATCCTTTGGCCCACATCGGTTACGGTCTCACGTTTCATTATATAGCTGCCCATGTATTAATCCTTGTCCTTATATTCATCGCGATCCGAATTATTTGATACCCTGATTATACTCAAAATTCGTTAAAAGTAAAGTCCTTTGATGTCGATAAGGGACATTCAAATAATTGTCCAATCGGGTGCTGACTTTGTTGACGGGCGCCGGGCAACCGGTATTCCTATCGCGACGAAATAAAACTTCAGAGCGCTCCGGAGTACGTACTTTCGCAAGATCAAAATCGGAAAGACAATGCACTTAACCTGTATATTACATTTTAATATTTACAAAAGGCTTGAAATGATGTAAAATATTGTTTTACAGGAGGCAAATTGCATTCATGAATATCCGGGATATACAACCTACCTTGATTTTGTACAACTTTAGTTGTACGAATTTGGATTTTCAAAATACAACCAAAAATACAACTTTAGTTGTATTGACTTTCGTTTCTCCGTTTTCTATAGTAGTATCTTTGTTACCTTTGATAAGGATTGTGAATCGGATTTCGGCCCGGGAGGGCTTTTGGTTCCCTACTGGAATCACATGCAACCGGTGCCGGTGGATGAGTATTGAAAAATGAAAGAATCAGGCTATAATTTTTTTGTAAAATACGAACCGGACAACATCCTTTTAGGATATAATTGCGTCTCCGGTGGTTTGCTCGTATTCCCGGGGCAGCAGCACGATGTGATAAACAAAATCTTAGAGAATCCGGATAAGGTGGAAGATTCCATAATAAAAGAGAAATTGATTAAAGGTCGCTTCCTGATCGATGACGACCTGGACGAAATCCAACTCCTAAAATTCAGGAACAATACCGCCAGGTTCAATCCCAATGGCCTGGGTATGGTGATTACACCGACTCTTTTGTGCAATTTCGATTGTCCTTATTGTTACGTGGATAGAGAAAGAGTCGCGATGTCCCCTGAAACCGTCGCCAAAATGAAATTGTTCTTCGATAAGAAAATCGAACATATCGGTGCGGCCGCAGCATGTTGGAGTGGTGGAGAACCTATTCTTGCCATCGATACCGTCGAAGAACTGAATAACTATTTTCGCAAAAAGTCCCTGGAAGAAGACATCACGTTTTCCAGCAGCGTGATTACCAATGGGTATTTATTGAGCCCGGAAATCGTCGAGAGGTTGACTCAATGCGGCATATCGGTATTACAAATCACAATCGACGGCTACCGTGAGCACCATAACCGGTTTCGTAGAACCCAGGGGGGCCAGGATACTTACGAAAAAATTTTGGAAAATGTGATCTATGCCTCAAAAAAGGATTTTAAAATAATACTGCGTTCCAATATCCAGAAAGAAAATTACCAGGGCGTCTATCAATTGATAGATGAATTGGCGGATTCGGATTTAAAAAAAGACAATATCTTATATGTTCCCTGCAATGTAATGGCCGTGGAAACCAACCGGGGTCATTATTGCGGAAATTGTTTCAGCAATGAAGAGTTCTCCGCGATTGAACCCGAAATACTGGAGTATTCGATGAACAGGGGGTTTAAACTTAGCAAACATTTATTATCTACTACCAGCACCTTCTGCGGCGCAAATTCCCTGACACTGTTTGTTATCGATGCCTATGCCAATGTTATGAAATGTTGGTGCAACCTGGGCAGGGCCGATAAAAATATGACCGGGTCTATAGGACAAAATGGGGAAATCAATTATTCAAACCATAAAAATATTCTCAAATGGATGTCCTGGGACCCCTTTGATATCGATGAATGTAAAAAATGCAGGGTACTGCCTGCTTGTATGGGGGGCTGTATGTATCATAACGTTATGGGGGAGACGGATGAAATAGGCGTCGGCTGTTCCCAGAGAAAATATAACCTCAGCCAGATGATGAAACTATATTATGAATTCTGCAAAAGAAATGGCCATGCCAAACTTCAGGATATCGGATTGCTAAAAAATAAAACCTAAAAATAAGGAGGATGTTATGAAACAAGAGTTAAATGAGTTTTTTTGTCCCATTGAGCTTATCGAACCGATCGCACTTCACAATGAGTTTCAAATATTGGAACTAAGTTTAGTGAAATGCAATTCAGGTAAAGTTTGCACTACCGGCGAATCGGACTAGTGAATAATGTGTGCTGCGACGGATAAGGAGGTAATTAATGAAACAAGAGCTAAACGAGTCTTTTTGCCCCATTGAGCTTATTGAGCCTATTGCACTTTCCAATGAGTTTCAAATATTGAGCCTTATGCTAGTGAAATGCAATACAGGTTACGTTTGCACTACCGGCGAAAAGGAATAGTAAATCATATGTGCTGCGTCGGGTAAGAAGGTAAATAATGAAGCAACAATCAAACGAGTTGTTTTGTCCCGTTGAGCTTATCGAACCTATTGCACTCTCTGATGAGTTTCAAATATTGGATCTTATGATAGTGAGATGCAATTCAGGTAAAGTTTGTGGAGGCGGCGAAGCCGATGGTTAAATCCTGAGTGCAGCGTGCTGCCACGAGAAGGAGGTAGGTAATGAAGCAAGATTTATTTGCGCCGTTCGAATTGATCGAACCGTTAAGCTTAATGGCAGAAGTTGAGCTTGATGGCCAGATCATTATTCGCTGCAATGGCCCCGGTTATATTTGCGAAATCGGTAGCTGCCAGTAGCGCGAAGTAAAGGGAAATGCAGGGTAAGTTATTGCTTTTAAGGAGTAACTTACCCTTTTCCCTGAAAACATACCTATAACTGGGCGTCAGCAGAGCCGGCTGAGCTTGCTCTGCTGCGAAATATCGTGATTATTAAGATAAGGAGGACATAATGAATAAAAAGTTTGAAGTCATTTTCATTTTATTGGTTATTGTGATAATGGGTTCGTTCCTGTTTGCCGGGGTTACAAATCCAACATTGGAAAATGAGAAAACAAGAATAACAACCTACTATATGTACCCTGGTCAAAACAAGCTGGTGGTGGATGAACCAACAGAAAAATCCGCCGGGAAACAAATGGTAAAGATATTTTTCAATGATAAAGACTATACGCGGTTTGCGGAAAAATTGCTGGCCTCGCAGCCCCTATGTTTTGCTTCCTGCCGCGTATTGGTCTTTGGAAAGAAAAAAATGGTACTTAAGAATAAACAATGGCAGTGCAAAAAAGGCATCCTGTTTATACCGGGCGAGAAAGAGATATTGGTTATCGATGCATCCAGGATTTCTCTCGATGAAGACGAGAAAATCCTTAACATAAGGTCCGGCAAAGTAAAGCATATCGCGCTCGATACAAATCTTGAAGTGGAAAAAGAACAGCAAAAGATAATCATGGATTTAAGCAAAGGTTAATGCGCAAGAGGACTGAGAACGGAGAACCGTTGAAGTTGAAGAAGCTGAACATTATATATGTATCTCCCAAAGATTCTCCCATTGAGAATGTTGAATTTTATGCTTGGTTAAAGCACCTGGATAACTGCCGGTTAGAGTATGAATTCCGAAGTTTGAATGCGGAGACGCAGGAACAGGAAGACCTGCTCAAACTTAATGATGAGATTGTTTATCTCAACCTCCCGGCAGTTATCTTGCTGCCAAAGATAAAAAACCGTTTAGCGGTTCTAAAACAGGATAATTGTTTTTTGATTGCCGGCGGCGGACCGGATATCGCTATTCATTACCAGGAAATCTTCACCGAATTCCCGGAGATCGATGCCGTCATCATAAACCCGGAAATTGAGAAAGTGCTTGAACAACTGGCGGGAGAATGCATCGATGATCCGACACACAGGCAAATGCAGGGAGTCGCTTATCGAAACATGAGAGCCGAAGAAAAATGTAAAATCAGAAGCGGACCCGCCCTTTCTGAAAACCTTGACCATCTAAGCAGCATTGAACTTTTCGATCATTGGAACCCCAAAAGGGAATGGTATCCCATCATTGTCAGCCGGGGCTGTCAATACGAATGCCGTTATTGCGGATTCCAGCTTCCTTATTTACAGAGCTTTGCCAATGACATTGATTTTCGCAGGATAAAGTCCGCAAAAAAAGTCGGCGATGAAATAGCCTTCCTTCACTCGAAAGGCGTAAAGAAATTCCTGTTCTATTGCCATCAATTCTTCAGTCACCGCGAAAAAGATGCCAACCACATCCGTAACATCTGTGAAGAGATATTAAACAGAAACCTGGATATCCAATTCCGCTTTTCCACGAAGCCGTCCCTGTTACTGGAAAACATCGATCAAATGGACATTTTGAAAAAAGCCGGGTTGACCACGGTTGATATCGGTATCGATTCGGGTATTGCCCGATTTCATGAGATGTACCGTACCGGATCGACAGTACAGGATTGCATCGATGTATTGAAGTACATGCACAAGAATACACTCTCTTTCGATACCGGATTTATTTTCTACGACCCGTATCTTACGGTTGCGGAGATGAAAGAGAACCTTTTATTTTTAGAGGAGGGAATGAGTTGTTACAGTCATCTTTCAAAACCTTTTAGCGCTTATCTTGATTCCTGTATATTGAATACCGCGCTTATCTTGAGATATGGTATGCCGATTATCGAGAAATTGAGAGCAGACAATCTTATCTCGGAGGAACCCGGTTTTGTTGCGAATCCGATTGCGAAATTCAGTAACAGGGATGTCATTTCTGTCTATTCGATTTATCGGGCGGTAAACGAGCTATTTTTAAAAAAAATCAGGCACTTGTTTTATGATCAGCAATTGGTTCAGGCGTATCCATTTATCAATAGGTTCCCGATAACCATGTATGAAGAGATTTTATCGGCTGTTGGAGATCAAAAGTGTACGGACATAAAGGGATACACCTACCATATCGTGGATTTCATAAAAGATTCTTTCAGGCCGTACCTGGGTGAGATTTTTTCCAGGTTTCCTATATATGAGAATAATGAGTTAAAAGCCGCATTTGAAATAAATGGATAAATATAAGGAGAAATACAATGAGGAACTATGGTTTTAAAAAAGAGGCATGGGTAGTACTATTGTCAATGCTTCTCTTCACGCTGACCCCGTGTTGGAGCCAGGATACCATCGATATGAGCGAATCGCTTCTCAAGATTCAAGGACTGGCGATATTTTATGATCTTGGCGAAAAAGGGGTTGCCGCTTATGATGTGGGTGATAGAATGCTGAAATTTTTCGATTGGGATTTCAAACCGGTGAGCCGGTTCCCCATTGCCAAAGGGGAAGGGCCCGGAGAGGCAAAAAATGTTATCACTTCCGTCTGTATTGTCGAAGGCAAAATTTATATACTGGTTTTGTTTGCCAAAAGGATAAAGATTTTCAATCAACTGGGAAAGTATGAAAAGGATATACTCCTGGAGGAGTCGCCCAGGGAAATGTTTTTTAAGAACGGCAGCCTCTATTTACCGCATATGAGTATCAATGCCACTGAGAATTCATTTTCTTTAGGGATAATTGCCGACCCTTTTACCGGGAAAAAGACCAGGGATATCTTTTTAAAAGAAAGACTCATATCTCCCGACAATATTGATGGGGATCCTGGTATGATCGGGCTATCAAGTACTTTTGATGTGGGGAATGACGGCAGTATTTATTTCCTTAACAGCAGCGCCAATCTCCTGGCAATAATCGACAGCGAAAACCGGGTGAAATATAAGTTCGAGCTACCTTATAAACAACGAGAATTGAGGCGAGTATATAAAGAAAACGGTGAAGAGAATCTTGAGATAAACACGCTCGATTTTTATACAGATATAATGGCCTGTGATGATGGAATATACGTTTGCTTTCAGAAGACGTTGAAAACAAATGAGAAAAACAATGAGAGAACCTATCAAACCGTTGTCTTAAAAGTTTCCGGCAAGGATGAAATTTCTGAAAAGGTCTTTGAAGGGCGGTGGAGCATTATCGGCCAACATAAAGGCAACCTGTGTTTTTTTAATTCCGATGAATACATGGTTATACCTGTGAAAGTGAGCGATTGGCAGAAAAAGAAGTAAATAATAGGAGTCCAAACTTCCCATTTATAAAAAATGCATGAGGACACCTGGAGTGTAAAAGGAAGGTTGAACGCCTGGCAAAAAATCCTTCCTTATTCGGTTTTCATCTCTTTCCTGGGATTATTTTGTTGAATGCTCTTTATAATGATAGCTTCGTTTTCAAGGAACATCCGGGACGCATATGAGAGGAGGGCGTTCCTGAAATAAGGCGAATGATGAATCACCCAGAATAGTTTTTCCAGCGAATCGATATCACCACCGACCAGGTCGAATTCTTCTTCATGTATCTTGAGGTCCTGGTCTAAAAACATTCTCCCGACGCCCAGGAACAGGTAATTCGGGTTCACGTTGTATTCATATGCCAGTTTTAGAAAAAATTCCGGGCCGGGATTGGCCTTGCCTGCTTCTATTTCCGAAAGATAACTGGGCGCCATTTGCAGCGCCGCGGACATCTCCTTTTGCTGTATACGCAAACTAAGGCGCACCGCTTTGATCCTCTGGCCCACATCGGTTACGGTCTCACGTTTCATTATATAGTTGCCCATGGTTAATGCCCATCGGTTTCATCATCTTTAAGGTCTTTGCTGCTTTCCACCATGTTATACCAGTGGTTTGACTCAACAAAATATTTCGTGGAATTTGCGCTCCTGGTCAGCAAGTTGTCGGTGCTGCTGTACAGGAAGAGCACCAATGCCCCGGAGTCCTTGAGTTCATCCATCTTTTTCTTAAGGGCCAGGCAAAATTCATATGACATATCCCGGGAAACATCGTTCAGCAAATAGATATCAAATAGTTTCATGTCCAGGATGGCAAGGAAAACCTGGCCAAGTTCATCCATATCCAGTTGGTTGAAACGTTTGCCCCGGAAAGATGCCAGGGCACAGCGGGCTTCGATTTCCTTTCTTTTTTCTTTGTCAACTCCCGATAAATCCATTATTAGCCGGGTATAAGCGTTTACTTTTAAGTTTTCAGGCATTTCCGTCGGGTGGCTGAGGGCGATGAAGTTTTGTTTTTTAGCGGACGTATTCAGCACCTGGCCGTCGAGAGAAACCTGGAAAGTATATCTTTGTTTCATAAATTTGGCGATATTACCGGACAGCAGGTTGTACATTTGCAGGTAAAAAAGGCTGCCGATGACTCGCCATGATTTAAATGTCCCGCGCTGTAATTCGACGTCCTGGAGTGTTTTGGCCGTTTTTTTATTTTCCGGCAGCTCAAATAGGTTTTTCTTGAAGCCGTAATAGGCAGGGATTGCCAGGGCGAATATCCACGCAAGATTGAAAAAGAAGCCCAGGATGAGATACCCGGGCAGCGCCGGTTTGCCTTCAAATATATTTTCATCGCCTTTTAAAAAGGGTTCCACTTTAGCCGGCTGAGATGATAAGAATAACTGTTTCATATATTCCTTGAAAAAGGCCTCTTTGATTTGTTTGACAGTATTATAGAACGATTCCAGGGTTTCATAGCCCTTACTGCTTAGCTCATTGGTTAATGATTGGTAAAAGGTGGTGGGAAAAAATGAAGAAAGTCGATAATGCAACTTTATACATTCCTGCATTTGCGCCTTCACCAGGTCTTCCAGCTTCTGCATCGCCTGGAATTCGTTTTTATAATAGCCAAGTACAAGTTTCTTTTGTATATCCGTAACTGTTTTATCTATTGGAACAATCCCCGTTTCATTACTGAATCGTTTTTCGAATTTCATCATCAATGTTAATTTCTCGATCTCCAGTTGAGTTTCAGGTTTAATTGAGGCCGCATTTACGGAAACAATAAGGTCGAGAAGAAAAGGAACAATAAGCAACAATATTAACCAGCAGATGATGATGCCGCCAAGTCCCCAAAGTAACGATTTGCTTGATCCGAATGCAGAACCTAAAACGAGGAAAAATGCGGTTACCCCGCACATTTCCAGGAAGAACAATACCAGGTATTGATCGATACCGATCGATACCCCATTAATGGCAATCAATAATACAGCCAGGAAAAGAAAGATCAGGCTGTAGAACGCCAGCAGGATTGCCCGCGCCAGTAAGATATTGCGAAATAGATTTTTCTTATCGGCAATGGAGGCCAGGGTTTTAAGATATTCCTGGCTGCGAAAAGCAGGAAAGCCATAGAAAAGGGCAATCAAGCCGACAAAGACAAGGAATATCCCGGAAAAGTCCGCAAATATGTATTTAGTAAAACCAAATATGTTTTTGCTCTTCAAAGGCTTATAAATATTCAATCGTTCGCCTGAGTCTATATATGCCGTCATATCCTGGAAAACAGAGGAATTTGCGAATAAAATGGAGATCGGCGCAGGTGAAAATAATACCCGGAAACCAAATGATGCATATTGTCGATAACTGGAATACATATCTATTTTAGTCTTTTCTACGTCCTGAAAGATTGCTTTTTGAGCATGCAAATCTTTGTACTCTATTGTATGGTACAGGATAAATCCCAGGCCGGCGGCCAGGATTAGCAACAGTGCAATCACAACCGGTTTACTCAGCAATTGCTGTGCTTCGTGCTTTATAATAGCCCATAGGTCCTTCATTTTAATACCTCCTTTGAAGTGTAAATTTTTTCCACTATTTTTATCCTCAAATGCCTTTTATTATTGGCATAATTAAAAGAGAATGTCCCTGAATACCTCAGACATATATTGACCGAAGAGTTGCGCTTCGGTATACGCCTGGCTGGTCCTCCAGATAAGCGCTATCTCCGGTACCATACCTTTATCTACAGCAACCTTTAGCTCATAGAGTCTGCTTAATATGGAATCCATATTGGCAATTACAGCAGTGTCAAAACCGGCGATATCTCCCTTGCTAAGAAATGCCCTTAATTTCTCAAAGATGGGTTCATTCAATCCATTTTTGATTCGGAACCCGTCATAATCGAATTTCATCAATTTATCGATCATATCCTGTTTATAAGGCATTTTTTCCGAAGCAAGCTTTAGGTTGATGTAAGCCGCTCTTGCCTTTTCCATATTATCGATGGCGCTGTAAAATGTATTCTTGAAATTCGTGGAATCGATCCCGCTGATTTCAGACATTTCGACGCAATATAAAAAATCCTGGTAAGCGGCATGAGATTTCAAAAAATACCCTGCGCTCTCTAAGACATACTCCTTCAAAGTAGATGCTGTATCCTGAAGTGTAAGTGTACAACTACACCCGGGAGCGCTGGCACACTCCCGCCAATTTTGCCATATTATTGCAAATGATAATTGGGTACATAAACAACTGACAAACAGCACGACAAAACATCTTAAGATCAAGGTTTTTACTTTTTTATTCATGATTGTTCTCCTTTTTATTTTTTGATTTATTCTCATTATGACTGCTGCGCTTGCCTGGATTCTTTTCTTTCTCCTTTTGGTTCAATTGCCGCTGCCCTATGGCCGGGAAATTCACCTGTCTCTTCATTATATAGTCACCTGTCCTTAACCGATGCGAAACCCCGGCCAAAAACCGGGGCCGTCAATGATGATATAACCGAAAACGCATTAATCATGTGCCCTCCATGCAAATAATAGCACAAAATCCAGGCAATTTCAAACACCCCCGTGAATCGCCAATTTCATCTTGAAAAAGATTTTGGCGAAATATTCGGAAAAAAGACTTGACAAATCGTGATTTCCGATTTACAATATGGGCATGAATTTTGAAATAAGTTCCAGGCCCCGTCTGACCGTGCCTTTTAACTTGACGCCGATAGCAACTGAAAAAAAGTTGATTGCTGAAAGTATAAATCATCGCTGTACCCAACCACAATTATATGCAACTTTTCGCCTAAAGTCAATCCACAAAAAACAACAAATTTTTTTAAAGAACTCACCACGTATTACCGCCAACTCCGCTCTTATGGACAAAACACGGACGTTTAGCCGCGAAACACGCGAAAATTTAAAAACAAAAACAGCCCACGAATTACACGAATTAGCACGAATTGTTTTTTCCGCTCTTCCGCTCTTCCTCGCTTCCGCTCTTCCTCGCTTCCGCTCTTCCTGTTTTTTCTTCATCATTCATCATTCATCACTCATCATTCTATATAAAATATTCGCCCTTTTACTATTCACCGATCACCCCCCGTTCCCATTCCGTATTATCACAGGCGCAATCGATTCGCTCATATCAGTATATACCTCACACAAAAAGCCCCGGAAAAAATAACCCCGGCATTAATCGAAAAAATAATTGCTGAAAAAGACACAGACAATTATTTAACCAACTATAAGCCCACAACAGACAAACACCAGGCCTTTATCGACTTCATCAAAAACAACGAGCACATCTATGCCCAATGCATTACCGGGAACTTCTACTTTAAACTGGCAAAGGAAGGCTTCGACGATGAACTGGAAGACATTCTCCAACCAAAACATTTCGACCAAAGGGCCATCGAAGCCGCCGGAAGTATGGATAAGGAAACCGCGGCTTTTATTATCCAATTATATGAAGAGACCGGTAAACAAGATAAAGATACCGAAATCGATGAAGAAGGAAAACCGATACCACAAGTAAATAGGAAGAAAGCAATAATTGAAGCTATTAAGCGGGATATCGATAGAGAAATCATCCAACTCAGCCTAATGGATTATAAAATCACGGCCACTTCTTTCAATGTAGTTAAAAACGGGTCTAAAAGGTCGACGACACCGCGAGAGGCTTAACTTAAAATGACGCAGAAAGAAAAACACAAAACCTTATACCAAAGTCAGTCATGGAAAATAAAGAGGAGATAACCCAATGAAAAAAAAGTTTAATCTGAGCATCGATATCGACGCCGATATCATCGAACAAATAACCCCGGAATTAATCGAAAAACGAATCAATGAGGATTATGACGGTGATATCCAAATCCCCCAGGATGCACTGGAAAAGCTGCAGGCTGTCCTTTCCTATATCCTCAAAAATGACAACCACTTTCTAGATATTCTCGTTGGGCACCTATTGGAAAACCAAACGAATCTCGGCGACGAATCCGAATTAGGAAAATATTTTCACCCGAAAATATTTGAAAATATTGCTCTTAAGATTGGCAAGGAAATGGCCCCCGATTACGAATCGTTTCTTATCGATTTGGTGAATTTACGGGTATCTGCCGCCGCAAAGAACTACTTTAAACGCGAAAAAGAGCCCCCTAAAGAGGATAAGTGTATTGCACAATTATACGATAGAATGAAGACGCACTATAATAATTTGCTTATCCGTATCGGTGGAAAGGCGCCTGAGTTAGAGTTTGAAGAGGAAAAACTTGAATCCGAAATGATAAGCGAGTTTTTAATGCTGCAACTGGATGATTGCCTCTTAAATTACAAAATTACCGGCGCCTCCCTCAAGGAAATAAAGAATGGATCGTAGACGCCCTAATAAACACTAAAACACTGGCAATACCCATGAGCACCAAAACCCAACAACTCTTTAAACAAAATCTGCAAACCATCCCGGCCATCACAAGCCCAAAAGACCTGGGGTATATCCTCATTCAATATTGCCAGGACATCGCCCCCTACCTGGCTGAATTGATGTACCTATAACATAACTTTCAAAATAAAAGGAGATTAAAAATGAATGAAAACCTGATTAGTAAAGAATTCGTTGTCAAAGCGAATGTGCTGTTGGAAAAAATCGAGAAAGATTCTTTTGTCTGCCAAAGATTTCACACTTCTTTCAATAAAGACAAAATCTATATTGCGGGGAGCTTAACGATCTGTACATCGGCCCGGATCGCGGAAGAAGAATATGAAAAAGAGACAAAAGAAGCGTCGGAAGCCAAAGCGGAGTTTGAAAAAAAGTATGATACGGCGCGCTTCAATTACAAAAAGCACACGTCTTTTTTGAAACTGCTTTTGAAATACGATGTCAAGAAACAAATGGAGCTGGGTTTAACGGGCCGGGAAGAGCCGAAAAGCAAGGAAGAGTGGTTCGCCCGGGCCATGGGAGTGTATGACATGATAATTGGGGATTCCGAAGCAGCAGCGTTGATGAAAACCTTCAATTTCACAGTGTCGGATTTGCGGCAAGGTCGTTATTCGATCGTTGAAGCGCGCGACGCGAATTTTACATTGGCCAAAGAGAGCGCGGAGGCGAAGTCGGCCATAGTTAATAAGGATGTTGCCTTTACCGTTTTGTATGACCGGGTCCAGATCATCCAGTTATGCTGTTACTATATATTAAAGGAGTCCCCGGAAAAATATGAGGAACTGGGTCTGCCCATTATCGATAATGAGATCGGGGCGATGATCACGATGGTAAAGGATTCCTCCATCACAAAAGATATGGTGAAGGATTCAAGTATCACCAAAGACATGGTAAAGGATTCCAGTATTACCAGGAGAAAAAACAAATCAGCAACTAAAAAGGAGAAATAACCCATGAATCGGAAAAAAGAATCAAACTGGGTAACGGGTCTTATTCCCGGACCTGGAGTAACGCGGGATGGGGCCGTTGGCAAAGACGGCGTCATCGTATTAACCGATGATAAAGGAAAGATATACCGCAGTTCGGATAACGGCAAAAAATGGCAGGTCATCGATAGTAAGCTTGGCGACTGGTTCCACCTTTTCGGCGTGGACACGGACCGCAGCGGGCGGTTTGTGATTGTAGGCCGGGGCCGCGTCATTTTGTCCTCTACCGACAATGGCTTAACCTGGACGCTCGTTCAAGGAAAAAGCAGCGATAAATCGATTTATAAGGTGGCATTCGGGACGAACAACCTGGTGATTGCCGCGGATGAGGAAATTGGGTATCATGTGAGCAGAGACGGCGGTTTGACCTGGACACATAACCAGGATAAAAAGTTAAGGGCCTTGCGGGCCCTCGAGTTCCTGGATGGCGCCTTCTATGTAGGTTCGCCTTCAGCGATATGGCGCAGCGTCGACGGCGTTGCCTGGAACCACTTGAATACCCAATCCAGCGGCGCACGCGCGTTTGCCTATAACCGGCAAACCGATACCCTTTTTGCCGTGGGGCATACCATTAGCAGAAGCACGGATGTAGGAAAAAACTGGGAGCAGGTATTTGACTTGAAACCGTTATATGGCGCCGATGCCAATATCATGGGTGTAACCTGTTTTGAGGATTATGTCGTTTGCACCGGTGGGGATATGCTGGCATTGATCTCCAAAGACAATGGGGCAACCTGGGGTCAGTTGGGGTCTTACCCATCGAAAGGGGGGTTCCTGGGATTGCTGCAAACAAATGAGAGAATTATCGGCGTAGGAACGTTTGAAAATGACGGCGAACCGGTCTGTTTTATAGAGAAAGAAACCATCAAAGAATTGAATGTAACGCCGTCAGAGCCGATTCCAGCGCCCACGCCAACGCCGACGCCAACTCCAACTCCATCGCCAACCCCCACGCCGACGCCGACACCTACGCCGGCGCCGACGCCTACTCCGACGCCGGTTCCAACAGGGACATTGAACGAGCAGTTAGCCGATAAGTATGAGGCAATTGCCGCTATTTATGTTGAGATTGCCGATTTATTAAGAATCCCTCTGCGGCACGCGGCGCGTGCACCCTATCTGTAGAACCGTAACGGAAGATTCAATTCTAAACACCGTCAGGCGCGGGACCACCGGGCATTGGTTAAACAAAAGTTTTTTAGGGGCCAGGGGGCAGAATGGCATTTTTCAAAAAGCCCCCTGGTTTCTCTCATATGGCTTTCCTTTTTACTGGGATTTCCTGTATAATGTATCGCTAAAAGAGTGAAAACGATTATGAATAAAGATAATAACACAGATAAAAACGGACCGGATACACCGAACAACGTTCAACTGCCCCGCGAATCGCAGTTGAAAATGTCTCAATACCTGTCTAAATTGCAGGCAATACGACGCATGTACTGGATTCATGCCACAGCCGCCAGGGGTATCTTTAAAGAAAATATGGGCGCAATGGTTTCACTGTCGCTCCAACAAACCCGCTGGGGTTTCATTTCCCCCTGGACACAGCAAGCCAAAGAATTTTACCAAAAAGTATTGCATAACGAAGACATCCTTAAAAAAATGATCGACTACGGGATAAGCAGGGAAGAACTGGAACTGGGACTTTTAAAATTGAAAGACCTGGAAGGGAATAAATTTTGGAGAAAGCAATGTAATGAAGAATTTGTAGCCGGGGAATACCGGTTAAGCCAGGTAATGGCAAAATTGGCAGCTAACATGCAAGAATGCGAAATAGCCTCGCGCCAGGCTTTTAAAGACCAACCCGAAATCCTGGTGCATCTGGGCCTGGAAAAATCCGTGGAAGATGCGCTGGAAAGTCAAAAAAGGGATGAACGGCGGAAATGGAAATTTAAATCGACTCAACAGGAAGAAAAAACCCCGGACACGGAAAAGGTTGATAAATGATCACTGTACTCATTAACGATACGGTAAAAAAATATTTACTCAAACAACCTACGGACATTCGAAACAAAATCAGGGATAAGTTCGAGTTCCTTGAATCCGGCATCTGGGACGGCGGCCTGAAAGTTAAAAAGTTAAAAGGCGCCTCTGATAAATATATTTTCGAAGCGCGTTTAGACCGGGCAAACCGGATTATTTTTACACTGGGGCAAGGAAAGACGCCGGGACCGGGGCAGGAAAATTCACTGATGGTATATGTCTGGGGCGTCGTGACGCACGACGATGTCCCCACAAAAATCAAAACCATCATCCCCACCAATGCCACTTTCTTGATATTCCAGGATTACCAGGAAACCTTCCTTGAGAACATGGATATAGAAGAACTGGAACCGGCCTATTTTACCCAGGAAGGCATCGGCGAAAGAAGCGCCGGAGAATCCGGCAGCCAGCGCTGGTATGCCGTAGACGAACCCGAATGGCAGCGCATACGCATGTACTCCCGCGACGATTTCGACCTCTTTCTCCAACTAACCCCGGAACAAGATGAAATCCTCAGTAATCCCCTCCCCATGATGATTTCCGGCTCCGCCGGCAGCGGTAAAACCAGCCTGGGGGTCTATTACCTGCTGAATCGCAACCTGGATAAAAAGAAAAAACTGTTTCTCACTTATAATAAACACCTGAAAAACTTTGCCGTTAAATTGTACAACGGCCTATTAAATGAACGGCCCTGGAAAAAAGAGATTACTCCCCCGGATTTTTATACATTTAAAGAATTGTGCCTTGAAGTGGCCGGGAAAGATCAGTTCCCCCCTAAAATGGAAGTGGATTTTATCCATTTCAGCCGTTTATTCACCGGCTACCCCACTTCCCAGTCTTATGACGCCGCACTGGTATGGGAAGAAATACGGGCCATTATTAAAGGCGCTGTCCCGGGCCTTAACCTCCCCATCGTGGAGACTGCTTTACGACAGTTTAAAAAAGGCGCCCTTTCACCGGATATCATCAGGCAATTGCAAGAGCAGTTCATCCTTTTTTCAAAATTGGAATCCTTTCAACGGGTGGATAAGGTGGTCAAGAAATACCTGGACATCGATATCGAGACATTTGCCGCCAACATCGGGAAATATCTTCACGCCGGCATGGGGTCCTCATCCTCTAACGTCAGGGAAAAAGAAAGCATGTCCGCCATAATGGAAAAAACCGTCGATATATTGAAAAAAGAACAAAACAACGGCGGTCGAAAATATCTCTCTCTTGCCGAATACGAACTATTGGGTAAGAAAAAAGCCCCCAATTTCAGGTTCAACCGCGGGGACATTTACCGCATCTTCGAATGGTATCAAAATAAATTGGAAACCGGGGGCCTGTGGGATGAACTGGATATGATGCCGGCGGCCGTTCCCCAAAAATATACCTACGACATCCTGGTATGCGATGAAGTCCAGGACCTGACCGATACCCAGTTGGATTTTTTATTCAATTTCGTTAAGAATCCCAAGAACATTTTCCTGGCCGGGGATACCCGGCAAACGATTAATCCCAGCGGCTTCCGTTGGGAAGAGGTGCGCAAACATTTTTATGAGCGGGGCCTCGAAGTACCGGAATTAAAAACTCTATCCCTTAATTTTAGAAGTTCCGGCAGTATCATCGCGTTGTCCAATACCCTGCTGGAATTAAAGGAGAAATTCACGGGCCGCAAAGCCGATGAACCAAAGGAAGACTGGAAATACAAAGGTAGGCCCGTAACAGTGGTTACGGGCATCGATACCGATGAGATGTTGGAGATTTTAAAAGCCGCCGGCCCCGACCGCACGATCCTGGTAAGAACCGACGCGGAAAAAGAGTCGCTGCAAAATATTCTTGGGACTGAATTGATATTTACCATTAAAGAGGCCAAGGGATTGGAATTCGATACCGTGGTGTTGTGGAAATTTTGCGATGATCCTGCCTCTGAGTTCGAAGATGTCTGGAAAGCCACCCTGGAGTTGACCGATAGAAATGTCCATGAAGCCAGGATCAGGCATGAGATTAACCTCCTGTATGTGGGCATCACACGCTGCCAGAAAGACCTGATCGTTTACGACGGCGTTTCGCCGTCGCTCATCTGGGAAAGCGAACCGGTGAAGGATAACATCTATATTACCGATGACAGGCATTACCTGGAGAATGTGTGGAACGTGATTTCGTCGCCGCAAGAATGGCTGGAGCAGGGGCATTATTTTTTTGATAGAAGGTATTATAAAGCCGCCTCGGAATGTTTTAAAAACGGCGGCGACTCCCAGAACCTGGCCAAAGCCAGGGCCTATTATTTCGCACAAATAGGCAATTACCGGGAAGCCGCGGTCAATTTTGCCGAGATCGGGGAAATAGAAAAAGCGGCTTTAAATTATGAGAATGCCGGGGAGTATAATAACGCCCTGGGTTTATGGGAAAAATTGAACCGCCGGGATAAAATAGTGGACTGCACCGCCGCGCTCCTGGGCAAAGAAGGAAAATTCCGGGAGGCGGGGAATCTCTATTTAAAGACCGGGAATTATACCGCCGCCGTGGAATACTTTAAAAAAGCCGGCAATGACAGGACCGCCGCGGAAATCTATCTGAACCATTTGAATAATATCGAATTGGCGGCCCAGTATTATGAATATAGCCGCGATTACGATAAAGCAGCGGCCCTTTACGCCGGGTTGGAAATGTTTGATAAGGCCGCGGGACTCTATTTCCAGGCCAAGAAATACGCTGAGGCCGAGGCATTGTGGGAGAGGACCGGCAACGCCAAAAACCTGCTGGAATTGTACCGCCGCACCGGGAAGCATGAAAAAATCTTCACTATCCATGAACAGGAAGACAACCTGGAAAAAGCCCTGAAATATTTAGAGACGCTGAAAATTGATAAACAGAGGTTACTGGCGGAAGGGGAAGAACTATTTCAAAACTCGCATTATTTCCAGGCGTTAATCCGTTTCCTGGCGGTGGAGGGAGCGGAAGAAAACGCGACATCCCCACTGCCGGGGAAAATAGCCCAGTGCTATGATAAATTGGGAAAGCATGAACCTTCGATTCCCTATTATATAAATGCCGGGGATTTTTATTCCGCGGCGCGGGTTTATGATGAAATCGGGGATTATGAAAATGCCTTTGCCATGTATTTCGATTCCGCGCAGGATAAAGCCGATGGTTTCGCGCTGGCCCGGCAGGCATTGGGGAAAGTAACCGATACGGGATTCTTAAGGAAGCTGGCGCTCGGATATTATTATGACAGGGACTATGAGCGGGCGCTATTCCTATTTACCCGCCTGGAAGGGTTTGCGCCGCTGGAGGGAACCTGTTACGCGCTGGCCGGGGAGAAACAAAAGGCCTTTGATAAATGGCGGGAATGTCGTTATTATGGGGACTTGACACTAATTGCCGAGGAGTGCATGCAGAAAGAAATAATCGATATCGGAGCGCAGTTTATCCTGGGCCTATATTCCCGGGAGGATTCTTACCAGTTCGGTATTTTCAGCAGGCCCCTGGAAGAAAGCAGCATCGATGATTTAATGAAAGTTTATTTCGGAGAGCATGTGTTACATTACAATGAGGAGACCAATTGGGATATTATCAAGGAACGCAAGGAGGATGCGCGAACCTGGGGATTTTTTGTCATAAGGGATGATGTGGCATTTAAGAATCCCAGGGCAGTGCAATTTTACCTGGCGTATAATGGGGAATACAATGCTTTAATAATGTATTTTACGGAGTGGTTGAAGCGTTGCCCGGAACAATCGAAAGAAATCCTGGACAGCGTCTCGCATAATTCTCCGATATATGGTACAACAAACGATGAGGCCCAGGTGCTCCGGTTAATAGTAAAGGAGAAAGCAATGGGCCTGGATGAGGATGATCGCCGGAACCTTGAGGCCTTTGCATCCAGGGTAGTCGTAAGAGAAAGCAATTTCATGTTATTGGTAAAGGCGCCGGCATCGGAGGAAATTAAGAAAAAAGTAGAAGATTGGAGTGATGAGACCGGATTTTTGGCTAAGAAGGAAGACTATTTCCGGGAGCTCTTAGCGAAAATAACGACCCCCCTGCCAGTGGCCCCACTGCGTGGGGAGGCGTTAGTAGAACCGAACCCGCCCCGCGGCGCCTCTATTCCTTGATGCCATACTTTTTCATCAACTTCCCGATATATTGACGGGTGATCTTTAACGCCCGCGCCGCCCTCTGCTGATTCCAATCATTCTCCCGCAGCGCATTGTAAACCATTTCCCGCTCCAGGTTCTCCCGTGCGGCAATCAACCCCACCGCGCCGCTATGGGAAACAGAAGCTGATGAAGACGGGTAATCACTACCAGGTTCCATCTCAAAATCCGGATAATAAGTAATCATTCGCTTCACCGTGGACTCCAACTCCCTGACATTGCCCGCCCAGGTCCGGCCTTCCAGGCGCCGCATAATTTGCTGGAATTCGCATTCGTCTTTGACCGGGAACTTGTACTTCTCCAGGAAATGTCGAGCCAATAACGGGATATCTTCCACCCGCGCCCCCAACGACGGCACAGCGATGGTTAAATCCTGGATCCTGAAAAATAGGTCCTCCCGGAATTCATCCGCCTGTATTAATTTCTTCAAATCCTTATTGGTGGCGCAAATTAAACGAAAATCCACTTTCACGGTTCCGGTTTCCCCCAGTCGGCGGATCTCGCTCTCCTGCAAAACCCGCAGCAGTTTGGCCTGCAAAGTCAGGGGCAGGTCCGCGATCTCATCCAGGAAAAGCGTACCCTGGTTCGCCGTTTCGATAAGCCCTATTTTGCTCTCCACGGCCCCGGTAAAAGCGCCCTTTTTATAACCGAACAATTCCGCTTCCAGGAGATTCTCCGGTATGGCCGCGGCATTCACCGGCACGAACGGGTTCCCTGCCCTCTTGCTTAACAGGTGTACGCCGCGGGCCGCCAGGTCTTTGCCACTGCCGCTTTCTCCCCGGATTAACAAGCCAAAATCCACTTTACTTACTTTAAGTATCTGCTCCTTCAACCGCTTCATGGCCGGGGATTCCCCGATGAGCCACTTCAACCTGAGGTTCACTTTAAAATCATTTTCATAATATTTATGTATCAGGGAGGCCTGCTTTTTCAAGAGCTCGGGGCTGCGCTCATGCAAATCATAATCGAAATAATCTTCCTTTAAAAATCCCAACAAAAGAATACTGTAAAGCGTATCGGAAAGCCTCCAGAAAAGAACTTTGGTGTTCCGGTAATAATAAAACGCTTTTTCACTACTTTTAAACGAGCGTTTGACATCTTCCAGGGTAAGATTAAGGTTTTCCAGGTCATGACGGGCGTGCTCCATGATCTCGCCGCTGATTTCCTTAAACCTGGCTTCTGTGGAGAAACGAAACACGGGCGACTTATTTTCATTTTCATAAATCACCAATTGTACCCGGTCCACGGGCACGACTTTTTTTAATTCCTTCACCAGGCTGTCAAAGAAATCCCGGGGCGCCTTCCAATGAACATAATCCCCCACCAGGTCGGCGCTGCGAAACAATTCGTAAACGGAATCCTTTTCCTCCAGGCGGTTTTTATAGTCGATCACTGCGGTAGAGAGTTTTCGTTTATTTCTTAAGAAAAAATAATACATATCCATGAAGATATTTTTCTCGCCCTCATCCGGATCGACGCTTTCGCTGCGCTTCTCTTTCCCCAGCCGGTCATTAAAATAGACATAATAGTATTCATAAAAATGGTAATTCCTGGTTTTCCTGCTCAATTGCATGGAAAGGGATTTCAGCGGTTCCAGCAGCCCGGATTTGCCGGGGCCGCCGGCCAATATCCACAGGGAGAGCATTTCAAACCGGAGTAACCGGGATTCGATTTGCTCGATCATATCCCTTACCCCGGCGGCGAATTTGGCTTGACGGGACGACGCCATCGCCCCCCCCTCTTTGGACATTAACACTGCGAATAAGGAAAAAAGGATTTCCTGGTCATGGGTCATTTGCCCCCGGTATTTCCCCGGGAAGTCCGAAGGCAGCAAAGAATACTCCTTGTGGGCAGACAACACCCCCTGGAATAAGTAAGCGAGTTTCAAATTCAACAGCCCGCATTCGATGATACCGGCCGCGTTCTTCCGTTTTTCAAAAAGGTCCAGGGCTTTTTGTAGATATTCACGGGCCCCGGGTTCATTGTGCTTTAAATATTCAAGGTGGGCAATATTGATATAGTCGATGGTCATGGCATCCAGGGATTTCCGCTCCGTATCAAAGGCCAATATGGACCTCAAGTAAGTTTCGGTTTCCTGCCAGTTTCCCTTGATCTTGTTTATTTCTACCAGGTTGGATTCCGCCAACATGACGCCGTTCTTATTCTTCAGGTTTTGAAATATTTTCAATGCTTTTCGATACCATACTTCCGCCTGGCCGAAATCATCGCGGGAGAAATAGAGGTTTCCCAGGTCCACGGAAATATAGGCGGAAAGCAGGCGAAAATTTTTCATCTCGCTTTTGATGAACAGGTTCTTATACGATTTTTCCGCTTCCGCGAATTCTTTTTTTTGGCGCAGCAGCTTGGCCAATTGGCTGCGGGCGTCGATCTCATCCCCCAGGTATTTTTTCTCACCCAGGTAAGCCGCGGCTTCAGCCAATAAATGCCCGGCTTTCTCATAATTTCCTTGATAAATATAGCGATCGCTCAACTTAACGTTGGCCAGGTGAACAAACAGGGGATTTTTTAGTTGTTTCAAATACCGGTCCGCGCTTCTCACATCCGATATTTTTTCATAATAAATATAATTAAGATAATTAAATTCATCCTGCCACGGTTCGCTTATGCCTGCCTTTATCTCTGCCAACAGCGCGTGCATCCGGGGATGATCCTTTTCCACCCGGTACACCTGGGCCAGTTTTAATTTCAAGAAAACCGGGTCATTCTCCATATGGGCATGGATCAAAGTCGCGGCAAAATTTGTCTCGCCTTGTTTTATCGAAATCTCCACCAGGAGCCGGAGGGTTTCGCTGCCGATTTTGCCGCCGTTTTCCGTTTCCTGTTCCAGGAAATGGGGGCGTTCCGCCAGGAGGATCTTGACGCCGACAAAATCGATTTCATCATGTCCGCCCGGGAGATACATTGTTAACAGGTCGTTCAACTCCTTTACCCCACCGGTTAAGATAGCAAACTTCAGCCTGGCGTTCAATAGCTCCGCTGTTTCCTGTAGTCCCGGGGCGCCGGCTGTTTCCAGGTAAGAACGCAGGCCCTCGATCTCCGCCTCCCTGCTTAAGGGGATTTTAGCGCCGGGTTTATCGAAGGGTAAATAATCCTGCAAAAGATTCCCGGGGGTTTCGTTTAATTCCAGGTCGAATTCCACCCGGTCGGCGCCGCTTCCGCTTCCGGCGATAGGCGTAGGCGTGGGCGCAGGGGTATCGAACACGATCAAAATGATATTGGCAATCCCGGAGGAGTGGACCAGGTAATTGATAAATTCCGCGTCTTCTTTGGATTTTAAACGATCCATCAGCAAGACAAAGGATTTGTAAGAAGATTTTTTTAGAAAAAGGTCCAGGCGCTGGATAACGGAAACCGGGTCGCTTTCGTTTTCGCTTCCCTTGTCGGCGGATTCGCAAACAAGCCGCGCAAAACAGCGGGGCAGGTCGTCGTTGAACGATTGATTGCCCAGGTCTACAAAAAAAATATCTTCGGAGACATAGTTTCGATACAAATGGCGTCTAATAATTTTTTCCTGGACCGGGTCCGCGGTCCTGATTCTTATTTTAATATTGGCGTCATTCTTCAACTCGTCGATGGGGTAAGCATTTAAAAGGGCCGATGCGAATTCATCGTACCTGTAGACATACGCCTGCCGGGGGAGGAACGAATATTTCCCGCCCAGGCGGTGAAACAGTTCCGTACAGTTTTTCTCATTCACTTCCCGGAAATATCTGTTTTTTTGAAAACAGGCCAGCAGGGGTTTTAGATCGGCGGGTAAAGGCGTCAAAGGCAGGCGAATGGGGAATTTAACGGAGAAACTTTTTTGCCCGCCGGGATTGGCATCCGGCAGCAATTGGAAGCGGCTGAAATCGATAAAATCCAACGCCATTGCCCTGGCCAGGTTCCATAGGGCCAGGCCCTGTATAAAGGCCCGTTCCGCCGATTCCCTGTCCGGATTCCCCGGCGTATCGCGCATGTCCCGCAGCCCGGGCGCGCCTTCTTCTCCTTCATCGCCGGGGTCGAGCCACAGGTCGATCTGGAAATGGTTATAGTTATAATACGCTATGGTCTGGAAAAGATTGGAATGCAGGTTGGCAATCATCTCCACCTGCCGTAAATTGGCGTCTGAAAAAGGGATGCTTAATTTTTTTAAGGGCAGGGGCGGATTAAATGGGGTATACACGGGGTTGTTTAAACGGCGCGCTTCCGTTTAATTTCTTCGTAGATATCGACAATATTCCGGTAGCCCTGGTTAACGCGCAGGATATCCTCGGCCGCCCTTTTAGCGGAAACATAATCTTCCTGTGATTTATAGGTAACCACCAGTTCATACTTGACGGCCAGGTATTCCTCGTTTTTCCTGCCCGGGGCTTCCAGGGCCCGTTCAAACCAACTGACCGCCTCCCCGAACATGCCTTTCTCCCGGAAACATAAACCCAGCAAGCCGGCGGAGTCGAAAAATTTTGCCGGGTGCCTGGAGGAGATGAGGAATTCGTGGATGGCCTCTTCCAGCAGGCCCATTTCTTTATAGGCAATGCCCAGGTTATACCTGGTATCGTAGTCTTCGTGCCCGATTTTCTCGTCGACGCCTTTTTTGAACTCGTCGAAAATTTCCATCATATTTTTTTCAATGGTGGAGGTGCGCTGTTTTTCCACTTCTTTCAGCCAGAAAGCAATGGCTTCCAGTTCGCCGAGGGAATTTTTCTCCAATTCGTAAAAAGGTTCTTCCAGGAACAGGGCTTCTCCCTCCAGTAAATCTTCTTCGGAATCAAAGGCCATTTCGGCGCTGCCGATTTCCTTAAAAGGCGATTCGGCTTCCCCATCGCTCCCGGCCCTATCTCCTTCTTGCATCATCACATCGTCCAGGTCCAGGTCCTCTATTCCTGAAGAAGAACGTGAATCGCTAAAATCGCCGCTTTTCTCCCTGGGGCTTACCGAAGGCGACTGGATAAGCAGGTCTTTATCGATTTCACCCATGGGGAGTTCGTTTTCATCGGTGGGTTCCTCGACTTCGATTTCAAAGTCCATCACGTCCTGTCCGGCGCCGGCCCCGGGTTCCCCTTTTTTTACTTTGATATGGGTCGGCGGTTCGAGGTTGCCCGGTTTCAAGTCGACTTTCGAATCCGTATACTCCTGGAACGATTGGCTCTCTTCGGAAATAGAACTTTCGATTTGAAAAGGGGCGTCGATATCCAATTCGTCGCCCAGCGGCGGTTGGTCGCCATCCAGCGGCTCAAAATGCGGCATTTCCATTCCCAGGGGTTCTTCCGCGTCCTCGGGTCCACTGAGGGGTGGGAATATAAACTCCGTATGTTCTTTATGTCTATCGTCCGCTTCTTCTTGCCCAAACCCCGGGGACATCATATCTACTTCCAGGTCGAGAAAATCTCCTTCCGGTTCGACGGGTTTGGCCGCCCCGGCTTTTGCTTTGTTCATCCTGTCGATTCTAGCCGCTAAGTCTTTGTTACCCGGGTATATTTTTTTCAACCCCAAGGCTAATTTTTCAGCCTCGTTCAAATACCCGTCATTGATATAGAAATCCAATTCCGACAGGTAAGTGGATAAGCTTTTGGAGAGTTCTTTTCGTTTCTGGGCGCCGGCTGCGGCGGCGGCTGCTGCGGTAGGGGCGGTAGGGGCGGGGGCAGTGGGGACGCGGGCGGCAGTAGAAGGTGTAGTCGCGGGAAGGCTTTGATCTTCGGAAAGAAGCAGGAGGTCCGCATCGGAAGAAGCCCGTCCTTTCATTTCCATTTCGTCGGGGATATCGGCGCCGCCCAGGAAGTCCAGTTCTTCCGCCACCTCTTCTCCCTGGAAATCGATATCGATACTGGTCTTTTCTTCGCCGGAGATTTCGAGTATTTTATCATCATCCGGTTTTAGAATGGTTAATTTATCGAACAGCTCGGTATATTCGTCGCGCATACCCAGTTCTTTATATAAATCCAGGAGCGCTTTACCTTCTTCCACCGCGACCTGGGTTTTACCCAGGGCCTCGCAAACCTCGAATAATTTTTTGCGGAGTTCGATATTCCGGGGGAAAACGGTTTTCGCTTTTAGCAGGATATTGACGGCTTTCTCATAATCGCTGACCTTCAAGGCGTCATTGGCTACCCTCAGGTTAAAACTGACGAATTCGCCTTCCCGCTCACCGGCTTCTTCCTCTTCCGTTTCTTTGTCGGATTGGCCGTTCAGTCGATCCAATTGTTCTTCATAGGCATAAGGGGTATCCGATAATTGGATCAATTCTTCCAGGAGCCCTTTTATTTCCGCTTTCATCCCCTTTCTTTCATAGACAGGGAGCAGGGATTCATACAGTGCGATCAAATTATTGGTTTTGCCGCTTAATTTGAATATTGAAGCCAATTTGGTCAGGGCAGGTAAATAGGAATTATTGGTGGCGATAATAAAGCGGAGCAAAGAGGCGGCTTCCTCGAATTTGTTATCGTTGATATTTTTTTCCACCACGGGAAGAAATAATTGATAGGTTTTATCAAACTCTTCTCTTTGCAAATAGACTTTTCCCAGCCTCATAATCACTTCGGTTTCTTCAGGGTCCACCTCGGCGATTTTGATAAAGATTTTTTCAGCCTCCGCCATCCTATTTTTTTTCAGGTACAATTCGCCCAGTAATTTTAATAAATTGATATTATTAAATAACTCGGCCCCGAGACCGGCCAGCAGATCGATGGCTTTATCGTCGTCATTCTGGGCGGTATAGCAGGCGAGCAATTTTTCAATTAATTTGGGCTGCCGCACTTTATTGAGGATATTTAACAGCAATTCCTCTGCCCGCGGGTACTCCTTTTTACTTATTAAGATATCGGCTGAGGAGGCATATTCTTCAACGGCATTATCTTTCATGCCCTCTTTCAGGTAATTATCCGCCAGGAGGATACGCATTTTTATGTTATAGCGGTCGAATTCCAGTATTTTTTTGTACATCCCCAGGGCTTTTTTCTGGTTATTCTGCCGCTTACACTCTTCGGCCATATCCAGGTAGATCTGCTTGGCTTCCATAACCAGGCCCTGTTTGGTATAGAGGTCGGCCAGTTTAAATAAAGCCTCTTCATAATTGGGATCGACGCGGGTAATGCGCTTATACATGGCGATGGCCTTGGCATAGAACCCTTCTTTCAGGTAGTAGTCGGCAATCCGGTCAAATTGTTCGATGGCCCCGCGGGTATTGTTTTGCCTCAGTTGTAAATCCCCCACAATGCGCCTGACTTCAAGGTCATCCGGTTTAATGGCGAGAATTTGTAGGTATTCTTTGATGGCAGCATCTGTCTTTCCCTGCCGGAACAGTTTATTGGCGTTTTTCAAAAGCGCCAATCGTTTATCTGTTGCCATCTTTCCCTCCGCTTGTTATCTACCTTCGTCCCCTCACAACTCCTTCCAGGCGCCGGAAATATCGAAACTTTTCCGGTGGAAATCGGTCATTCCCTTTAGTGAGACTGCATGAATATGTTCCCTGGTGGCGTAACCTTTATTTTTTTGGAACCGGTATTCGGGGAAGAATCGCGAAAAGGAGATTAACAATTGATCCCTGAACACTTTGGCTATAATAGAAGCCGCGGCGATGGACAGGCTTTTGTTGTCCCCTTTGATAATACCTTCGCCGGCGACGTCTAAAAAATCCGGTTTCATCCCGTCCAGCAAAATATAACCGGGAAAGACTTGCAAACCTTTTACCGCCATTTTTATCGCTTTTTTGGTGGCTTCGAGGATATTGCAGTCATCGATTTCATCGTTCCAGCACCAGCCGATGGAATAGGCCAGGGCATTTTCATAAATATATTCGGACAATGCCAGTCGCTTTTTATGATCCAATTTTTTGGAATCATTTATTTGGTAGTTCAGCTTTCCCGGGTCAAGGATTACCGCCCCGGCCACCACCGGGCCGAATATGGCGCCCCTGCCGACTTCATCGATTCCGCAGATGTATTCGTAATTTCTTTCCTGTAAACGTTCCTCTATATCATAATTACAGTAATTGCGCATTACCGGAATTCTCTTAACCGGGCCGCCTTGCCTTTGAGTTCTCTCAGGTAATACAATTTTGCTCTTCTCACTTTCGAATGTTTTTTCACTTCGATGCCCTGGACCAATTTGGAATTCAAGGGAAAGATTCTTTCCACCGCGATCCCGAAGGATGTTTTTCTTACGGTAATGGTTTTTGAGACGCCCGAATTTTTAATGGCAATGACTGTACCTTCGAAAATCTGGATACGTTCTTTTCCGCCTTCGATAACCCTGTAAGATACCCTCAAGACATCCCCGGGTTTTATTTCAGGAAGGTCTTTCCTGACTTCTGAAAAGTAACTCAAATCTCGAATAACATCGGATTTTTTTACTTTTTCGTGTGTTTTTTCCTTGTCCTCTTTTTCTTTTACTGCTGCTGCTGCTTGTTTAGCGGGCGCTTTGGCCGCGCTTTTTACTTCAACCGGTTCCGCGGGGGTCTCTTCATTTTTTTGCTCTTCGATGTTCTCAGCATTCGCCTCTTTTTTTTCTTCAGCCATAGTACGTTCTCCTACGTAAAATAATTAATCTAGTATAGCTTTCTATTGTACTATTTTTTCTCTTAATTTTCAAGAGCATTTAAATTATAACCCCCATTTTTCTCCCCCATGCCGGGGGTCCCGTTTGTAGAACCGTAACGGGAGGTTTAAATCCCGGAGCATCGTCAGGCCCGGGAACTTTGGTATTTAAATTTTCCGACCTTCGGTTCCTTCTTTTTCTTTATCCATGAGAAACTGCTTAATCAATTCCCTATTATTGATTTTATATTCGGCAAAGAAAGCCAGGAAAGCGTATATTGCAAAGGGTACCCTGGATAGAAATGAAAGGAGTTCGTCGATCTCTTCGCTGTATTTTCCGAAATCGGGTCTGGCGTTTTTCTCATCCAGGGGATTGAACAGCCGTCCATCGCTGCCAAAGATGAAATTTAAACTGATATGGTGGGTATCATGCAAGTATTTCAAGTATTTGGCGGTGGGTAATTTAACGCCCCTTTCAAAATCGGAGAGGTAGCTGCGGGAAATCCCGGTGGCCTGGCTTATGTTGTCCATGGTCCAATTGAGCTGCTTCCGGATGTTTTTCAGTTGTAACCCGATATTAATATAATTGGCCTCGCGCATTTTGTTCCTCCGTTCAGCTTATTTTATCTCTAAATGGGTTAAGAAGCAAGGGGGGTGGGTGGGGCTGTTTCCCTTGTTTCCCGGTCCTGTTTGTATTTGTAGAAGTATAATATGACTTCATGCAGCAGTACGTGGTCTTGTTCCATTTCAGCCAGTAAGTCCTTTACATCCGGTTGTATCTCTTCCAATAACCGGCCTTTTGCCCCGGATTCAACAGCCGGTTGTTTCTCTTTATTGTGCATTGGCTGAGAATCGAAGAGTAACCAATCGATCGATATATCAAAGTCCATATGCAATCGATACATTGTCGCAATCCCGAGTAATGAATAGCCGATCTCATTCTTATAATAGTTGGTTTTGTTAATCCCTAACCTCTCAGCCATCTTAGTGCGCGTCAAATCGCTTTCCTTCCTTACCTGGCTTAATCTCTTACCCACAGCGATTCTAAAATTTTTTATCAACATCTTCATGTTTATTACTCCTTTCCGCTATTTATCAATTGAAATCCGTTTGTTGTTTACATGTAAAAAGCGGGCCTCGATTGCAATCCATAAAATTGCATATTATGTATAAATCATTGCGGAGCGAGACCGTTACATTGCGGAGCATGACATTTGCGCTGCGGAGCATGACCTTTGTATTGCGGGCCATGATATTTTTATTGCGAATCGTGACCGTTTCATTTCGAGGCGTGACTATTTCATCCGGATCCATGGATAAAATAGTTGAAATGAAAGTGTTTTCCCTTTCCGGTGAAACCTTAACCGTGAAACGAAATTCATTTGAAATACATCTTGATCTCATTTATGTGCCGGATGATAAGACGGGCAGCCGTAAAAACTTACGGCTGCCCGCTTGCCCGTTGAAGATTTTCGCTTATTATTTTACAACCTGTTGTACTTCGGACTCGGACCCGCTGCTGTCAGCGCCATTATTACCCGGCAGCGCGGTTAACATTGCCCCGGCTTCATTCTCTTCCGCCACTTCCGCCGATTCCGCCGCTGCAATCATACTCTTTTCAACTTCCGCTGCTTTTGTTTTTTTAGCTAACGTTTTTGCATCTACTTCGACTGTTTGAACCGGGGACAGTGGTTCGGATTTTTGTCTTACATAGCCTTTGGAAAGCACCTGGATTTTCAATGATTCAAGAAGCTGCTTATGATTTCGCAGCGCCACCTTGCAAACATATATGAATTCCTTTAGCCATAGATCAAACTCTGCCAGTAAGGCGTCTCGAGCCTCTAATGCATCCTGCGCAATACCTTTGGTATCGTTGTAGGCGCTGTTGGCTTTTTGGACTTCGGCAATTTTTGCCTGGGCGGCAGTCAGTTTATCCACGGTGACGGCATTGGTTTCTAACTCAGTTACCATTTCTGTATCCAGCAGCAGGTTGTCGTAAAAGGTATCCGACTGTCTTAGCCAGCCGTTTAAGGACCTTTCCCTGGGAACCAGCAGCATCATTCGACCCAATCGCGCAGGGCTTTTCAGGCATCTCAATTTGGTGAAATTGACATGTTCCATATAGACGGGGTGTACTTCGGCCAGCAATTTATACAGGGCAGCCCTGGCTTCCAATTGTTTGCCGTGCGCTATTGTTTTAGCTTTGTCCAGTTTCATCAGTAGGGTCAGCGTCGTGAGGCCCTGATCGATTTTTTCGGTGGTCATATTATAAGCTGAGATCAAGGGGTAAATTTTTTCATTATTCTTGGCGTTGGTCATTGCCACTTGTGAATTGAAAAAATAATCTTGTAAACTACTTTTTTTGTATATCATGTTTTACCTCCTGGGGTAAGTTGTTTTTTCGTTTCCTTGTCCGAAATACGCGGATACGCGAATACGCGAACCGGACCCGATACTACCTATTCGAACTCCTTTTCCATTTTCCCCGGTTAATATCGAATATTTTCCACTTACAAATCTCTCCTTTACTCGAAAACGGGTTTGCCGCCCATTCTTTTTCACGTAGTCGTCATTTTGTCTGAATCTGGCGAAAATATCAATCCAACATTTTCGCTCAGCTCGGTTGTAATAAGAAAAATTATCTTTTCTGTTTGACATAACGAAACCATTTTACAATAAACCGTTTGGTTTTGTCAATAGGGAGGGAAATATTTTTTTATTTTTTTTCTTTGGGTATTTTTTTGATGAACCGGTTGCCGGTATGTATTTCTACCTTGTGGGTTTTGCTTATTCCTGGGACTCTTTGTTTGTCTTCTTGAGTTTCTTCAACTCAAATTCGATCATCTCTTTGTGGTCGAAAAGGTATTTCTTGAAAAACTCCAGGACGGCATACTTCACCGCCGGCACATCGGTAAAGTACCGGAACATTTCTTCGAAGATTTCTTTGTTTTCGGTGATTTCTATTCTCAGGCCGGTGGATTCCGGTTCTTTGATTTCCCTGGTAAAAGCGGGACCTTCCCCGGTGAAAAGGTACAGGGGGTTCATATCGAATATAACGATGAGGTTTTTGATGAAATCATAGCCGGGTTTGGCCTTGCCCTTTTCCACTTCCGATAGGAAACTGCCGGACATCCGGAGTTTTTCGGCAAAATCTTTTTGCTGGATGTCCAGGTTTTTCCTGGTATCTTTCAAGCGCTGGCCAAAGGCGATTAATTCGGGGTTCTCAAGGCTTTTTTTCTTCATGGCGTCTTCCTTTTTTACCTGTATTCATTATACTGATTTTTTTGTGATTGTAAAGACATGCTTGAAAATAAGGCTAGTTCAAAACGTTTAGCAGGCTATGCATTGTACTTCTTGAGGAGAGTCCATGAAAGCGTCAAACTATAATATCTTTGTCCATTATGAACCGGATAATATCCACATCGGTTATAATGCCGTTTCCAATGGGTTTTATGTTTTTAATGAGGAGCAATACGGACAGGTCAAGGATATCCTGGATAATGGCGGCAATGGCGGCAATGGCGGAAACGGCGGAAACGGCGGCGCTAACACACTGAAAGACACCCTTGTAAAAGGGCGGTTCCTGGTAGATGACGACCTGGACGAGTTGAAAATCCTGAAATTGAGGAACAATATCAGCCGGTTTAACTCCGAGGGAACCGCGCTGGTTATTGCGCCGACTCTGCATTGCCCCCTGGAATGACGTTACTGTTACGTCGATAGGTTTTTCTTGCATGTCCCTTTTTCCCCCCCTTGCGCTGCTTCTCCCAGGGATTAAGTTGAATGTCCCCGGCATTTCACCTAAAATCGCCAGGGTTGCAGGCCAAAATATGGCGGATATCTTGCTGGCGCTGCCAGAAAGTCTGTATCAATTACAAGAATTCGTATACCCGGCTATTGACTTCAACTCAATTTCAATATAAAATGCAAATTCAAATGAATCAATTGTAAAAGCCTGTAATTCCCATTTAACATTTTACCTTTCAAGGAGTTTCAATCATGATCAAAGTCAAAAATATCCAGGGAATTTTGTCTTTATTACTGGCGGGGGCATTTTTTTGGGGAATTGCTTCCGCCCTGTCCACTCTGCCTTTGTATGGGGTCAGCGGCATCTACGACCGCATCGGCATTATCCCGGAACACGGACTGCACGGCGCCGTCCCGGAAGAAAACATCGACCTCTTTACCGGCAATTTAACCTTACGGTTTCAAGACATCCGGCTGCCGGGTCCCAATGGTTTCGATACCGTGGTCTGGCGCGTATACAATTCCAAAATCCTGCGTGACCGCCTGCCCGGCGGCGTCTGGAACATGCAGCAGGACCCTTATTCCTGGGTGGGCATGGGCTGGTCCATGCATATGGGCATCGTCCATAACTACCTGTCCACCGAACCGGTGATCGAATTCCCCGATGGCCGCTTTGAAACCGCTTACCCCAATAACTCCGATTC
>JAPKZK010000170.1 GCA_026393835.1 Candidatus Aminicenantota bacterium | reverse complement strand
AATAGGTCAAGTTGGAATGATTTTCGGTAAAACCGTGGCTGACTTCGTGGGCGGAAACGTCCAGACAACACAGGGGATAAAAGGTGGAGGCGCCGTCGCCAAAGCTCATAGCGGAACCATCCCAGAAAGCATTTTCATAACTGTTGCTGTAATGGAGCTTCATGGAGAGCTGAAAGGGAAGCACGGGGAGGCCATACCAGGACTGGTACATGTCGTAAATTACCTGGCCGAAATACATACCGTCATTCAATGGGCAATAGCCGCCGTTGATGTTCTCATGGGTGTTATTATAACAGGTGTAGGCATAGGCGGTGGAGCCGCTGGTGCCGTGGTTTAAATCCACGGTTTTGACGTTGGTGGTATTCATGGTGCAGGTGCTGCCGGCAACAGTGACGCCGAAACCCGGGTAAGTGCCGCCAACATCATTATAAGTATATTGGCCGATCTTCAGGTTTCCGCCGGGGCCCGTGCCCTGGCCGTAGGCCAGTCCATCAAAAGAATCGAGGATCTTGCCTGATTTGACATCGATAAAGATATAGGGGCGTGAGGGATTGCCCTTTTCATTGTCGGCGAAAAAGGAAACGACGTAGCAGAGGTTGGCTTTATTCTTCTTGTCGAGATAGATAAAGGTTCCCTTTGTCTCATTGAGGAAATTCCATGTGGCTTTGGAATCCTTTTTCTGGTGAAGGCTTTTCATTTTGCTTAAAGCGCCATTCGGGTTAAGTGTGCCGGGGATGTTCGTGATATCTTTCGGGGTATCGAACAACACGGCCCCGTCAAGTTTAACCACTTCATCGGTGTGGTCCCTGCTGACGACGACTTCATGACCCCAAACCGGGATGCCCTGATACGTTTGTTGGTAACGGGCATGGGTCACGCTGTTGAAATCCACGGTCTGCCTTTTGAAGGTGAATTTTTCACTAGAGGTCAAACCGAAAATCGAAGCCATTGCCGAATGACCATGATCAGCCTTGCTATTCATCTTCTGGATGTAGCCGGCGGAATTGGTCGACTGCAAATCGACTTTTTTGGCTGCCCAGACGCTCGTGGCCATGAAGCAGCACAAAGTAAAAACCAGTGTGAAAACAAAAAATTTTTTACTCATTTAAATCCTCCTATTTTTTTTTATAATTTTTAATACTGAACGAACGCTCATCATTAGATCGATATGTTACAGGGCACCAGTGTAATTCTGTATTAGGTATTTGTCAATACATCGAAAGTTGTATTTTTGGGTGGATTTTTTTTTTTTATTATATACAACTTTTTGTTTCCGAGTTCGTACCTGTTCCTTCAAACGCTCCTGGGAACAGGCGGCGCCGGTTCCCCTGGGTTCGTATCCGTATGTTCACGGGCGCTGCGGGGAGCACATCTCTGTGGGGCTAAACTTTTTCCTTTACCCTTTACAATGACTTCCTGTTCTTATAAAATATGATTCCAAACGTAATAAGGAGTAATACCATGAAACATTCATTTAAATTTACATTTGCAGTCATTTTAAGTATGGGCGTGCTTTTAACCGCCGCCTGCTGTACCCCACCGGCAAAAAACATTTTCCATGACAAAACCCTGCAACTAATTTATACCCTGCAAAACCAGCGCAACACCCCCGCCCTTTTACTCTTTTTGAAAAACGAAAACCCCGTGTACCGCAAAGCAGCAGCGAAGGCTTTTGCCTCAGTCCAGGACCCCGCCGCCGTCCAGCCGCTGGCCGAATTGTTCGCCGATGCGGAGGAAAGCATCCGTTCGGCCGCGGCTTACGCCCTGGGCCAAACCGCCAACAACTCCGCCGAACCGATCCTGATAAAAACCTGTCAAACGGAAAAATCAGCCGCGGTTAAACAGGATATCCTGGAAGCCCTGGGCAAATGCGGAACCACCGAAGGCCTGGCTTTCCTAACCGGCCTTAACATTCCACCCGAAGAAACAAATCTCTTAACCGGACAGGCCTGGGGACTTTACCGGTTTGCCGTACGAAACATCATTTCCCCACCGGGAACCGCCAGGGCCGTCGAACTGATAAACCCCACTAAACCTGAAAAAGTACGTTTCATTGCCGCCAACTACTTGAGTAGGACCCGGGGGATCGACCTTCAAGAGTTCGCCGCACAATTGCTCCAGGCCTTTGAAAAAGAACAAAACCTTTTTACCCGCATGAACCTGGTGTCCGCCATGGGCAAAGCCGTCAAACCGGAAATACTGGACTGTTTGAAAGCGCTGCTGACCCAGGTGGGCCACGTGGATTACCGCGTTAAAGTCAACGCCCTCAGGGCGCTGCAAGGATTCGCTTATCAAAGTACGCGGGAACTGCTGCTGAATGGCGTAAAAGATGAGAATACAAATGTTTCCGTTGCCGCTTCGGAATTTTTACTGGCCTCCGGCAAGGGCGAAGATGCCCAGGTATACCTGGATACGGCGTTGAACTTAACCCACGTGCGCCACGTGCGCACCCGCGCCGCACTGCTGGCTGCTGCTTTAAAATATGCGGCCAGGGATAACAAAGAACTCCGGGACAAAATATCCGGCGTCATAATGGCTGCTTATAAAAAAGCGCCGGACAACTATGCGAAAGCGTATTATTTGGGCGCTTTGGCCGGGGATTATGTTCATTATGCCTTTGTGCAAACCGAAACTTTCGCCAATAAAGGCAACATCATCGGCAGTACGGGTATCACGGCGCTGGTGGAGATGGGCCGCGACGCCATAGAAAAGAAGGATGAAAAAATGGCGGCTGTTTTTGCCGGGATTTTCAAGGAAGCCATCGGGACCGGCGACACGGCCTTGATCGGAACCGCGGCCGGTATCCTCCGGGAACCGGAAATGAATTTCAAAACGTATTTCAAAGATGTCTCCTTTTTTACTACTGCCCTTGATAAGTGCCTATTGCCCCAGGACATCGACGCCTACCTGGAACTTCGTCAAACTATGGATTTTTTCAACGGCACTAAAACAGCGGCGGAAAAACCGCCGCTGCAAAATAAACCCATCGATTGGCAATTGGTAACCTCTATCGACCCGGACCGTCGGGTAAAAATAAAAACCGTTAAAGGCGATATCGTGATTCGTGTGTTGGTGAATGAATCCCCGGGATCAGCGTCCAATTTTGTGCAGTTGATAAAGGATGGGTTTTACAAAGAAAGTTATATTCACCGCGTGGCGCCCAATTTTGTCATACAGGATGGCTGTCCCAGGGGGGATGGTTGGGGCTCGCCGCCGTATTCCATCGGTTCCGAGTTAGGGCCGCGTTATTATGAGGAAGGCTCGGTGGGTATGGCTTCCTCCGGCAAAGATACCGAGAGCAGCCAGTGGTTTATCACCCATTCGCCCACCCCGCACCTGGACGGCAGGTATACCATTTTCGGCCAGGTGGTTTCCGGAATGGAAGTGGTCCATAAATTGGAAGTAGGAGACAAGATATTGGGTTTTGAGTTAAAATAGTCAAAAGTTTTTGGAGGTCCGAACCGGCGGACCTTTTTTCAAAAAGGTCCCTGGTCGTCGAAGACATGTTTAAACTAAACGCCGATTTTAACATTACTGCCGAGCAAAGTAGGGTAGTGGACTCTATCCTGGGCAACTATAAAAACAATGCCCAACGCCAGGTACTCCTGGGCGTTACCGGTTCAGGTAAAACATTTACCATGGCCAATATCATCAGCCGCTTGAACCTACCCACCCTGGTGCTATCCCCCAACAAAACCCTGGCCGCCCAATTATACCAGGAATTCAAAGGCTTTTTCCCTGAGAATAGGGTAGGGTACTTCATCAGCTACTACGACTACTACCAACCCGAAGCCTATATCCCCCAACGCAATTTATACATCGCCAAAGAAGTCTCCATCAACCCGGAATTGGAACGTTTGCGCATCGACGCCACCCGGAATGTCCTGGAATCTCCATATACTGTCGTAGTGGCTTCAGTTTCCGCTATTTACAGCATCGGCTCGCCGGATGATTTTTTTAAACAGAAAATCACCTATTCCTGCCGCTCCAACGTGGGCCGGGAAACCCTGGTAAGGGAATTCGTCAACCTGGGTTATTCCCGCACCGAAGGGCTAATGGAAAGCGGTAAATTTCGCATCCGCGGCGACATGGTGGAACTCTTCCCCACCAGCGAAGAAAACCCCATCCGCTTTGTTCTGGAAGACGACAAAATCACAGCCATCGAAATCTTCGACGCCGTCAGCGCCGGCGTCATCTCCTCCCTGCAAACCGTCAGTATATTTCCCGTCAGCTATTTCCACTATGAAAAAAGCAGGACCTACGACATTATCCAGCAAATAAAAGCAGAACTGGCTGAGCGGATACAATATTTTATCGAAAGCGACAAACTCGAATACGCCGAACGGCTGAAAGAAAGAACCCTTTTCGACATCGAACTACTCACCCAGTACAGCCACTGTCCCGGCATCGAGAATTACTCCCTCTACCTCACCGGCAGGAAAAAAGGCGAGGCCCCATATACGCTGCTGGATTTTTTTAAAGGCGATTATTTAACCGTCATCGATGAGTCCCATATCAGCCTGCCCCAGCTCCGGGGCATGTACCGCGGGGACCGGTCGCGCAAAGAAACCCTTGTTCGTTTCGGTTTCCGCCTGCCCTCGGCCCTGGATAATAGGCCGTTAAATTTCGAAGAGATCAACCGCACATTTAAAAAAGTCCTGTATGTCAGCGCCACACCCACCCAATATGAAATCGACGACGCCGGACGCCGGGTAACCGACCTGCTGGTAAGACCCACCGGCCTGCTGGACCCGGAAATCGAGTTGAGAAATTGCGACGCCCCGGTAGAAGACATGGTGGAAGAAATCAAAAAGGAAGCGGCCAACAAAAACCGCGTCCTGGTGACCACGCTGACCAAAAAGATGGCGGAAAAATTAACCGATTACCTGGCGGAAAAACAAATCAAGGCCACTTATATGCACTCGGAAATCAAAACCCTGGACCGCATCAAGATCATAAAAAAGCTCCGCACCGGCGAAGTCGATGTCCTGGTGGGAATCAACCTTTTAAGAGAAGGTTTGGACCTGCCGGAAGTTTCCCTGGTGATTATACTGGACGCCGACCGGGAAGGGTTTTTGCGGTCTGAGACTTCGTTGATCCAGACGTTTGGCAGGGCTTCCAGGAATATAAAGGGGCGGGTGATTTGTTATATAAAAGAAATGACCGATTCTTTGCGTAAGGCCCTCGGCGAATCCGGACGACGGCGCAAGTACCAGGCAGAGTACAATAAAAAGCATAATATTACTCCCACGGCTATCATCAAACAAATTAAAGATTTCTATGACGACGATTACTGGATAAAGAAGAGCGAGGAAGAAATAGCGGCTAATTTCATTAGTCGTGAAAGCCTGGAGAAAGAGATCGATAAATTGACCCAAAAGATGAAAGAGAAAGCCGCTAATCTCGATTTCAAAGGGGCCGCCGTGCTGCGGGACCGGGTAAAGGAATTAAAGAACCTGCTGGTGGAGATGTACTGAATATAGACAGGCCCACGAATTACACGAATTCTCACGAATGTTTTTTTCATCATTCATCATTCTATATAAAGATGTGTCCACGGAATAGCGATTACACGGATTTACACAGATGAAAGGATGAAGGGGGTATAAATGCGTTTTTTATCCTGCTAGTTTTTCTTGAATCCATAAGTTGACCAAGGTTTCTATCGATATTCCGCTCTTTTTTGCTTTTTTTCTAACTGTTTCATGAAGTCGTTTGCAATGGCAATAAAAGTAACGCGTTCATCCGGTTTATATTCGAATTGGACGATATTTGAAGGGTAATCCGCGACGCTGTGGGTATCCCAGAACTCTGAAGCCTCCTGGATAGTCATATTGGCAGGTATCGACTCAATTTTATTTTTCATACTGTTTACGCTCTTCATGAGAGAATTGTAAAGGAAAAACGAATAGAATTCAATAGGGTTGAGAAATTTCCTCGCCTGCCCCTTTTTTCATCCCCTTCTTGGCCGCTGGAGGCATACACAATAACGCAATCCGAAAGCCCGCGGCGAAGTGACGTGGCCTCCCTATTATAAGAAATAAAATTCAAATTTTCAAAATCCAAAACAAAAACAGCCCACGAAAAAGTGGAAGCGAGGAAGCAAAGAAGCGAGGAAGTTGGGAAAAAACTCAGCGGAAAACCTTTATGGATGGCATTTTACCCGGTTAGGGTTTGATAAATCAAACCCCTACATTGGATTAAATTATTGAAATAGGAAAGGAGAAAAGATGCCGGGCAAAAAATATCCCCCCGTCATAAGCAGGCGTCCGGTAAGAAATCCCCCGTAGGGGTTTGATTCATCAAACCCTTATTTTGGGAAGAGTTCCTCTAATTAAAAATTGAACTGCGCTTTGCGCCGTTCGTCGACGGGCTTCTCAACTTCCATCTTTTTCCGCTCTTCCTGTTTTTTTTCATCATTCATCATTCATCATTAACCATTCTATCACTCTTAACATTTTTCCACAGATTACCCGGAAGTCAGAGTAGCATGCCCGCAAGTCAGAGTAGCTTGCCTGCAAGTCAAAGGCGCTTGCCTGGAAGTCAGAGTAGCATGCCTGCAAGTCAGAGGTGCGAGCCCGGAAGTCAGAGATGCATGCCCGCAAGTCAGAGGCGCCTACCCGCTGAAGCTGAACCTCTACCCGCAAAAGTTTGGGGTCTACCCACCAAAGTCACACCCCTACCCGGAAATTTGTCGCACGGCACTGCAAAACACACCCCGTAAACCATGAAAATTGCCCACGAATGACACGAATTAACACGAAAAGAACGAGATATTGTCAATAGTTGCGTATGACAAAAAATAAACACCCGTTGGAACAGGCTATGCCTGTTCCCTACAATTACCAACTATAGGGTGATGCACCGACTCATAAACCTTCCTGCTTGCTTCGTCCAATACCGATGGTGAAGCTGGTTATTTTCTTATCTTCCGGGCCGTGGTATTGGGGTTTGCAGGGGGCGCCCACCGGCGACCGCGGATCGAATATAACAAGATAACCCGCGGCAAC
>JAPKZK010000098.1 GCA_026393835.1 Candidatus Aminicenantota bacterium | reverse complement strand
ACTACTGACGAAACCAAGACACGAATTCAAAGAAATTCAACATAGGAGTCAATATCGAAAAAATGCGTAACCTAATGACATTCAGAACCAAAAAAAAGAATCAGCAAAATTTAGCGTGTAGCCTTAACTTAGTGACATTCGGTACAGTCCTACAAGAAGGGACCCCAGCATGGGGGCCTTGACAAAGAGAAAAAAAAAGATTAAAGTTATAAGAAATGAACGATAAATTCAATATCCTGGTGGTGGAAGATGACATCTCCGCCGCTAAAGTCATCAGTTTTGAATTAAAAGCCAAAGGATACCAATGCCGCTGTTTCGAACAGGCTGAAGAAGCCTTGCGGTATTTCCGGGAAGGCCCCGTTGACCTGGCGCTGGTAGACTATACCCTACCGGGGATGTCCGGGGAAGAATTTTTTATCAAAATCAGGGAACTGAATCCCCTGCTGCCGGTGATTTTCATTACCGCATTACAATCCGTGGACAAAGCGGTCCAGTTACTGAAAATGGGCGCCTATACCTACCTCACCAAACCCTTGAAAATGGAAGAACTACTCCATAATATTAAAAATGCCCTGGAAAAAGTAACCCTGGTGAAAGAGAATCAAATATTACAAGAAAAACTCCGGGAAACCTTTTCGTTTAAAAATTACGTGTTCAATTCCGAAAGTATGCAGAAAACCCTCCACCGCGTAATGCGGGTGGCGGATTCCGACTCCAATATCTTAATAACCGGCGAAAGCGGTACGGGAAAAGATGTCATTGCCAATATTATTCATTACTGCTCCAGGCGAAAGGCACACACGCTGGTAAAAGTAAACCTGGCGGCCCTGCCGGCGACGTTGATCGAAGCCGAGCTTTTCGGGGCGGTTAAAGGGGCCTATACCGGCGCAGTGGCCAACCGGCCGGGAAAATTCGAAGAGGCAGATAAAGGCACCCTGTTCCTGGATGAAATCGGCGAATTGTCCCCGGATATCCAGGTAAAACTACTGCGGGCCGTCCAGGACCGCGAAATCACCCGCCTGGGCTCCAATCAACCCCATAAAGTGGATATCCGCTTGATTACCGCCACCAACCATGACCTACTGCAACTGGTAAACGAGAAAAAATTCCGGGAAGATTTATTTTATCGATTAAATGTCATCGATATCCACCTTCCACCCCTCAGGGAACGAAAAGAAGATATCCCCCTCCTGGTGGATTTGTTTATTAAAAAGTTCAACCAGCGGGAAGGAAAGCAAATTACCACCCTTTCCAAAGATGCCTTAAACGCGTTAATGAAGTATTCGTTTCCCGGCAATATCCGGGAACTGGAAAATATTATCGAACGGGCCCTGGTGCTGGCCCAGGGAAAGGTGTTATGCACCGACGACCTGCCGGTATTCGTGCTTAACCCGGGGCGTGGGAGTCCCTCCGCGGATTTCTTCGACGCCCATTCTCCCCTGTCTCTCCCCGACCGTTTAACCGCCATTGAAAAAGATATCCTGGAAAAAACCCTGGAAAAACACCACTATCACCAGAGTAAAGCCGCCCGGGAACTGGGTATCTCGGAGGCCCGCTTGCGATACAAAATGCGAATCCTGAATATTCCCAGGCGGTCGGCGACCGCGCCCTAAGAAAGCCAAACCTTTAATTAAAAGAAATGAAAACCTTCAAGTGAGAATAAGAAAATGAGAGAGTTAAGGTTGTTAGTAGGACTTACGATCATGCTTACCTTCCTGGGAATGCACGTATATGGGTCGGCAGACCCCGTGGAAGAACTGGAAAACCGGTTAAAACAGGCATCTTCCCCTCCTGGGCAGTTGGAGGTTTTGAGTGCGTTGGTGGACAGGTGCAAACAAGAATATCCCCAAAAAGCGCTGGACTACGGGAACCGGGCCCTGCAAATTCTCCATGATTTTCCCGGCGGCGCCGGCGATGCGATTAAAGTAAATATACTCAATGGCATGTGTTGGGCTTCGGGTTTGTTGGGGCAATACCATGAGGCGCTGGCGCTGGGGAAAGAAGCGGAAACCCTGGCCTATAAGCTGGGGGATAAACAGAAACTGGCCGTGACTTTTGGCTCTATGGCCAATATTTACCTTTATTTATCGGATTTCCAAACGGCCCTTAACTATGCCTTGAAGGCCAAAGCCATGAGCGAAGCAGTGGACTATAAAAAAGGTACTGTCAGCGCCCTGGTCTCTATCGCCAGGGTCCATCGAAATCTACAAGAATATGAAAAAGCCCTGGATAATTATAAACAAGCCCTGGATATTTCAGATGGCCTGGGGAATCAAGGGGATGTGGCCCAGATACTCAGTAATATGGCCACTGTCTATTGGAACTTAAAGCAATATCCAAAGGCCCTGGATTTTTATTCACGCGGTTTGAAAATAATGAAAGACCTGGGCAGTGAAATGGGCATTGCTCAAATATTGTATAACCTTGCCTGCGTTTACAGCGACACCGGGAAATATGACCGGGCCCTTCAATATGATTTGGAAGCGTTAACACTCTTTGAAAAACTGGGCAACCAGGGGCAAATCGCTTTTACCCTGGGCAGTATCGGCCGGGATCATGGAAACCTGCACCGCAATGCCCAGGCCCTCGATTACCTGGACAGGGGCCTGCAAATAGCCCTAAAGCTGGACATGAAGGATTCCATCCGCTGGTTATATAGAGAATATACCCATATTTACGAAAGCAGCGGCGATTATCAAAACGCCTTTCTCTATCACAAAAAATTTAAGGAAGCCAGCGATGAAATCCTTAATGAAGATATAAACAGGAGAATTGCCCACCTCCAGGTGATTTACGAGGTAGAAAAAAAAGAAAAGGAAAATCAACTGCTGAAGAAAAATAACCATATCCAGGAATTGGAGTTGAAACAACAAAAATTAGACCTGGACCGCCAGAAATTGTTAAGGAACTTTTTAGCGTTGGTATCGGTTTTGGTGGTTATTATTGCCCTGGTGATTTTTAACCGCTCCCGGATCCGCAAAAAGGCCGAGCAAATTCTCAGGGTTTCGGAACAAAAACTAAAGAAAATGAACACCGCCAAAGATAAACTGTTTACTATTATTGCCCATGACCTGGGCAGCCCCTTGAATAGTTTACTGCTCAGCGCCGGTCATTTGAAAGACCATTTCACTTCACTGGATGAAAATGATCTCGATGAGTTTATCCAAAACATATATAAACAAACCCGGGACATGGCGGACCTCCTGGAAAATCTCTTGCAGTGGGCCATAACTCAAATCGGGAAAATCCAACATAACCCGGAGACGGTAGATATACGTTTATTGACCGAAGAAGCCCTGGAACCGATACAATATACGGCCCATAACAAAAAAATCCGCCTCTCCGTGCATATCGGGGAAAACACCCTGGCCTGGGCAGATAAACACATGATGAAAGCAGTGATGAGGAACCTGCTTTCCAATGCCATTAAATATACTTACCCGGGTGGAGAAATCAAAGTGAGTGCGGCGGACAGCGGCAACTACCTGGAAATCACGGTTTCCGATAACGGCATCGGCATCGCCGAAGAAAGAATAGGGCAATTGTTCAAGGAAGAAATCACGGAAAGCACCCGGGGCACCTCCCATGAGAAAGGCACGGGATTGGGATTGGTTTTGTGCAAGGAATTCGTGGAAAAAAATGGCGGCCGGATCCGGGTGCAAAGCCAGCCGCGGCAGGGCAGTCATTTTAGCTTCACTTTACCGAAGCGGTTATAATACCTCCAGGCGCGAAGTATAAGGCGCAAAGTATAAAATCGAAAAAATTTACGAAAGTTCGAAAAAAAATACGATTCCCCGGGCAGTTTCGATAACGGCGTCCCGGGTTCCCGGTTCTTTTTTGAACTCTCTTTTTATTTTTGACGCGGGGATATAGAGAATATCTCCAGGGCAGGCAGCGGGAAAAAATTTGCTGGGAACCGGCGCAATAATCCTGGCATCACATTTGCATATTATTGTATATATCTCAAGCTCCCAGGTTTCATCCGTTTACCCAAAAAATGAAAAAATAAGTATTTTTTAAATATAAAACCAAAAGGAGGTTACAGGGAAAATGAAAAACCAAAGATCAAAAAACAAATTGCTGCTCATGCTTAAGAAAAAAACCATTGCCAACTTGAACCCGCGGGAAATGGTTCAAGTCAGAAGTGGTGAAATGGTCCGGTCCGGCGATTCCGCGAGGGTAAAGGAAACCGATCCCGCGGTATGCCAAATGACGTATACCCCGGTTACCACGGATTTCGGTATTACACCCGGTAGGCCATAGCCCGAAAAACAAATCACAAATTACAAACCACAAATTACAAACAAAAACAGGCCCACGAATTACACGAATTACCACGAATAAAATCAACACTTGTCCACCGGTTCCCCGATTACACTGATGTGCACTGATTGTTTTTTCCGCTCTTCCGCTCTTCCTCGCTTCCGCTCTTCTATCTTTTCTTCATCATTCATCAAGCCCGGATAAAGTGGAAAATAGCAGCATGGCTTCTTCGTAAACTATTTTCTTTACTTTGCAATGGACCGGCTCCTGGTCCAAGGTATCGGCCAGCACCATATCGCCGCCCAGGAAATAACTGGTAGCCGGACACAAGCCCCCGCAAAAATACCTGATCCAGCAGGAAGAACATACCTTACTGTTGAAAATATGAACCTGGGCATATTTTTTCAACCACTTTTCCCGGTCGAACCCGATCCGGACATTTCCCAATTTCGTTTGTTTATAACCCACAAAGCGGTGACAGGGGAATATATCTCCTTCCGCGGAAACGCCGACATAAAGCGCCCCCAGCGATTTACAGGGAGTTAACTGCTTCATCTTTTTTTTCAACGCTTGTAAAGGTTTGGAAAATAAATCATAGTTTTCTTTTAATTTATCTTTTTTAATTTCCCCTGCAATTCTCTTCACCTTTTGTCTATAAAGATTGAGATCATCATTAGTAATCGCAACACCAGCCCGTGAATTCCCCTTTTTGTATTCGGCCGGATCATAACGAACCTGTTTGGCGTTAAAACTCTTGAAGAATTCAACCAGTTCATCTATATTTTGCATGCCGGGACTGGTGAGGGTGGCGCGAAAGGCATAAAAGCTCTTATTTTTTTTCGCCTTTTCAATAAATTTTAAAATCTTCGGGTAAATCAAGTCATAGGTACTTTGTTCCCGGTTCGCTTTTAATGTACGATTCTTATCATTAATCGGTTTGGGACCATCCACACTAAAGGTAACTTCAATTTTCTCTTTAATGATAAAATCAATTTTTTCATCATCCAATAACATCCCATTGGTGGTCATACCAAACATTATTTCTTTGTTGGATTTTGCCGCCTGTTTCCTGGCATAGCGGACGACATGTTTTACCAGGTTGAAATTTAATAAAGGCTCGCCGCCAAAAAGAGTTATCCGGCACATCTTCGCGTTACCGGAAATCTTAAGCAAGAAGTCCACGGCGCGTTCAGCAGTATCTTTTGTCATATGAACGGCCGGCCCGCCATAGGAACCGCCGTCTCCATAACAATAATCGCAAGCCATCGGGCATTGATGGGTAACATTCAGCGCTATTTGCACCAGGTCGTTCTTTAACAGCGCCTCGAAACGCTTTGTTTCAAAATCACCGACCTGTTCCGGGGACATTTTTTGCATGGAAGTATATCCCAGCAGATTTACCTTTAACAATTCATTGACCGCAGCTTCAACTTCCAGGTTGTTTCCGGTTGAAAGTCTTTTCTTTAATTCCGAAATAGACCCGGGGGTTTCTTTTAAACTGTTTAAAACCTGGAACTCAAGATGATTCAGTTGAATAATGTTCATATTTTCTATATTGTAGGCCATCGTATTTTCATTGTCCTTTAGGACATGAAATTCCTGGGGATAAATTATTTTTTCCTGGAGAATCTGAGTTTCTGCTCTCATCGTATACCTCCTTAAAAGTGGGAGAGTAGTTTTGATCACAAAACTACTCTCCCTTTTTTGTCGATTACTTTAAAAATTGATCGCTGAGTCCTCTAACTGCTAAAAAATATGGCCTTAACCACATGCATGATCAATTCCACATGGTGCGTCATAGCCGCCATAACCGCCGCAAGCCCAATCAACAAGATAACATGGACTATCGGTTGCACCGGGGTCACATGCATTATCGTATAGGGTGCATATGGCATCAGTCCCGGTGGGGCCTCCAGGGGTTACTACTTCTCCTCCGGGAGTTATGTCTCCACCGGTGGTAACCCCTGCTCTGACTTTGTCGAGATCGATAATTTTAGCCATGGTTTTAACCTCCTTTAAATTTGATTTTTATGTAAGAAGAAATGCAAATATGATGCCAAAATAATTGTTTCCGCTTCTCGAATCGACTATCCCGCCTTCTATTGCCGCAAATCTTTTTATATGGATGGAACTGAATTCGAAATTTTTTTCGAATCTTCCCACAGATGAATATTTACAGCCCAAGGACTTCCAAAAATTTTTTTTTTATATTAAAATAAACATCCAAATGAAAAATAGGAGGTACGAAAATGCTTGTTTTAGTGATAGGGTTTATATTAGGAGCAATTGTCGTGGGAACAATGTATTCCCGCATGGCGGGCGCGGGCGCGGCCGCTAAACCGGATTCCAGGAAGGTGGGCAAATTGATTGTTAGTGTCCTGGTTGTCATCGTTGTTGTCAGCCTGCTATCCCAGATGTTCGTCATCATCGAAGCCGGCACCGTGGGCGTGGTTAAGCGGTTAGGGGCGGTGACAGACGAACTACACCCGGGGTTGCATTTGATTGTCCCAATCATCGATCATGTGGTGGTGCTGCCGACCTTAAAAATGACCTATGAAGCCACCGATGTCCCCGAAAAGAGCAAAGCCGATTACCCGGACATAATCATTTCGGCTTTAACGTCCGATGGACAGCAGATTCGCGTGGGAATAACGGCGCGATTTATGATCCAGCCGGGTAAAGCGGCGTGGGTCCTGCAAAACCTGGGTGAAGAAGTAGAATACGTCGAAAAAGTGGTTAAAACGGAAATCCGCGGTTCAGGTCGCCGCGTTCCTACTAAATTTGCCGCCTACGACCTTTATACCAAAAAAAGTTATGAAGCCCAACAAGCCCTTTATGATGAAGTTGCCCCCAAATTCCAACAAAACGGCCTGATCCTGGATGAACTGGTGCTGCGTAATATCACTTTTACTTCGGAATACGCCAGGACCCTTGAAGAAAAGCAAATCGCCCTGGAAAATATAAATACGGAAAAGAACAAACTGGAACAGGAAAAGATTCGCAAAGAACAGAAAATCGTCGCCGCGGAAGGGGACGCCAAAAGTATTGAAATCCGCCAGGCGGCACTGACCAAAAATCCCACCATTATCCAGTGGGAATTCATCCAGAAATTGTCCCCCAACATCCAGTGGGGAATATTACCGCAAAATATCATCCCTGTCGTAAACTTCCAGAATCTAATGGATAAGCCCAAAAAATAGCGCCGGAACTTTTAGGCGACGCATAAACTTTTTTAACGACCGGGATAATGGGATAATTTTAAAATGAAAAAAATAACAATTATTACTCTTTTGGTAGTGGGCCTTTGCCTGGGCGGGGCATCCTTTGACCTTAATGCCGGTACGGGAAAAGACCAAAAAGATAAGGTCTATTTACCCCCGGTAGACCTTAACCCCGAGACCTATCAACTGCTAAAGAACAGCCAGTGGGAGCCTGCTGTCGAGAAACTCAGGGAAGCCTATGAATTATTCAATTCCGATCCCAATCTCAAATATTACCTGGCTTATTGCTATGAACAACTGGCAAATACCGCCCTCGATGAGAAACGGTACCAGGATGCCATCAACCAATTGGAGAGCGCTGTCCAATACGTCGATGACCAACCCCGCCTCTACCTGGGATTAGGCGCAAGCTTTTTTTCTCTTTCCCGGTATTCGGAAGCCGAAGATGCCTTCTCACGGGTGCTGGAACTGGAGCCCGACCATTTCCTGGCCAACAAAATGCTGGGGGAAATTTACTACCTCGCCAACAATATGGAAGAGGCCAGGGAACATTGGGAAGCCGCACTGAAAAAAGAACCCAACGATAATTACACAAAGAAAAGACTCGCCGGGCTGAAAAAGTATAATCGTGTGGCGGAAAATTTCGAAACAGAAGCCGATATGCAGTTTTCCGTTAGTTTCAACGGAACGCAGAAACCGGAACTGAGAGAGCTGGTATTGAAAATGTTGGGAGAAATTTCCCGGCAGGTCGGCCGGGAGTTGAATCTATATCCCAACCGGCAAATCCCGGTGATACTCCTGACCGACCAGGCATTTTTCGACATTACCGGTTCCCCCCAATGGGCCGGTGGTGTTTTTGAAGGGCAAATCAAAGCACCGGTGGATAAGTACCGGCCCGGTTTATTAAAAATCGTCCTGGCTCATGAATACGTGCATGCGGTTATCTTCGACCGGCTCTCTTCCCGCTGCCCCTGGTGGCTCAACGAAGGGCTGGCGCAATATTTGTCCGGGGATCAAGCGGGAAACAAACTCAAATTAGAACTGGCCGCCAAATTCATCAAAGAGACTAAAATCCCTCCCCTGGAAGAGTTGCCGGGGAAATTACTCAAAAACGGAGATAGTAAGCGTGTCCAATTGGCTTATGCCCTGGCGTTGTCTGCCGTTCAATACTTTGTCCATCAGTTCGGAATGTCCGCTGTGCAGAATATCATGGATTCAATGGCGGAAGGAAAAAGTTTCGCTTCGATTATCGGCAACTTCACCGGTTTCTCGTTTGCTGAATTCCAGGAAAACTGGAAAGAAGTTTGCTCACGCTAATTCGACCGGTTCCTTCGATAGGAATAGGAAAGATAGGAAAGGGGACAGACAAGAAAAACAGGCAAGTAAATCCCCTAATGGCCTTTTATAGATTTATATGATAAAATAACGATGTAACTGATTACTTGATAAAGAGGAGGTTTTAACATGGAGTTTTACGAAGTCATTAAGAAACGACAGGCCGTAAGGATATACAAAGCCGATCCCATACCGGGAGATTCGTTAACCCGGGTGCTGGAAGCTTTCAGGGCCGCGCCGTCCTGGGCCAACACCCAGGCCTGGGAGATCGTCCTGGCCACCGACCCGTCAGTAAAAGAACAATTACAAAAAACCGTCGCCGAAACCAATCCCGCTTTTACCGCCATAAAGGATGCGCCGCTGGTAGTATGCGCCGTCGGCATTGCCGGCCGTTCCGGGTATTACAAAGGGCAAGCCGCAACCTCGCGGGGCGACTGGGTCCTGTTCGACCTGGGCATCGCGACAGAACACCTGGCCTTGGCCGCCGCGGCCGAAGGACTGGGCACTGTTCACGTGGGCATGTTCGATTATCAAAAAGCCGGGGAAATCCTGGGTTTACCGGCCGATCGAACCGTAATCGAATTGATCCCCATGGGTTATCCCGCTTATACCCCCCGCCCGGTCCCCCGCAAACCCCTGGAAGAATTTGTTTTCAAAAACAAATACGGACAAAAATAAAATAAACGGTTATTCGGTCTTCTTCGCGTCCCTTCGCGTTCTTAGCGGCTTTTTATTTTCGTCCATAAAAAGAAATAAGGAAATCTTTTAAAAACATCGCCCCCTTAACCTCGGCTTTCCCTACCCCTTGAAGACGGAAACCAAACGCATACTGCGGTTTCTCCGCGGGGAAAAAACCGGATAAGATAGCGTCGAGCCCCTGCTCTTTCTTCCCCGACGTCCCGGTCTTGAGACCCACCCGGACAAAATCTACCTTTGAGCGAGCACCCGTACCGTTTTTATCCTCCACCACCCGGATCATGGCGTTCTTTATTTTGGCAAAGATCGCCGTGTCGGTGGCCACTGTCAACAACTCCGCCGGATGATGGTAATACGCCAGGTTTAACAGGTTTTTCTCATTTTTGATGAGATGGGGCGCATAAATAACCCCGTTCTGGGCAATAATCGCGGAAATCAAAGCGGTGTGAAACGTGGTGACGGTAATGTCGCCCAGGCCCACGGATAAATTGGCCAACGGGTATTCACCGTCCCCCGGCTCCTTGAAAACGCCGGTTTTGAAATCGAAGCAGCGGTCCTTTAGACCGGCCCTATTGCCGGTATTAAAATAAAACGATTTAAAAATATCGGTTAATCTCTTTGCCCCTACCTGGATACCCATCCTGGCAAAACACAGGTTGCAGGAAACCACCAACGCCTCTTCATAATCTTTGACCAGGTTGTGCTTGATCCAGTCGTAAAAAATATTTTTGTTCAAAGTAAATGAACCGCTGCACTGGAAAGGAAAAATATCCCGGCCGCCAGATTGTAGGTGCCCGAACAAGGTGAGGAGCTTGATAATGGACCCCGGTTCATAGAGCTCCGAAAAGACCGCGTTTTCCCTTGCTCCCTCCCTTCTACCTTCATCCCCCAACGAATTGGAATAGGCCGCGGCGATACTGCCGTCATTCAAATTAATTAAGAGAAAAGAACCGCGATAATTACCGCTCTTAAACAAGAAGTGTATCTTCTCCTGGAGCGCACGGTCGATGGTGAAACAAAAAAATCTCAGGTTCTCCTCGATTTTCCCACCGGCGTTGAAAACGTCGAATTCATCGAAGAACATACCCGGGGTCAGCGAGACTGTTTTCCCTTTGCGCAGGTCGTAATAGGCCATGGGCTTCCCATTCATATCGAAAATATAATCGATCTTCCCCACTTTCATTTCATTGTCGATTTTATCGATGATAGACAGTTCCTGTTTGTGTTTTTCTCTCTCTGCCGGGGGCATCTGTCCCATGGCCGTGAGGGAACCGTTAAAATCCAACATTGCCGCGTTGAACATGGCTTTATAAAATAACAGGCCGGCTTCGTCCGGCAGCCGTTTTACTCTCAGCAGGTAGGCAGTATAGATTTTAAGCTCCCGGTACTGCGCATGATCGGAAAAATAATCCAGGAATTTTTGATAATCCACCGGGGAATTTGGTGAATCCAGCGATTCCAGCGCAGCCCGGGCGTTCTCGACGCTGGCGCGGTCGCCGGCGGCAAGCTGCAGCAGGGCCTTTAATTCTTTTTTGGCGCCCCTGTGAAAAAAGGAACCTTCGAGGGCTTTGAATTTTTCCGCGGCTTCAGCGGCCTTGTTTTCCAGCAGCAGCCCTTGAACCGTTTTTATCTTCCCTGTGTCCAGGAAATTCCTGGCGATAAGATAAAGACAAAAAAGCAAAACGATAACAGTTATCAGTCGTATTCTTTTTAATAGTTGTCTTCTTCTTTTGGCCTTAAAAGAAAAAGTAACCCCTTTGTAATCGATTACCATTTTTTATTCCTTCCCCCCGGAAAATTTTTTTTCCAGGACTTCCGCCATGGTGTGTAAAATAAAAAGATGCACCTCCTGGATTAGCGGCGTGTCCTTTGATTTAACGGCGATAATCACATCCGGGCCCAGTTTCTCCAGGGCGGCCGTATGTTGACCGCACAAAGCGATGGCGTCCAGGTTCATCGCTTTCGCCGCTTTAAAGGCTTCCAGGACATTGGCCGAGGCGCCGCCGGTAGTAATACCCACCACTGCATCGCCCTTTTGCCCCAGCGCCTCCAATTGCCGCGCGAAAATGAAGCGGAAATCCGAGTCGTTGGCAATAGAGGTAATATTGGCCACATCCGAGGTCAATGCCAGCGCCGGCAGCGCCTTCCGCTTAAAATAAAATTTATTCACCAGTTCCGCCGCCAGGTGAGAGGATTGAGTGGCGGAACCGCCGTTGCCGAATACCAGGATTTTATGTCCATTTTCCAGGGCGGTTTCCATGATCTCGATGGCCTTGAACAGGCTGCCAGACTGCTTTTGCTCGTCCAGGAAAATTGAAAATAGTTCCCTTCTTAACGAGATTTTTTCTTCAAACCAGTTGACTTTTTCTAACAACATTGGTATCCTCATATCTACTTAATAATTTTTTATCTGAAAGAGACCGGTTGACATTTTATCATATCTCTGATAAAAAATCATATTAAGAACAAAAGAATTTGAAATAAGAAGTTTAAAAAATAAATCATAAATAAGGAGATAAACGAATGTCGTTAGTGAATGAACTAATCGAAAAAGTAAAAGCGAAGAACCCCGCGGAACCTGAGTTTCATCAGGCGGTCGTGGAGGTTATGGAGACACTGGAACCCACCATCGAGAAACACCCGGAATTTGTCAAAGCCGGCATCTATGACAGGATCGTGGAACCGGATAGGGCCATTCTTTTCAGGGTGCCCTGGGTCGACGATAAAGGCAAAGTCCAGATTCAGAAGGGATTCCGGGTGCAATTCAACAATGCCATCGGCCCCTACAAAGGCGGTTTAAGATTCCATCCCTCGGTCAATTTAGGAATCATAAAATTCCTGGGGTTCGAGCAGATTTTCAAGAACTCCCTCACCACCCTGCCCATGGGTGGAGCCAAAGGCGGCTCGGATTTCGATCCCAAAGGTAAATCCGACGGCGAAGTTATGAGATTCTGCCAGGCCTTTATGAGAGAATTGTTCCGCTATATCGGACCCGATGTCGATGTACCGGCCGGAGATATCGGCGTCGGCGGCAGGGAGATCGGTTTTCTCTTCGGCTATTATAAGAAATTGAGAAACGAGCACACCGGCGTATTGACCGGCAAAGGCCTCGAATGGGGCGGCAGCTTGATCCGACCGGAAGCCACCGGTTACGGCAATGTTTATTTTGCCGCCGAGATGCTGAACGTTAAAGGCGAAACCCTGAAGGGCAAGACCGCCCTGGTTTCCGGCTCCGGTAACGTGGCCCAGTATACCGTTGAGAAGTTGCTGGACCTGGGAGCGAAACCCGTGACCCTTTCCGATTCTGCCGGTTACATCTATGATGAAGAAGGCATCGATCGTGAGAAACTGGCCTTTATAATGGACCTCAAGAATATCCGCCGCGGTAGGATCCAGGAGTATGTGGATAAATACCCCAAAGCCAAATACATCCCCGTGGATTCCAGCCTGGGCTACAACCCCCTGTGGAATCACAAAGCCGATGCCGCTTTACCCTGCGCCACCCAGAACGAAATCAACGCCAAAGACGCCCAGAACCTGGTCAAAAATGGCGTAAAAGTAGTTTCCGAAGGCGCCAACATGCCCACTACCCCCGATGGCGTCAATATTTTCCTGGAAAACAAAATCATGTACGGCCCGGGAAAGGCAGCCAACGCCGGCGGCGTTTCCGTATCCGGCCTGGAAATGAGCCAGAACAGCATGAGATATTCCTGGACGCGGGAAGAAGTGGACGCCAAATTACAGCAGATCATGAAGGCCATTCACAAAGCCGCTTATGAAACTTCCAAAACCTACGGTCAGCCCGGGAATTATGTAATGGGCGCCAATATCGCCGGTTTCACCAAAGTAGCCAAGTCCATGCTGGCTTATGGCATCGTATAAAAGAAGAAAACAGTACCATTCTCAGTAAAGGGGAGTTATTTTTAACTCCCCTTTTTTTATGGTTGAAAAAAAAATTTAAAATGTTTATAATGAAAGCCTGACAATGAAATGTGAAATAAAAATTAATAGGAAGGAAACATGAGTGAGAATGAAGAAATTTTTAACGACTATTTGAAGGAGAAACAAGGTTTTTCTCATTTTATCCGGCAGCCCAAATCCTGGTTGATCCTTTTCACTATAGTCCTGGCGGTATTATTAGCGGCGCTGTTTTACAAAACCGTGATAGTAGATACCATGGGACCAAAAGAAGTGGCCGAATCCATCCAGGTGGTCTGGCATGATACCAAATGGGTAGAAAAGGAATCCACGGCCAACGAAGTAAAAGTAGTGCCCTCCATCACCTTTAAGATCAAGAATACCGGGAAAAGACCGCTGGCATATGTAAACCTGGAAGGGGTATTCGAAATCGAGGAAACCGGCAAGGTGCTCAGCGACGGCGCAGCCCAGGCCTTCGGCGATAAACCGCTGCAGCCCGGGGAAACCAGCGCCGACATATTCATCAAAGCCTTTTTCGGTTATTCCGGCCGCACCAAAGCAGGCATTCTCGAGAATAAAGAATGGAAACAAATCCGGGTGAAACTCTTTGCCAGGACCAAAGGTTCTCCGCCGGTGGCCATCAGTGAAATTTATCCCATAAAAAGAGAAATAGAAGGGCTTACCGCTGCCGTTCAGACCGGGCTAAACGAAGCCGCCGACAAAAGTTTTGAAAAAATCGGTAAAACGCTGCGTATCGTTGCGCAAGATTCTATCTGGGTAGACCGGCTCAAGTCCGCCGAAAAATCCATTATCGTACCCTCTATTACCTTCCAGGTGAAGAATGTCGGCAATGAACCCATCCGGGATGTCATTTTTAAAGGCGAGTTTATCTTCCGGGACAACAGCGAAAAATTGAGCGAAGGGGTAGTTGAAGCCTTGAAGGAACCCCTGGCGCCCGGGGAAACCGGCGGCGATATTTCCTTGCGGTCGGAATTGGGGTATGAGGCCACATCCAAAGCCGCTTTTGTAAAAAATCCCCAAAATTGGCGCAAAGTGGATGTTAAAATTTACGCCAAACAAAAAGACCTGGAGTATGTGCTCCTGGCGACTTATTCCATCCGCCAGGAAGTAGAAGGCGTCAAGGTGATTTACCAGTTCCAGCAGCAGTAGCGGGCGCAGGCGTCGATAAAAATGGCCACACATGACATAAAGAGTTCCTCGTTGGAAAGGGGCTTGCTTTTATTAATCGATGATGAAGAGGTTATCCGGGAAATCGGCGGTGAAATGTTCGAGTCCATGGGGTTTTCTTGTATTACCGCGAAGACCGGCGAGGAAGGGATAAAGTTATACCGGGAGCGTAAAGCAGACATCCGGTTGGTGGTGCTTGATATCGAGTTGCCCGGGATATCCGGCGAGAAAGTATATGAAGCGTTAAAGGAGATCAACCCGGATCTTAAAATACTCCTGGTCAGCGGGTACGGCAAGGATTACCTGGAAGCCTTTTTCTTTAAAGAGAAAGTAGTGCATTTCGTATCAAAACCTTTTCAATTGAGCAAATTAACCCAAACAATCGACCGCTTGATGCAGGAATAGAAAAAGTAAAGTTGGAATATACAACTTTTTCGTAAACGTACAACTAAAGTTGTACATTTTTCAAGAAAAATTTTCCACCCAAAAATACATCCAAAGATGTATTGTCTTCAACTACTTTTTATGTAACTATAATATCCCAAATATTTCTATCTAATCAAAAAAATAAGGAGGAAGCATGTCGAAACAAAAAGGATTTTTCGGTTTAAAGAGTCGCACCCTGGCGCCGGCGATCTTGTTTGTCTGTGTTTGCGCCCTGGTAGGGACGGCCGCCGAATTATCGAAACAAAAAGCAATTAAGAGCGATGCACGGCTGGTGGAAGTGGCCAACACGCCGGTTCGCATCATGTTTAATGGAAACGAAACCTACCGCATCAGCCTCCATGGTAAGACCTTTTCGCGGGAATTAGTCCAACGGAATGAAATCAAGCTGAACGGCCTGGAATTCGACCCGCTGGTGAACCCGCCGCGGCAGGATATGTCCGGGGTTATGGCCGCGGGGGATGTGAACCTTTACATCGTGCAGTGCATCGCCCAGGCAGTGGTCCCGTTTCAAAAGCAGATCACCCAGGCCGGCGGCGAAATTTGCGGCGCCCTGAACGACAACTCGCTCATCGTATTGATGTCCCGGGAAACCGGCGCAGCCGTAAAGGGTATGTCTTTTGTTCGTTGGGTAGGCCCCTATCTCTCCATCTACAAAACCAACCCGGCAATGACCGACAACATCGCAACCCCGCTGGCTGCCGCCAAAAATCGTTATGTCCTCTGGCTGGCTAAGAAAGACAAGAAAGACAACGTCGTGGATCTCATCAACAGCCTCGGCGGTGAAGTCGTGGTTGCCACCAAAGGCCGGCGTATCGACGCCAACCTGGATCCGAATCAACTGGACCAGGTAGTGGCTTCGCCCTACGTACTGGCCGCCGACCGTTGGACCCCCCCGGAAAACGATATGAATAACGCCCGGGAAATTAGCGGCGCCAACTATTTAGAGAGCATTAAAGGCTATACCGGTCAGGGTGTCCGGGCCGAAGTTTGCGACGGCGGTATTCTCGCCACCCACGTCGATTTCCAGGCCAACCCGCCCATTTTCCACCCGGTCAACAGCTCCGATAACAGCCACGGCACATCGGTGTACGGCATCGTCTTCGGCAGCGGAACCGGTAGCGCCACGGCCCGCGGATTACTCCCCAATGCGGAACAACCGATTTTTGCCGCTTACGGCAGCCTGACGGACCGCTACGCCCATACCGCGGAACTGATCAACCCCAGCGGCCCTTACCGCGCCGTTTTCCAGACCAACAGTTGGGGCGATACCCGTACCTTTTATTATACCACCATCTCCGCCGATATGGACGATATCCTTTTCCATAACGATTTCCTGATACTCCAATCCCAGAGCAATGCCGGGACCCAGGATTCCCGTCCCCAGGCCTGGGCCAAAAACATTCTTTCCATCGGCGGCTGGAACCACTACGACACCCTCGGCAAAACCGACGACTGCTGGTGTTATACCGCCAGTATCGGCCCCGCTTCCGATGGCCGTATCAAACCGGAGTTGAGTCACTTCTACGATTATACCTATACCACCTATTACTCCAGCAACACCGCTTACACGAACTTTGGCGGCACCAGCGGGGCAACCCCCATTACCGCCGGTTATGCCGGGTTGTTTTTCCAGATGTGGGCCGACGGCGTCCTGGCCGGCGGACCCGGACAGAACCGGGACGTTTTTAATTCCCGGCCCCATGCCATGACTTCCAAGGCCCTCTTGATCCATACCGCCTCTCAATACACCTTCAGCGGTACGACCCATGATATGACCCGCGTCCATCAAGGGTGGGGTATGATCGATGTCAAAAACCTCTATGACATGGCGGCGTCCTATAACTGGACTTTCCCCATTCTTATCGATGAAAGCGACGTCATCAACCCACTGGAAACCCATACTTACACGTTAAACGCATCGGGTACGACGCCGTTAAGGGCCACCATGGTATACGCCGATCCGCCGGGGGTTCCCCTGTCGGCGGTTCATCGTATCAACGACCTGTCGTTGAAAGTCACCAGTCCCACCGGGACGGTATATTGGGGCAATAACGGCCTGTTGGCCGGCAATTGGTCCACCTCCGGCGGCAGTTCCAACACCATCGACACCGTGGAAAATGTGTTCATCCAGAACCCGGCAGCCGGGAACTGGACGATCCAGGTCCTGGCGGACGTGGTGGTAGAGGACGGTCACCTGGAAACCCCGGAAATCGACGCCGACTATGCGTTGGTGGTTACCGGCGGAACCACATCCGTTCCCACGCCCCCGGCGGCCCCGACCAATTTAACGGCCACCGCCGTATCCTGCAGCCAGATCAACCTCTCCTGGACGGATAATTCCGGCGATGAAACTTCTTTTAAAATCGAAAGAAGTCTTGACGGTTCCAATTTCTCTGAAATCGCTTCCGTGGGCGCCAATGTAACCGCTTACAACAACACCGGTTTGACCGCCAGCACGACCTATTATTACCGGGTAAGGGCTTACAACGGCGGAGGCTATTCCGGTTATACCAATACCGCCAACGCCACAACACCTGCTTGCCCGCCGGCACCGCCGGCCGCACCTTCCAACCTGACGTCAACCCCCGGGAGAACCAACGTCACCTTAAACTGGACCGATAATTCCAACAATGAGACCGGGTTCAGGATTTACAGGGGAACCACCAGCAGCAATCTCGTTTTAATTGCCACGGTGGGCGCCAATGTAACCACCTACAATAACACCGGTCTGACGCGCAGGACCACCTATTATTATAAGGTATGCGCTTATAATGCTGATGGCGAAAGCTGCTCAGCCACTATCCAGACGAAGACAAAGTAAACGATAAACTTTGTATTTTTGCAGCGGGGTCGAGTGGTTCACTCGGCCCCGTTTTTTTTGATCCAGGTAAAATATATTTTGCGGAAGGGGACAGGCAGAAAAATTCCTTAATCACCTCTTTCGGGCTGCTTTCGACAATAGTTCATCCGAACGATCTCTCACAAATTTGACTTCCGGATTTGAACCGGGGTCGACACACATCATCCTGGAATAGAAAAATGTAATATCCGACCACAACTGGCCCAGGACGGCTGCATGGTCCAGGACCAAATCACCGTGCACCGTTACTTTTATCACCGGCATTAATTCTGAAAAACGTTGATAGTTGGCTTCCGCTAAGATTATCTCCTCATCGCCGAAATTCAACCCCCCATGAGCCAGGTTGATGGGATCGATCTTCCCGGATGTCATCGGCGGAAGTTTAACCGGGGACATTTTATCACGCAATAAAAATATCCCCATTTTGGTTTTGTGATTGGCCAATATCCCCTCGATATTGATGTGTGAGTCGCGGAGAAGACCCAGGTACTTTGACATGCAGATATCGTTGCCACCCTTGTTGACGCCTTCATTCCAGAACTGTAAAAATTCATCGGCTGAGCAAGCCAGCAGATCATCATTGCATCCGAAGTAAATATGGTTGACGCCGTTTTGTTTTTGATAAAGATAGATAAACTGGGCGATTTGAACCGGGAGACTGGTAGGAGTCGATAGGTCAAACCGGGTTATGGAGTCCTCTATATTTTGCCAAAATCGATCCGTATCCATTTTAACCACATGCATGGGCGCCAACAGGATAGGCGTTTTATTTCTTCCGAATCTCCCGGAAACCTGGTCCGGTAAATCCAATACCAGGTTTTTATCCCGTTTTCCAATTTCCCTGAGAGGACCGGAATTGGCAAAAACAATACGTTTCGCATCACGGGAAGTGTACTCATGGATTTTCACCGTTTCCTCGGTTTTTCCACTCCTGGAAAACTCCATGAAAAGAGTATTTTCTACGGAAGCATCTACGGGTAACCTGACTAAGTGTCTCGGAGAATCTATAATCAACCACGTCGACCGGCGATCCGGGTTCATATTGTTCAAATGAGCAACAAAATGATTAAACTGTTCATTCGCCCCTATGCCTGAATTCACAATGTAACGGGGATAGCCTTCTTTGAATTCAGCGGTAAGAAACCGATCTATTTTCCTGGCGTCGGTAGCCATGAAGTCATCATAATACCGGCGAACATCTTTACGATACAAAGCAAGGAAAGCATCGCCCTCGACCGATTTCGTTATATTCTCTACCATAAGAGATAAAGCCTCATGTTGAGACAATGACAATTTAATAGACTGCTGCAATGGCGGGGAAAACTCGATTGAAAACAAATCTTGAAAACCCGGTACAGACTCTTGCCCGGGATTTATCAGATAATCCGATCGATCTGTTGACGATATGGAATCATGGTCAGCCGAAAGTTTACTTTGTGCTACCAGGTCTCCAAACCCGTTTTCCTCAAGTAATTGTTCGGTTTTTGCCGCGGGAATTCGCAGCGCTTCCGCTATATTGTTTATAAGCAAATTAGGGTTCAATGCGCCGCGGACAGCATACCAGAGGTGTTCTACCGTCACTTCATTCTTCCCGGAAGACTCTTTCAGTTTATTAACGAGATACGGTAATGATCCTTCTTTTGTCATCACAATTCGTAACGCTCCTTCTATTTTCCATTTTTTCAGCAGAGTGTTCATTTTACATGAATATCCATAAAATTGGAAGAGTCCCGGCTAAAATATTCCATTTTCCGATGGTATGAAAATACCTTAAGGGGAAAAATTTGTCTGTCCCCGAATTCACACCTAACCCCCCAGTTGGGTCCTTTAAAGATTAGACTATTTTATAAAAAATGTTTTTAAGTACTTGACATCTGATTGAGGGTTAATATAAAATGAAGTCCAATTATAAAAGGATTGCGTAATCGGATGACGTATGAAAAAGACTCAAAGTCTTACCTCAAAGTCTTACGATGGTGAACTGTGAACGTAGGTCAGGCAATGCGTGGTTCAAGAAATCTCGCAAGGAAAAACAATAATGAGCAAGAGGGCGAAACTTCTTCTTTTGGCTGTAAATGGGATATTACTGGCGGTCGTTTTATACCTCGTCTATTTGAAGGTATATAAAATCAATGTGACTTTTAGCTGTGAATACGGCACTCAACCGGCAGCACTCGCTGAAATTGTCCAGGAACACTTCAAGGGGGACCTCGAGGAGAGCAACAGAATCCAGGCAAAGTGCATTTTTATTTTCAATGAATTGCCCCATGCCTCAAACCTTGAAACCATCGACAAACTTTACACCCTATACCGGGACAAATTGTCCTGCAATGTAATATTTACAAAAAAAATCCGGATGGAAGTTCCCGTACGTTTTCCATACCGCTTCCTTACCCGGTATAGGTTTTCCTGTGAAACTAAAGATATCCGGTATAAACAGAACTTTTATTTACTGTTAATCGGGGATCACCTGGTTTACAGCAGCAAAGATTTCAACTTCCTTGAGATGAATTTCATCGTCAAAAAGAATATAGAGAAAGATTTCACCGTTGCCGGCAGCCAGATGTCGGTAAGAGAATTGAGAGAAAGGGTGATTCAAAAGCTGAATGAAAAAGGCCTGGAACTGCTGGACATAATCACCAATCAACCACGGCGGTTTGAGAGTTTCTCAGAGTTTTCCGAGATATACTTTTTTCATGTAAGCTGTTCGGGTTGTCAATTAAAAACAATGCTTAATACCCTGAAATTAAGGAAAATCCTTGATGAGGAGAAAGTATTAATCATTTTCTCGATTTTTGCCAACCGGTTTGACCTGAAGAGTTTATTGGAACAAGAGGGGATAGGTCTG
>JAPKZK010000113.1 GCA_026393835.1 Candidatus Aminicenantota bacterium | reverse complement strand
ATCCACACGGTTCGTTTTATCGTTTTTTGATTCGCGGTTGCTTTCGCTTTCCAGCAGGTTTTTGATCTTGATGTCGTCATGTAATAATTCGCTTAAAAACCCCTCGAAAATAACGAAATCGGCTTTATTCCGTAACAACTGCTTCATTACCCAATCGAAACTGACTAATCTTCGTTCACTGCTCATTGCTTATTTCCTCATGGTTAATTAATAATACATTTTGAAGCTCAAGTCAACTATTTGCCCGGTAACAATTCATTTTTTTGTTGGGGGCAGGCCGCTGGGGGAATGGAAGGAAGGAAAGAGAGCCAGGCCGATTTGGATATTAAACCCCTTTCGGTCAATAAAGAAACCCGGCAAGATATAATGGCACGGAATCCGCATACCCAACTTCGATCCCATCCTTAAAAAACGCCTCCTTTATCGAGTGTACTAGACAAAAACAATGCCATTTTGACTATTGTACTCGATAAAACCGGTAAATTCAATCTTTTTTATGTTTTTTGATTTTTATTTTCTTTACTCCATTTTGGAAGGAAAAAGGGCCGGGCCGGTTTGGCCGATTAGCATCCATTTGAAAAGTAATTCTTTTTAAGTTATAATATCCCCATGATCAAAACAGCGACGCGTTATTTCAATACATCGGGTCCCAATATTACCAACGAACACTACACGCTGCCCCGGGTAAAATTGATCCGAATTGGGATCGACCTGGTTAAAAAACGAAGTTACTTCACTATCTGGGCGCCGCGCCAGACGGGTAAGAGCACTTATTTCCGGATGCTGGCAAAAGAGCTCGAAACCATCGGCTACCAGGTGCTCCACATCAACCTGGAAAATTTCAAAAGCGCCAATGAAAAAAGTTTCTTATCCTTCATCTCCAACGAATTCAAGGAAACGCTTCAACTGGAATTGAAAGGACGAATATTCTCTGATGTGTATGATGAACTCAAACGGGTAAAAGATCGAAAAATAGTCCTGGTGATCGATGAGATTGAAGGACTGAATCAAAAAATTTTCGGCCAATTTCTTCATACTATCCGGAATCTTTATCAAATCCGCGATGAACATAGTCTGAAATCCGTCATCCTGGTAGGGGTCAGCAATATCGTGGGCGTGGTGCAGGAAGATGCCAGCCCTTTTAATATTGCCGATAACCTCGAAATACCCTATTTTACCCCGGAAGAAACGTTTGCCCTGCTGCATATGCACGAGGAAGAGACCGGCCAGTTTTTCCACCGGGAAGTCAAAGAAAAAATTTGCGCCATAACCGCCAATCAACCGGGGCTGGTCAACGGCTTTGCTTATCAACTGGTTGAACGAAATCCCGACAAGGAACTCATCGATTATAATGATTACCTGGTGGTGGAAGATTGGTATCTCACTGAAGCCATCGATAAAAATATTGCCAATATCATCGATAAAGCCAAAGAGTATCGGAAATTCGTCGAAACCCTGCTGTTTACGGATGGGAAACATAAATACAAAATAAATGATGAAAAAATAAAGTTCCTTCATGCCCACGGTCTGATCAAAAAAGACAAAGACGGTTACGTGGAATTCTGGGTGCCCATGTACAAAAAAGCGGTTTATGATGCATTTTATCCCTATGCCAATGGAGAGAGCGGGCGGTTTCTCATGAATATCGATTTAAAGTCCCTGTTTTGCCCGGGTGAAGACGGCAAAAGGCGGCGCTTAAATTTCGATCTTATTATCGGTCATTACAAAGATTATGTAAAACGAAGGAGTTTTAAATATTTCCGGGAAGAGCAGGAAATCGTGGAGGATATCCTTACCAGGACATATATTGTATTGTACGATGAAGAAAAGGACTTTTGAGTACGACTTCCCCTGTGGCTTCCCCTGTAACTTCCCCTGTGGCTCGAAGTATAATCCTGTTTTTCGCCAGGGAAATTATTTTAATGTCCCTTAATTGTCCCCCCTCAAGCTGTGGGATATCGAAACCTGGCAATGCCTCAAAACCCTGTCACTTCCCTGGACACCCCGTTTTATTTCCATATTTCCCGCGCAGCCCACAAAACCGGCGCAACCGGCGAAAGTCTTCACCGCAAACCTGAACGGAACCGTGACCATGTTCGATTTTATTTTGTCCAGCTAAAAATAGATTCAGCGGCATTGTAAATGAATTGGATTGGAGAATTACTCACTCATTAAAACTTAGGAATTTATTCACACTTTCAGAAAATTCCTTCATCGTAAAAATCCGTTTGTTTTCAATAATATTTTCAATATAGTCAAAAAAAGCGGTTATTGTTCTTTCCAATTTTTTAATTTCTTTTTCCGTTAAATAATTTTTAGCAACCACAACATCGGATGGTAGTATTCGTCCCTGGGGTGCGTTTTTCCAGGTAGATAGCCCCATAAAAGGTTCTGCCTTATTTGTTTTTTTATAAATTATTTCTGCTGCGGTCTGCCCAGTGATGGCAAAATGGAATTTATTTTGCACGGTTGCAAAGAACTCTTTGGTGGTTTCCGATTTAGGATCATAGTCGATGCTGCACTCGGCAAAAATATCGGTAATCTGCTGGTAAATCCGCCTTTCACTGGCCCGGATCGATCGCACTCGTTCCAGTAGTTCCTTAAAATAGTCTTTCCCAAAATTTTTTTCACCTTGCTTTAAACGCTCATCATCTAAAACAAATCCTTTGATGATAAATTCTTTTAATAGCTGTGTTGCCCAAATTCTGAATTGTGTTGCTCTTTTAGAATTTACGCGGTACCCGACGGAGATAATAGCATCTAGATTATAGAACTCCACTTGCCGGGTGATGTCCCTGCGCCCTTCTTTTTGAACTATTCGAATTTTTCGAATAGTTGCTTTTTCCTGTAATTCACCGCCGTTGAATATTTCCTTAAGATGGTAATTAATCGTATTCACTTCAACCTCGAATAGTTCAGCCATCATTTTCTGGTTGAGCCAGAGGGTTTCGTCTTGCAAAAAAACTTCAAGTTTTATTTTCCCATCGGCTGCGGAGTATAAGACAAAAGGTTTACTTACTTCCAAACGACTATTATTATCATCGGCAGGTAAAATTAAAAAATTATCCGGTTGCACATCATTCATGGCACTATTTTAAACGAAAAATAAAAAAATTTCAATTCCCTCTTTCGAGAGTCCGCGAGTGTCTGCCCGATACCATTTTCATAACCGTTTCGTAGAGAACCATAAAAACCTCTTGGTGTACCTTGGTGCCTTGTACTGGCGTGCCTTGGTGGCTATTTTCATGAAATATTTTTTGCCCGTCCCTATGTTAGAGAAATAAGACAAAACGCAGGGTGGAGAAAGCTTTTGCAGCGAAGACCGAGCCGGTAATCAGGAACCTAATTTTTCTATTTCTTCCACGGAAAGCCCGGACATCCTGGAAATAATATCGGCGTTGATTCCATTGGCTTTCATTTTAACAACCATTTCAATTTTCCCTTTTTCGATGCCTTTTTCGATCCCTTCTTCGATGCCTTCCTGTTTCCCTTTTTCATATCCTTCGGTTTCGACGATTTTCAGCATTGCTCTTCGTTGGTTATCGATTTTCATTTTATCGATGACTTCAGGGTCCAGGCGATCATAATCGATGAGTTCCACCACTTTCCGAATCCCTTCATTGTCAAGATTAACCTTGAAATTCCCCGGGTTATGACTGGACTGGTATACCAGTTCCAGCCAATCCCGGTATTTTTGGGGTGTGTCTTCGGTCACGTAATGGGGGTTTAAAAACACCAACCGGTGGCCATACAAATTTACGACTTTATCATTCAAGTTCCGCGGGTCCACCGATGAAATCATGACTTCATCAATAACCGGTTCGCCCGTCTTTTGCATGATTTTATAAGGCGCGGTCATTACGACGATGGTATATACGGTCTTTTCGATGCGATATTCCCTGGCGCTGCGCTGGAGTTCAGCGATAGCCATCATGTGGTAATGAAGAAAACGGTCGAAATTATAATCGTAATCCACCCGTTGTATTTCCACCACGACGCGGTGGTCCAGGGATTCGGCAAATATATCATAGGAAATCGATATGTCCCCGGTTTTCGGTTCGAACTTCTTCTCCGTCTCGATTTTGTCCACGGTAAAGTCGATGTCCAGGATGTCTTTTACAAAGCGAGTAAATACGGTTTTATCGGTAAAGGCTTTCTTAAAAATCGTTTCATTTTCCAGTGAGGTCAGCATTATTTCCTCCTGGGTTATAATAATATAATTCGAACAATATTTCAACCCTCCACCCTAACCTGGATCCACCGCCTCTATATTAAGAGCCGCTAAGAACGCGAAGGGGCACGAAGAAAATAATAAGAAAAAACATCCAATCAAAAGCTTTTGGAAATCCAGAAACCTTTTCTCGAAAAAGTTTTTGGCCGTCGGAGACATAATTAGGCGGTGAATTTAGGCTAAGCGCGGGGATGCGCCAGGTAAGGTAATGCCTATGTTCGCTTTTATTTTGCCCAGCTTTCTATTTTTAACGCTTGCTCAAATTTTTTAATTCTTGAAAAAATTTTATCTCTGCACCCAAAAATTCCGAATCGAGGATATAGCACTCCATGGGATTAATCAGAGTTCGAAATCTTCTCTAAACTCTCCAAATAATTTCCCTACCTCTTTGGATCGTCCTTTGAGGCAATTTTCCGTTCTCAATCGGTCAGCGGCATTTCCCCATCGGCTTTGTTTTGTCTTGCTTTTTGCAGTCGCTCCAACTTCGATGGTGTGCGCTTTTTTTTCTGAAATAAGTCCGTATTGCAAAAGCATTCTTAGGGCATTATGAAGAGCTTCTGCCGACCCTGGAAGATAAATTGTCAGTTTTCTTTGCACCATGGAAACTCCTTATTAATTTCATTAGAGCATTATAACTCTTGCTTGAGAATAATGCAAGCTGCTGGATAATTTACGCGCCAGGCAATGCCCGTTCCCTACCCATGAAAAATGGACAGGATAACAGGATGAAAGGGATAGATACCATTGTCTACCCGGTCCATCCTGTTATCCTGTCGTTTGCCTCACGCCGGTTCACCAAACGCCCAGCTTACTGTTTGTCGGCAAATCCATACTTCTTCCACGTCACCAGGTCCGCCTCGGCCTTGATCTTCTTCTTAAGCGTAATGTACATGGCGTCCACTGCATCCATTTCTTCCTGGAACTGCGCGGTCAAGGTTTTTAACAGGGCCTTTGTCTCTTCCTGCTTCTTATCCGTGCCTATTACCTTGTTGACAGCGGTCTCGAAATCGGTTACCGCTTGTGATTGGATACCGAAATTGACCAGGTTCTGCGGTTCCTCCCCTTGAAGCTCTCTCAAAAGGAACTGCGCCAGTCCCAGCCGGGTATGGAAATTCCGATGTTGAAATCGTTTCGAACCCGTAGTGGGTTCTTTTTTTGTTTCTGTTGTTGTTGTGTCTGTCATTATTTATCTCCTCTTTGTTTATTTATATTTGAAACCTCTGAAACCTTGTACTAGCCAGATATTTTCCTGTAAATCCCACTTTGATTTTCAAAAAACCATTGTTAACTCCCGGCAACCGGTTAAATTGCCATTTTAACCGGTTAAACAAATCTTTTAACAGGTTAAACGGACACTTTAACAAGTTAAACAGACAATTTAACCGGTGGATTTCCCCTTTTAACCGGTTAAATAGACGATTTAACCGGAACCCCGACAGTTTAACCGGTAGAATTGCCATTCCCCGGGCGTTTGTGACAATCCACACATTTTTCCCTCGTTTTTCCCGGCTGCACCTTGATAAAGGAAGCAAATATAAAATATTTTTGAAATTTTTAAAAGGCATTGTTCATCATTGAAGGGAAAGGGGGTTCTCCCTGCGGAAAACAAAAAGCTGCTATTGACTGCCGGTACACCTTCTGATATAATAAATTCCCCGGATGGGTAAATTTTCCCGGAGATTCGTTGGCTATATGGATATTAAAGGTAAACATAGGAACATCCTATCCTGTCTATTCTTATTGCGTCAGAAAACCGCCGTAATCTTTGTGCATCTTTTTCCGCGTACTTATATCGCTTTTGCCGCATTCGCCGCTCATACCATACACGGGCCCATGACCCTGGAAATCGTTCACTGCAATTCATGCGCCCATTTTATTAAGAATACTTTATTTTGTCAAGAAAAATATAAAGAAAAATTTAATTTTCTGTTGAGCGGGCGCCCGGGTGAACGGGTAAACAAATGTACAACTGAAAAGGTGAACATAAAATGAAAAAGAAAAAAACAAACATGGACCTGGCCGGCATTGGCAGCCGATTGAAGGACATCAGGAAAAAATTGAATTTAAGACAAAAAGAATTCGCCGATGTTTTGAATATAACAATGGTTACCCTCTCCGACATTGAAACCGGGAAAAAACAGCCGGGGGGCTACACCTTATATAACCTTTCAGAATTGTACAATGTTAACCTGGATTTTTTGCTGCACGGGATAGGGAGTATGTTTCGCCAGGTCAAGGAAATCAATGGGGTAACGATAGAGGATAATGCCTTCGGGGTTTTAACAAATGAGGTAAGGGAAATGTTGTGGTATATGCAGAATTCCAGTTTGGCACGGTTCGCTTTTATTACTCTTGCGAAAGAATATATCCTCGAGAATGGAGTGGTTTTAAAACACGATATTGACTATGAAAAAGAAAAAAAAGAACAAGAACCTAGCGGCAGTGTTGATAAAAAAGTAGATGGAGGAGTTAAGCAGTCGGCGTGAATGGGTTGTGCTTTTGCTTCGGGACCAGTTATTATATGACATTGGTTCGGAGAAGAGTTTCGGTATCCGTGAAGCTTCCGGGTGGCTTGCGCAGGTGGAGCATTGGGCAGATATTTTGAATAAAAAAAAAATTATAAATTATAAATTATAAATGATAAATGATAAATGAAAAACGCTGGCGCCCTACGGGCAAATATAATGATATCGTCCGTAGGACGCGGCTTTCCGTTTATAATTAATAATTTATCATTTATCATTTATAATTTTAAACAGTTCAGACCACAGCCCTAACTGTTACTTTTACGCCTTCGTGCCTTTGTGGCAATTTTTATTATTGGGAAGGGGGCATTGATCGCCGGATTTTTTTTTAATATAATATAGCCCTGTATAATTTTAAGGAAGTGCAATGTTTGAGGAAAGTTTTAGGAGGCAGCATGGCTAAATTAAAAACAAACAACCCCCTTATGTTGGGGATTATGTTCATTTTCTTGTTTTCTACTTTATCCCTGGGCGCGGCCAGGGGAAAAGAAAAAACGGGAAATGAAGGAAAAGATAAGAAAGGAAAAAAGGTTCAAAAAGTTCAACCCGCGAAAACTATGAATGAGCAGGTATTCACACAAAATATGTTTGAAAAACTGCCCAAAGGCCGGGATTTTTTATCCATTGTGACGTTGGTTCCCGGGGTGAACTATGAACAACTCCTGGGCGGCGTTTCCATCGACGGCGCCAGTGGGGCGGAAAACAGGTATTATATCGAAGGGGTGGATACCACCACCCAGTACACCGGGGAAAGCGGTATGCGGGTTAATTTCGATTTTATCGAAGAGGTGCGGGTCCGGGCCGCGGGAATATCGGCTGAGAGCACAGGGTCCACCGGCGGCGTGATCCGGGTAAAAACCCGGGGCGGCGGCAATGAATTTCACGGGACGGCCTCGTTCTATTTCGAAAGCAGCGCCCTCACCGGCAAACCGCGGGAAACCTTGCGAGTGGATCCCCTGGATCAAGATAAAGCAGACTATGTCGCCTACCCTAAAGACAAATGGCATTCCATTGAACCCGGTTTCACCCTGGGCGGCCCGATTATCAAAGACAAATTATGGTTTTTCGCCGGCGTTATGCCCAGGTTCAAAACCACCACAAGAAACGGCAACCACTGGCCTGCGCCGAATTTGAGTACAGGGGAGAGAATTTCCACCATTTTTGGCGGTGAGAATCATTTCTCCGGCTCTAACCTTTTTACCGGGAAAGATACTTATTACGCCGGGTTATTGAAATTCACGGGTCAGCCCCTAAAGAACCTGCGTTTTTCTATTTATGGCCTGGTGGATTACTACAAATGGAAAGGCGAACTGCCGCCCGTGGACGGCAGCGGGGAACCCAATAGAGATTATGCACCGATTGCCTATGAGTACCCGAAATTGAGTATCGGCGGCAGTATCGATTATACAGTAAGCGACAGGCTGTCTCTTTCCTTGACAGGCGGTTATTACAGGAGCAATGAAAGGGAATTGGCGGCGCCGGACCTTCCTTTTAAGATTCACATGACGTCAAATGAAGAAATTCCCGGCATCCCCCCGGAATTCGTGACGCCGCGGTCGAGTATTTACCTCAGATACGCCGCGCCTCAACTCACCAAAAATATCCAGGATACCTTAAGCGGCGCTTTCGATTTATCCTATTATTTTAACCTGGTTGGGCAACATTCCGTTAAGGCCGGTGTCCAGGTGGTGCGCACCGGTATCGATAAGGACGCCGACATTCCCCGCACATATAAAAGGTTTTATTGGGGTAGGGATTATGGACATGTCGATGGGCCAATCACACCGACGACCCTGGGATATATCGAGGTAAGAGAGCCCTGGGGGATTGAGGCAAAGGTCCACAGCGCCCGTTTGGCTGTTTACCTCCAGGACAGTTGGACTATCTGCGACCGTTTGACCCTGGACCTGGGTTTGAGGGCCGAGAAAGAAGATATCCCGGCTTTTACCACTGAAAATGCAACCCCTATCCGCTGGAATTTTGGAGATAAATTGGCGCCCAGGATCGGGTTCTCTTACAATATGCTTAAGGATTCCAGCCTGCAAATATTCGGGAGTTTTGGCGTTTACTATGATATTATGAAGCTGGCATTGGCTGAGAAATATTATGGGGGGTTTAAATGGCTTTCCCATTACTATGACATCGTTAATTGGGATTGGAAAAACGGTTTTCCCGAAGCGACGCATCCCCAGCCCGGCGGTTATGCCGGGGGTCGCTATTTTGAAACCATCAATTGGCGCGAAGTTTCCTTTGCAAACACCCAGCCCGACATCAAGCCCTTCCGGAAGAATGAATTTACTTTCGGTGTGCGGAAAACATTGAATGAAGATTGGACCGTCAGCGGTAGATTCCTTTACAACTACATCGTGAACGCCGTCGAAGATATCGGGGTCCTGGCCGGCGGCTCTGAATTTTATTATTGCGGTAACCCCGGTTCCGCCTGGATACAGGCGTGGTATCAAGGGGCTCAAGATGGTGGTTTTATGCCGGGGGGCGTCAAAGCTTCCAGGGCTATCCGCAGGTACACATCCGCCGCCGTCCACCTGGATAGAAAGTTTAAAAACAACTGGTTCGGGGGATTTTCCTACACCTGGAGCCGTCTTTATGGGAATTATTCCGGGTTGGCCGGTTCAGATGAAGAGGGCCGGAACGCGCCCGGGGTTCTAAGATATTTCGATAATTGGTTCCAGGGGTATAACCAGTACGGGAAGGAAGAATTGGGCCTTTTGAGAACCGATCGTCCCCACCAGTTCAAAATTTACGGCGCTTATGTTTTCGATTTCGGGCTCACCCTTGGTTGCAGCGCCTATGCCATGAGCGGCGTCCCGTTACAAACCGAGATATACGTAAATAACCTCAAGGGATTTTATCCGTTGGGCAGGGGCAGTGCCGGCCGGACCCCATGGTTGTGGCAGATCGATCTTTACGCCGAGTACAATCTCAAACTCAGCGATACCTTTACGCTTCAATTGAATGCGAATGTGACCAATCTCACCGATAACGATATGGCCCGGAACAGGTACATGCTTTACAACGATGCGAATATTAACCTGCCGGAGGCTTATTTCTTAAGTGGTTTCGATTATATCCGGGTCATTGCTGAAAAAGGGGCGCATCTTGATCCCCGTTACAATAAGGCGTACGATTATCTTGACCCTATCGCGGCAAGATTGGGAGTAAAGTTGATGTTTTAAATTTACATTCCCGCGGCTTTTCCTGTCTGAACCGGGATTTATAGGATGAAAGGATGAACAGGATGTTAACCCAAGATGATGGGTCTCTTCCTGTGAACGTGGACTTATTATTGGCTGGGGCAGGAGCATATCCGAAAGGTATCGTTAATTTTAAACAAAAGCCGCAAAAGATGCGGGCGCTGGAAGTTCTCCCATTATATGTTAAAAGGGCCGATGTATCCAGTATATAAACTCCTTTATCTTGTTTCATATTTAATGTCATCCGCTCTTGATTTGAGCAACCTTTCGGTGAGTTTTTCTCCTCTCCCGGAGCCCCTCAATAATCTTCTCGCTTCCGCAGGCAAAATTTCTTCTACCTGATTTGGGAAAATTATAAGAACTTCGGTTTTGTATTTTGTTCGTATAGGTTCTATCGGTTTGATATCATGCCCATCAAATAAAGCTCTTACTACTTGCATTCTTTTTACCTCCTGCATCATTATATCTTGATTCCTGTTTTTTTTCAACAATTCAGTGGTCGCCCTTAAATATTCAAAATGCTTTACTTAAAAAAAACGCCGAGCTATAATTAATTACCATGGGCAATAATGACTAACCAAGGATAAATCGTCTGAGTTCTTTAAAGACTGAAACAGGAGGTTAATTATGAACAAAACATTAATTGCCGCTTTCATGTTTTTTTTACTTTTAGCCGGGGGATATGGCGAAACAAACACGCCGCCAACGCCCCCCGATGCGTCCAAACGAATTCAACCCGCAGACCTAATCTACCTCGGCGCCTTTCGTTTACCCGAGGGCGAACCGGGCCCGGAAGTCAAAACCTGGAATTACGGCGGAACCGCCATGACCTATTACCCTAACGGCGACCCCAATGGACCGCATGACGGTTTCCCTGGCTCGCTGTTCGCCGCCAGTCATGAATGGGAACACCAGGTATCCGAAATCAGTATCCCGGCGCCCGTGATTTCCGCCGCGAAAAATCTCGATGCTCTTCATACCGCAACCACTTTACAAGGATTCCACGATATTTTCAATGTAAAGAACCTGGAAATACCCCGGACCGACCTGGAATATTTACCAAAACAGGGCTCCCAAACAAGTGGGAAACTCTATTTTTGCCGGGGCGCACATTTCCAGGAAGATAATGATTTGACCCACGGATGGTTCCACGATTGATATTTATGTGGATAATATGTTTGTCGGGCGCCCGGTTTACAATAATTATAGGGAGGATATTGCCGCCTTGTTTCCCGGTTATGCCAACAGTAATGGGGCGGTAGGATATTTTTACCTGGACACCACGAATTATGAAAACGGGGTGCACAATATCCATTGGATTGTAACCGACAATGCCGGGAACGCCGAAGGCATCGGCAGCCGTTATTTCATCATCCGCAATTAAGCACGCGGCGCGTTGGCCTAAATCCGCCGTCAAGTATTGTCTTCGACGACCAAAAACCATTTCGAGAAAGGGTTTCTGGACTTCCCAAAGCTTTTAATATAAATCCTGGGGCGCAGGCAATTTGACATTATCGATGTAATTTAATACAATACTAAAGGAATGCTTAAGGAAGATTATTATGATTACAAAATTAAGAATTGATAGATTTAAATCCTGGCGCTCGACAAACGATATCCGGTTTTCGAAGTTGACAGGATTTTTTGGGACCAACAGCTCAGGGAAAACAAGCCTACTTCAACTTTTACTTTTATTGAAACAAACCACTGAGTCATCCGATCGCTCCCAGGTACTTGACCTGGGAAACGAAAGGTCTTTCCTTGAACTGGGCACATTTAAAGATATTATCTTTAAACATAACATCGATGAGCCCCTGGAATTCCAAATAGACTGGAGTCTTGATAAAACATTTAAGATATTTAACCCGGAAAAGAAGAATGATACATTATTCGAAGGAAAGGATTTATCCTTTAAATCGGCGATAAAGCAAACGCAAGGTACGATGTATGTCGATAATTTTTCCTATACGTTCGATAAATCCAGGTTTTTGATGAAAAAAGAAAATAAAGACAGGTACGAATATAGTTTGTCCGCGGAATTGATCAATGGAGAAAAAGGGGGCTTTGATTTTAAACGGGCTCAAGGAAGGGCCTGGAATTTACCGGTTCCGATTAAATGTTATGGATTCCCCGACCAGGTAAAGGCTTATTATACCAATGCAGGTTTTTTATCTGATTTACAATTGAAATTCGAAGAACTCTTCGCCGGGATTTATTATTTAGGACCGCTGCGGGATTACCCCAGGAGACAGTATACCTGGGCCGGAGCTCAACCAGCGGATATGGGAAGGCGCGGCGAACGGGTTATTGATGCCATGTTGGCATTAAGGGAAAGAAAACAAATGATATCCCGGGGGCAGGGAAGAGGAAAGAAAAGATTAACTGTTGAAGAGTATGTAGCCTATTGGTTAAAAGAATTGGAATTAATCGATGAGTTCCATGTTCAACAAATCGTAGAGGTGGGAAATCTTTACCAGGTACTGTTAAAAATCTCTTCACAAAGTCCGGAAGTAAAAATAACGGATGTGGGATTCGGGGTGTCTCAAATACTCCCGGTAATAACACTTTGTTATTATGCGCCGGAAGGTTCTACATTGATTATCGAGCAACCGGAAATTCATTTACACCCCAAAGTTCAAGCCGGACTGGCGGATGTTTTTATAGACGCCATTGAAAAGAAGAATATCCGGATTATTTTAGAAAGCCACAGCGAACACCTGTTGAGACGGCTGCAAAGGCGTATTGCCGAAGAAAAATTCAGCAGCGACTCTTCGGCCCTGTATTTTTGCGAAGCCATTAAAGGGGAGTCGGTTCTTAAACAATTGGAAATCGATTTATATGGGAATATCTTGAATTGGCCGCAAGGCTTTTTTGGAGATGAAATGGCTGAATTGGCCGCGATGTCTGAAGCAATATATAAAAGAAAGTCAGGCAAAAATGAATAGTTATATCATTGATACCAACGTATTGGTCGTGGCCAATGATAAATATGATAAGGCCGGTTTTGAGGATGTTTTCGAATGCCAACGTTTCCTTATCGATATCCAAAAAAATGAAAAACGACTCTCTGTCGATTCCCTGGGATTGATTTTTAATGAATACTTTAACCATGCCAGAATGGCCGGTCAGCCGGGAATTGGCGATGCTTTTGTCAAATGGCTCTGGGATAATCAGGGGTATGAATCCATATGTGAACAGGTTGAGATAACCCCGGATACCGATGGAACAAGAGGATTTTTAGAATTCCCTGGAGAAAAAAGCCTGGAGAATTTCGATTGGTCGGATAGGAAATTCGTAGCTGTCGCTGTTTCAAGTAAATTTGATGCGCTTATATGCAATGCATCCGATTCAGATTGGTGGATTTTTAAAAAACCTTTGGAAAAAGTAGGCGTAAAGATTAAATTTTTATGCCCGGAGTTAGTGAAGAAGACCCTATATATAAAATGACGCAGTCACAGCATTTGCCTGGCCAATAGTTCCTGGCCGGTTCTAAATAAATATCCCGGTCATCCAATCATCCAACTCATCCTGGTTCAGGCTTGACTTATTAAATATGGCTGTGAAAAAATCAGCTTCTACAGCTAAAATTAAATCAACTAGCCCCCTGGACGAAAGAAGGGCATATGTTTGAGAGGAAAGGGGACAACCAGGAAGTATGTCTCCCCCTCCCCTTGAACATGAATTTAATAAAAATCTCCCCAAGGGTGTCGATGGAATGTTTTTATATTTAAATTATTCCTGCCGGTATGGTATAATAGAGGTATGGAATTAACAAGAGATTCTGCTTATAAAGCGTTGCAGGCAATTTTCAAAAAGAAAATACTGCTGATAATCGGAACGGGGGCATCTTGTGCAATCGATCCTCGATTCGGCATGCCGGCATTGGCTGATGAGCTCAAAAAAAAAATTCCTGGTGAGATATCTGCCAACGCCCCGGCGTCGGCGCAATGGAAAACAGTGGAAGAAAATCTTGACAATGGAAAGGACCTGGAAACATCACTGAATGGCATAAATAATAAAGAGTTACTAACAGCCATTATCCGGGTAACCGGTAATTTTATCGCGAAAATTGACAGGGAAAATAAACTAAAAATAATGAGCGGAGAAAAAGAACCTCCGCTCGAAAAATTAATCCAGGCAATGATAGAAGGTCTTCCTGAAAGCGATCCACTCCTGGATATTATAACCCCAAATTATGACCTGCTTATCGAGCATACCTGCGATAAATTGAAAATTCCTTATTGCACCGGTTTTTTGGGAGGAATCCGAAAACCTTACGATTGGGACAGCGCCGCGGCAGAGATGGTTTATATTAAATCCCTGGTGAAAGCGAAAAAAAAGGTTGAAGTAAAGCGCTTAAAAAAACATATCCGCTTACATAAAGTTCATGGTTCCATCAACCGGTTTGGAAAAGGTATGCAGGGTTTCGAAGACAATTCTCTCGTATATGATAATACATGCAGTGATGAACGTGGGATCATTACTCCCGGCGATACAAAACATGAAAATGTAGCTCTACATTACCGTGATTTCTTCACCCACGCGGATGAAGCGATTCCCGGCGCAGGGGCTTACATATTTGTAGGCTACGGGTTCAATGATGTTCAAATAGAACTGAAGATCAAAGAGGAGTTGGGGAAAAAAGATAAACCGGGAATTATTATAACCAGGACGCTTTCTTCCAATGCAAAAGAATGGCTAAAAAAATCAAAAAACCTGTGGGCTATTTATCAAGAAACCGGCGCCGATAAAAATCCCAATGCTTGTATAGAAAATGGGCAATTTAAAAAGCCCTTAATAATTCAAAATTCACGCATATGGCAGATAGATACATTTACCAAAGAAGTGCTGCAAGGAGATTAAAATGCCTGTATTTAATTTTACCTATGATTCGCCATATTTTCTCGGAGATGTGGTGGATGTCGATACCCGGAATGTAACGATAAATGCAAAGCTGGAAAAACTGAGAAACGCACATGTGGGAAGCCTTGTCGCCATAAAAGCCGCGGGAACGCCCCCGGAATGGTTGATTTCCATTGTAACCCGGGTTATCAAAACATCTATCTCCGACGCGGTAATTTCACAAGAAGAAAGTAAGAAGAACAAAGCAATTGAACAAACAGGCGATAATACCGGTTGGGAGACACAACCGCTTATGACTGAAATAAACAGCGTGAAGGTACTATTGATTGGGACTTATAGGGAAAAAGAAGGAGTTGAAAAAAAATATTTCACCCGGTCGATTCTTACAGTCCCGGATATCGAATCCGAATGCTACACACTGGAAGGTAAAGAACTCGAAAAATTTATGAATATCGTATCCGAAAAATCCAAAGGAGAGCATACGTTGGATATCGGGCATTATACCCTTGATCCTGAGGCAAAGGCAAAGGCTTACCTGGAGGGCAACAAATTATTTCAAAGACATGCGGCGCTTCTTGGCAGCACAGGCTCGGGGAAATCCTGGGCCGTCGCTAAAATACTGGAAAAGGCTGCGCAATTACCCACTTCCAATATCATCGTTTTTGACCTCCACGGCGAATATAAAACCCTGGATTACGCCAAACAATTGAGAATCGCCGGCCCGGACGACCTCGACGGCGGCGATCGGTCCGTATTATTCTTACCTTACTGGCTGCTGAATGCCGACGAACTGCAAACCATGTTTGTGGATCGCTCCGAATTCACCGCCCATAACCAGGCGCTGGTCTTTTATGAAGCGGTCATCAAAGCCAAAAAAGATGTCCTTACAAAAGAAGGAAAAACACAGGTTCTAAAATCCTTTACCATTGACAGCCCCGTTCCTTTCTCCCTGGAATCCGTATTAAAAAATATTCAATTTTATGATGAACAAATGGTGCAAGGCGACAGGGGATTGAAACAGGGAAAATTCTTCGGACAATTCAGCCGCCTCCTGGTAAGACTTGAAAGCAAAATTAGCGATAAACGGTACGGCTTCTTATTTCAAGCTCCCCCCGCATACCATCGATACAATTCGATGCACCAATTAGCCGAAAACTTGATGGGATTCAAAGGAGAGAAGAAACAGATCAAGATCATCGATTTTTCCGAAGTTCCCGCCGATATTTTACCCGTCATCGTCGGACTCGCCGCGCGGCTCATTTACCAGGTTCAATTCTGGATGGATGCCGACAAACGCCAACCCATCGCTTTTATATGCGACGAAGCCCACCAATATCTGCCCAAACGCAGCGAAACCAATTCCATCGAACGAAGGGCGCTGGAAAATTTTGAAAAAATTGCCAAAGAAGGCAGAAAATACGGCGTGGGACTCTTTGTCGTCAGCCAACGACCCTCGGAGGTCAGCGACACGATTTTAAGCCAGTGCAATAATTTTATCGTGCTCCGATTGACCAATGCCGAAGATCAGGCCATAGTCAAAAAGCTGCTGCCGGAAAGCCTGGAAACATTCGCCGATATACTCCCCGTCCTGGAAATCGGCGAAGCCTTGATCGTCGGCGATTCCGTACTTTTACCCACCAAAATTAAAATATCCGAACCTCGTTGCAAGCCATCCAGCGCCACCATCGATTTCTGGAAAGAATGGTCCGCTAAAGATAAAGAAACAGATATCGTCCAGGCAGTGGAGAACATGCGCAAGCAAAGTCGGAGAAACCTGTGATTCGAAATAAATACGGCATCAACTTCGACCTGGGAGTGCCCCTGAAATCTGAAGAAGATTTTCAATTGCTCTATGTCGAACTCAACGAAGAAAAAAAACTCCGGTTCATCAAATGGATCAAAGATGAAAATGAAAAACACCTCCTCATCGCCGGCCAGATCGGCACAGGTAAAACCACTTTTATTGAAAAAGGATTCAAGGAAGCCCCGGTAACCTATGACATACAAATATCCCTGGACACCGAAATTCCTATATATACCACCGGCGCATTCTTCGGTGTTTTCCTGGGCAAAATATTGGAATACGCAAATAAATTAAACATCCCTCTATCCCCCTATAATTTACCCGGGGATTTATTACCCCCTAAATATAAAAATAAAAACCTGGATACCCTCTTAGAAATCCTGACCGGGCAGGCTATCTCAATTAAAACAGTTGAAGAAAAAGAGGCATTGTTTAAAAGAATCGATAAAAAACTCAATGCGTTAAAAACCCTACTGCGCATTATTATCCGGGAAATTGAAACAAAACAGGGCCGGAAATTGTTCATCTTTGCGGAAGGAGTGGATAAATTCAGACCTCAAACATCCGAATATACCCTCCTCCTGGATTTCCTGGATTTCCTTACCCCCTATAAAACCCTTTACGAAGTTAACCTGGTACATGCATTCGGCAGCCAATACGAATGGCAAAAAGGACAAAAGATCATTTTGACCGCGGCTGCCTTCGAAAAGATCGAGGAGACTTTAAAACGAAGATTGGGTATCTACGCTGCCGCCAGGAAAGAAATACTACCTGTTATATCCCGGCTTTCAGGGGGTAACCTGAGGCAGGCGCTGCGTTTGCTGTTGGAATACGATTATGCGGAAACCCAATTAAAAAAAGATATACCGGGGGCCATCGAATATTCCCTTCAAAGAGTACGAAACGATTTCCTGGATTCACCCACTGCCGTTATGGACCCTGAATTATTAAAAACAATCCATCACGACAAATATATCCTTTCGGGCGTTGTAGCCGATTTTAAAAGCATGAGCGCCGTGGACTCTTTATACATGAATCGGATACTGATCGGCGATGAAGCCGATGAAAGCAACCGGTGGCCCGCGGCCATTAACCCCCTTTTATTGCCCGCCGTAGAATCCTTTAAAACTCTCCCGGAATCAACTGAGGTCAGGGCATTAAAAGAATGGGCGCGGGCTCATGATGTCAGCCCTTACGGCCTTGATCCCTACGGGTATGATATCGACCCTACCCTGGAGCACGGTCAACTATTCGAGTTGTTAAGCAGCGCGCATTCCAAATTTTCCCCTTTCAAAATAACCGAAATCCTCGACAGTATGGCGTCTTATTTTCTCGATATTGAAAGGAAAGACAAAGTCATTATCGGCTATGAAAACAGGGATGCCGTGGAACTGGCAAACGACTTTCTCATCGGTAAAGCAGGAACCTATCGGCCCGGCCATTTTAAAGATATCTTTATCACCAAACCCGGTAAAAAAGACATAGTAGAATTCATCGTGGATTCCATTGAAGTGGATTCAACTAAAAAAGCACCCGCGGATGGGTATTCGATTTTTTTCCAGCAGAAACTCAACGAAAAAGAGCTGCTTTCTTTCGATCAAAAAAGAGATAAATTCATCGATTATAAAATGATCTGGTGGATCCCTTTCGACCATCTGAAAGACTATTTAAGGCATTGGACCCAACTGCGGCAATTCTTTAAAATTTTTCACCTGGAAGCGGATATCCTGGGCAGCCTGACAAAAGAGGAGATCGAAGAGGACCTGGATTATGCCAGGCATATCGATTTTGAAACCCAAAATAAAACCCATGTGCAGCGCCGTTTGAAAAAAATACTCAAATACCTGGAAGCCCGGAAGAATGGATAGTAAAAAATTCTACGAATGCTGGAAATATATAGAGAAAAGAGCCTTTTCCCCTGGGCCTAAAGATATCGAAAGGTGGTTAAACTGTTTTGTGACATTCTTTTATACAATATATGAGCGGGGCACTAACTTTCCTAAAACACGAGATAAAGGAGAGAATAAATTTTGTAGTGAGCTTATATTTTCTTCCATCGATACCAGGTTAAAATTCAGTATAAAGCCAGCCAATAATATTCCCAATTTTTCCGTCGAGTTAAAATGGGGAAAAAATAATTCGGATAAAGCCAACCTTCAATTTGAATATGATTCGAGTTTTCAATGTGAATGGGATTACATAAATGAATCGAAGATATGCCAAAAAGACAAGTCTTTTAATGAAGGCGAATTGAATATTATCCTTAACAATATGATTGTTCATCCGGCCATTCATTGCCATATGGACGGTGAAATTTTGAAAGAAATATTCCCCAGAACGGATATCCATGAAATACGGCTTGGAATGCCAACCACTAACCCGTTTCTTTTTCTTTACCAGGTATCTTTCCAGTTTCTCAGTATTATTGAAGAGCGGAAAAAACAAGCAGAATTGAAACGGCTGGCCGGGGTCATATGGGAAAACAAAGATAAGATGTCCATTTCCCCGGGGATTTTGTTCAAAATTTGACCTGCCAAAACCTGATCAAAAAAACGATTTAAGAATCCCGGTGAGCCTCCGGATTAGTCAAATTTGTATAAACATCCTGGTCATCCTTTCATCCCACTCATCCCGGTTCAGAAGGGGGGCTTGACATATTAAATTTTGGTGTGTTAGAATCAATATCCCCACCCTGGGATCAGGCGATTACAATGAAACAAACACGCCGCCGACGCCCCCCAGGATGGTGCATTATTTCATTATTCCGCATCTTCCAGATCGTAATAATAATCCAGGCCCGTATGGTGGATCAATTCCTCTTTCATCATGTAACGGAGCGTATTTTCTAATTTATCCCGCTGTACAAACAGGTCATTCTCAGGATAAAGACCTTCTTTTACCATGGGGCACTTAAAATAAAAAGAAAGCCATTCCTGGATGCCGTGCATACCGGCCCGCTGCGCCAAATCGGAAAACAATATCAAATCCAACATCACCGGCGCGGCCAGGATCGAGTCGCGGCACAGGAAATTGATTTTTATCTGCATGGGATAATCCATCCACCCGAAAATATCGATATTATCCCAGGACTCCTTATTGTCGCCCCGGGGCGGATAATAATTAATGCGTATCTTATGGTAGAGATCATTGTATAATTCAGGGTAAATGTCGGGCCTTAAAATCGTATCCAGCACGCCCAACTTACTGACCTCTTTGGATTTAAACGAGTCCGGGTCATCCAATACTTCGCCGTCGCGGTTTCCCAGGATATTGGTGGAAAACCAGCCCGCTACACCCAGCAGCCGGGCCTGGAGACCTGGGGCGATAATGGTTTTCATCAGCGTCTGGCCCGTTTTGAAATCCTTGCCGCAGATCGGTGAATGGGTTTCTTCCGCCAATTCCAGCAGCGCCGGGCAATCCGTGGTCAAATGCGGCGCGCCGTTAAGATAAGGAATGCCCATCCTTAATGCCGCGTAAGCATAAACCTGGCTGGAGGAGATCGCTGGATTGTCTGCTTTTAAACCTTCCTCGAATTCCCTGAGGCTGTAATGCACTTTCGATGCTTGATGATACGCTTCGGTGGAGGCGGCCCAACACATCACCACCCGGTTTATCTTGTTCTTTGTTTTAAAGTTTTCGATATCCGCCATTACCTGTTCCGCCAGGTCCATTTTATTTTTACCTGTTTTTACATTGGGGCCGTCCAGTCGTTTCACATAATTTTTATCGAAAACGGCCTTCATGGGTACAATGCTGTCCAGTTCTTCTTTAACCGCATCGATGTGGGAGCGTTCCAGCACCCGGGCCCTACCGGCCGCCTGAAAGGCTGTATCGGGAAATATATCCCAGCCGCCAAACACCATGTCTTGCAAATTGGCCAGGGGAACGAATTCTTTGACCGGGACCATGCGTTTATCGGTCCGCTTGCCCAACCGGATTTTACCCGTCTGGGTAACCGAACCCAGGGGCCTTGCCAGACCCCTGCGGCTGGAAAATACTCCGGCCAACAGGGTAGTCGTCACAGCGCCGATCCCGGGGATTAATACGCCGAGTTTTCCTTCCGCGGGGGTTATTTCATTTCCTCTTAGTATTTTACTCATGTTGTTCCTCCTTTAGTTAATTAAAAATAATGTTTCTGCTTTGATAAAAGCAGCTTCGTCATCGATGTCCAGCCAGGTGCGGTTCCCGATGTCGAACACGCGGGCTTTTTTCTTGTCGGCCATTTTGCGAACGCCGCCGGAAAGGGATTCATTGCCGCCGGCAATGCTTTCCGCCAGGGCCTGGAAAAGAACGGGGTTGCTCAGGAAAATGCCGGCGTCAAAGGCATTATAATTGGGGATGGTTTTGCCGATGTCCATGATTTTACCGTCTTCCACCAGTACTTTGGTGACGTCGTCCAGGTCCACCAGGGGATTATCCACGGTTCTCATGTCCACGGCCAGTTTGATCTCTCCTTCGGCGATTCCTTCCCGGCGGAGGTCTTTAACGATAGCGGGGTCGAACAAATGATCCGACATTACCAGGAAAAACGGTTCACGCAGTTTTTCCCGGGCGCAAAGTACGGAAATGCCGTTGGGTTTTTCCCATTGTTCATTGTGAATGAAATCGATGGTTACCGGGTTTTGCCGGGAAAAGGTTGTCAATCGATCCCGGATTTTAGCGCCGTTGTAACCGGTTACCACATAAAAATCCGTGACCCCGGCTTGCATGACGGTAAGGATCACACGTTCGATGAGGGGAGTTCCTCCCAATCGGACGAGGGGTTTGGAGTCGCCCCTGTTGGCCAACCGGCTGCCCAGCCCCGCTGCGATAATTAAACATTTCATCATTGTTCCTTAAGTTTAGATGAAATTTTAAGAGATATAGCCGAGAATGTCAATGGGCGACAGGGGAAATTTTAAAATAGCTTCGTTGAAAAACAGGCCCACCAATTCCACGAATGAACCGGATGTCATTATTTATGGTCTGCGCTTAAATTGCATTGAAAGAATTTTGGAAAACTCTTTACTATTCGTTTCATCTCGGGGTCCTGGTAGATTTTCTTAAGAAATGGACGCAGCGCCGGGTTTACTTTGACCTCCACATCTCCTTCAGCGGCTATTGTATGACGAATTAAATAAAACGCCAATTTGCGCTCCCTTACCTGTTTCTTTGCCAGGAGATTTTCGATCGCGGTTTCCACCGGGTTTCCTTCCGGCGTCAGCGGTCCAAAGCCTGATCGGTAACTCCACCCGGCGGCGATGGTCGCCTCGCGCTCCATTTCCAGCGCCACCTGGTGACTAAAACCGAAATACTCCGGCCTGAACCATTTCCATTGGCCCAGCATGGCAAAGAAGTCCGATACTGTTTTTTCCCCGGCCAGGTAGTGGGTAAACTCATATAACACCCATTCCCGGAAAAAATAGCGCTGCCATTTCTGCTGTGGGTTCTCTTTTTTCATTTTATTGTAATCGTATCTTGCGTACTTATTTTCGCCGGTAAGGTATTGTTTAATAAATTCGAACACGCCGTCATATATTTTTTCATTTGCCTTGGAACCGCTTTCGACTGCCCTTACATTATCGATTAACCGGTGAACAGCCAATGTCGCCAACCGGTCTGCAATTCCCAATACCTCGCAGCCCCGGCACAAAACCATGCAAGAGACCAGGAGCCGATTATCCGTAATCGCGGTTATCATCTTCCGGACAATAAAAAAGTAATAGTAGATGAAATCATTTTTTCGGATGGCACTAAAGTTTTTTTGGAGAAATTTCAGCCTATCCCGGACATCCATTACCCCTGGCGAGGCTTCGCATAAAAAATGCATATATGCGAAAAGCTCCCTTTTGGCCGCGGGCCGGTACCTGGATTTAGCAATCCATCGGATTAATTTTTTTTGGAGAAAAACCGGGGCCTTGGAAGCCGCGAACCAAACAGCCGGGGTAGGGAGGTGCTCCGAACGGAGCCCCAGGGTCCAGAATTCTTCGCTAAAAGGCGAAACAGCGCCATCTTTTTTTAATCCCGGGTTTAGCATCAGGAGCATGAACTCAAAAATACCCTCTTTGATGTCACGCCATTCTTCCCCGGCAAACCAGGTTTCCAATTCCGCCTGTACCCGGGTTACCTGTTGTTCGGCGATTCCTTCGGACGCCAGCAGGCGCTCGGCCAAACGCCATTCCCAGAAAGTCTCTTGTTTTATTTGTACTTTTTCCACGGGAATGCCGTTTTCTGCAGCTTCAAAAGTGGACATTAAATTCGCTTCCGCCAATTTCGTTAAGGTGGATTCCAGCGTGCTTCGTTCCTGGAGATCGCATATCCCTTCTCCATCCGCCGCGATTTTATTCTTCAAACGGGTAAAAATCGGGGAAAAGTCCTTTGTTTCAACAAAATAGCGCGCGATAAATATCGTGCATTGTCTCAGGAGGGTTTCTTCTTTTTTATTGAGACTGGAGGTACGTTTTATCCAGAAACGTTCCACCACTTCGATATAATTTAAATCCACCATATCCGTTAGCGGTAATTCACCCTTTAATTCCAGCAGCGTCCAGGCCATAAAAGGGGGCGCAATTTTGCGTAAAATCGCTTCGTCCCGGCTGATATAATCAAGGGCCAGCGAGCTTTCGCCGTTTTCCGCCCCCAATTCCCGCCGCAGCACCTGGAGACCTACCCCGGTCATTATATTGTACTCATCCAGGACAAACCAACCGGCAATGTGATAGATAGGTTGCGGCGTGGTTTCCGCGTACGCCGGGTACGCCGGGTTTTCATGGAAGGTTTCGCGCGTATCGATCCAACTGTAAGTTAAAAACATATCCTGGTCATTCCTGGATAAATAGTGATAACAATTATAATCGATGGTCAGCAGCCAGTAAATAGAATGCAGCCGGGTATGAGTGGAAATGAAGCGGATCAGTTCATTCAAAAACCCCGGTCGCCAGGAAATCCATTTATGCAGATCATCGATGGCGACCACCAGTTTGGGAATATTTAATGAGAGATTCGATCTACTGATGGCGTTGGCCAGTTTACGCTCCGGGGTATTTCTCTTATCATAAGTTTTTTTAAGGAATGCATCGAAATCTTCCAGGCTTCTCCAGGATGCGCTGCAGGCAGTTTGTATCCCTTTTAGAATCAATTCTTCCAGGGTTTCAGTAGTATTATATGGAACAGTCGGTTTTAAGATTAAATAATCCTGGCCCTTTTGCCCGGCGTCACGTTCGCCCATTAAAGAGGCGATCAAATGCGTTTTTCCGCTCCCGATGCTGCCCACCGCCAGGAAACATTTGTTGTAGGATGGGGTTTCGATTTTCCCTTTAAATTTTTGCAGCGTATCCCGCAGGTTAAAGAGATTGAAGTGGTAGTCGATATTCGCGGGATTATTTTTATCGGCATCGTTTTCCAGGACAGTTTGAATAAAGCTCAAGGCGTTATCGATTTTAGATTTTAAAGAGGCGGCGACGGCGCTTATAATATCGTAATAATTGGCGGTCCAGTCGATTGTTTTCAGTTCCCGGGCCAGAGATAAAAATGGATTATCCGCGGCGTTTAAGTGGGCAAGGGATTTGACGGCATTTCGAATGCTATCGGCGAGCCCGGAGAGTTTATTGTGCCAGCTATCGGCCGCGGCGAATTTGTACCAGTACCAACTGAGAGGCGAGTTATAATCGAAGGGCATATTTTTGCCGTTGAATTCTTCGGCGCAAACCTGGATTTTGAGGTCTGTTTCCCATTTTAGCCATTTCTTCACCACGTCGTCGAAAACCAGGCCGATGGGTTCGCCCTGGAGTAAAAGGGCCAGGTCCGCGCCTAACTTTGCGCTCAGGTCGTCGGCCGAGTGAAAGAGGGAGCGAACCAATTCTTTGTCGATCCGGTTTTTAAAAGCGGTTAGGCCTTGTTGTTTAATTTCCGGTTCGCTGCCGGTTTTTCCCTGGAGTTCCGGCTTTAAGGATTCTTCGGCAAAATAGCACAAGCGGCGTTTCCCCAGGTCCCGGGCGTAAGCGAATTCCTGTTCCGTAATAGAGGGGGAGCCTTCTCCCGGGGTAAAGCCATAATAGAATCCGTAGATGCCGACAAAAACATCGCATTCTTCTATCTCTTTGAAACAGATGCCGGTGGGGTCTCCCGGTTGGGAACCGAAGAATTCCATGGCGATAGGGATTTGTTTCATATGGAGGAGTTGTCGGATGACGCGTTCCCTGTATATTGCCAGGTCTCTATAAGTGCTGCTGATGAAAATTTTTAACCGGTCCATGCACGGATTACCTCATTTTTTTATTCACTATTTGGCGGCGGCGGCTGCGGGCCGCGGCGCCGCCGCAGGGTTAATAATAAATAAATCCCGTCGCTTTGTCAAGAAATTTCCCTGGTAAGAATTACCGGTTTTTTTAAAAGGGAAATTCGACAAGGGAAATTCGCCTGTCCCCAAAGCTTATTTTCCGACAAGAGCCGGTTGCATTTTTCTTTGAAAAGAGTTAAAATGGGAATGCCTTCCACTTTTTTAAAGGCAAAAAGTGGAACGCAATCCGTGCGAGGTAGAATTCGATGGTTGAGAAATTATTTGAATTGAGCCATTATTACTTGAAAAACTTTAACAAAAAGTACAGGCGGTATTTTTTAAAAAAGCACCCGCTTAAAGGCCGGTTCTATATCGTAACCGGACAGAGGGGCGTCGGAAAAACCACTGCCCTTATCCAGCATATGCTGGATATGTACGAACAAAATACCCATACACGGAAAGCATTATATGTCCCCGTAGACCATACGCTTATTACCCGGCATTCTTTATATGACATCACCGAGACATTCTATAAGGAAGAAGGCGTCAAATTGATATTCTTCGATGAAATCCACAAATACCGGGAATGGTCCCGGGATTTGAAAAGTATATACGATGTTTTCCCCGATCTCTATATCCTGGCTTCCGGCAGTTCCGCCATGGAAATACATAAAAGCGCTTTTGACCTCAGCCGGAGGGCCATCGGTTACAAAATGGCCGGTATGTCTTTCAGGGAATTTCTCGAGTTCACCCTGGATATTTCATTGGAGAGCTATCCCCTGGATGAATTGGTAACCGGTCACGAAGCGATTACCCATCAAATCGTCGAAAAACTTGAAACCAAAAAGAAACAGGTTCTGCCTCTTTTCAAGGATTATCTCAAGTTCGGTTATTATCCCTATTTTATCGAGCACCTGGACCAGGTCGAGGAGTTTCATGTGAAGTTGGAACAGGAAGTCCGTAAAACGGTCTTGAACGATTTAATCGATGTTTATCCCAACCTGAACGGCGCCGCGGTAAATAAAATATTAAAATTGTTGAGTTTACTGACCGAATCTGTCCCATATAGCCCGGATCTCAATGATTTGAAACGAAAACTGGATATCGGGGATATCCGGACCCTGAAACAGTATCTTAAATTCCTTGAGGATGGGGATGTTATATTTTCAGTATCAAAAAGAGGGCGCGGCTTCAGCGAACTTGAAAAACCGGAAAAAATATACCTCAACAATTCCAACCTGGCGTATGCCCTGGGGCAAACGAAAAAAGTGGATAAGGGGAACCTCAGGGAGACATTTTTTGCCAATATCGTATCGTCTTTTTATAAATTGCGTATTGCGGATGCCGGGGATTTTTTAGTGGATGACAGGTATACCTTTGAAGTGGGTGGAAAGAACAAAGGGTTTATCCAGGTAAAAGGGGTTAAAGATTCATTCCTGGCAGTAGATGATATTGAGACCGGGTTTAAGCAAAAGATACCCCTCTGGTTTTTTGGTTTCCTATATTAATTGCCTTAAAAACGGGATCGAAATCCGCCTATCGCCTAACCTTGAATTTTACCAGATTGCTTTTATCCCCGACCACCATTGATAAAGCCCAAAACAGGCCAACGCCGCGGCAGATAACCCGATCATCGCCCGATTCACCTTTGGTCCCAGGTTCCTGGCCGCATGGAAAAGCATGATTATCGCTGTCATACTGGCAAACATAATTCCATAAAAGCTTACCAGCAAAATAATCCCGTTGACCGGCGCTTCGCGCCACCCTTTCAGCAGCAGTGGACCTAACACCAAACTCCAACCGAGATAAGGATTGGGGTTGAGCCAATTGACAATGGCGGCTTTCAGGACGTTTTGCCGGATGGATTGAACCGATACTGTTTTCTTTATATCATAAACCCGCCACGCCTTAAACGCCCCGTATGCCAAATATAGAATAAAAATACCCCCGACAAGTTGTAGATACCCTATCAATGAAGGCGGTACACGACTCAATATCGACAATATCAACACGGCGGTGGGTCCATCGGTGATAAGCGGGGAAAAAACAGCCGGCAGAGTGCGCCGCCACCCATTATTCAATGTTTGCGATATGAGATAAGTTAATAAAGGTCCGGGCGTCACCGCGGCGGCAAAACCAAAGGTTAATCCAGTAATCAAGTAAACCGACATGATGTATTATCTCCTATTCAAATAAGGGAGAATTATAAGGAAACCCGGTCGGAATTTCAATAGCGATAGGCGATAGATTGGATTTGTTTCGAATTTCGCGCTTCATTAGGCGTGCTCCGGATTTATTTTTCCCTGTCCGTGTTCGTCCGTGTCTGTCCGTGACTAAGTTTTCATTCGTGGTAATTCGGGGGCAGTTTTTGTTTGTAATTCGTGGTTTGTGGTTTGTAATTTTCCCCGTTATGTGTTAAATTAACGATTTGAAACGATCGATACTGGATGAGGTGAATTATGCCGATTGCCGCCACCCGGGCCTTTGTGTTAGGGACAACCCCATATTTTGAACAGGATAAACTGGTCCACCTGCTCACCGAATACAGGGGGATACTTAAAGCCATCGCTCCCGGCGCCTTGAAAAACAAAAACCGCTTCGGCTCCATGCTGGAACTGTTTACAGAAGTGGAATTCCAATACTACTGGAAAGAAGAAAAAGAACTGATTACCCTATCCAAAGGAGACCTGGTTAAAAGCTACTTCCATTTGGTCTCCGATCCTGGGAATATTTTTTACTTCTACCTGTTGGCGGAAATTTTATTGCGGTTTGTCCCCTACAATCACAATGATAGTCGTATTTACCGCCTGGTGCGGTCTTTCCTGGAGAACCGGGCCGAGGGGATTGGAATGAACCTTTTATTCCTTTATTTCCTGGTATGGATACTGAGAATCGAAGGCTTGATGTTTAGCCCTGGAATCTGCCACAACTGTTTTGCGAAAGATATCCGCCAGGCGTGGCTAAAGATCGATTTCCGGGGCATCCTGTGTCCTCGATGCAAAACCGATGAGAATGTTATGTTTACCGGCAGCGACCTGGAATTCCTTGCCTGGACGGAAAAACATGCCCCCAAAGAATTGGAAGTGTGGAAAGAAAAAATCGACTGCGCCGGATTGATACGCACCTTTAAGCAAATGATCGAATACCACGGCGAATTGAGTCTAAAATCATCGCAGTATTTGCCGGAATTTATGTAATAATGCCTTCGGCGACCAGAAACCTTTTTACCAATACCTCAAAAAAGCGTGCAAAAAAAACAAGGATTTGAGACACTGTCTTCAGAGAAGGAAAACCCAGGGCCGTGCAAAGAGGGTTGGGGCGCCGCCCCATTTTGAAAAAAGGTTTCTGGACTTCCAAAAACTTCTGGTTTCATATAAAATATAAGCCAGGAGGACGAAATGTTCAAACATGTTATTGTACGCAGACCCGGACGGTCATTGGTAGAAGGTATCACATCGGCAAATTTAGGGAAACCAGATTACGCACGTGCACTTCAACAGCACGACAGCTATATCGACGCCCTTAAAAGCCGCGGCGTCACAGTGAAAATCCTGGAAGCCGATGAACAATTCCCGGATTCCGTATTTGTCGAAGATACCGCTGTCCTGGCTGAAAGGTGCGCAATTATCACCAACCCCGGCGCCCCTTCCCGGCAAGGCGAAGAAGTTTCTATTCGAGAAGCCTTGAAAGAATTCTATACCGCCATTGAGACTATTACTGCCCCCGGTACTTTAGAAGGGGGCGATGTCATGCGGGTAGGAGATCATTTTTATGTGGGCCTGTCCGCCCGTACCAATGAAGAAGGCTGCCGGCAATTCACCGGGATTTTAAATAAATACCGCTATACGGCCTCTGCCGTTAAATTGGAAAAATTCCTTCATCTCAAAACCGGCCTGGCTTATCTTGAAAACAACAACCTATTGGCGGCCGGCGAATTCATCCAACATGAAGAGTTCAAGAAATTTAACCGGATCATCATCGCTGAATCCGAAGGCTACGCCGCCAATTGCATCTGGGTCAACGACGCCGTGCTGGTTCCCATGGATTACCCCAAAACAAAAGCGGCCATTTCAAAAGCCGGTTATAACGTCGTCGAAGTGGATGTTTCCGAGTTCAAGAAACTGGATGGCGGCCTCAGTTGTTTGTCGCTGCGGTTTTAAAAAAATACCTGGTATGAAAATAGCCACAAAGGCACGAAGGCACAAAGGAACACCAGGGATTAATCGTTATAAAATTCTTGGTGTCTTGGTGCCTTGGTGGCAAATACTTTACCGCCGGTACTTGATATTCCCGCCGGAAACAGTATAATATACGATTAACAAAACCAAAATAAGGAGAATTTACTTATGACATTATTAAATCCACAAGCCGAAGAGCTGAACCGTATCATAAAAACGCACAACCCCACCGTATTTGAATTGTTATCAAAAAAAGGCAAAGCGATTTATTTTCCCAGGAAAGGAATCCTGGCCCAGGGCATGGCGGCCAAAGGTAAAGAAATCAACGCCACTATCGGCACCGCCTACGAAGATGACGGCAGTCCCATGGTTTTACCCAGCATTGCCCGCCTCCTGGTACTTAACGGCAAAGATGCCTTCCCCTACGCCCCAAGCCCGGGAGTCAAAGCGCTGAGAGACAAATGGGAAGAACTGCTGAGAGTAAAAAACCCCTCCCTCGGCGCCAAAGAAATCAGTTTGCCGCTAGTGACCTGCGCACTCACCCACGGACTGAGCATGGTGGGTTATATGTTTGCCGAAGAAGGCGACGAAATTATCACCGCCGACCTGTACTGGGAAAATTACGACCTGGTATTTACCAATGCCTACGGCGCCGAACTAAAATGCTTTAACTTCTTTAAAAACAAAGTATTCGACATCGCTTCATTCCAGGAAACGATTAATGCAAGTTCCATCGGTAAAAAAATCGTGGTTTTGAACTTCCCCAATAACCCCTCCGGTTATACCCCCACCAGGGAAACCGGGAAAGAGATCATCGATGTTTTGAAAAAAGCCGCCGAAGCCGGCAATAAATTAGTGGTGGTGCTGGATGACGCCTATTTCGGCCTGGCCTTTGAAGACGATATATTTACCGAATCCCTGTTCGCCCAACTGGCCGATTGCCATGAGAACCTCCTGGCCATTAAAATAGACGGCATTACCAAAGAAGAATACGCCTGGGGGTTCCGCGTTGGGTTCATCACCTACGGCGTCAAAAACGGGAATAAAGAACTGTACAAAGCCCTAGAAGATAAAACCGCCGGCGCCGTCAGGGGAAATATTTCCAATTCTCCGCACCCGTCTCAATCCCTCGCTTTAATCGCCTTGCAATCGGAAACTTACCGGGCGGAAAAAGAGCGCAACAAAGAAAAGATAAAAGAACGGTATATAAAAGTAAAGGAAATTATTAAGGCGCATCCCGAATATGAAACGCATTTCGAGGCCTTACCGTTTAATTCAGGGTATTTCATGTGCATTAAACTGAAAAACCTGGACGCGGAAAAAGTATGGGATCTGCTGTTGAATAAATACAGCACCGGCGTGATTTGCTACAGCGAGAAAAGTTTACTGCGGATTGCCTTTGCTTCGACGCCGCTGGCCAAACTGGAGAAATTGTTCGCTAACATCCATGCCGCCTGTAACGATTGCGCTTCATAGTATAGATGGTAGGGAACAGGCAGCGCCTGTTCCCTACCAATTTTCCTATTTTTTCGTGTATTTCGCGTGTTTCGCGGGCTAAAATTAAAACCATGATCGAACAAGCTAAACTTATTCTTAAAAAAGTATTTGGTTACGATGCGTTCCGCTCCCTTCAGGAGCCCATCATCCGCAATGTGCTGGAGAAAAAAGATACCCTGGTCATCATGCCCACCGGCGGCGGTAAATCTCTCTGCTACCAGATCCCGGCCTTGATCTTCAACGGGCTGACCATCGTGGTCTCACCCCTCATCTCCCTGATGAAAGACCAGGTGGAACAAATGACGGACCTGAAAGTCCCCGCCGTGCTGCTGAACAGTTCATTGTCTTATGAGGAATACGTCCACAACGTGGGCAAAATCCGGCGCAACGAAGTAAAATTGCTTTACGTGGCCCCGGAGACCCTGCTGAAACCCAAAATACTGGAAATGCTGGCGACGGTCCCCATCGACTGCCTCACCATCGATGAAGCCCATTGCATTTCCGAATGGGGCCATGATTTCCGGCCCGAATACCGCCAGATGGCGGAAGTTCGCAAACAATTCCCATCGGCGGTATGCATGGCCCTGACCGCCACCGCCACCCCGCGGGTCCAGCGGGATATTACCAAAACCCTTCATTTTGAAGAATCCAATGAATTCGTCGCCAGCTTTAACAGGGAAAACCTTTTTCTCAAAATCGACCCCAAACAAAACGCCTTTCCCCAATTGGTCCGGTTCCTGGAACGATACCCCAATCAATCCGGCATCATTTACTGTTTCACCCGCCGCCAGGTGGACGAGCTCTCTCAAAAACTGGAAATAAAAGGCTACTCCGTGAAACCCTACCATGCCGGATTGGACGAAGAACAGCGCAAGCGCAACCAGGAATTATTTATCCGCGACGATATCCAGCTCATCGTGGCCACCATTGCCTTTGGCATGGGCATCAACAAATCCAATATCCGCTTTGTGGTGCATTATGATTTGCCTAAGAACATCGAGTCTTATTACCAGGAGATCGGCCGGGCCGGGCGGGACGGGTTAAGGGCCGATTGTTTGCTGCTGTTCGGGTACGGCGATATCCGGAAAATCAGGTACTTCATCGATCAGAAAGAAGGCCAGGAACAACAGGTGGCCAATATGCACCTCGCGGCGCTGCTGCGGTTTGCCGAAACCCATGTCTGCCGTCGTATTCCTTTGTTGGCCTATTTCGGCGAGAATTACACCCAGGAAAACTGCGGCATGTGCGATAATTGTCTCCGGCAGGGGCAAGGACTCGCCGATTTGACGATCCCGGCCCAGAAGTTTCTTTCCTGTGTACGCAAGACCGGCGAGATTTTCGGCGCGGCCCATATAATCGATGTGCTGTTGGGTTCAAAGTCGCAGAAGATAGCAAAATTTAACCACCAGGAACTCTCTACTTACGGCATCGGCAAGGAACTATCCAAAAGTCAGTGGTTCCATCTTTCGCGGCAGTTCATACAAAAAGGGCTGTTGAGCCAGGACCCGGAATTCGGGGGATTGAAATTGGACAAGAATGGTTACGAGGTGTTACGGGGCAGGGAGAAATTTATGGGCCTTCTCCGGGAAGAAGAGGAGCAGGAAGAACGCACGGAAATGAAAACCGCGAAGGTAAAGGCCACGGCGGTTCAATTGGGAGAGGAGGACCGGGAATTATTCGAACAACTCAGGGGGAAACGCAAAGAGTTGGCGACCCTATACCATTTGCCGCCATATTTGATCTTCTCGGATAAGACGTTGTCGGCGATGGCTGTATCAAGTCCCCGGCTCCCGGAGGATTTGTTAGACATACACGGCGTGGGCGAAGCCAAGTTGGAAAGGTACGGCAAAACTTTTTTCGATATCATCCATCATTTCCGCCGGAAGCAGTAGTATAATATAATTTTCCCCGGGGCCATTCCACAATTGGTGCGCATAATCAATCTCTGCTTTCTTGACCATGATCAAATCCTCACGGGCACAGCTTACAACTCCTAAAGCAGAGAGCGCCACTATTTCATTTTTAAATGTATTTTTGTTGCTTCTTCTACCGCTTCAATTATCTCAGGGCGAAGCTTTCCTAGCGACCTAATTAATCGCTGTTTATCAATGGTTCTTATTTGATTGCATTTTGCTTTTGAATTTTTGGAAAGACCATTTTCTCCAGCCGGTAGAAGAACTTCGAATTTTCCAGGCTTGCCTGTTCCCATTCAGTATTTACAGACTTATCCTCGAGCTTAGATGCCTTATAACCATCTATCAGAAGATGCTCGAATTTTTTCTGTCTTTCCTGTTCAAATTGTTCTTTAAGGGCTTTTGCTATGAAACGGTTTTTATTTGGTATAAGTACTAATCTTTTTGCGATTTCATCTGGCAGTGTAATATTCAGGTGTGTCATATAAAATCACCTCCGGCATGAATTATACATTAATTTAAGAGCATAATCAACAATTATATTCTTCGAAGAACGCCGGTTGATAAAACTGGCCTTTTTCTTCCTTTCTTACGGTTTCGCTTATCCTGCGGGAATCGATGCGCCAGGGTTTTTCTTTGCCTGTCCCATAATCCCTGGAATGATTTAAAGACAAAGCTCCACCAGGAAGGCTATATTGAAGTGTCCGAAAAAATCGGACAGTTGAAAATGATGGCCAAAGACGGGAAAATGAGAGATACTGATGTTGCAGATACTGAAACACTTCTAAGAATCGTTCAATCAATCCCCTCACCAAAAGCAGAACCCTTTAAAAGATGGCTGGCAAAAGTCGGGTACGAACGATTAGAAGAAATCGAAGACCCTGAATTGGCCTCTAAACGCGCACGAGAAATTTATAAAGCTAAAGGGTGAAAAATTTGCCTGTCCCATAATCCGCCTTTAAAATAAAGTAGCCACGGACGAACACGGAGGGACACGGAGACAAAGTTCGCCCCAACTTCCGCCCTTCCTGTGGCATCCGGGGGTTGAGAAGCGATAGGAAGCACCCTTCCTGTGGCATCCGGGGGTCGGGAAACGATAGGAAGCACCCTTCCTGTGGCATCCGGAGGTCGAGTTGCGATAGGAAGCACCCTTCCTGTGGCATCCGGAGGTCGAGTTGCGATAGGAAGCACCCTTCCTGTGGCATCCGGAGGTCGAGTTGCGATAGGAAGCACCCTTCCTGTGGCATCCGGGGGTCGAGTTGCGATAGGAAGCACCCTTCCTGTGGCATCCGGGGATCGAGTTGCGATATAAAGCACCCATTATGTCGCATCCGGGGGTCGGGAAACGATAGGAGGAAGAAAAAGGGACACACAGAAAGCGCCTCAATCCTTCTTATCTCTTCAATATTAATTACATCTTGACACCCTACAGGATAGGGTATATAATAAAACCATGAATAGAGAATTTATAAACCTGGATATTTTCAATAAACTATGGGAAGTAAAGGGAAGAGTGGGGGAGGAAGAAACTATGAAAAAAAACTATAAAGATATGACGGTTGGTGAAGGATTAATAACTGCACTGGAGCAAGCTGTCGATTATGAGAAAGGTAAAAAGGTTATAGGTGTCACTTCAAGAAAAATGTCGATTGCTCCATTGCCTGACTATAAAGCCCCCAAAATAAAGGAAATAAGAAAAAGATTGGGTATTTCTCAATCTACCTTCGCTTATGTTATCGGGGTATCAAAAAAGACCATTGAAGCATGGGAATGTGGTAGAAATAAGCCGCAAGGTCCGGCGCAAAGGATACTGATGTTTTTAGAAGAGGACAATAAATTTATAGAAAAATACAAATTGATGGGAGTGTAAAATAAGAAGGACCTATTCTGGAGCAAGTGAAATAAAGCGCCCGAGTCACTACTCCGGGGGCGGCTGTTTTTTGTTTCGGTCATTTGAATTTTGGTCATTTGAATTTGTTTGTACACGCGATTTCAAGTGTCGCGATTTCGAATTTCGGATTTATTATTTATAAGGTGGGCCTGCGGCCCGGTCTAATAAACGGGCAGACACGGAGACGCCGCGGCTTGCCCCTACGAAATTCCTGATCTCAATGTTTTTCCTTCTCTTCTCCTCCTCTTCTCTTCTTCTCTTCTGCTTTTTTCTTACCCTCTCACCCTCTTACCTTCTCACCTTCTATCTTTTCTTCATCATTCATCATTCTATTTTCCAAGTACATGGGTTCAATCTTGCCGTCATCATTTAATTTCAGGGCCAACTTTTTTTGCCATTCCGCCAATAATTTTTTGGGGTCCCCCTGGATGGGCGGGGCATCGGGGATATCGAAACGCACTGTAATAATTTTAATGGAATCCCCGGTGATAAGGGCAGCCATTTGCAGTGTGTCTCCCTTATCATCCAAAAAATGATACGCACCGGTCCCTACTCCGGGAAGTAAGCGACTGGCTTTGGGTTTAAGCGTATTTTCATCAACAACATATTGATGTATCCACCAGTCAGTCGCGGTTATTACAGCTTTACCATCTGGGCTGAAGGCTACCGCACAAATCCTACCTCCAGGTTTTATGAGTTCACTCAATGGTTTTCGGTCATCGGTCCGCCACAACCGCACTGTACCATCAGAGCTCCCGGTCAGAGCGGTTTTACTATCCGAGCTGAAGGCCACCGCATAAATCCTACCCCCATGTTTGAGGGGATCACCCATAGGGTTGCTCTTATCGGACTGCCACAACCGCACTGTACCATCATCGCTTCCGGTCAGCACAGTTTTGCCATCCGGGCTGAAGGCTACCGCATAAACCCTGCCCCCATGTTTGATGGGTTCACCTATGGGACTGCAGTCATCGGCCCGCCAAAACTGCGCCGTACCATCAGAACTTCCGGTGAGAACGGTATTGCCATCTGGGCTGAAGGCCACCGCAAGAAAATGGCTTCCACTTTTGATGGGTTCACCTATGGAACTGCCGTTATCGGCCCGCCAAAACCGCGCGGTACCATCAGAGCTTCCGGTGAGAACAATATTGCCATCCGGGCTGAAGGCTGCCGCAGTGATCCAATCGCCATAGTTGATGAGTTCACCTGTTGGGCTACCGTTACCGGTCAGCCACATCCGTGCCGTACCATCAGAACTTCCGGTCAGCACTGTTTTGCCATCCGGGCTGCTGAAGGCCACCGCAGTAACGGGGCGTTCATGTTTGATGGGTTCACCTATGGGGCTGCCGTTATCGGCCCGCCACAACCGCGCCGTACCATTATCGCTCCCGGACAACACAGTTTTGCCATCCGGGCTGAAGGCCACCGCAGTAATCCTACCTCCATGCCTGATGGGTTTACCTAAAGGGCTGCTGTTATCTGCCCGCCAGAACTGGGCCGTACCATCATCGCTTCCGGTCAACACGGTATTGCCATCCGGGCTGAAGGCTACCGCAAGGACCCAGCCTCCATGTTTGATGGGTTTCGTCATGGGTTTGCCGTTATCGGCCCACCACAACCGCGCCGTACCATCATCGCTTCCGGTCAGCACAGTTTTGCCATCCGGGCTGAAGGCTGCCGCATAAATCCGACCACCATGTCTGATGGGTTCAGCCAAGAGTCTGCCGTTGTCGGCCCGCCACAACCGCGCCGTACCATTTAAGCTTCCGGTCAGCACGGTTTTGCCATCCGGGCTGAAGGCTACCGCATTAATCCAACCTCCATGGTTGAGGGGTGCAGCTATAGGTTTTCCATCTTCGGCCCGCCACAACCGCGCCGTACCATCGGAGCTTCCGGTTAGTACGGTTTCGCCGTTCGGGCTGCACTTCGGGCTGAACGCCACCGCACGAACCCCACTATTGCACCGGTATGTGACCTGGAGCTCAGTGTAATCGCCGCTGGTAAGACGACCCGCCTCATAACGTCCGGGTCCTGTGTCCTTCACTGTTATAGCTTTCAAGTAGTATAACAATCCTTCATCCCGCTTTCCCTGCGCCACAGTACGCAAAGCACGGCGATCCCAATACCCGGCTAATAGATCATCTGCTTTATCGGCAAAGTTGGATATATTTCTCAATTTTTCATATGCGCCAACTGGCACATCGTCAATTGCTGTACGTATCACCTCAATATACAGCCTGGGTAGAAGTTGCGTGTACCAGATAGCTAAACCCAATAATAATACTGCAATCGAAGCAATGGAAATATCCCTGGGCCAATTGATGGGCATCGCTTCTTTTACCCACTCCCTTGTAAAAATACTTTTGTAAATGCGGTTACGCACGCATAATTTCCGGTTAATCGACGGGACCACTAAACCGGATAATTTTAGAAATGCATGAGTGAACGACAGTGGCTCATCCATAATGAAGCGACCCTTAAAAATGCGGAGGTAAAGCGTCAGCAATTTTCGGCTGTATTTTTTTTTTTGTAACAATCGATCGCGAACAAATTTTATATTGGAATCCCCGCAATTCACCCCAGGCGCCAGGAAATGTTTTTCCACAAGACGGTCTATGGAATCATCAAGGTAAACTTCCAATTTCTCCCCAGCCGCCAAACAGCAGAGTCTCTGCGTCAAATAGGGATGACCGCCGGACCAATAAAGAATGCGTTTAAGCGCATCTTCTCCCTGGTTCCGGTTTGCGCCCAGATACCGCGACAGGGGCTGTGCTTCTTCAAAGGTAAAATCTGTAAGCTCGATCTGCTGGCCGATATTAAACGGTGTCCGGCGTGCATTTTTGATCAACTGGGAAGGGGTGGCCACGCCAATAAGTACAAAACTCAAACGCCGGTACCCCGGTTGAGTGGCTCGGGCATTGTAACATGCGCGAATCGCAGCAAAAAAATCATCGGTGAACGGCAGTCCAATGGTGGTATCGATCTCATCTACAAATATTACCACCTGCTCATTGGTTCCGGCAAGAATCACATCGGCGAAGAATTCAGTCAATCGCTGTAACGCAGGAAGTTTTTCCCGTTCTTCCCACCATTGGGACAGCTTTACAGCGATGCCCATTTCTTTAACAATTCGATGAGCAATACCATAATACCAACGGTCGGCGGAATTTTTCTCCTGCTCCGTGCCGATCTGGGTCAAGTCCACGATGGCCGTACGAACCCCCTCTTTCGTTAACCGGTCGGCTGTGCGGGCCATCAAGCTAGATTTACCCATCTGGCGGGGCGTCAATACATAACAAAAATCACCCGCCAATGTTCGCTCATAAAGCTTCTGGTCGGCATTCCTTTCGATATAACTGGGCGCATCCGGCCGCATGGCGCCACCCACAATATAAAACGCATCGTCGCGTTTATCCAGGTTACTCATAAATGCTCCTTGAAATAATCATAATAAAGTTGACAGCGCATGTGTACATCATGTCGCGTTTCACCCTTCACCAGCCCCCCGGCCCTGAGGCGTAAGAAATGTTCTTCCTTATCGCACGCGCCTTTGTCCAGTATTTGTTGAAGGCTCTTTTTCACTTCTTTTTCCGCTTGCAAACGCCAGGCAAAGCGCCGTAAATGGTCGCCGAAAGGCCCCCTGTCGTCAGTGGCTACTTTTTTTAATTGGGATATGCTGTAGTTGTCTTTTTTCAACATATACAATGCCAGGCGTACCAGGAACGGCTGCCCACCCGTAAGGTCCATCGATTCTTTTATTTCATCGTCTGTTTTCAATGGGTCGCCGTGTTTGCTATTCAATTCCGATACCTGGTGAAAGTCAAAATCCTCCAACTGCACCGGCAATCCCACATTAAAAGGGGATTGGTTGATATCCTGTATCCAGAGATAAGGTTCCGTGGAATGGGCAATTACCAGGTTCAGTTTGTTCCAGCTTTCTTCAGTGGCCCTGAGATTATGCCAGCCACGGATAGTGGCGAAAAAATCGTCCCGGAAAGGGCAATCGAACAACCGGTCTACCTCATCCAGTAAGAGCAGCACCGGCGCCCCGGCTTCCTTCAACAAAGCCACGCCGATAAAATCCGTAAGATTGTCTTTGGCCCCCAGGAACGTATCCCAGCATTCATCCGGTTTCAAGGCGGTCTTAAACTCTCGGCATATTTTGTGCGCTAGGTACCGGAACAGTGTGTCCAGACTTGTTAAATGCGATTTGTCGATGAATTGAAAGTCAAGGTAACAGGAGTGCATTTGCAGGTTTTTTGCTTCGGCATGCGCCCTGGCAAGTAACGAACTCTTTCCCATCTGCCGTGACCCTTTTAGAATTGTGGTGGAACCGGTTTTACGGATCTGGTTCATAACATCCTCATCCGCCTGACGTTTGGCATAAAACGGGGAATCTAGCCTTACAATCCCGGTTTCCAGTTCCACCCAGGTTGCAAATCGGGGATCTGCTGCCGGCAGCGGCGCCCCAATACCATCGGTGACCTCGTAAAGGTCTTTTATACCTTCAGTTGAAGCGCTTTCATCATTCGCTTTTCTCTTTATCGGGAGGAACTCATGCTTTTCCATGGCTGCTAAAATCTGTCCTGCGATAGTATCGGGCGTGGTACTGTGCGTCCATAGCGCATATTGAATAGAATCAAGATAGGCACCCAGATCATAGGGTAGTTCCCCTTTAAAATCCACACGAATAGGCAAGATAATAAATTGCTCTCCCCGCTCTTGCGACAGAGTATGGGCCAGTACCACTTCTTGCCGCACCATATCGCTGCGGATGGAATCTTTGGACAAAAGAATAATGAAGGAATCGGACGATTTTATTTGTTTTTCAATTTCCTTTGCCCATTTTGTGCCCACAAGAATCTGGGTATCCACGAAAACCTTATGCCCGTTTTGGTTAAGAAATTTTTCCAAAAAATGAGCCAGGTCTTCATCCGGTTTGACATGTCGATAACTAATAAAACATTTCCTCATGTTTTTCTCTCCTTTGTTAAGGCGACAGATTTAAGGTTATAGGTAACTATACCCATTCCCCCTAAAAAAGTCAAGATTAATTTTTTTGTTTACATGTTTTTAGTCTGTGTCCGTCCGTGTTCGTCCGTGGCAAAGAATTCATCATTCGCAAAGTGTTGGCAATATGGTTTGATTATGGTATCATAGTGAATTGAAAAAATATCAACGAATGTGTGAAATGCAGGATGCTCAAGATCAAATCGATTGACCGGTATTTATTAAAAGAGATCGCCTCGCCCTTCGGCATCGGACTGCTGGTTTATACCTTTACCCTGCTGATCAATATGATATTGATCTTATCCGAACGCCTCATTTCCAAAGACGTGTCCGGTATGACCCTGGTTAAAATATTGATTTACCTGCTGCCGGACCTGTTATCCTTTACCATTCCCATGGCCACCCTGATGGGCGTATTGGCCGGGCTGAGCCGCATGAGCACGGATTCGGAAATCGTGGCCTTTAAAACCCTGGGCGTTAATAACTCCAGGATATTGAGACCCATTATGATCTTTTCCGCCGTGGGCTGGCTGGTTTCTTCCTATCTCATCATGTACCTGGCGCCCGAAGCCAATTTCAGGTTCAGCCAGTTGAATACCAACATCATCCTCTCCAAAAGCGTGGCCGACATCAAGTCCAGGGTCCTGAACAAAGATTTTTATCCTTATACCATCTATTTTGACGACCTGGATAATAATACCGGCGAATGGATCAATGTCTTTCTCTATACCCGCAAACAAGGGGACACGGATACGGTTATCCTGGCCAAAAGAGGGAAATTCCTCCAGGACCCCAGGGAAGAAGACCGGTACATCGTGATGCAAGACGCCTGGGTGCACAGTTTTAATATCAAGGAACCGGACAAAAGCTATGATTGCACTTACTGGGGCCGTATGAAAGAAAAGATTTCCAAACGCCAGGAAATTAAACAAACCCGGCGCCACACGCAATTCGTGTTCCCGGAACTGGTCAAAAAAATGAAAGAGGAACCCCAGAACATGTTATTTACCATCGAATTTCACCGCAAATTTGCCCTCCCTTTTGCCTGCCTGGCCATGGGTTTCCTGGCCCTCTCGCTGGGCATTTCCACCAAAAAGGGCGGGAAAATAAGCGGGTTTATCATCTCCCTGGGGATTATTTTCGTCTATTACAGCATTATTACCGCTTCCCAGAACCTGGTCATGAAAAAGATCGTACCCCCGGTGGTGGGCATGTGGGCCGCGGATATTTTCTTGATTGTATCCGGCATTATTGCCTATTACTATACCTCTAAAGAAAAATCCATCGATTGGGAACGGGTGTTTGTCTTCCTGGACCGGGCGAAAAAACGTTTTTCCATGACAGAAAAAGCCAGGAAAAAAATCGAAGGAGAAAAACTCCTCGGGCCAAAGGGAAAGGAAAAAGGAAAAGTGGTCCTGGTAATCAAGATCAGGAAATTCAGTTTCAGGATATTGAATATCCTTGATCTTTATGTGGTGCGGCGACTGCTGACAACTTTTGTTTTCATATTTGTTTCCATGACGTTGGTATTTTACATCGTCACCATCATGGAACTGGTGGACAACATTATCGAGAACCAGGTGGCTTTTTATTATTTACTGCAATACATCTACTATTATACCCCGGAAATCATTAAATTTGTCTTACCGGTCTCGGTGCTGACGGCGGTTTTATTGACTTTTTCCATGATGAGTAAGAACAATGAGATCGTGGCGGTACAGGTAAGCGGCATCAGTTTGTATCGCCTGGCTTTCCCGGCCATCGTCATCGGCGTCCTGCTCTCCCTGGGGTATTTCTATATCCAGGAAGCCATCGCACCCACTGCCAACCGGAAAGCAATTAAAACCATGGATATTATCCGCAAACAAGTTTCGCCGGAAGAACAGGAATTTCATAAAAACTGGGTAGTGGGCGATAATAATGAATTTTATTTCTATGATTTTCTCAATACCAAACTCAACAAATATGTCCAGTTCAATATGATCAGCCTGGATAAGAACTTTAACATCAAAAAAAGGATATCCGCGCAATTCGCCCGCTGGAAGAGTTCAACCGGGCTTATGCTTGAAGGCGGCTTTGAAAGGGATTTTGAAAATAATAACCCCCTGAACTATACGGAATTCAGGAGAAAGGAGATCGTGATCCCGGTGGGTGAATCGCTTTTTACCAGCAAAGTTAAAGATTACCGGTACATGAACATCGACGAGTTGAAGGAATACATCCGTTACCTGGAAAAGAACAAGTCGGAAACGGTCAGATACGAGGCGCAGTTGCACAATAAATACGCCTTTCCATTTGCCAGCCTGGTAATGGTGTTGATAGCCATTCCTTTTTCATTTACCATGGGCAAGAAGGGCACGTTGTACGGCATTGGGTTTGCCATCGGTATATCGATTATATTCTGGGGCGCTTTCGGGATATTCTCGGCATTAGGTTCCACGGCGCTATTATCGCCATTTCTCTCCGCTTTTGCCCCGCTGTTTATTTTTTCAGCCATTTCCATTTACCTGTTTATCAATTTGAAAACCTGATCAAAAATTTTTGGAAGTCCAGAAACCTTTTTATAAAAAGGTTTCTGGCCGCCGGAGGCAACCCTTGATTTTTCCCATTAATTATGTTAAAAGGTTCCCAGGAGGATCAACCATGAATTTTTCCAATAAATATGTACTTGTAACAGGCGGTTCGCGGGGAATTGGCCGGGCAGTAGCCAGGGCCTTTGCAAATCACAGCGCTTGCGTCGCCATTTCCTATAAAACCAACCAATCGGCCGCGGAAGAAACAATCCAATCCCTGCCCAACGGCCCCCATTTGGCCTTCCGGGCCGATGTGGCAAAACCCGATGAAGTCCGACAACTCGTCGATAATGTTTTCCAAAAATTCGGACGCCTCGATATCGTGGTCAATAATGCCGGCGTCCATGAATTCCATCCCATCGATGAAGTCGATTACAACCAATGGCAGGAAGCCTGGCAGCAGACGTTGGCGGTCAATCTTTTCGGCCCCGCCAACGTGTGTTACTGCGCGGCCCAATATATGATCAAAAGCGGCGGCGGTCGCATTGTCAACATCTCTTCCCGCGGCGCCTTTCGCGGCGAACCGGAAATGCCTGCCTACGGCGCAAGCAAGGCCGGTCTGAACGCCATGAGTCAATCCCTGGCCCAAAAGTTGGCGAAATTTAATATTTTCGTCGGCGTCGTGGCCCCGGGTTTCGTGGAAACCGACATGGCCGCCGAACTACTCGCCGGCCCCAAAGGCGACGGAATTCGAAACCAAAGCCCCCTGGGCAGGGTGGCGCGCCCCGAAGAAGTGGCCCAGGCCGTTTTGTTCCTGGCCGCCGAAGGCTCGGAATTTATGACCGGCGCCATCATCGATGTCAACGGCGCATCTTACTTGAGATCGTGATGGAGTATATTGAGCCGCGAAGAACGCGAAGAGACGCGAAGAAAAAAGAAGGCCCACGAATTACACGAATTTACACGAAAAAAAGGAGAATCAAATGAATATAGATGAACGGCTTATCGGGAGACTTAGAAAAGCACTCAGACTGGAAACGCCTATCATTGCACTCTACGATACGGACCCGTCGGCGGGCTTCGAACCGCTGGTACAGGCCAAAGGCAGGGCCTGCTGCTTTGCTTATTACCAACGGTGGCTGAAAGGCGAAACCCTTGTTATCGAGCGAAACGGCGGCAGCTTCCAGGACCCGAAAAACGGTTGCCAGGGGATGCATAATGCTTTCGGTTTTGGCAAAGGTTACCCGCCGTGGATGGCGCATTTTTTAACCGACGGCAAAGACGCGCCCATGGGGGAAGGTCTCAAAGCCACTCCCCAACTGGCCCAGGAATTTCTCGACCGCGCCAAAGCCCCTACCCCCGCCGGCGACCATATTTTGATCGGGGCGCTCCGGTTGGAACACTGGGACAAAGTGCGGACCGTTTCCTTTTTCGTCGATGCCGACCGCCTGTCCGCACTCATGACGCTGGCTGCTTATTGGTCTTCCGACCCGGACGAAATCGCCGCCCCTTTTTCCTCCGGCTGCGGCTTGATGTGGCGGGAGATGATGGGCTTTGATCGCGACCGGCCCATCATCGGCTGCACCGACATCGCCATGCGCAAATACCTCCCGCCTGAAATCCTCTGCCTCTCTGTTTCACCCGCCCGGTTCGAGAAAATGGTCAACTTCCCGGACGATGCCTTCTTAAATAAAGAGTGGTGGAATGAGCTTATGAAGTCCCGGGAGAAAAGCACCGTAAGTTGAGCCGCCGAACTGGAAATAACCAATAACCATTGACCAATGACCAATGACCTTTTTTTTAAATCTCCGACGGCAATTGGTGGAATTTTTCCTTGAAACAGTGGGTGAAATATGAGGAACTGGAAAAACCTACCTCTAATGCCACATCCAATATCGAACCGGATTTTTTCCGCAATAACTGCGCCGCACGCTTCAACCGGTAAGAACGTATAAAAGCCTCCGGCGTTTCCCCACTTAACGCCAGGACCTTCCGGTATAACGTGGTTCGCCCCATATATAATTCCTTACTTAAGTCATCTATACTAAAATCGGCTTCATCCAGATGCTTCTCAATCACCTTCTGCATTTCCCGGTAAAACTCCTCATCCATACCGGAGGTTTGCATCAGGTCGGGCGCCAATGTCATTTGCCGCTTTCTCCTCAATTGCATCTGCCGGCGCAAATTCACCAGGTTTCTTATACGTACCCGCAGGATTTCCCGGTTAAAAGGCTTGGTAATATAATCATCAGCCCCGGTTTCCAACCCCAATACCACACTTTCATCCGAGACTTTGGCGGTTAATAAAACGATCGGGATATGGCTGGTGCGACGGTCGTTTTTTAAAGTTCGACACAACTCATAACCATCGACATTGGCCATCATGATATCGCTGACGATTAAATCGGGCATGACTTCGAAGGCTATCTCGATCCCTTGTTTTCCTCCCGCGGCTTCCTCTACCCGGCACCCCGGTTCCAACGTTTCCCGGATATATCGACGCGCATCATCATTGTCTTCTACGATAAGCACAACATCCTTTTCCCGGTCCGGTTCCAGTTGGCCGGTTTCGTCTTCCCCGGGACGTTCACTCCAGGTTGCTTCCTCTTCGGCGCTGGTTACGTTTTCCATATGAGCGTCGCGATATAAGGTGGGCAATTGGCCAAAGCGCTCTTTAAAACATTTGGAAAAATGAGAGAAATCATTAAACCCAACCCCGGCCGCTATTTCGGCAATACCGGCGTCATGGGGCGCTGCCGTTAATAACTGCGCGGCCCGCTGCAACCGGTAATTACGGATAAACTGGTTGGGCGATTCCCCGGTTACTGCTTGAATTTTTTTGAAAAGCGTCGTGCGCCCCATGGCCATTTCTTCCGCTAACCGCGGCACACTAAACTCCACATCAGTAATATGCTTCTCGATAATGCCGGTTAACTCCCGGTAAAACGCTTCATCGATGGGTAAAACCGTTATTTCATCGGGTTGCAGCGCCATTTGATTTTGGCGTTTCAACTGCAATTGACCGCGCAAATCGATCAGGTTCCGCGCCCGGGCGGCTAATACCCGCGTGTTAAATGGCTTGGTAATATAATCGTCCGCGCCGTAACTAAAACCTTTTAATACATCCGCTTCCCCTATTTTGGCGGTTAATATAATAATGGGAATATGGCTGGTGGCGATGCCGGTTTTCAGGGTCTTACATAATTCAAACCCATCCACCGCCGGCATGATGATGTCGCTAATAATAAGATCCGGAATGAGCTCCCGGGCTTTTGCGATTCCTTCCCGGCCATCGGCGGCTTCCTCTATCTTAAAATTCGGTTCCAGGGCCTCTTTTATATATCTCCGTACATCCGCGTTATCTTCTACTACCAGGACGATGTTCTTTACTTCTCCAGGGGCGCCGGCGGGAGCCCCCGGGGGTTCCGGCGATGATCCGGCCTCTGCCGCGGTTTCGAATACCTCTAAATCCATCGACTGTGACGACGGGTATGGATGTTTCCCGGTAACCTCAACCACCTCGCCGGCCGCCAGGTGGTCCGCGCCCAAAGGTAAACAGACAATAAAACTAACGCCCCTGGCGTCGTCTTCTTGACAACTACTTTGCACCTTGATTCGCCCGTGATGGAGTTCTACCAGTTCTTTGCTCAAAGCCAGGCCGATGCCGGCGCCTTTGTGCATGTACCCTTCGCCCGTGCCCCGGTAAAACCGGTCGAATATATGGGGCAATTGGTCTGCCGGGATGCCCGGTCCGTTGTTCTGTACGTAGATTTCCACGCTGCCGCAAGGGAAAACCCCGGCGGCTGGAACCTGTTTTAATGAAACTGTTATGCGCCCGCCTTTGGGGGTATAATTAAATGAATTACCCAGGAGATTGGTGATAACTCGTTCCAGGTTCTCCCGGTCATAATAAACATGTATTTCACTCGCTTCACAAATACAGGCGAATTCGATATTGTTTTGCTGGGCCAATGACTGGAAACAGTAAAAAATGCTCTTCAAAAAGGGTACGATATTTTGCTTGCTGAATTGCAGTTTTAATTTGCCGCTGTCGAATTTTGCCAGTTCCAGCAACTGGTTTACCAAATTAAGCAAGCGCTTCGAGTTTCGCATCATTAACCCGGCCGTGGATTTCATTTTGCTGTCGGGATTCTCAGAAAGAATCAGTTCCAGTGGGCCTATGATCAACGTCAACGGCGTGCGGAACTCATGGGTGATATTAGCGAAAAAACGCGATTTGGCTTTATCCAATTCTTTCAATTGTTCCGATTGGTCTTCCAATTGCCGGTTTTTGGTTTCCACCAGGTCGTTGGTGTGCTGCAGTTTTTGGTGCGCTTCTTCCAGTTGGAGTTTCTGTTTTTCCAGGGCGTGGGTGCGCTGTTTTACCAATTCGCCCAACTCTTTGGCCTTGTCTTTTATTTGCTTCACCCGCAAACGATATCCGCCATATACCAATAGACTTACCATTATAAATAAAAAGATATAAAACCAGGAGGTCTGGTAAAAATAGGGCCGTAAATGGAATGATAAAGAGGCCCCTTCCTCACTCCAACTGCCGTCTTGATTGCAAGCGGTCACGGCAAATGTATAATGCCCGGGGGAAAGGTTGTTGTAGGCCATACTGCGCTGGGCGCCGACATCCACCCAATCACTGTCAAAACCCTCTAATTTTACTTTGAACTTTATTTTCTGCGGATCGATAAAACTTACGGCGGTATAATCTAATTCCAATCGCCTTTTCCCCGGGGCCAGTTCCAGGCTTGCTGCCTCCGGCGGCCCCTGCCGATGCTTCACGGACCAAACTTTTGGAAAAGTTTGATCAAAACTTTTTATTTTAATCGACTCGCCATCTACCATGAATTTTTCAATAATGGGCGACAGCGCCCGGGTATTCTTTTCAATATGATCAGGATCGATCACGGCCACCCCCACACTGGTGGGAAACCACAACCTGCCATCCCTGGTTTTACAACCGAGCCCGGTAACCCAACGGGATTTCATGCCGTCCTTCTCGTTGTATGTTTCTGAGTTAACCTGCCGGGTTTTCCCAAAGACAAAATCCGTTAATTCTTTTTTAGCCACCCGGGAAATTCCCTTCCTACCTGCCAGCCAGAGATATCCCCTATCATCCTCCAGTATGGTATTTACGCCGTTTTCAGTGAGCCGGGCCCGGGTGTTTTTCGTTGGCGCGGCGCCCGGGGCGCTTTCTTTTCCCTGTGCACGGATAAGTCCCCTGTCGGTCCCAATCCACAGCGTTCCCTCTTTATCTTCGTAAGCGCATTTGAGGAAATAATCTTCTTCCCCTACCGGGAGTTTATACGCGCTGATTACCCCGCCGCTTAAACGGTTGAGACCGGCATTGGTTCCGATCCAGAGTTGGCCCCGGTGGTCTTCGAATATAAATTCGATGGCGTTGCCGTTAAGCCCCTGACCCGTGGTGTATACTGTAAATTTACCGTCCCTATTGTCGAACCGGTTCAAACCGTTTTCCGTGCCGATCCAGGTATATCCTTGTTTATCCTGGAGAATGCATTTTATCCTGTTATCGGATAAGCCGTTTTTATCGGTGAAGGTGGTGGGCTTGCCATCCTTAAACCTGTGCAGCCCGCCCCAGGTCCCGATCCACAGGTATCCGGCGGAGTCTTCACTAAGACACGACACGGAATTGTTTAACAGACCTTCCCCGGTTGTCAAAACAGTGGTCGGTTTACCGTTTTTAACCCGGTCCAGGCCGCCTTCGGTGCCGATCCATACGTTGTCGCGGCCTTCATATATGCAATGGACGATGTCGTGGGACAATCCATCCCCGGCGGTATAAGTAACGAATTTGCTGTCCCTCAGTTGAAATAATCCCCTGTCCAGCGTTCCCACCCACAGGCTGCCTTCGCGGTCTTCGGTTATGGCGTAAACAGAACCGCAAGCCAGTCCGGCGTCTTCTTTTAACCGTCTTAATCCACCCCCATCCGTCCCTATCCAGAGATTATTCTTCCTGTCTTTATAAAGGGTGTTGATGGGGCATGGCTGAACTTCTTTCCCGGTGGAATAAGCGACGGCGATTCCTTTTTTCAATTGGAATAGGCCGCTTTCACCGGTGCCTATCCAGAGATTCTCTGCGTCTGTTTCATAAAGACCGGCTGTTTTTAAATAGGGAAGTACGTCGTGGGCGGCGTAGGTTTGAAATATCCCGGGTTTGAGTACTTTGACTATCCCGGCGGAAGTGGTTACCCAGAGGTCCCGGTTATCATCCTGATAAATGAATCTCACCTGGCTAGCGGGTAATCCTTGTTCGGTGGTAAAGGTAGTAAATTGGTCGTTATTGAGACAGGCGAGTCCGCCGGTAAAGCTGCCGATCCATAAATTGCCCCAACGGTCTTCCGCGATGGCCCTTATCCTGGAAAGGGCGTTATTCTCGGCGGCGGGGTACGAGACGAATTGGCCGTCTTTGAAGCGGACGAGTCCCCCGGTGGAAGTTCCGATCCACAGGACGCCGTTTTGGTCCTCATAGAGCGCGCGGATATCATTGGATTTTAATTGGGGAACCGTATCCCTGGTGTAGACTTCCAACTGGAGCCCGTCAAAGCGTACCAGCCCATCCTGGGTCCCGATCCAGAGGTAGCCGTCGGAAGTTTGCCGGAGGGCAAAGACGGCGTTCCCGGGCAGTCCGCTGTCCATATCCCATATTTGAATATTATAGTGGATAAGAGCTTTACCGGGGTCTAAGGCGAATAATATGGAAGTGACGGCTAAAAACGATATAAAAAAGAGTCGTTTCATAGTTTCTTTATACCTGATTTTAAGGAAGAAATCAACCGGCCTTTTAAGAAATTGGGCGCCGCCCCAACCCTGTACCTCGTTTCCGCTATTCCCCCCATCCTGAAAAAGCGGCAGCGATTATGGAAACACTCTTCCCAAAAGTTCACCCGAATTTGACTTAATATATAAGCAACCTGGAAGGCCTTAAAAGAAAGACGGGGAAAAGATAGAAGTTAATATGGCAAAAGAAAGGAACAGGTAAAAAGTGTTACCCCAGGTGGGGGAGGGTTTCCCCCACCTGGGGGAAGAGTTCCCCAACTTAGGGGAAGAGTTCCCCCACCTGGGGGGAGAGTTCCCCCACCTGGGGGAGGGTTTCCCCCACCTGGGGGAGGGTTCCCCCCACTTAGGGGAAGAGTTCCCCCACCTGGGGGAGGGTTTCCCCCACTTAGGGGGAGAGTGCCCCCACCTGGGGGGAGAGTGCCCCCACCTGGGGGAAGAGTTCCCCCTCTGGGGGGAAGTTAAAACAGGATGATATGGTTTGATTTCTTTCTTCATATATGGTATAAAACAATTATGAAACAACCAAAACCTTCCGTATATTGTTTCGGCATCCGTATGTTATAGTTAAAATAGTGGAAAGAAGGATCGTTTATGAAAAAAATATCGATCATCGGCATATTGTTTTTTCTTATTAGCTGGTTGGGCCAGGTATACCCATTATACCCCGGCATAAATGAAACAAACACATCCGGGACATTGGACCTGTTGAGAGTAATATTGCAGCGCGCCAATACACAGAAAACCCCCGCCGCTGGAGACCTGCAAAAATACCTGGCTATTTCCGCCAAATTCTCACAACGGCCGCGGTTGCTGACAGGAGAAGTCCTAACCGCCATGTACAGCAATTACGATGCATACAATGCCCTGGTAGATTTTGTGGAGAAAATCCCGGTGCAAGAACCCGCCACCGTTATAAAATTATTTGCCTGGGTCAAAAATTTCGAGAGACTCGACAGCAAAAACAAGCCCCTGCTGACCGCCGTTTTCCAATCCCTGCTGGAACTATTTTCCCAGGCGGCGAAATATGCGCCGGACCATTACGACTACGATGCGCTTATTAATAAAATGATGGCCCTCCCCTGGACCCCCAACGATTTCTACGATAAACTGTTCGGGTTTTTCGAAACGGAATTAGATATTCGCTTAAATAAAAAGAATTTCATCGATTTCGTTTTAGAGGGCATCGATAACCGGGACCTGGAAATCAACAACACCGTTTATAAATTTTTGATCAAAGACAAATATCGAAAAGCCATCGAAGAGATGCTTCAAAGCCAGGGCGTCGCTTCAACAGCAACCCTTTTGCGGATCAACCGTTTACTGGATCAGTCGGCGGAAAAACAGCGCGCCGATTCACCCATCGAAACAGGCAACCGTATTCTCCAGGCCTTTGAAGAGTTACCCTATGCCGGGATTAGCGAAGACGCCCCCCGGGCCATACGGGACCGGGTGTTGGCCTATTCTAAAAAGGAATTAAACCTGGATGTGACCGCGCTGGTAAAAAAAATAAATAGCCATGCCCCTATCCCGGAGTTGGCCTCCCTCATCCTGGAAATAAAAAACAATTACCTGGTATACCTTCTCAAGGACTACCTGGTGGCGCTGGTGTACGCGGTTAACGCCAAAAACCCGAAGCTCTACGTTTTCTTAAACCCCAACCTGGCGCGTCTGCATGATTTCGATGATCACAAAACCTGGACCCCCTGGAACTACTGCGGCCCCCCGCCGGTCCCCGACGCATTTTCAGCGTACCATTTCACCGGCGGCCTTTCCCGGTTAAACATCGCTTTTGCCGCCAAATGGTACAAATTCTTGTTCCGGCGGACATTAAGCTATAACCCCGCACAACTGCAAGGACTACTCATCAACCTGCTGGATTTGTACCCGGTTCCCGCCGGCGGCCGGGCCGCCCAATGGGATGACTATGTTCAAAATACCGCCGTATTAGAGGACTTCGGCCTGGAATTGCTGCGAAAAGCCCGGGAAAATGAAGCCGTCGGAAAGGATGTGCTAAAGGAATTAAAGATGCTCTCCTCGGGGTACCATTACCGCGAAACGGCCGGTTATATAACCGGGAAAACCAAAGAATTTCGCCTTTTTTTCAGCGAAATCAGGCTGCTGGGCGAGGTTTTTTCAAAAAAAAAGGAATACCTGGAAGCGTCTGGGTACAAAGAGTTGTTGAAAAAAATCCCACCCCGGACCGGCGCTATTTATTACCACACCTTCGGGAACCTGACCCCGCAGCCCTTCAGGTTATTTCCCCAGGGCCTGGCGAACCTTTTCGAAAGCGGTTGGACCAACGGCGAGATTATCGATGAATTTAAAGTCCGGCTGGCCTGGTTCCTTTACAAGAAAAAAATACCCGCCTATTTCATGGGCCAGTTGCTTTATTCATATCTCACCAAAACAGCCCCCAGGGTTTACAACCAGAATAACCCCAACGACTATTTTTCTAGCTATTTTATGTTCAAAGTATTTAACAATTCCCATTTGAACGGGGCAATAAAAGATTTACAAAAAGAAGGATATTTAAAACTGAAATGAAAAAAGAAAATAGAAAAAAATACTGCGCCCGGCGCATATTCATTATATTAATCCCGTTAATCGCTTGCTTCATCCCTTTACACTTGGCCGGCGAAATCGCCACGATACCCGGTAATATCGACCGGGTTTGTTTATATACCGATTTCTTTTACAATGACCCCTCCCATGATTTCTTTTATTTCTTGAACGATCGCCTGCTCTTTATGGATAAACCCGACGGCAAACTAGCCGCCAATGGCTTAAGAAATAAATTGCTAAAAATCCTGCGCCGGCATAACCTGGTAAAAAAATCCATCCAACGGTACAAGACAGGTAACAACAACCTTGTCATCATCAACGTGGACCAACCGGCAGGGTATGAAAATGCGTCGATTCTCTTAAATTTACTGGGCCTCCGCCTGGAAAAGACCCCGGCAGGGGAATTCAACGTCAGCGAAAACACGTCGGCGGAAATCCCCGATTACTTCCGGTTCGCCCAACTGGATATCCTGACCATTACCAAACAGTTAAACCAGTCCCGGCACTTTTATTTTAAATTCGAAGAGAGCGAAATCCCCGTGCCCTGGGATTACGGTTTTCTCCGGCAAATCACGGGCCTGGAACTGGACGCCGGCTCTTTTTTTGAAACCCTGTTAAAGGATGAAAAATTTTCCCTCCTGCTGGGCGCACTTTACCGCCTCACGGACAGTGAGATCGATTATATCGGCGGCCTGCTGAAGGACCCGCGGCCCGGGGCGTGGCAGCAAATTTATAATGACAAAAAATTCCTCATGGGCATGTTCCTATTATCCGGGGCCCTGCGCACGGCGGATAGCGGCGCTGAACAAAATTCTCATTGGCTGCTGCCCGGGGGGAGCGACGCCGAACCCTTTTGGTCCCAACTGGCCGGGAAGGATGCCAAAACAGCCCCCCTGGAATTCCTTTACCAACTGGCCGTCAAAGACGATGGCAAATTAAATTATTTCTACCTCTTTTCCTTTTTCTTAGCCCCGGAAACCCAAAAGGCACTGTTCGTAGGGGAGAACGCCCAAAAAATGGTGGAAATCTATAACCTGGTGGTATTAGAAGAAAAAGAAAAGCTCAGCGAATCCCAGTTCCCGCAGCTCCGGGACGCCGGTTTTTTTACCTTTCTTTACACCATCAACACGGGAACAGGTCCAGGCGAAGTAGCAGGCGCGGACGCAGACGCCGTTGTGGGCCGGTGGTGGAAGGTAATCGCCCCCGGCGAAACGCCCCGAAAGCCCGGACCCCCGCGGGAATCCATCGCTGAGACAGGCCCGGGAACAGCACCGATGGCGTCTGTTATCAAGGATCAAAAGGAGATAAGGGGGCCTTTGTCCGGGGGCAAGAGAATGAGAAAAGGCAGGTTCTATTTAAAAGTAGCCGGCGGGGCCGAGTTTTTAAATGGCGGCGACTACAGCCGGATGACGGATACCAACGAGCGCAGTAACGAAAACCTATCTAAAACCAGGAAAATTCCTTTTTACTGGAGTTACGGTGGGGAATTGGGGTATAGTTTCAAGAGGTTTTCCGCCGGTATCGAAGTAAGCAAGGTGTTAACAAATTTTACCGCACAGTTTGACGGTAATGACTTTATCGGCCCCTGGGACCAAAAGTTTTTCGCCATCCCGGTCCTCTTAAACCTCCATTTTAAACTGGTCGGTTCCCCTACCGTCAACGTTTACCTCAACGGTGGGGGCGGGGCATACTTTGGCCAATATAGAAACGTTTGGCGGTGGAAATATAAATCCAACAGCAATTTCTACCGGGTGGGCGTGGAAGTCGCTAAAAAGAGGCAGTTTGGTTTTCACCTGGGAGGAACAATCGAATTGGCCATATCGAAAGGGGTGTTTGTTTTCCTCCAGGGCAGGGTACGGTTTGTCAAGTTTAGCGAAATGTACGGGAAGGGCCATTATATCGATTATATCGGGTATTCGACAGCGCATAACTATGAAGGGGATTTATATTACCTTACATATACCGGGAGGCCGGCGACCGGGTTTTTCCTCGGCCCCGATTTCGACAAAGCCCTTGCTTCCGGTAGAAAAGCGCTGCTTAACATGACCGGCCCGGCCATTTCCCTGGGGATAAAATTCAATCTCGGGAAATAGGTGGCAAAAAGTATTTTATCCGCCCCTTCCATTCCCCCGGTTTTGCAAAATCGTATCTTTCATGGTATAATAATCGTGTGAGGAATGAGCAATGAATGAAGCGCTATCTTTAACCTCCTATCAGGTGGTTTATCCCGGTGTGCTGCTCAAAGCGATCGTTTTTCCCAGCATAAAAAAGCCAAAAAATAAAACCCCCAGGGAAAGCAATATACCCATTTTAGATTTAAAACCGGGCAACTATCCGGACATTAACCGGTATCCCGGAAGCCAGGGTTCCTGGCGCCCAATGCCGGTTGACAAAAAACCACAAAAAATTAAAAAAAGGAGATGAACCATGAAAAGAAAACTTAAATTAACCAAACTAACGATCGCCAACCTGGATCGAGTCAAAGGGGGCAACGTTCAATGCGCATGCCCGTATGATAACCCCAGGCTCGCGGCTTATGATTATAATGTACACCACACTCTCGCCACATGTCTTGTTTGTCCGACGCCTGAGATTTAAGTGCTGAAACGGCGAAAAATTATACCATACGCCTAACATCAACGGACAATAGTGATAATGGGTAATCGCTTTTATTTCCCCGGGTGTTTTGTGAGAACTGCCCGGCATTAAACTGTAAAGGCAGTAGAAGACAATCTTCTACTGCCTTTACTTGCCATACTATTGCCCTTGCTAATACCCAAAGGAAACTGCAAGTGCTGCTTGAGAGCCAAAACAAAAATAAGTATCTCTATGATCCAACCGTAAAAAGCACCCAATGGTGCCACCCGGTGCTCTACCACATACTTCGATTACACCGCCAAGGCCTGGATGTGGAGCAATGGTACGGGGAGTTAAACGATGATCCCGTACAAATAGAGGATTACGGCGCCGCTTCAAAACCGGAAATAGCTTATTACTATCGTAAATATAGGCTGCTGCGAGAAAACGGTTATTTTTCTCCGCCGGATACCGGGTCTTTGTTAAGCGGGAGGTTATCCGCGGGACAAATTAAAGCCTCCCTGGCCAATACCAGGCAAGTAACCTTCGAAGTGGTGGACTATTGCAATCTCGAATGCGCCTACTGCGCCTATGGAAAATTTTATAATATTAATGAACAACGCGGGAACAGGCAATTAAGCGCCGGTACGGCCCAAAATGTGCTAAATTACCTGCTGGATTTATTAAACTCCCCACTGAACCAATCCCATCAACAGGTTTTTCATATCGGATTTTACGGCGGAGAACCCCTGTTGGATTTTCCCTTCATCCGGGAGGTGGTTGCCTATGCCCGCCAATTAAAACCCCTGCATAATCATTTTCAATTTAATATGACCACCAACGGCCTCCTGCTGGGAAAATACATGGATTTCCTGGTGGAACATGATTTCGACTTACTGATCAGCCTGGACGGCGATGAATACGGCAATTCCTACCGGGTGTTTAAAGACGGGACGCCGGCGTATCGAGAGGTTTTAAAGAATATCGATGGCCTGGCGGCCAAATACCCGGCCTACTTTAAAGACAGGGTTAATTTCAATGCAGTTATTCATAATCGCAACACAGCGCCCGGACTTCACCACTATTTTAAAACTCAATTTGATAAAATCCCTACTATCAGCGAATTAAATCCCATCGGCGTCGCCCCCGCCATGCGGGAAGAGTTCCGCAAGACCTATGCCAATATCGGGACCACGCTTTTCCAGGCCGAAGATTATTCCCTGCTGGAAAAAGATATGTTTCTTAACCTGCCCAATATCAGGGGCATGAAATCCTTTCTCCAGCAATGCAGCGGCTTTATCTTCAATGACTATAACGACGTGGCCGCCGCCGGGAATAAAACCGAAGCGGGCAAACCCCCAAAACATACGGCGCAAATCCCTACCGGCACATGTATCCCTTTTTCCAGGAAAGTCTTTATCACCGTGCAGGGGAAAATACTACCCTGTGAACGGATCGGGCAGCAATACAGCCTGGGCGCGGCGGATGAAAAGAAAGTAGACCTGGATTTTGAAAAAATAGCCGACACGTACAACACCTATTTCGATCGCCTGCAAAAACAATGCTGCTCATGCGCCAATTGGGAAGCCTGTTTACAGTGTATTTTTTATTTAAATATGGACCAACCCCAGCCCCGCTGCAGCGGTCTTCTTAATGATGAAGAATTCGCCCGCTACCTATCTACCCAGTTATCGTACCTGGAAAAAAATCCCCAAACGTATTTGAAAGTTATGAAAGAGGTTCGATTTGCCTAAACAATCCCCAAAAAAATCTCAAAGTTTTTGGTTTATCCTGGATAATTATGTCCATGTGTCCGTGCGCGGAAAGTCCGCCTTGTTCTATAACTCCCTGACCGGGAAAATCCTGGAATACCGGGATTGTGAAACAGTGATTCGATTGGTAAAGCGCCTGCGCTCTCCCGGGAATTTACAGGTCGTCGGTTTAACCGGTAAGGAGTTGGCCAACCCGGGGGTATCCCGGTTTGTAAAGGACATGAGGACTTTTTTTATGGGGGATTTAATCGACGCGGCGCTTACCCGGGGCAAGCCCATGCAAATGGCGCCTTATCCGAATATCCAGCAGGATGTCGAAGTTATCAAAAAAAGCACCCGGGGTTCGGCGGCGGTGGGCGACCGCATGATGAAATACGCGGCGGAAGTTTCCATATACATAAACTCTGCCTGCGGCCTGGATTGCGGCCTGTGTGGTTCCGCCCACCGGCAATTCCTGTGCTGTACCCGCGGCAGGAACACCCGGGCGGAACTGGAACCCCGGTCTGTAAAAAACCTGTTGCAGCAATTGCAGGGGTCTTCATTGGCGCGGTTGAATATCCTGGGGGGAGATATTTTCAAATTTTCCCAATGGGAGCAATTGCCGGAAATATTAAACGCGCCGGCGCTGCCCGCCGAGAAATTTTTTTATACCCATTACTTGAACCTGGCCGGTCAAGAAAAAAAAATAGCGCAGTTCCCGGCCGGCTCTTTTTCCTTAAAGATCGTGGTCCCGTTTCCCGTAAAAACCCGGCAATGGGAGGAGATAATAGGGGCGCCGGCGGTAAACCGGCCGGGTACGCACTTTCTTTTTATTATTGCCGGGGAAGCGGACAGCGATGCAGCGGAAGAGTTGATTGCCCGGCATCGCCTGGAAAACCACTCATTTTATCCATTTTTTAACGGCAGGAACCGGGAGTTTTTCCGGCAGGCGGTTTTTGTCGATAAGCAAGACCTGGAGGAAGCCAGGCCCACAATGACGGAAATCCTGGCCCGCCAGTGTATTAATCCGCTTCATTTCGGAACATTAACCATATTAAGTAACGGTCATATCCATGCCGATGTCAACGCCCCCCGCCTGGGAACTCTTGCCGGGGATAGTATTTACGATATGGTGTACAAAGAGATGTACCGGGGCTCTAGTTGGCGGAGGACAAGAAAAAAAGCGACGCCCTGCCGGCGCTGTACCTTTAATGCATTATGCCCCCCCCTGTCGAATTATGAGTATGCCCTGGGTCAAAACAACCTCTGTCACATTTGGGAAAATTCGCTTTAAAACTTTGAATTTTATACTACCGGTGGTATAATTAAATTCTAAATCCCGTTAACCTTCAAAGGAGGCTTGATGAAAATGAATAAAACCAACATAAAAGAAATACTGACCGTATCGCTGTTCTGGGGTTCCCTGTGGGGCATCGCCGAAGCGACCCTGGGATACCTGGTCCACCTGGTCGCGATTATCCCCGGCATCGCGGGCTTTATCATGTTCCCCATCGGTTTCTATTTTATGACCCGCGCCTATCGAGAAAGCGGGAAAGCCATCTCCCTGTTCAGCGTATCCGTCACGGCGGCTGCCGTCAAACTGGCGGACCTCTTTTTACCCGGTCCCGGCCCAATTGTAACCATTAATCCCGCCCTGGCCATCCTCATGGAAGGCGCCGTATTAATGATTATTTACAAAGTCCTGCTGGAAAACCGGCGGGTCTTCCGTTTCCGGGAGGCGCTGACGGCCGCCGCCGGATGGCGCGCCGCCTTTATCCTTTACTCCTTCAGCCTGCTTATTTTTTCTATCTCCGATGATTTCTTCCAAATCGGGATAGGAAATATCATCCGCTTCTTCCTGCTGGAATCCCTGGTGAACGCCGCCATTATCATTGTTTACCTCAAAACGGGACAATCCCTCGAAAGGAATCGTTCCGGGATTCAATGGAAGTCGATCGGCGCTGTCGATGCGGGGTTGTCTTTTTCCTGTACGGTGTTTGCCGCGGCAATTCTTACCAGGATAATCCTGTCGGGATTTACCCCGGTCATATAAAACAATAAGGAAGGCTATTAATGGCTGATATATACGAAGAAATTTTGCGGGTAAGACAAAAAGGCGAAGAAGGCGTTTTGATTACGGTAGTGGCAAAAGAAGGTCACGGTCCGGCCGGCATGGGGACCAAGATGTTGGTGACCCCGGACGGCAGGCTAGAAGGTACGGTGGGCGGCGGCGCATTGGAATATGCGGCGGTTAAAAAAGCGTCCCAATGCCTGAAAGATAAAAATAACTATCTGAAAAAATACTCGCTCAGCCCTGACAATGACATTATCGACTGCGAACAAACCGGCATGATCTGCGGCGGCGCGGTCACCCTCTTCTACGAGTACATCGGGTCCGGCGCCCGGCTGTACCTCTTCGGCGCCGGGCACATCGGCAAAGCCCTGGTTTACCACCTCAAGAACCTGAATTATTACATAACGCTTATCGATGACCGCGAAGGCATGGTGGAAACCATCGACGGCGCCCAATACAGCATTACCGTCAACTATGAAACCGCCCTTAAAGACGAAGATGTACCGGGCGGTAGTTTTTTTGTCATCGCTACCCACTCTCACGCGCTGGATTATGTTATCCTGAAACGCATCTATGAAGCCCGGTGGGACCCTAAATACATCGGCTTGATCGCTTCCCGGAACAAAGGGGAATTAATGATTCAACAACTGACCGAAGACCTGGGACCCGATATTGATTTGAATACCCTCTACACGCCGGTGGGCCTGGATATCGGCGGCGAAAACCCGGACGAAATCGCTATCTCCATTATCTCCGAACTCCAGGCGGTCCGTTACAACAAACCCGGACACAAGCACTTAAGCAAAAGGTAAAATGATCTACATTATTACCGGTGAAATCAACCAGGGAAAAACCCGGCGGATGATTTCCATCTATCGACAACAGCAAACAAAACAGGGCGACGGATTCGCGTCCAAAAAAATATTCCCGGATGACGCCGATTTTACCGGGTATGAGATCGTACGCTTGAGTAATAATGAAAAAATGCCGCTGGCGTACCGGTCGCAACACGTACCCCCGGGTTGGGACGAAATCTATCGCCGCGGTCCTTTCCATTTTTCAAAGGCCGCGTTTGTTTTTGCCGAAGCCATTAGCGACGATATCATCGCACGGGACATAAACCCGGTGTTTATCGATGAGATCGGTCCCCTGGAATTGGAAGGCAAAGGATTCGCCCCGCTCCTGGAAAAAATCTTGACAACCGGGAAAGATGTTTACATTACCGTCAGAAATCACTGCGTTGAAGAGGTGCTGAGGAAATTTAATATCCGGGAACACGAATTAATAAGAGTAAAAACTGGGCCCACGAATTACACGAATTAACACGAATTAATTAAGGAGATCCGATGAGAAATCCGCTTAAGTTTATTATAAATGACCGGGAAGTTGAAACATCGGCCCCGGTCGGGACCGTTACCCTGGATTTCATCCGGGGACGCCAGAAACTCCCGGGGACCAAGGAAGGCTGCCGGGAAGGCGAATGCGGCGCCTGTACGGTATTGCTGGGGGAGTTAAAAGACAACGGAGTTCAATACAAAGCCGTGGCTTCCTGCCTGCTGCCGTTGGGGGAACTGGCCGGCAAACACATCGTTACCGTAGAAGGCATTAATATAGCCGGCGCCGCCGGCGCCGCCGGCGCACTGACGCCCATACAGCAGGCGCTTACCGATGAAGGCGCTTCCCAGTGCGGCTTTTGTACGCCGGGAATCGTCATGTCCCTGACCGGGTTTTTCCTCGCTTCCGCGACCCTGGACTACCGGGATGCCATCGATGCCCTGGACGGCAATATCTGCCGGTGCACGGGCTATCTCTCCATCCGCCGCGCCGCCCAAAAACTCTGCGATACGTTTTCGCCCCTGTTGGATACCGATAAAAACCGCATCCAACAACTGGTGGAATGGTCCATTTTACCCGGCTATTTCCTGCACATCCCGGGACGGTTAGCGGCTTTAAAAACCCAGGAACCCCCAGACGCCGACGCCCGGACGCTCCCCGACCCGGGCGCCGGGATCATCGTGGCCGGGGCCACAGACCTTTACGTGCAAAAACCCGGGGCGCTGCTGGATGAAAATTTACAATTTATCTCCCGCCGCGCCGACCTGGCTTATATCCGCGAAAGAAACCATATGATCTACATCGGCGCGGGAACCACCATGGAAGAAATGAAACAGTCCCCCCTTATTAACGAACTGTTTCCCAACATGAAAAACGATCTCAACCTGGTCTCTTCCACCATCATGCGCACCCGCGCCACCCTGGCCGGTAATATTGTGAACGCCTCTCCCATCGGGGACCTAACCGTCATGCTGCTGGCCCTTAATACCGTTATCGGCCTGTCCGGGAACAACGTCCTGCGGGAACTACCCCTAAGACAATTTTTTAAAGGTTACAAACAATTAGATCTGGCGGAAGGGGAAATCGTACGGTTCCTCAGGTTCCCGGTCCCCGCGCCGGGAAAAGGGCTGCGTTTTCATTACCATTTCGAGAAAGTATCCCAGCGCAAGCACCTGGACATTGCTTCCTGCAACACGGCCATTTCCCTGGAGACAAATGGCAGTACTATTTATAACATACGCCTCTCCGCCGGCGGTGTGGCGCCTATTCCCCTGTTCCTGGCAAAAACCAGCGCTTTCCTGGAAGGAAAAGAAATAACCACCGACACTCTCCGGGAAGCAATAAAAATAACCACCGGTGAAATCTCTCCCATCGACGATGTTCGGGGCAGTGCGCAGTACAAAACCTTGCTGCTGCGGAACTTAATATTTGCCCATTTCATCACCCTTTTCCCGGAAAAAGATCTGTCCACGGATTGATTAAGAATGAAAAAAACACCTGTCCACAGATTACACAGATTGACACAGATTAAAAACAGGGGTCAAATTCCCGTAGGGGCGAACCCCCGTGTTCGCCCGATTTGTGTTTTATACATTTCATCTTTTTTTTTAATCAGTGTTAATCAGTGTAATCTGTGGACAAAAACGATTCGTGAAAATTCGTGTAATTCGTGGGCGATGTTTTTTAAAAAGGAGTTACCATGAAAAATTTCGATATACCGCTTCATGTGCGCGGCGAGTCTGTTTTTTTGGATGACATCCCGGCGCCGGGAGGTTTGCTGTACGCCGCCGTATTCCCTTCGCCGTCGGCCCATGGGAAAATCCAACGGCTGGATGCAGCGAAAGCCCGGCGCAGTCCCGGCGTTATCGCCGTCTTTACCGCCGCCGATATCCCCGGCCAAAACCAGGTGGGCGGCATTATCCAGGATGAGACCCTGCTGGCCGCCGAACATGTCCAATACATCGGCGAGCCCATCGCCCTGGTAATCGCGGAAAGCAAAACCCTGGCCAAAAAGGCGTTTAAAGATATCGAACTGGAGATAACCCCTTTATCGCCGGTACTGAGCCCACGGGAGGCATTTAAGAAAGGAAACCTCATCATCCCGCCGCGGACATTTGCTTTAGGGGATGTTGCCGCGGCCTGGGGGCAGTGCGATGTTATCGTCGAAGGCCGGGTGGATTCCGGCGGCCAGGAACATTTTTACATGGAAACCCAATCGGCCATGGCCGTACCCGTGGAAAACAGGGGCGTTACGCTTTACTCATCGACGCAATCCCCAACGGTGGTGCAGCGGATCGCGGCGCGGGTCCTGGGGTTGCCCATGCACAAAATCGAAGTGGATGTCCGCCGGTTGGGCGGTGGTTTCGGCGGCAAGGAAGACCAGGCCACTCCCTGGGCCTGCATGGCCGCCCTGGCCGCTTTTATCCTGCAGCGGCCCGTGAAACTGACCCTGGACCGCCGCGAAGATATGATGATGACCGGCAAACGCCATCCCTATTCCTCGGATTTCAAAATAGGCCTGAAAGCCGACGGGACCATCCTGGCCTATGAGGTCGCCTTTTACCAGGATTCCGGCGCAGCCGCCGACCTCTCCACCGCCATCCTGGAGCGCACCCTGTTCCATTGCACCAACTCCTATTATATCCCCAACGTCAAAGCCGCCGCCGCCTGTTGTTATACCAACCTCGCGCCTTTTACCGCTTTCCGCGGTTTCGGCGGACCCCAGGCCATGTTCGTCCTGGAAAGCGCCATCCAAAAAGCCTCGGAAAAATTAAACCTGCAGCCCTGGGTAATCCAACAAAAAAACCTCTTGAAAGAAAACGATACCTTCCCCTACGGCATGCAGGTGGAAAACTGCCGCGCCGGACGCTGTTGGCAGGAAGCCGACCGATTATATGATTTCCAAAAAATATTTAAAGACGTGGAAGTATTTAATACCGCCAACAAATTAAAAAAGAAAGGCGCCGCCGTGATGCCGGTTTGTTTCGGGATTTCTTTTACCAACACCATGTTGAACCAGGCTGGGGCGTTGGTGCATGTCTATACCGACGGCAGCGTCGGCGTCAGTTCCGCGGCCGTGGAAATGGGGCAGGGGGTGAATATGAAAATCCTGCGCATCGCGGCCCAAACTTTTTCCATAAGCGAGGAACGAATCAAGATCGAGACCACCAACACCACCCGTGTGGCCAACACGTCGCCCACCGCGGCCAGCTCCGCCGCCGACATGAACGGCAAGGCGGTTGAAATTGCCTGCCTCGATATATTAGAGCGTCTCAAGCAAGCGGCCGCCGATCATCTCAACATCCCTTCCCCCGCCGATGCGACGATCAGGGATGAAAAAGTCTATCTCCGCGGCAAGCCCACGGGATTAACCTGGGAAACCCTTGTCGGCAATGCCTATTTAAAACGATTTAATCTTACCGCCCAGGGGTTTTACGCCACGCCGGGGGTATATTTCGACCGGGTCAAAGAGAAAGGGAAGCCGTTTGCCTATCATGTTTTCGGTACGGCGGTCATGGAGGTAACGTTGGATTGTTTGCGGGGTACGTATGACATCGATGCCGTTCATATTGCCCATGATGCCGGTCGGAGCCTGGATTATCTTATCGACCTGGGCCAGGTAGAAGGGGGATTACTCCAGGGCATCGGCTGGATGACCATGGAGGAATTGATTTACAATGCGGAAGGGAAACTATTAACCGATAATACCGGTACGTATAAAGTCCCGGACATAAAGTCCGCGCCGCGGACAGTTAATGTACATTTCCTGGAGGATGCGGACAATCCGCGGGCGGTGTTAAGTTCCAAGGCCATAGGGGAGCCGCCGTTTATGTATGGCATCGGCGCCTATTTTGCTATATTCGATGCCATGAAAGCGTTCCGCCCGGATAAAGAAATATTTTTCGATTCTCCCTTAACGCCGGAGAAAGTGTTGAAATTTTTGTATTGAAATAATAACCCCAGTCTACCGGGATAATTCCTCCGGCAGCGTTATTTTATACTTTACGATCACGATTTCACCTTCCGCATCTTCCAGGACAGCATACATATGCCCGTTCTTTATTAAAAAATTGTTGGGGGAGAAATAGATATGGGAACCATTGTCGGGTTTGATGACGGAACGGTATAGGTATTTACCTTCAGGGGAAAAAATATCGATTTGCTGGTTATCCCAGTTGATACCGAAATTATCCTGGAATACGTAAACCAACCCGTTGATGATTTGAATTTTCCGAAAATGAGTGAGTTCCCTGGGTAGGAGTTTGACTGTCTCGCTGTTTGGGCCCCCCGGGTCGATAGCATCAAGCTGCTTTTTTAATGCCTCAACGGAGATTTCTCTCTTTTTCCGGTCAAGTGAAAAAGTGTTAAGAATGTTTCCTTTTAGGTCAACGACATATATCACGTAGGAATCGTTGACTCCGACGTAAAGTTTCCGGTCGGCGTCATCATACCCTACCACCGGCATGGGAGATAAACCGAACAAGTGTGGGACAGGACCCCGGCGGTTTTCGTGGCTGTCAACCGTAAATTCCCTGATGCTTTTTTTTTCTGTTGTTTTGAGATTGCAGAGATAGATATTTCCTTTGCCTTCGGGAAAATTGAAAAGGGGGGCGGCGATGAGTTGGTCTTCATCGATGAACAGGAGAGGTTCTCTGCCGGGAAACATATGGGGAATGGATTTGATAAATACTCCTTCGTGATTGAAAAAGTGAAGTCTGTCCATATCGGCGGCGATAAACGTGTTATGGATGGCGAAGGAGGGTAAGGCGTGCCAGCGAATTTCTCCAGGGCCTTCCCCGGGTTTCCCAAAGGCTTTCTTAAACGCACCGCTGCTGTTGAAAAGGTAATACGATCTATTTTTCCAATCACGGACGCAGACGGTCCCATCATCGGAGACCACAATGGCTGGGGCAGCGAGTGCATCTTTGCCTGCCTTATCGATTGTCCAGGTTTTTTCAAGTTTGAAATCCCAGGCGCCGTTTAGGGGTTTGTCGGGGTTTACAGTTTTTACATCGGCTGGTGAAGCAAATAAAGTTAAAAGTAATAATAAGATTGAGATCATGGCGTATTCTTTCATTTTTCTCCTTTCTCTTTTTACACTACCCGTACCCTTGTACAAACAAATTTAACCGATTCATTCCATTTTTAACTTCTTTAACAGTTCGCTGATGTATTTATCCTTCTCTTCGAGCGCTTTCTTATTCTCTTCGAGCGCTTTATCTTTTTTTTCGATCGTTTGTTTATGTTCGATGAGGGCCATTTCTTTCTGTTCCAACTGTCTCTCAAACCTACCGATCGTACTATCATACTCTCTATAGGCCATTTCCTCTACTTCCAATTGGCGAAGTAATTCTTTATTTGCGGCCGCCTTCTCCAGTTGCTTCAAAATCTTTTTCAGTAATACGTCGTCGATCTCATAGTTATAGTCTTTCAAACGATGATCATCGGCGATAAATCTCTCCTGCTTGAATATCGACAATACATATTCCAACCGGTTCTTCATCTGCAAGTGCAAACCCGGTATCTGGATCACATAAGAATCATGGGTTAAACATTCGATAAACTCGTTTCGTTCGGAGATTTCCTCGCCCGCCAATAAATCGATATAATTGCGGTTTACTTTGATTACACCGGGTAATGTCCGGGATAGATAGTACCCTAAAATATAAATAGTTATCAGGGGTAACGGTTGTTTCGTAAACGTATCTCCT
>JAPKZK010000103.1 GCA_026393835.1 Candidatus Aminicenantota bacterium | reverse complement strand
CCGGGGTAATTCCGCGAGGGTCGACCAAACCGTGGTCTCTGTCGGACCATAGACATTATATAGTTTCCCGCTAAATTCTTTTTTTAAGGTATCAACCAACTCCAGGGGAAAAACCTCACCCCCGACGATTAATTCCGAAATTCCCTTTAACGCCCCTCCATTATCCCGCTCTTGCAGCAGTAACTTCAACCGCGACGGCGTCGCCTGCAGCATATCGATACATTGCACTTGTAACAATTGCTTTAGCAAATAGCCATCCTTTTGATGTCTTTCATCAGCCACTACCACCGTTAACCCCAGCGACAACGGCGTCAGTGTCTCCAATACGAATATATCAAACGATATGGTGGTCAATGACAACATCATCTTACCGGGCGAAAAATCGATTTTCTCCGTCATGGCTGCAATGAAATTGGTTACATTTCGATGCCGCACGGCAACACCTTTGGGCTTGCCTGTAGAACCGGAAGTGTAGATGACATAAGCGAGATTTGAAGAGATTAAATTCGAAGCACGAATATCGAAATTCGAAACAATATCAAAATTCAAATTCTCAAAATTCAAAACAGATGCAGTCCCGAAATGGCGGTTTTTGTTTTGGTCATTTGAATTTGTTTCGGATTTCGGATTTTGGATTTCGGATTTATTTATTAAAATCTTTGCATTGCTGTCTTTCAACATATAATCGATACGCTCTTGCGGGTATTCCGGGTCGATGGGCAAATACGCGCCGCCGGATTTTAAGATGCCGAAAATCCCCACCATCATCTCCAGGGAACGTTCCACCATAATGCCCACGATGGTATCGGGGTTCACGCCTTTTTCAATTAAGACCTGCCCCAATCGACCGGATCGCTCATTTAATTGGAGATAAGTCAGTTGGACAGGTCGGGCAGGTCGGACAAGTCCGACATGTCCTACAAGTGCGATGCGGTCCGGGGTTCGTTCTACCTGTTCTTCAAATAATCCATGGATGGTTTTTTCTCGCGGATATTCCGCCGCTGTATCGTTAAATTCATATAATAATAGGTTTTTCTCTTCAGCCGAGATTATCTCGATTTCCGATAACTTCTTGCCCTGTATTCCTATCACCGCAGATACGATCCTTTTAAAATACTCGATCATGCGCTGGATAGTCTCTTCTTTAAACAACCGAGTACAATATTCGAAAGTAAAATGTATTCTCTTTCCTCCTTCGACTGCCGTCAGGGTCAAATCGAATTTCGATATCCCCGCGCTGTAGCGATAGGGCCGCAGTTTCAATTTTGAATCTCCCATACCCGCACCACCTGCGCCCGGCGTCCCATCTACTTCCACTGCCATATTTTGCAGCACAAATACCACATCGAATATCGGGTTGCGCGAGGTATCCCGCTTAACAGCCAACAATTCCACCAGTTCCTCGAACTGGCAGTCCTGGTTCTCAAACGCCTTGAGGGTATTCTCCTTTACTTCCTGTAGAAAGCCAATAAAGGATTTCCCAGCTTCCGGGTAATTTTTGAGCGCCAGCGTATTGACAAACATACCGATAATTCGCTCCAGATCTGGATGACGACGGCCGGCCGTGGGCGTCCCGATGATGATCTCATCCTGGTTACTAAGTTTAAATAACAATACATTGTATATGGCCACCAATACCATGTATAACGTGGCTTTCTCTTCGCGGCCTAATTTATTCAACAACTCCGTCTCTTCATGATCCAGGTCAAACGCCAGGGTGCTTCCTTCATAACTCTGGAATATTGGCCGTGGATAATCGGTAGGTATATTCAGCGCCTGGATATCCCCGGACAGTTCTTTCAACCAATAGGCTTTCTGCCGTCCTACCAATTGCTGTTGCTTTTCGCTGTGCTGCCATTCCGAATAGTCTTTGTATTGCAATCGAATCGCCGGCAACTGCCCGCCGCTGTAAAGGATCCCGAAATCTCCTTTCAATACCGCATGGGAAACGCCATCGGATATGATATGATGCATATCCGTCAATAGTACGTGCCTATTCTCTTCCAGCTTAAATAAACCTACTCTCAGCAGTGGGGCTTCGGGCAGATCAAAGGGACGAATGAAGGACGACCACGCAGGGTCGCCCTTACCAAATAATTCGATCTTAAATTTCACATTGTCATGAATTCGCTGGACCGTCTCCTCGTTCACTATTTCAAAAGAGGTTCTCAAACTCTCATGCCGCCGAACTAACTGCCTGAACGTTTCTTCCAGTAATGGTATATTCACATCATCTTCCAACAATACACCTTCCTGGATGTTGTAGCCTGTATTTCCCGGCTCCATTTGCTGGAGAAAATATAACCGTCTCTGCGCAGAAGACAACCGGTAATATTCCTTCTTTTCTACCGGCTCGACGCAGGCATACAATTCGCTCTCCGAAGTTTTTATTTTCCGGGCTAACTCCCGGATGGTCGGGCTGTTAAATATCTCCGCCAGCGGCACTTTGACGTTAAATTCTTTGTGAATCCGCGATATCACCATGGTAGCATTTAACGAATGACCACCCAACTGGAAGAAATCCGCGCTGATCCCGATCGACTCTTTCTCCACTCCCAATACTTGCGACCAGATCTCCACCAATTTCTCCTGCGTTTCATTCTCCGGCGGCGCATACACCCCGACGCTTTCGCTGCTGGCTTCCGGCTCGGGAAGCGCTTTGCGGTCCAGTTTCCCGTTGGCGGATACCGGCATTTTTTCCATTTGTACAAAGCAGCGGGGCGTCATGTACTCGGGCAATTCCTTTAACAAAAATGTTTTCAATTCTTCCTGCTCAAACTCCCGGACGGCGGTAAAATAAGCTGCCAGGTATTTATCGTCCCGGTTGCCCCCTTTTATCAATACCACCGCTTCATTTATCTCTTCGTGCTCCAGTAAACGGCTCTCGATCTCTCCCAGTTCGATGCGGTAGCCCCTGATTTTGACCTGGTGGTCTTTGCGGCCCAGGAATTCCATATTACCGTCTTCAAACCAGCGGGCAAGGTCCCCGGTCTTATATATTTTTTCACCGGGTATGAAGGGGTTGGCGATAAATTTAGCGGCGGTTAGTTCCGGGTCGTTTTTATATTCCGATGCCAGGCACTGGCCGCCGATATATAGGTCCCCGGGAGTACCGATGGGACATAACTCCATTTGCGGGTCCAGGATGTAATACCTGGCATTCCGGATGGGTTTGCCGTAGGGGATACTGACCCAGGTGGGGTCCACCTCCCCGATGGGGTAGTAGTTGGACCAGATAGTGGCTTCGGTGGCGCCCCCCAGGCTGATCACCCTTGCGCCCGGGAACGCTTCGCGTACGGCGCCCGGCAGCGGCGTCGGTATCCAATCGCCGCTTAAAAATACCAATCGCAAACGGCCCTGGACAGGGTAACCGCCAACTTCATGAAAGAACGGGGCCAATTGCTGCAATGCCGCGGGCGCCGAATCCCAGAACGTGATTCCTTCATTCATAATGATATCCAGCAGCGCCTGGGGATTCTTGATATCTTCCGCGTCCACCACCCGTAAACAGCCGCCTGAAGCTAATATTCCGAATATGTCGTACACCGACAGGTCGAAATTCAACGAGGCCACAAACAATAGTTTATCCGGGTATCCCACCGCGAAAGTGTTATTAACCCATTCGATCACGTTTATCACGGGCCGGTGGGTCTCTACCACCCCTTTGGGTACGCCGGTGGAACCGGAAGTGAAAATTACATAGGCGATATCCCCAGCCGCTGCCGCGGGGGAAAGGTTTTCGGCTTCATCGAACGCCCCTTCCCCGGGAGACCGCTGGGGGCAAATAATATGAGTAAGAAGGGGCAATGTTTGAGATATTCGTCCTATTTTGGGCAGTTGCGCTTCATTGGTGATAACTATATCGATTTGCAGCGATTCCATTATTTTCCGTATGCGTTCATCCGGTAAATATGGTTCAAAGGGAACATAGGCCCCGCCGGCTTTCAGGATAGCCATGACCGCCGTCGCCATATGGGCGGAACGGTCCATAATCACTGCCGCTAATCCCCCGACCTTCAATCCCTTCTTTCGTAATACCCTGGCCAATCGATTTGATTTCTTATTTAGTTCTTCGTATGTCCACTGCACTACGCCATCCCGGTCGATTACCGCAACTCCTCCCGGCGATCTTATTACCTGCTCCTCGAAGAGTTGATGCATGGTTTTTTCCCGGGAAAAATCCGCTGAGGTGTCGTTAAATTCATCCAATATTCTCCGTCTTTCTTCCTCGGGCAACACGCTGTCGCGGCTCATTAGCGCACCCGGCCTGTAGATAAACTCCTTGAGAATATTCTCAAAATAGATGCATATTTTTCCAATCAGTGCATCACTGATGGCTGTTCGATTGTACCTACAACCAAGCCGGAAATAACCGTGGGTGGTGCTGATTTCGAAATCGAAGTAAGTATTGGTATCCTGCCGGCCGGGCACACGGAATCCAGGGTCCGCGGACTTCATCTCCTGTCTACCGCCATCGGCCCCGGGCGCTGGGTTTAATCGATCATATATATGAAAATCCACGAAATTAAACAAGGTATCGAAAAAAGGATTGCCATCCCGGGGATTCTCACCCACCAGCCGGGCGATTTCAAATAAAGACACGCTGTCATACCTCTTTATATCCAATAGTTTTTTATCTACTATTTCCAGGTAATCCAACCACCGCGCCCCGGTTGGAATATGAACCCTGGCGGGGACGGTATTTAAAAAACAGCCGAAGATTTTTTCGCCGTCTTCAATGGGGGGCCTGTTATTGGTGAGTAATCCTACGACGAAATCTTTCTCATAAGAGAGCATGCCGATGATATAATTATACGCCGCAAAACACAGGTGTTTCACGCCGGTATTTATTTTCATTGCGGTCTCTTTCAAATTTACCAACATGGCTTCTTCTAAAAGACGGGAGTGGTTGCTCATATCCAGCGGCGGCTCTCCTGTCTTTGGGGTAACCAGGAAATCGGCGCGCTTGTAATCTTCCAGTTCCTTTTTCCAGAATTCAGCCGCTTTTTTCCGCTCTTTTTCCACCTCTTGCCGAATTATAAAATCTTTATAACTACTTTTTAATTCTCCCGGTGTAAAACCGGGATCTCGTTTCAAGGCATCGTAGGTATTTCTCAATTCGGTATTCAAGGAGGCGGAGCCCCAACCATCGCCGATCACATGATGCAGCGTAGAGACCAGGGCAATGTTATCATTTCCCAATAGGGCGCTTTTCATGCGCCACAATGGCAATCGACCGATATCGAAAGCACGCGCTCTATCTTGCCTTAATACTTCTTTCAAAAAACGTTCCTGCTCCACTGGCGCCATATGCGAAATGTCGTAATGCTCGACATCCAGCACCGCTTCTTGATGAACCAGTTGGACCGGTTCCGGGTAGTCCACCAAATTGAAGGTGGTTCTCAACATGCTGTGCTTTTGAGCCAGGAGGCTCAATGCTTTTTTAAATAGGACGGGATCGAAATCCCGCTGTTTTAATTGATACACGAATTGGATGTGATACTGGGCCTCATCTGCATTTCTCATTCCGTAAAAAATCAAACCTTTCTGGATATCGCTGACAGGGTAGATGTCTTCGATACCTGTAAGGCGATGCTCTTCGATTATCATTTGTTTCAAGGTTTCGATTTTCGCGGCGGTTTCTTTTAGCAGTAATTCATCTTCTGCATTCTCCGTCTCCCGGACGGCCAATTCCACTTTGAGGGCCAGTTTTGCAATAGTTTCATTTTCATATAAATCGATTACTTTCAATTTGGTTTTGAATTGGTTATTAACCAGGTTTAATAAAGTAATGGTCTTGATGGAATCGCCGCCGATAGTAAAGAAATTGTCGTCCGTGCCCACCTGCTTTTTATCCAATAAACCGGCCCATAAGTCTGCCAATTTTTTCTCTACCGGCGTGCCGGGCGCCGTGAAATGAACCCCGGAGACCATGGAAACATCCATTGCCATTAACGCCCTCCGGTCTATTTTACCAATGGGGGTCAGGGGCATCCGCTCCAATTTTACAAAATGGGTGGGTATCATAAAATCGGGTAGATGTTTTAACAATGCCGCGCGAATTCCCGGGATGTTTAATTCCACATTTTCACTGTCGCCGGGCCGGCGCGGCGCCAGGTAAGCATAGAGGGATTTATCGCCGCATTCATTTTCATTGGCCATGACCACGGCATCTTTGATCTGTGGAAGTTCCAGCAGGCGGTGCTCTATCTCCCCGGGCTCGATGCGGTACCCCCTGATTTTTACCTGGTGGTCTTTTCGTCCCAGGAATTCGATTGTATATGCCCCCTGCGCCATGGGGTCCTGCAACCACCGGGCCAGATCGCCGGTTTTGTAAAGAATATAGGTCCTATAGGACTTATGGGACCTATTATACTTTTCAGAAGTCAATTCAGGGTTGTTGAGGTAACCCCTGGCCAACCCGGACCCGCAGATACACAATTCCCCGGGAACCCCGATGGGCTGCAGCCGGGACCGGTGATCCACGATGTAGAGTTGAGTATTCCATATGGGTCTGCCGATAACGATACGCCCGGCTTTCTCCTGGCGCCGATAGATAGTGGACATTACGGCGGCTTCGGTTATTCCGTATTCATTGACGATTTCCAGGTCCGGGTTCTTCTGTTTGCTGAGTTCCAAAAGTCCCGGGGAAAGCGCATCCCCGGCCAGGGTCACCACCTGCAAGGACGACGCCTCTGCCGGCGATAAGTTCTCGATAATGGCCTGGTACAACGGGGGAACGCAAATAAAATGGGTAACATGATGTCGAACCACGGCGGCTTTGATTTGTTGGATGTCCCTAACTCCATTTTCCCCGGGCAGCGCCACCCTGGCCCCGGAAAACAAGGGCGTAAAAAAACTGGTGATAAAACCGTCGAAGGCGTATGAAAATAACTGGAGCGAGGTATGCCTGACTGTCAGCCGGTATTCCTCTTTCCGGCAAAGCAATGTGTTTACGGCGGCCCGGTGCTCCACCACCACACCCCTGGGCCTGCCCGTGGTGCCGGAAGTATATATGATATAGGCGGGGTCTGAAGAACCGGGGGCGCCATTGGGCGCCATGCCGGTATAGGGGGAAAGGGGAAAATTCTCCAGCCTAATAAGGGTGGAAACAGCAGCGTCGATATCGTCGTTTCCCGCTTCGCCGGTAAAGAGCAGCGCCCGTGCGCTGCTGTCTTTCAACCGGTACATTTTACTTTGCGCGGGGCTTTCCTGTTCCAGCGGCAGGTAAGCGCCCCCGGAGATTAATATTCCCAGCAAGCCCACCGTCATTTCGATGGAACGCTCCGCGCATACAGCGGTAATAGTCCCGGGCCCGACCCCATTTTGTTTTAATAATCTTGCCAATCCACCGGAAGCCCCGGCCAGGGCTTCGTATGTCATATTTACTTCATCCCGTCGGGGCAGGCCGCAAGCGACGCCCACCACTGCGATGCAGTGGGGAGTACGTTCCACCTGTTCCAGGAACAACCGGGGGAGAGTTTTGTCCCCCGGTATTTCCACGGCGGCGCCGTTAAATTCCACCAGCAGTTGATGTTTCTCCTGGTCGGTCAGGACTTCAACAGCATGTATCTTGATGTTTACATCGGCAAGCACCTCTTCCAGTACCCGCCGGTAATGGGACAGGATTCCTTCTGCCGCGGCTTTCTCGTATCGCAGCGCATTATATTCCAGCGTTCCTTGCAGGCGCTCCCCCGTTCTCGAAAATGTAAAAATCATATTTAGATGAAGATGGCCAATATATGCCTTATCATGGATGTTCTCCAACAATAGGGCGATGTCGAATAAAGGAAAATCGTCAGCGCCGGAAAAAGGCAGGCCCAGGTGATAGGGTAATACTTCCACCGGGTAATTTTGAAACTGGGCGGCCTCCACCATTGTCTGTCTCACCTGCAGCAGTAAGTCTTTAAAAGTCATGTGATCTTCCACCGTGATTCTCAGCGTCAATACCGTATTCACAAATTCAGCGTCGATCTCCTGTTTTAGAGTGGGTACGCCCACGATGATATCCTGCCGTCCGGTATATTTTTCCAGCAGCGCCGCCAATACTGCGGTCAGGATCATATGCATGCGGATGTCGGAGCCGCTGCTTAATTTCATTAACCGCGAAAATATCTCGCCTTCTAATTGGAAAGTTTGGGATTCGGTTTTTTGGGCAGCGCCTTCCCGGGCTTTGTTCAGCGGGCGGTTATCGTTATAATCGTAGGGAAATATGGTTTTTTCCAACAGCCCGGACAGTTTTTCCAGCCAGTATTTTTCTTCTTTGATGTGTTGACCGGCAAGAATTGCCTGTTTACTTGATGTAACTATCTCTTGCATGATGGTAGGTCTCCTCCTGGTAGAATTTACGAAACCTAAAAACCGAAATCACCGTCTTCCTCCAATACGCGAGTCATTCGTATCTTTTGTTTTACATATTTGCATTCATCGATATAGGCATTTCCGGCCCCAAAATCCGCCACGGGGGGGACGGCGTTTTTATGGAGCATCTGCCACCGTTTATCCGCCAGGTAAATGTCGTGCAGCGAATAGGGATTAGGAATCCCCAAACGATCGCAGCATTGGGCAAACCGGCTGACCCGTTGATAGGTTTCTTCCCTGGAAGGCGAATCATCGACGTACCATGAGCGAATTACCAGCAGGTCATCGGCATCTTCCGGGTAGAGTAATTTCCGTTTATCTTTCCAGTTTTCCGCATCCGCCTGCCCGCCGTAGCCGTAAATAAAGGGGTTGCATTCGGCTTCATAAATGTAGTCTTTTATTTCTTCCAGCAGTTCCAGTGTTTGTTGGAAATCGTCTGCTGTTTCGCCCGGGTGGCCGATGACCCAATAGGCGGTGGTTTTGACGCCGGCATGGGCCAGGCTGTATAGGGCTTCTTTTATTTGGGCGGGGGTTATGCCTTTATGGATCAAGTCCAATACGTGCTGGGAGCCGCTCTCAACCCCCAGCCGGGCCCGGTAGAAACCGCCGCGCCGCCATTGCAGGGTCGTTTCCAGGTCGCATACGGCGTCATCCACCCTGAGGTAACCGTCCCAGTATAGGGCGACGCCGGACTTGATAAATTCTTCCGACAGTGCGGGGGCTATATGGTTTAGTAAGGAATCGTTCATAAAGAATAATTGGTTGCCGTAGGTTTTATACAAGGCGGTCATTTCCGCCACGGTTTGTTTCGGGTCTTTTTCCCGGTATTTGCCCCAGAAGGCCGCCACATTACAAAAACTGCATTGGTTGGGGCAACTGGAAGACGCCTGGCCGGAAAGGTAAGGATAATCGCGGCGTACATGGAAATCCGTCATATCCGGGGCATTTAAAGTGGAATCGCCCAGGGTCTCGCCGTTGATATCCTCCAGGGTAAACACCCGCTGTGTTTCGGGCAACCGGTGCTGGAGTAATTTTAAAAACAAATTCTGCCCCTCCCCGATGATGATGTGATCGATATACGGGGCTTTCTCTAAAAAAAACTCGAAATTGGGCGTCCCCTTCAATAAGTGATCGGAAAACACGCTGCCGCCCATGACGGTTTTTATGGCAGGATGCTTCTCTTTGGCCAGCCGGAAGGAAAACATGGAAGGGCCGATGGTGTCCCTGTACACCGATATTCCCAGCACGCCGGGGTCCTCTTCTTTCAACAGGTTGAGGATATAGTTTTCCAGTCTCCGGTAAAACTCCGTTAATACCCCGTTTAATTCATCCACCTGGGGTCTGTCCAGTTCGGTAAAATAGGTCCGGTAGACGATTATTTTTACCAATTCCCGGTATTCATCTTCATTTTTATAATGGATATGGGCCGACAGGTGGTTGCGCATCACATCGTGGCCGATATTAAAGAAATTGCCCTGTTTATCCGCGGGAACATAGAGCCGTAGGAGCTCGAAATACTTGTTGTAAAGTTCTTTGAATTCTTCGACGGTATTGGCATCTTTTGTTTTGACGATAAAACCGTGGTATTGTAAAAAATGCTTGAGATGCGCTATTCCCTGGGGCGGCACCAGGGGCGTCCAGAAGGGCAGCGACAGCAAGAGAATTTTATTATCTTTAAATTGATTATGATGGGACATGTTTTTCTCTCATTTTTTATATCAGAAACTGAAATCGCCTTCCTCCAGGAGGGCGGCGGTCTCTATTTCAGCGGCGGCGCTGGAAATTTTTATTTCTTTCAACGGCAAATTTTTATTTTCCGTTACCTGTTCCAGTATTTCTATATAGTGTGAGGTCATGGCGGTCGCCGTGGCCCGGATAAAGAGGCGGGTGGAATATTCCACCGTGATCTTTATGGTGTTTTCCAGTTCTCTCACGTTAAACAGCAGGTCGAACCTGGCAATGTTGGACTCATATTCGCGGGGAGTGACATGTAAGTCGCCGGCGCCGTCCCCCGGCGCCTCCGCCTCCAGCGGGTCGATATTCTGCATGGCCATTACCACGCTGAACAGTGGGTTCCTGCCGGTATTGCCGTGCAAACCTAGTTTTGCCACCAATTCATAGAATTGATAATCCTGGTTCTCCATGGCGGCCAATACTTTCTCTTTCACTTCCCGCACAAAAACGGCGAATGTTTTTTCCCCCGCCGGCCGGGTCCTGATGGCGAGCATATTGACAAATATCCCGATGATATCTTGTAAATCGGCATGCCGCCTCCCGGTAACGGGCGACCCCACCACGATATCTTCCCGGCGGGAATACCTGGACAATAAAACGTTATAGGCCGCCAATAAAACCATGTACAACGTGACGCCGGTTTCTTTTGCCAGGAGGTGCAACTTCCGGCTTAAGGTTTCCGGCAGTGTAAAGGGCAGATGCTCCCCTTCATAGCATTGCCGGGGGGGCCTGGGAAAATCCGTGGGTAAATCCAACACCGGTATATCCCCGACGCGGAACTCGTTCAACCAGTAGGTTTCCTGTTTTTTTAATTCACCTGAGTCCTTTAAACGGTTCTGCCATTGGCTGTATTCTTTGTATTGAATCCGTAAATCCGGCAGCGCCTGGTCCAGGTAGAGCCGGGTAAAATCGCGGATCAATATGCCGTGGGAGACGCCGTCGGTAATGATGTGGTGCATATCGACCATTAACAGGCCGCGGTCTTCCGATATGCGCATCACACCCACCCGCAGTAATGGGGCTTTCGACAGGTCGAAAGGGCGAATGAAGGATTTTATATTTGATAGGTTTTCTTTTTCCGTGACGCCTATTATTTCGATTGCAAATGCCACCTTCTCATGAATTCGCTGGATCGGCTCGCCTGAAACCAGGGGGAACGAAGTACGCAAACTTTCATGCCTCTTTATCGATGCCCGGAAAGTATTTTCCAATTGCCCCGGATCAAGTTTTCCCACTAACTGGAACAGTTTAAACATATTGTAACCGGTGCTGTCCGGGTCGATTTGTTGGAGTGCATACAATCGTTTCTGGGCCGATGCCAGGGGGTAATAGTCTTGTTTTTCCGTCGGCTCTACGGCGGCAAACCTGTCCGGCGCGGCGGTTTTTATATATTCTGCCAGGTCCTTGATGCGCGGGGTTTTAAATACCTGGCTCAAGGGAACCTCTACTTCCAATTGTTTGTGCACTTTTGAGACCATAACGGCTGCCCGCAGCGAATGGCCGCCCAAATCGAAAAAATTGTCGCCGGTTCCCACCTGCCGCGCCGGGATATTAAGCGCCGCGGCCCAGATATCTCTTAATGTTTCTTCGACCCGGCCCACTGGGGCGCAATACCCCGCTGCCGGTCCCCCGGTGTGCGGTCCCGGTAACGCCCGGCGATCTACTTTACCGTTCTTGTTTAACGGGATACGCTCCAGCGGTACTATATACGTGGGTATCATATAATCGGGCAACTGCCCGGATAAATAGTTTTTTAATTGGCTGACCATGGCGGCGTACCGGTCGCCGGGGTCTTCATGCCGAGGCGCGATATAAGCACAGAGGTACTTTTCCCCGGTTTCATCGGCTGCAAGAATCACCACTGCTTCTTTTATTTCCGGATGCTTTAATAAACGATCTTCGATTTCTCCCGGCTCGATTCGGAATCCCCTGATCTTTACCTGGGCGTCGATTCTTCCCAGGAATTCGATATTGCCATCAGACCTCCAACGCGCCAGATCGCCGGTTTTATATAACTTTGAATGATGAATGATGAATGATGAATGATGAAAATTGAAAAACTTTTCTGCGGTTAATTGGGGGTTGTTCAGGTAACCTCTGCCTAGCTGGGCGCCGCCGATAACCAACTCGCCGGGGACCCCCAGCGGCGTTACTTGCCGGTCTTTATCCAGGATATAGATGGCTGCCCCGGAAATCGGACGACCGATGGGGGGTAACGCCGGGATATCTCCCGCTGGGTCCAGGGTCAGGGTAGTAACCACATGGGTCTCGGCCGGTCCGTAATGGTTGTGCAAATATATATGCCGCCGCTGCAAGTACTCCCTGGACCGGGGGGACGCCGCCAATTGCTCGCCGGCGGCAACGATATGCGTTACTCCACCGGACATGATGCCGCCCTCTTGCTCCTCTTTAAATAGGAATTTGAAAAACGACGCGGGTAAAAATAGTGTCTTGATCTTACACTTATTTACATAGCGAAACAACCGGGGAATATCGGTGCGTATCTCATCAGGGATCAGATAAAGGGTCCCTGCCCCTTCCCAAAGCAGGGTGGAAAATATCTCCTGGAAAGAGACATCGAAACCGATAGAGGCAAACTGGAGAACACTGCCGAAATCGATGTTGGTGTGTCGATGCTCAAAGCGGATCAGGTTCGCCAGGTTCCGGTGTTCCAACATAATACCTTTGGGTTTTCCCGTGGAACCCGAGGTATAAATGACATATAAAAGATCATGGGCCGAATCGTTCTGTCCCGGTTCCCGGTCATCCCGGTCACGGTAATCCACATTCTGAATATCCAGGTTTTCAATGCCCGGGCCGAAACCGGGGGCCGGTCGCGCATTATGTGTAAGCAGCAGCCTGGCCCCACTGTCTTTGATCATGGCGTTCATTCTTTCCGGGGGGTAAGCGGCATCGAGCGGCAGATAAGCGCCCCCGGCTTTCAATATCGCCAGGATTCCTTCCACTAAAGCGATGGAACGGTCGATCATGACGGCGACGATACTATCGCGGCCAATACATTTCTCTCTTAAAAGCCGGCCTAATTTGTTAGCCCTGCTGTTTAAATGACGATAGGTGATAACCCGGCTGCCGCCGCTGTCCACCACGGCCCGGTGGTCCGGCGTTTGCCGCACCTGCTCTGCGAATAACCGGTGAATGGTTTGCCGGGGCTGGGGACTTTCCTGCTCCTGGACCGGTAGGACCTGGTTAAATTCCTCCATCAATTGCCGCTTCTCTTCCGGCGCCAGGATCTCCATCGCGGCTAATGGAATACGGGGATTTTCACCCACCTGCTTGAGGATGGTTAGAAAATGCCCGGCCAGCCGTTCGATGGTTTCTCTTCTGAATAGGGTGGTGCGGTATTCCAGCTCGAAATCCAGCCCCTGGTCTTTTTCGCGAACCAAAAGGCCGATATCGAACTTCGAGGTTTTATGCCGGCTGCGCAGCGGGGTGGAAAGGTATGCTTTTTCCGTTATCTTCACGGGGTCAGGCGGGCTTTCGAAGTTTTGCACCGCCAGCATGACATCCAGCAGTGGACTGTAGGCGGGGTCCCGTTCCAGTTCCAATTTCTCTACCAGGGCTTCGAACTGGACGTCCTGGTTTTCAAAAGCAGTGAGACTGTCTGTTTTTACTTCTTCCAGGAATTCCCGCCAGGTCATGTCCCCATGGGGGTGATTTCGCATGGCCAGCATATTGACAAACATGCCGATAATAGCTTCCAGTCCGGCATGCGATCGCCCGGCGACGCCGACGCCTATAATAATATCTTCCTGGCCGGTGTATTTATAAAATAAGGTATTAAGAATTGCCAATAAACTCATGTACAGGGTAGCCCCGGCAGCGTTTCCTATTCTCCGCAATGCCCCGGTCTCAACCGGTCCGGCTTCGAATTGAAGGCTATCTCCTTGATAACTCATGGATGGGGGACGCGGATAATCCAGCGGCAGGTTTAAACGGGGGATATCCGCGGCATCGGCAAAAAGCTCCAGCCAGTACTGTTCCTGCGGCATTATCCGGCCCGATTCCAATAAGCGGTTTTGCCACGCGGAAAAATCTTTGTATTGGATAGGCAGCGCCGGGAGCTCTTCTCCCGCAAACAAGCGGACAAATTCGTCATACAAGAGGGTAATGGACGTTCCGTCGCAGATGATATGATGTAAATCATATAAAAGATAGTGTTCCTCGCCGGGCAGCGCAGCCGCCCCTACCCTCAATAACGGCGCTTTGGCCAGGTCAAAGGGCCTTACGAAACGCAGGAGGATATCGTCCAGGGTTTCCCCGGCGCCGGCACCATAAGCCTCAATCTTAAAATCCAACTTATCATGTACCCGCTGTACCGGCTCACTGCCTGCTATCTCAAACGAGGTGCGCAGGGTTTCATGACGGGCGATGATCTGTCTAAAAATAGTTTCAAACTTCCGGGTATCCGGTTTCTCAACAAGTTTACGTACGGCCGGCATATTATAACCGGTCCCGGTCTCTCTGAATTGAGCCAGGAAAAAAAGACGCTTCTGGGCCGACGACTGTGGATATATATCTTGTTTTTCAATGGGTACAATTGCTTCATAAATAGATTTTTTGGAATTGTCCACGTACTTTGCCAATTTTTTGATGAAGGGGTATTTAAATATCTCCACCAGGGATAGTTTAACTTCCAGTTCCCGGTATATCCGGGATACCAACAAAATGGCTTTTATCGAGTTACCTCCCAGCAGGAAAAAGTTTTCATTCACCCCGATGGCGTCCTGTTTCAATACCTCTTTCCATAACTTGAGCAAGTGCATTTCCGTTTCATTTCCCGGGACTTCTAATTCACCGCTGGGCAGCAGGTGAGAAATATCTTGCTGGGCCAGGGTCTTGCGATCGATTTTTCCTGTAGCGGTGAGGGGAAATTCGGGTAAAGAAAAAAATACGGTGGGGATCATGTAATCGGGTAACGTTTCTTTCAAAAAAGCGACCAGGTGTTTTTCATCGATTTCTTTTTGGCCGGTTACGGTATAATAAGCGGTCAGGAAATTTTCGCCGTTGTTTGTGGTTTTGCAGACTACGACGCTTTTTTTTATGCCCGGCGCCCGGTCCAGTTTACTTTCTATTTCACCGGGTTCCACGCGGTACCCGCTTATTTTCACCTGGGAATCGCCGCGGCCCACAAACTCGATGGCGCCGTCCGGCAATCGCCGCCCCAGGTCGCCGGTTTTGTAAAGCAGGGGGGCTTTTTTGAAAAGCCGCCCCCCTGCACCCCCTGAAAAATTTTTGTCTAAACAAAATTTTTCTGCTGTTAGTTCAGGGTTTTTCCAGTAACCCAACGCTAGGTGCTCGCTCTTAAAAACGATCTCCCCTACCCCCAACACCCCGGCTTCCCGGTTATGCTCGGTTAATAAATTCACTTCGGTGTCTTCCACCGGGTATCCTACGGGCACGGCTTCGCGCGAGATTTCTGTTTGTTTATCGATAAAATATTGCAGTGCAATAGTCGATTCGGTGGGGCCCAATCCATTGACGAATAAGCAATGTTCCGAGAAGTATTTTTTATACTGATCCACATCTTTTTTATAGACGGCCTCCCCTCCCAGTACGATCATACGCAGCCGGGGGAACCCATCTGTCTGCGCCCCTTCCAGTAAGCCGGTAAAATACCTGTAAACCGTGGGGATGGAATGATAAATGGTAATGCCCTCCGCCCGGAGCCAGGAAGGTAATTGCAGGAGGTGGTTTTCCTTTTTTATATTATATGGGTAAAGGACTGCGCCGTTTAACAGCGCGCCGTAAATATCCATTTTAGCGGCGTCGAAACTATAGGAAGAAAACAAGGTTAATTTATCCCCCGCATGGATATGTAAGGCATTGGTATAGACGCGACAATGGTGCAGGACATTGCAATGGTTCTGCATCACTCCTTTGGGTTTCCCGGTGGAGCCGGAGGTATACAGGATATAGGCCAGGTCCCCCGGCTCGATGGGAATGCGGGGATTGTCCGTGGAAACATTAGCGGGAATTTCGCTTATATTGACGATGGCAATGTTTTTATCGACATTATTTCTTAATGTTTCCGCCAGGGGGAGGTTTTCATGGTTGGTAACGATAACCCGTGCTTCCGATTCCTCCAGCATATATTCCAGGCGGTCCACCGGGTAAGAGGCATCCAGCGGCACATAGAGCATCCCGGTTTTCAATACCCCCATGATACCGGTAATCATATCCATGCCGTGTTCGAACAATAAGGCGGCGGCGCGTTGATGTTTTTCTTCCGCTGCTTCCACGGCTGGGACCGGGCGCTTTTCCACTGCAATTCTTTCCTTTCCGCGCCCATTCTCTTTACACAATGGGCATTGGGGGTCCGGTTCCACGGTCAATTCCTCTACGAAACGGTCCGCTCCTCCTTCGTCCCAATCGAATCCTTGTTTTTTACAGGTTTCTTTAAAATGAAGACTGAAGGGATAGGTGATTTGCTTGTATCCCATAGTATCGATTATGTTTTTCACGCCCCGCTGATCGAAAAGAAAAAATTTGTTATACGAAGGTTTTCCAAGTTCAAGGATAATTTTCAGGGCTTCATTGACGGCAAAGCCCGCGGCCAGGAACAGGGCGGGAGAAGCTACCGGGTTGGAAAACTTTTCATAGTTTTTATCCACCCCATTCCTCATTGTTCTTATTTCCTCTATTTCATTAATAATATTCCTATCATACAGGCAGTGAAAACAGGGGCCGTGGGGTGGATGCAATACTGCCGCATAGGCATCCATATCGATCATGGAAGAAAGGATATGGGGGATATTGTTATGAACGGCGCATTGGGAGAGTACGAATTTGGTTTCGATATCATCGACATTATCGAAAATGATCGCGGCGTCGCCCACCAGGCGGTGCACGTTGTCTGCCGTGATTTTTTCCGTATATGCAATCACCCTGACATGCGGATTTATCCGGTTAACCGTCATCTGGGCCGAGAGGGCCTTGTTCATGCCGATGCGGCTTTCATCGTGCAATACCTGGCGGTTCAGGTTGGATAATTCCACTGTGTCGTCATCGCAGATAATAATGGTTCCAAATCCGCACAGCGCCAGTTGCTGGATCAAAGGCGAACCGGAACCGCCGGCCCCGGCGGCAAATACGGCGGCGCTTTTCAATGTTTCCTGGGCCTCGACGCCCCAGCCATGCAATTTGAGCTGCCTGTTGTACCTCTTCTTTTCGTCTTCGCTTAAACTGTACCTGTCGTCATAAGAGGTTAGAATACAGTGTGCCGACCGGTTGGCTTTTTTATTGAGGGCATTATAAGTAACAAACCGGCGCCGGCGCCCGGTTTTTAGCGCGATTTGATCCGGGTATTTTTCAACAATGGCTTCGAACCGTTCCGGGATAGACTGCCGAATCTCTTCTTTATTAAAGGGAATGAAATCATTGTTAGGTGATATACGATTCCCTTCGGCTTTGAAGGATTTTAAGCCGGCGCCGGTTAAATCCTTGATTATTTTACTCTTCTTTTCTTCCATTTTTCAATTAATTTATAATACCAATGCATAACCGACCTTTAGAAAAAACGTACGGTTGGTTTGAAGCAACGGGATATTGTGGTAGCCATAGTAATCATCCGAGTAACCCAGGTAAAGCACTGTTTGGGGGTTGATCTCATATGCAAACAGGAACTGGCAAAAAAGGTGCTTGCTGTGTGGATCGATGGGAAAACTGTAAAGACCGGTATTGTATTTGTAATCGACATATGTCAAAACAGAGCGCAAGAAAGCGCGTCTATTGAAATGATATAAAAACCTTAAATAACTGGCATTTGCGGTGTATAGACGACCGTCTCTTACATTGAAACGCTCAAACTTATGGTCCAACCTGAACTGGAAATGACGCCCCAATTTATAGTCTACAAAACCTTCTAATTGTACCTGGTTTCCCGGCTGCATATTGTCAAAGTCGACGCCATCCCCGATGAGGCCAAACACAAAAAAGTTGAGGGCCCGTGACGGTACAATGCCGCCGTTGAAAGTAACATAGTTTTCATTAAACTCGATCCCTTGATAAGTTCTTTTACCGAGATTCCCCGTAATATTAAGGACAGACTGGAACGGCCCCCTATAGGCCAGGTCGAAAGTCAACCCATGGTATAGGGGATTATTATCGTGGTCCTTCTCAACCTGGAAGGTAGGGCCTATACTGAGCACATTGAACCAATGGCCAGCCCTCCTGTTCCAGGTGTGGGTCCCCCCAAGATACAGTTTTCTAAAACCTGCCTGCGGCATAAAACCCAGGTCGGCGCGGAAATTTGCGCTGATATCGCTGTAATCGATAAACCAGTCAAAGGTCCGGGTGTCATGGATGTAGTATAAATCCAGGGCGCTGCCTAAAAACGAGTCTTGCGGCTGTCCATAGTCCGCGGCAATACGGTCCGGGTAGTGCGTCCGGCTGCCGAGGAATTGAAACCGGATACGGTCTTTCGGGGTGACTTTCAAGTCGCCGTCAAGCCCGGCCAGGCGGTTGAAATAACCTTCCCCTTCACGGTCCGACGCCAGGAAACCCAGGGTGGATGATCTTCCGACATCCCGGCGATAGCGCAGGACCGAACCCACCACCCCCATATCAAGCGAAGCATATCTCGAGCCCTGGCTGCCGGGCAATAGAAAGTTGGTCATATGATCCCGCACGGTAAAAAAACCGATGGCGTTGGCCCCTTCTTTACCGGTTACTTTGAGCCCCCAATCGGGGTCTGCCAGCGACCGGGTATAAACGGCGTTTAATAGGGTTGTGAATATACTGGCCCCTTCCAGGAAAAAAGGCCGCTTTTCAGGGTAATAAATGGCGAATCGGCGGTTGATGTCCAATTGGGTTACATCGGCTTCCACGTTGGAAAAATCAGGGTTGACGGCCGCGCTTAAGGTTAAGCTGGGGGTAATGCCCCAGCGGGCGGTGAGCCCGGGCTCGATTTTATCTGTCGTGGCGACAAAGTCCCCTTGCGTAAAGTTCTCCCGCTGCTGGGTCAGGATTCCCATCAAGGTGGGGTCCAGCTCGATATCTATGCCGGGCGACGCCCCGGCAAAACCCACTACTTTCTCCGCCTGGCACATATAACAATTGTTGCTCCTATCCCAGGGGAAGAGGCTGATCAAATGCCGTACATTCCGGGGATAACTGCGCATGGCATCGATGCCCCAGACCTGGTCGCCGCTTTTCCGTTGAAAACGCAGCGAACTGAAAGGAATGGACATCTCTACGATATAGCCATCTTTGGTAAGCTTCCCGGATGAATCCCAGATGGCGTCCCAACTTTCTCCGCCGCCTTCGGGGGTGGTTATTTCATCTAACTGGATGCCGAAGGGGTTGCAAAGAAAGCCATAACTGTGGCGCTGATCGTTGAAAGTGTCAAGGGAAATTCCCACCCAATCGTCGCCGCCGATGTTGTCCCGTTCCCGGAAGACGGCGCGGATACGGGATGGGTCCGGATCATAGGCGCGGAAAGCGACATAGAAATGCGTCTTGCCGTACATGAACAATACTTCGGTTCTGACAGGCGGATCGATGTTTTCACCGGGCTGCACTTCGTACTTGAGTTCCTGTACCAGGGCTTGTTCCCAGGCTTTCTCATCCAATACCCCGTCGATTTTTACCCTGTCCGCGGTCCCCGGGATGCGCAAGGGTTCCTTGCCCACTAAAAAAATGCTAATTATGAGAAAAACGATTACAAAATTAAGACTGATTAATTTTTTCATATTATTCTCCTTTATTATTGTGATAGGTTGGCTAAAAACTCGAGGTATAATTGGGCGATGGATTCGATGGTTCCTGGTTTGAACAGCGCATTCTTATAATGCCACTGCAAACCGACGCCGTCTTTATATTCGCTGACAAAGACGGCCAGGTCGAACTTAGCGCCCTGCGGTTTCTCCAAATGCCGGGAATTCGCATTCTCTTCAACGGCGATTGCCCCCGGTATATTGAGCATATTGAAAGAGGCGACGATATCCGGGTAACTCATTTGTAATTCATCCAACGCCAGTTCCAGGGGGAAATCCTGGTACTGGAAAATCTCCATTACATCGGCATGGACCCGGTGTAGTAAATGATCGAAATCTTCTTCCGGGTCCACATGGGTTTTCACGATGATGGAATTGGTAAAATAACCCACGATATGGTGCAGCGACAGGTGGTCCCGCCCGGCGCCGATAAGGGAACAGACGATATCTTCCTGGTTGGAAAGGTGCGCCAGTAAGATATTGAAAATGGAAAACATAACGATCGTAAGCGTGGTGTGGTTGTCATCGGCTAATTTTTTGAGGCTATTCATGATATCCCCGGGCGCGCGGCAAAGGTAAACGGCGCCGGCGCCGGCGCTCCTATCTCCATCGGTATCCACGGGCAATTGCAGCGCCGGGAACCCGCCCGCTGCTTTGCCTTGCCAGAAACGCAGGGCGTTTTTCTTGAAAACCGGGTTCGCGAGCCGGGTATTTTGATATTGGGTAAAATCTTTGTACTGTACTGTTAGGGGTGCGAATGTTATCTCGTTGTTGTTCCTGTATCCTTCATATGATTGGATGAATTCGTTTTTGAGTATTTCCATGGACCAGCCGTCCGATATAATATGGTGCATCGTCATCAGGAGGTCGAACCGGCGCGCTTCCCATTTGATGACCGCGACCCGCAAAAGGGGCGCTTTATTCAATTCAAACGGCGCCGCGGCCGCCTCTTTTATTAACTTCTCTCTTTGTCGTTCTTTTTCTTGCGGCCCCAACGCCGAAATATCCACCCATTGAAAAGGGATTTCTACCGTCGCGGCGGGTTCTATAAATTGATAGGGAACGCCATCCTTCTCTGCAAACCGGGTTCGCAAACTCTCATGACGTTCGATGATTTTGTTAAGGGATTTTTTTACGGCCGCTTCATCCAACAAATGATCCAATATAAGATGGGCCGGCATATTGTAAGATATGTTCATTTCATCCAATGCCTGGATAATCCAGAGCCGTTGTTGATGAAAGGATAGTTCATAATACTCTTTCTTTTCCGCGGCTTGAATAGGAATGTAAACCTCCTGTTCAGCCCCGGCAATATACTCCGATAGGCCCCTGATGGTGGCTTTTTTGAATAACCCAGGCATTGGGACCCTGACATTAAAGGTCTCGTGTATCCGGGAAAGCATCATGGTAGCTTTTAACGAATGCCCGCCCAACTGGAAGAAATCAGCGTCGATGCCGATGACGCCCGGGGCGTCGATAGAAAGTACCTGGGACCATATTTCCACTAATTTTTCTTCCAGGGAGTTACGGGGCGCGATATAATGCTCCCCTGCCGTTATCCCCGGCGCCGGCAGCGCCCGGCGGTCGATCTTGCCGTTGGCAGTCAAGGGTAAAGCCTCCAGCATCACAAAACTTGAAGGAACCATGTAATCGGGTAACCGCTGCGCTAAATGTTTTTGTAATTGGCTGATTATTTCCGGTGGCTTCCAGTGCAGCGCCACGTATGCGCAGAGGTAGCCATCGCCCCCCGCATCCTCCCCGGCCATGACCACTGCTTGTTTGACTGCTTCATGGGACAACAGCCGGTTTTCGATCTCGCCAACCTCGATGCGGAAACCCCGTATTTTAACCTGCGTATCGATTCGCCCCAGGAACTCGATATCTCCACTGGAAAGCCAGCGCGCCAGGTCGCCGGTACAATATAACTTTGAATGATGAATGATGAATGATGAATGATGAAGATCCGCCCGAAGGGCGCCGCTTCCATTTTTAATTTTTAATTTATAATTTATAATTTTGAATTTTTCACAGGTTAATTCGGGCCGGTTTAAATAACCCCGGGCCACGCCCTCGCCGCCGATGCACACCGGGGTAATTCCGCGAGGGTCGACCAAACCGTGGTCTCTGTCGGACCATAGACATTATATAGTTTCCCGCTAAATTCTTTTTTTAAGGTATCAACCAACTCCAGGGGAAAAACCTCACCCCCGACGATTAATTCCGAAATGCCCTTTAACGCCCCCCCACTATCCCGCTCTTGCAGCAGTAACTTCAACCGCGACGGGGTCGCCTGCATCATATCGATGCATTGCTTTTGTAACAGTTGCTTTATCAAATAGCCATCCTTTTGATGCCTTTCATCAGCCACCACCACCGCTAACCCCCGCGCCAACGGCGCCAATGTCTCCAATACGAATATATCAAACGATATGGTGGTCAATGACAACATAATCTTACCGGGCGAAAAATCGATTTTCTCCGTCATGGCTGTAATGAAATTGATTACATTCCGGTGACGCACGGCAACACCTTTGGGCTTGCCTGTTGAACCCGATGTGTAGATGACATAAGCGAGATTTGAATGATGAATGATGAATGATGAATGATGAAAATTAAAAACACAATCCGCTGCGGTTAATAGGATTTTGGCACTGCTGTCTTTTAACATATAATCGATGCGTTCTTGTGGGTATTCCGGGTCGATGGGCAAATATGCGCCGCCGGATTTTAAAATTCCCAGGATACCGATTATCATTTCAACGGAACGCTCCATCATAATACCAACAATATCGTCCGCCAGGACGCCTTTTTTTATTAACAATTGGGCCAAAGCATCGGATTGTTTATTTAATTGGCGATAGGTTATTTGTAGAGACGTTGCGCGCAACGTCTCTACGGTTGAACCGATAACCGAAATATGATCCGGGGTTTTTGCAACCTGCTCCTCGAACAATTCATGAATCGTCTTTTCACCGGGAAAATCCCCGGTGGTTTGATTCAATCCCCGGATTAACTCCTCTTTCTCTTCCCGGGATAATATATCGATGTGCGCAATCGTCAATCGCGGGTCTTTTGCCGCTGCTTCCAACAACGCGACGAAATGTCCACTGAACCGCCCGATAGTCTCCCGCCGGAAAAGTTGAGTGCTATATTCGAAATTGAACAAATACCCGCCTTTCGTCTCCAACACATTCAACGAAATATCGAACTTCGACGTGGGCACATCAAACGGATAAGGCCCGATTTCCAGGCCCTCCAACCGGATCGGTTTCATATCGATATTCTGCATAATAAAAAGGGTCTCGAACAAGGGGGACCGCTGCAAATCCCTCCGCAGTTCCAACTTTCCCACTAACTCCTCGAAAGGATAATCCTGGTTCTCATAAACCTTAAATGCATTTTCCGTCACGACCGCCAATAATTGCTCAAAGGTTTGCTCCCCCCTGGGCCGGTTGCGCATGGCCAACGTGTTGATAAATACCCCCGGTATACGCTGCAAATCGGCGTGAGAACGGTTGGCAACGGGCGAACCCACCACGATATCTTCCTGGCCGGTATACCGGTACAACAAAGCATTGTAAACGGAAAGCAGCGCCATATACAACGTCGCGCCCCGCTCCCTGGCCGCCTGCTCCAATCGCCGAATCAATTGCGTATCCACATCTATATCCCAATGCGAACCCGCGAAACCCTGCACCTCGGGCCGGGGATAATCGGCGCTGAGATTCAATACCGGCGGCAGCTCTCTAAAAACCTCCAACCAATAACTTTCCTGTTTTTTCAACCGCCCCGCCCGCAGCATCCCCTGCTGCCATACGGCGTAATCTTTATATTGGACCGGCAACCCCGGCAGCACTTCTCCATTATATAACATCATAAACTCATCGATGAATATCCCGGTGGTGACCCCATCCGATATGATATGATGGATATCGAAAATCAATACGCACTCCTCCTCCCCTAACTCCACCAACCCCACCCTGAAAAGCGGCGCTTGCGATAAATCAAAAGGCTTTATGAAATTTTTAATGATTTCGCCTACTTCCTGTTGCCTCCGGCGGCCAGAAACCTTTTTGAAAAAAGGTTTCTGGACTTCCAAAAACTTTTGATCAATAATAGTGATAGGTGTGCCATTTATAACTTTAAAACTGGTTCGTAACGCATCATGACGCTCGATCAACCGCTTAAACGCTCCTTCCAACCGGTGGATGTCTACCCTACCCCGCAGCAAAAGCACTTTGGGCTGGTTATAACCGATATCCCCCTCCCCGGCAAACTCCCTCAACAAATACATGCGCATCTGCGCCGAAGATAACGGGTAATATTCCCGCTCCTCCACCGGCTCGATACTTTGATATATATTGGTAACCGATGCGTTTATAATAGATACCAACCCCTCCACCGTGGGATTCGCAAAAATAACCGATAACTGTAAACTAACTTTAAATTCCTTGAATACCCGCGCCGTTAAACTCATGGCATTAAGCGAATTGCCCCCCATGTCCAGGAACCCATCATTAATGCCGATCCGCTCTATCCCCAAAATCTCCGTCCAGATGCCGGCCATTCTCTTCTCCATCTCATTCCCGGGCGCGGCAAACTCCTCCCGCTCCACCGCATCCGGCCCGGGCAACGCTTTATAATCGACCTTGCCATTGATATTCAAAGGAAATGTCTCCATTTTAATGTAAAAAGAAGGCGCCATATAGTCAGGCAACTCCCGGCTAAGATATTCTTTCAATTCCATCACGGAAATGTCGCCTTTGAAATAAGCGCATATAATTTGGTTGCCTGTCCCGGTAACGCGAAATAATACCACGGCCTCTTGAATGCCGGGATATTCTCTCAATCTCTTCTCAATCTCATCCAACTCTACCCGGAACCCCCGGATTTTTACCTGCCGGTCCTCCCGCCCCACAAACTCGATATGCCCCTCCAGGTTCCATTTTCCCAGGTCCCCGGTTTTGTAAATAATATCCCCGGGATTGTCGCCAAAGGGGTTTTTAATAAACTTTTCCGCATTTAACGCCGGGTCGTTATAATACCCGTAACTGCGAAAAGGCGTACGTATATAAATCTCCCCCACTTCCCCGGGCCCGCATATTTTTAATTCTTTGTTCAAGATAATTACTTTGGCCCCGGGTATGGGGTTGCCGATGGGAATCACATCCCGTTCGACATCCGTGGGCCGGATTCGATAAAAAAGCTTGGCCAACGTGGTCTCCGTGGGTCCATAAATATTAACCAACTGCACCCGCTCCCCTATGGCCCCGTACCAGTTTTCCAGGTCCCGCGGCGCAATCTTCTCCCCCGCCAACAATACATATTGCAAATGAGAAAAACTCTCGGGGTTTATCCCGTTGGAACCGAAAACTTTAAATAAACCGGGCGTGCAATGCACCAGGTTTACCCTGCTTTGTTCCAGCCAACGGATCATTTTTGCCGTATCCAGTATCGTCTCCCTGCTGTCCGGTACGCAAACGGTCCCGCCCACACACAATGGTACGAAAATATCCCGTAAAAAAGGATCATGACACTGGGAAGTTAACTGGCTCACCCGTTTGGTTTCATCGATGTTGAATTCTTTGATCTCCCAGGCAATGAAATGGGCCATACCTTCATTTTTCCCCAACACCGCTTTGGGTTGTCCGGTGGTCCCGGAAGTAAAATAAATGTTGATCTTATCCTCGGGTAAATAATCAAGAAGTAGTTCAGACAAACCCTCAGAACCTGGGAAACCATTTGAACGTGGGAAACCGCTTGCGGCGCAAGTAGGCCCCCCGCGCCGCGGGGGCCGCGAGGAGCAGAATGGACATTGGGGGTCGGGTTCGATGGCGATTTCTTCCAGGAAGCTGCCGTGCCAGCCGGTATCCCAATCGAATCCCTGTTTCCGGGAAAGCTCACGGAAATGGTCGTTAAAGGGGTAAGTAATTTGTTTGTAACCGTTGGTATTCACCACATCGGGGGACCCGTACTGGTTGAAATGCATATATTTATTATAGGCCGGTTTTCCAAATCCAAGCAAGATTTTGACCGCTTCATTAACCGCAAACCCGGTGCTCAAATAAAGGGCTGGCGAGGCCACCGAATTGGGGATGACTTGATAATGCCCGTCAAGGGTTTTTGCTTTACCGATATCATCGATCTTTTTCTTATCGTAAAGGCAGTGGAAACAGGGCGTATAAGGGGTATGAAAAATACACGCATAGGAGTTGATGTGGATCATGGAAGAAATAATATGGGGAATTCCTTTGGCGACGGCGCATTGCGACAGACAGGATTTCGTTTCCAGGCTGTCCACGTTATCGAAAATAATCTCCGCCTCCCCTACCAGGTCAAACACATTGTCCGGATCGATTTTTTCTTGCCGGGGGATTACTTTGACATGGGGGTTTATTCGTTCCACCGTCATTTGGGCCGACAGGGCCTTGTTCATGCCGATGCGCGACTGGTCGTGCAGGGATTGGCGGTTCAGGTTGGATAATTCCACCGCGTCGTAATCGCAGATAATAATGGTTCCGAAACCGCAGAGCGCCAGTTGTTGGATCAAAGGCGAGCCGGACCCGCCGGCGCCGGCCACGAATACGGTAGATGATTTCAGTCGTTCCTGGCCCGCGACGCCCCAACCGTCCATTAATATTTGCCGTTTGTACCGGGTTTTCTCAGCTTCGCTGAGTTTGTATTTATCTTCATGCCTTTCCAGCCGGAAGGATTGGTCCGGGGCGTAAAATGATTCATTCACCGTGAAAATATCCAGCCGGTGTTCCAATTGTCGGCGAATGCCTTTATACTTTTCCAGCAGGGAGGCGCCTGTAAATATATAAGGCGCTTCCGCTGCCGCCAACATGGCCCCGATACGCCTGTCGGGATAATGATTATCCAGCGGGACAAAAACGCACCCCGCCTTGATGACGCCGAGGATAATGGTAATCAAGGCGATCTTATCATCCATCGCAACGCCGATAAAAGTTTCTTTCGCGATCCCCCAGGCTTTCAACCAAAGAGCGATATCATTGGAATATCGGTCCAATTCCCGGTACGTTATATTATGATTCTCACATTCGATGGCGATATGGCCGGGGTATTTCGCGAAACTCTTAAATAGCCGCGCCTGGATTGTCCGTTCGGCGATCATCTTTGCTCCATATCCTCAAAATTCAGTTGTGAACTCTTCATTGAAATCCGCGATCATTTCTTTCTCTACTTCTTTTGAGATCGATGAAATCTCGGCAATCTTTATACCGGGATCGCCGCCGATTTGATCGATAATCTTCAAAAAATTCTCGATAAAAGTATCCATGGTTTCCGGTTTAAAGAGTTTCGTGCAGTAATCCAGGGTGCAGCGCACCATATCGTCCTGTTCCCAGGCATTGATCTTCACATCGAATTTAACCGCCGAATGCTCCATTTTATAAGGGGATAGTTTCAAATCCCTGAGCTTGATCTCGGGGATATCCATATTAATAAAGTTCAGCATGGTATCGAAGATAGGGTTGCGGCTGTAATCCCGTTTAAGATTTAATTTTTCCACCAACTCTTCGAATTGAAAATCCTGGTTCTCATACGCCCGCAGCGCGTTTTCCCTGACCTCCCCGAGAAATTGGATAAAGGTCAGGCCGTCGCCGGGATTATTTTTCATCACCAGGGTATTTAGAAACACGCCCACGATGTTTTCCAGGTCCGGGTGGGAACGGCCGGCAATAGCAGACCCCACCGCGATGGTTTCCTGTCCCGTGTATTTATGAAGCAGTACATTATAAGCGGCCAGAACTACCATATATAATGTAGCGTCATGGAGTTCGGCCAGTTTTTTTAATTTCGCGGCGGCGGCCGCGGGTATTTCAAAATCCACCCAGCGCCCCTCGAAACTGGCCATGGCCAGCCTGGGATAATCCAGCGGCAAATCCAGCGGCGGAATATCGGCGTTCAACCGGTTTAACCAGTACTCTTCCTGCCGTTTCAACTCCCCGGATTCCGCCATGGCCTGCTGCCACACCGCATAATCATGGTATTGAACTTGCAGCGGCGGTATATCCCGGCCTTCATAGAGTTGGGTAAACTCCCTCACCATGACGCCCAACGACACCCCGTCGCCAATGATATGATGGAAATCCACCATGAACAAGTATTTCTCTTCCTCCAATCGCGCCAACCCGACCCTGAACAACGGCGCCCTGGAAAGATCAAACGGCCGAACAAAAGATTCTATTATCATATCGGGCGACCACGGGGACAATGTGGCGGCGCCCCTACCGACTCCTAATTCGAATTCAACCATCTCTTCTATTTTCTGCACCGGTTCGCCGCCCACCACCACGAACCCTGTCCGCAGCCCTTCCTGCCTTTTAATTAATTCCCGGAATACCGCCGCCAATTTCTCTTTATCGACATTTCCCTCAATGATCATCGGCGTGGGCATATTGTAATTGGTGCTCTCTTTTTCCAATTGATTGACGATATACATCCGCTTCTGCGCCGAAGACATCGGGTAATATTCCTTTTTCTCCACCGGCCCGATGGCATTGAAAGTATCGCCGACAGAGCTTTTAATCAACCGCGCCAATCCCTTAACAGTGGGTTCATTGAATAACTCGCCCAGGATGATCCTTACATTAAAGACTTTGTACATCTTCGCAAGCAAAATAGTGGCCCGCAGCGAATGTCCTCCCAGCTCGAAAAAATTATCTTCGATGCCGATGCCGTCATTTTCCATTCCCAGCACTTCGCCCCAGAGCCGGCAAATTTTTCTTTCCACTTCATCCCGCGGCGGTATGTAGGCATTTTCCATTTTCGCCGCATCGATTACCGGCAGCGCATCCCTCCGGACTTTTCCATTGGGCGACAACGGTATCTGCTCCAGGCGCATAAAATAAGAAGGTATCATATAATCCGGCAGCGTTTTAGATAAGATACCCCTCAATTCCCCCGGGTTGATATCCACATCCGAAACCACATAGGCGCATAAATATTTCTCGGCGTTGGCGTCAACCCTGTCGATAACCACCGCTTCTTTTATGTATTCGATATCCGTCAGCTTACTCTCGATCTCCCCGGGCTCGATCCGGAACCCCCGGATCTTGACCTGCGTGTCGATCCTGCCCAGGAATTCGATATTGCCGTTCGGCAGCCACCGCGCCAGATCGCCGGTTTTGTAGAGGACCAGGGGGGGCTTTTGAAAAAGCCCCCCCTGGACCCCCGCAAAACTTTTGTTTATAAATTTTTCCGCGGTTAAATCCGGCTGGAACAAATACCCCCGCCCTACCTGGATACCGCCGATGTACATTTCCCCCGGCGCCCCCACGGGCAATATTTGTTGCTCTCTATCCAATATATATATAGTGCTGTTTAAAATGGGTTTTCCAATGGTAGGCAATTCTGGGATATCCCCGTCCGGGTCCAGGGTTAACGTAGTTACCACATGTGTCTCCGACGGCCCATAATGATTGTGCAAATACACATGATTCTCCTGCAAAAAACCACGGAACAACCGGTTGATAAACACCTGCTCCCCCGCCGTCTGGATATGCCTCACACAGCGCGGAAACTCCCGCACATAATTTGCATCGTTAAATATGATGCGCAAAAACGACATGGGCAAAAATACCGTGGGTATCCGGTTCTCTGCCACCACCCGGAATAACCCCGGGATATCCAACCGGGTATCCTCATCGATCAAACACAATTCCCCACCCGAAAGCAGCGCACAAAATATTTCATGGAACGAAGCATCAAACCCGATGGTGTGAAACTGCAATACCTTGCTGAAATCCATATTGGTATAATGAAAATCGAAATATATCAAATTAACCACATTCCGATGTTCCAGCATAACCCCCTTGGGGTTCCCCGTCGAGCCCGACGTATAAATCAAATACACCAGGTCCCCGGCGCTCCCGCTGTGTTGAGGCGGATTATGCTCATCCCCGCAATACACGGCCGGGTCAGTGACGTCGATAATGTCAACCCCCGCCGGCGCGCAGCCCGGCGCCCGGTTGTCGCGGTCAACGAGCATCGAGCGCACCCGGCTGTCTGTAAGCATATACCTTTTCCTCTCTTCCGGGTAACCGGTATCGATGGGCAAATACGCACCCCCGGCTTTTAGTATTGCCAATAGGGCGATAATCATCCCCGGCGAACGCTCCGCCATCAAGGCCACAATGACGTCGGGCCCAACCCCTTTTCGACTCAATACAGCCGCCAATCGCCCCGACTTTTCATTTAATTGGCGATAACTCAGTCCGACTGGTCCGACCGGTCCGACTCGTCTGACTTCTCCGACCTGTCCGACAGAAATCGCGATAGCATCCGGCGTTTTTGCGGCTTGCTCTGCAAACCATTGGTGAATCGTTTTACCTTCCGGGTATTCCCCCTGGGTATCATTAAAATCCACCAAAATTTTCTTTTTTTCCTCGTCAGGGAGGATGTCGATATCCGTTAACCGTGCGTCCAACAAAGCGGCGATTTGCTTTGCCAGGCATCGATAATGATCGATGATCCCCTGCACGGCGGCGGCCGTATAACGCACCGAATTATATTCCACCACGCCATCCAGCGACTGTTCATTTCGTTGAAAACAAAATGATAGATTCGTGTGGATATGATCCAGGTATTCCTTTTTATGAACATTTTCCAACAGGATAGTAATATCGAACAAAGGAAAATCCTCTGAAACCGGCAGGTTTAGCTTGTGCAGCAGGGCTTCGATGGGATAATTTTGATGTTCCGCCGCATCGGCCAGGGTCTGCCGGACCAGCAGCAGCAGTTGTTTAAAGGTTATCCCCGGTTCGAACGAATTTCTTAAGGTCAACACCGTATTGATAAAAGTTCCTTCGACTTCTTGCCGGTAGATCGGCGCGCCCAGGATGATATCCGTTTGCCCCGTATATTTATACAGCAGCGCCGTCAACTGGGCCAGGAGGATCATGAACAACCGCTGGTCCGAGTGATTACTCAAACGCAGCAAATCCGAAAAACTCTCGCCTGTAACCTGGAAAGAAATACTTTCCATCGTCCTGGTCCCTTTGGCTTCGGGGTGATCATAATAAAACGTGGTCTTTTGCCATTCCCCGGACAATTTGTTTAACCAATAATCCCTTTCCTTGACCTTCTGACTGGCCGCCTTTGTCCGCTCTTTAGATAGTTCACCGCTTGACATGATCTATTTCCTCCAAAATCGTTTTCATTCAAAAACCAAAGTCCCCATCATCCGATTCCGCTGCCTGCGTCTGCAGAATTTTCTTTACCTGTTTATTTTCATCGATGCATTTCCCCTGTTTGCCGAACCACACCATGGGCGGCACAGCGTTCTTGTGCAGTTCCAGCCAGCGTAAATCGGCCTGGTGGAATTCTTGCAGCGAATAAGGCGTGGGGATGCCCAGTTTTTTACAGTGTTCCGTAAACCGCCACATGCGCCGGTAAATCTCTTCCCGGTGGGGCTCGCAATCCACCATCCAGGTCTGGATGAGGAACATTTCCCTGGCTTTGGCCGGGTAAAGCGGGGTGCTTTTATCTTTCCAGCGCGCATCCCCGCCCTGGGCGTCGTGGAAATACCAGAACGGCGAGCAATTGACTTCGTAAATATCATCCGCCATTTCTTCGATAAGGTCCAATGTTTCCCGGAAATCCGCTTCGGTTTCGCCGGGGAACCCCAGCAGCCAATAAGTAGTGGTTTTAATCCCGGCGTACGCCAGGGCAGAGACCGTGGACCTAATTTCTTCCACGGTAATTTTTTTATTCATCAAATCCAGGACGCGGCCGGAGCCGCTTTCCAGTCCCAGCCGGGCCCGGTAAAAACCGCCCCGCCGCCACAACATCGTATTTTCCGTATCCCCGGCGCGGCGCTCCGCACGTAAATACCCGTCCCAATAAATGGAAATCTCTTCCTTTTCCAGTTCTTGCGCCAGGTCCGTGATAATCGGGTTCAACAGCGAGTCCCCCATTAAGAATAATTGGCCGCCGTAACGCCGGTAAAGCGTCAGCAGTTCCTGCACTGCCTGGCCGTGGCTTTTCTTCCGGTACTTGCCCCACTGGATCGTCTCCGTACAAAACTCGCACTGGAACGGGCAACTGCGGGAAGTATAAGCGGTTAGATAGGGATAATGGGTAAGATCGAAATCGGAAAAATCCGGGACCCCCAGGCTGGCGATATCCATGACTTCATTTTGAATATCTTTCAGCGAGGCCGCCCGTTTGGGCCCCGGCTGCTCATTTAATTCCCCTTCCAGGTACTTTAAAAACAAATATTCGCCCTCCCCCACCAGGATTTTATCGATATACGGGACTCTTTCCAGGAAAAATTCCAGGTTAGCGGAACCCAATGTCATATCGCTGGCAAAAATACCGCCCCCCATAACGGTTCGCATATCCGGGTATTTCTCTTTTGCCAGCTTAAACGCCAGCAGTGAGGCCGGCAGGGTGTCGGTGTACACGGTAATCCCCAGCACATCGGGTTTTTCCCGTTCCAATATCGGGAGAATATACGCTTCCAGGCGCTGGAAAAACACGCCGATGAGTTGGTCCAGTTCAGAAACCCGGTCAGGCTCGATATCCATAAAAAACGTCGTTTTAAACAGGATTTTTATGGCCGCCATATAATCATCCTCATTTTCATGATTCATATGGGCCATCATATGGTTGTGCAGGATATCGAACCCGATTTTATTAAAATTGCCTTTTTGGTTTTCGGGCACATATTCCCTTAATTTTTCAAAGTATTTATGGTATGTTTCCTTCAAATGATCTTCAATATTGGCGTCTATCGTTTTGACCGAATAACCGTGCTGCTGGAGATAACTTTTAAGACAGGAAATCCCGGACGGCGGGATTTGCGGGTCCCAGAAGGGCAGCAGCATTAAAAGAATTTTTTCCTTATTCATTTTCGTATTCATATTCATTCGTTATTCTCCTTATCTCTAAAACCCGAAATCGCCGGGTTCCTCCATGAATGCCCGGGGGGTTGCTTCCAATAAATCATGGGCTACCCCGATATCCCCCAATTTCATACCCGGGTCTTTCAATACCGCTGAAATCACCCCCATAAAATCAGCGGCGATTTTTTCAATGCTCTCCTTTTTAAAGAGCGCCGTACTATAATTAATAAAGAAGTTCATGGTTTCGCCGGATTCAGCGCCCGTGAAAATCAGATCGAAAGGCGCATGGATTTTTTCATAATTAAAAAGCTTTAATTTCAGCCGTTCTTCTTCCCTTTCACTGTTGGGTAGAGTTAGGTCGCCCAGGTGGATCTCCAGGTCCTCCCAGACAAACACCACATCGAACAACGCGTTCCGGCCCGGGTTTCTTATGGCCAGTTTATCCACCAATTGTTCATAAGTATAATCCTGGTTCTCATGGGCAGCCAGTGTTTTGTCTTTGATTTCCCGTAAAAAGTCCAGGAAATTCTTTTGGCCGTTGGGGCGGCCCCGTATCACCAGCATGGTGGCAAAGAAACCGATTACCGTTTCCAGGTCCGGGTGTCGGCGGCCGGCAATGGGCGTCCCCACAAGGATATCTTCCCGGTCGCACAGTTTCGCAAGCAATATGAAAAATATCGCCAGCAGCAGGATATAAAGCGTGACCCCTTCCGTCGCCGCCAGTTTTTTTAATAGTCCCGCCGTTTCATCATCCAATTCAAAAGGAACGGAACTACCGTCATATTGCCGGATCATCGGCCTGGGAAAATCCAGGGGCAGGTTCAGCGGCGGGATATCTCCAGCCAGTTCATTCAGCCAATACGTTTCCTGGCGCTTCAAGCTTGCTTGCGCCGCCGCGTTTTGCGGCATCCCGGTTTGCCACAGGGCAAAATCCCTGTACCGCGTTTGCAGCGGCGCCAAATCCTCTCCCCGGTATAAGCTTATAAAATCCTTTACCAGCAGCCCCATGGAAAGATCATCGGCGATAATATGATGCATATCGGCGACCAAAATGTGGGTTTCTTCCCCTGTTTTTATCAACCCCACCCGGAGGAGCGGGGCTTTCGACAGGTCGAAAGCCCGGATAAATGATTTAATAACTCCTGCCCCCTGATCCCTGACCTCTAATTTAAATTCCACTTCTTTATGAATGCGCTGCACCGGTTCGTCGCCGATTATTTCAAACGATGTGCGCAGGCTTTCATGGCGATGAATTAACTCCTTGAATGCGGTTTCCAATCTCTCCAGGACTTTTGGCGAGAGCGTACCTTCCAACTGCACCAGGTTCTGGACATTGTAAACCGCGCCGTCATGACCGGCATGGCGGGTAATGTAAAACTGCTTTTGACCGGAGGTTAACGGGTAATATTCCCGCTCTTCCGCCGCCGGGATGGCGACATATTTTTCTTTTTCCGCTTTTTTAATATAACCCGCCAGACCCCGGATAGTGGGATTTTCAAATAAAGCATTTAACGGAACTTTAATATTCGACTCTTTCTGAATTTTTAAAACCAGTTTGGCCGCTTTTATCGAATGCCCGCCCAATTTGAAAAAATTATCATCGATGCCTATGCCGGGGCGTCCCGCCGGGGGTTCACCCAGGACCGAAGTCCAGGTGTTTACCAGTTTTCTTTCGATTTCATCCCGCGGCGGCGTATAGACCTCTTCCCCTATGGAACCGGCGCCGGCGGGTCCCGGGTCAGGCAGGGCTTTCCGGTCCACTTTACCGCTGGGTAATAAGGGTATCTTTTCCAGGAAAACAAAATACGCCGGGATCATATACGCGGGCAAATCCTTTGCCAGGAAGGTCCTCAATTGGGATTCCTCCAGCGAAGGCGCGCCCGTTACATAAGCGCAGAGGTATTTATCTTCGTTATCGGTGTTTTTCCAATCTTTAACCAGCACCACGGCTTCTTTGATATTGTTATGACTTAGCAGGCGGCTTTCGATCTCGCCCGGTTCCACGCGGTAGCCCCTTATCTTCACCTGGAAGTCCATCCGGCCCAGGAATTCGATATTGCCGTCGGCCAACCGGCGCGCCAGGTCGCCGGTTCTATATAACTTTGAATGATGAATGCGTGGAAGATCGAATGATGAATGATGAAAATCGAAAAACTTTTCTGCGGTTAATTCCGGGTTGTTCAGGTAACCCCGCGCCAGGCCGTCGCCGCCGATGTACAACTCCCCTGCCAGACCCATAGGCGTCGGTTGACGGTATTTATCCAGCAACAACAACACCATGTTGGCCAAAGGACGCCCAATAGGAACCCGCTTTCCTACAGGTTCATGGGATTCATACCGGTAAGCCGCCGCGCAAATAGTCGCCTCGGTAGGTCCATAACCATTGATGATGCGCAGCGCGGGATTCAACTTGAGATAATCCTCTAATACGTAATCCTGGATGGGTTCCACCCCCAGTAACATTTTATTTAACTCCAGACCGCAACCGGAACCCCGGGGCGCCATGTTAAGATACTCATACACCTCCCTTAATAACCCGGGAGGAATATAAGTAAAAGTAATCGCCTTCTCAATAATAACCCCCGCTAGCGCCCACGGGTCCAATACCTTATCATACGCCGGTAAAACAATGCAAGCCCCGAATACCAACGGCATAAATATTTCACAGACGCTCACATCGAAACAAAAGTTGGCTAAGCTCAAGAATTTATCCGCCGGACCAAAATCCTCACGGTAATCCCTGTACATCGAAAAAATAAAATTCACCAGGGACTTATGTTCGATCATTACCCCCTTGGGATTCCCGGTGGACCCGGAAGTGTAAATGATATAAGAAAGATGATTTGAATGATGAATGATGAATGATGAATGATGAAAAAACGCCTGCGGCGAGCCCATTAGTTTCTTTTGGTATTCTTCCATTCCCAATAAAATACCGGCATTACTATCCTTTAACATATAATCGATGCGTTCCCGCGGGTACCCCGGATCGATTGGCAAATAAGCGCCGCCGGATTTCAAAATTCCCAGGATGCCGATAATCGTTTCAACGGAACGTTCCGTCATGATTGCCGCGATCGTATCCGGCCCAACGCCTTTTTTTATTAACAATTGCGCCAAACCATCGGATTGTTCATGCAAAAGGCGGTAGGTTATTTGTAGAGACGTTGCGCGCAACGTCTCTACGATAGTTGCAGTTGCCCCTACCAGGGCAATATGATCCGGCGTTCGTTCCACTTGCTCTTCAAATAATCCATCGATGGTTTTATCCTGGGGATACGGTCTTTCCGTATTATTCCACTCATAGAGCAACCGGCTTTTCTCTTCCCCGGACAACATATCGATCCGGGATACTTCTTTCCCCGGGCTATCGATAATATCTTGCATAATGCGCGAAAAATGACCGGCCAGGCGTTCGATCTCGTCCTTTTCAAAGGCCTGTTCCCGGTAACTGAAATTTATTTCAATATCATCGAAAAGCTCGATGCCCAGGGTCAGATCATAATGGGTCGTTTCGACCATGGAATACGAACGAATGGTCAACCCGTTTTTTTGCCGGTTCCATTGGCTATCCAGGGGATAATTCTCTATTGCCACGATGGAATCGAAAAGTTCTTTTCCCGAATTTATTTCCACCAGGGGGGTATGCTCATAGACTTCTCTTTCTTCCAGGTCGGCGGTTACCCCGTGCAGCAGGTCCGCTATTTTTTCACCGGGGTAACTTTGTATTCGTAAAGGTATGGTATTGATAAATAAACCCACCATCCGTTCTATTCCCGGTACACCCGCCGGCCGCCCCGATACCGCGGCGCCGAAAACCACGTCGTCGCTATTATTATACCTTTGCAGCAATATCCCCCAACTGCAATAAAATAGAGACGCCGCGGTAATCTTGTGCGCCTTAACAAAATCCTCGATTTTATCCTTTATGGACTTGCCGAAATGGGTTTGAAAATGTCCCGCGGTTATTCTTTCCCCTTTGCTACTTTTTTTTATGGACAGTTCCGTCGGGGTAGCAAACCCGTACAGATAGTTGCTCCAATATGTATCTTCCTTACCCTTATCCGAATTTTGCAGCCAGGCAACAAATTCTTTAAACTTTGTCTTAGCCGGTATTATCAATTCCTTCCCGGCGCAGAGATCATGATAAGCGCTGAGAAATTCTTCCAGGATAATCCCGTTACTCCAGCCGTCATACAGGATATGATGATAGCTTACAATCATTTCAAAAGCGGCGCCGCCGGTCTTACATAAATAAACCCTGAAGGGGACGCCGGTTAAGTCGAATGGGTTGTTCCTGTCTTCAACTTTAAGCTCTTCCAGCCGCTTTTTTTTCTCTCCTGTCTCCCGGCTGGAAAAATCATAATATTCCAGGTGCGTGGCATGTTCCTTTAAAACCATTTGAAGCGGATTTTCCACCCCTTCCCAGCGGAAAACCGTGCGCAGCATTTCATTGGTTTGAATGACAAAGCGCCATGCTTTTTCAAAAAGCGCCACCCCGATTTCGCCGGAGATCTCCAGGCATAATTGTTCAAAATAGAGGCTTGATCCGGGCTCTTTCAAATAATAATAGAGCATCCCTTCTTGCATGGGAGTTAACCCAAGGATATCCTCGATATTCTTTTTTTCTATTTTCGACATTTTTCCCGGACCGGGTTTAAAATTGAGATAGGCTTCCGCCATTGGGTATTGTGATTAAAATTTGTCTTTTAAAATGATTCAACCGGGGTTCCGTACCAATAATGGTTCACTATAAATAATTAATGTGACTCCGTATCAATACATTAAATATCACGATTTCCAGGACAAGTAAATCCCCAAAATGTTCCATTCTCGGCGCTCTTTTTCCAAAGGTAAGACCCTTTTATAATAACATCCCCGGGGAAATTGTGATGATATTCTATGCTTTGGGAATTGAAAAAATGGGATCGCTATTTCCCGCCGGTTTTCCCAGGGAGATCCTTTTATAATATACGGGAGAGGGCATTCGCCAGAGCGGTTTTTACTGCTGGCCGGACAAATCTTATGGCCTTGAGGGATAGAGACTCTCATAAGTGTAAATTCTTTTTTTTCCGTTTTCATATCTTAAAAAATCTGTTACAATATAGTCCTAAAAAGGCGTAAACGATGAAACAACACAATTCGATTCGAAAGATATTTGTCATACTATTTGCCCTGCTGCCATCCCTGGTTTTCCCAGGTCAACCCATGCGTTCCATCGATTCGTTCCAGCACCACACCTGGACCATCGATGACGGTTTGCCCATGAACTCTGTAAACGCAATTACTCAAACCCCGGACGGGTACCTCTGGCTAGGAACGGAAGCGGGCCTGGCGCGTTTTGACGGCATCAAATTCGAAGTTTTTAACCATGAAAATACACCCGCTTTCTCCAACGACATTATCTCGTCGCTGCAAGTGGACCGCTGCGGGACGCTCTGGATCGGCGCCCGGGGGGGCGGGGTCATCCGCTATAAAAACGGGACCTTTAAAGCGATTACGGGAAATTCCCGGCTGCTGGGCAGCGAAATTTGGTGCATCGAGGAATCCATGGACGGTTCTATATGGATCGGCTCCGGCGCCGGTTTGTGTCGTTTCGCCAATAATTCGTTTACCCGTATTCCATTGCCGGAAACATCTTCCAACCGGACGGTCAGGAGTCTCCTGGAGGACCGGAACGGGCATACCTGGGCCGGCGCCGGGGTGGACGGCTTGCTGCTGGTAAAAAAACGCGGCGGCGAGTTTTACGCCGAATCCATGGGGCTGGCCGGCCTGGAAATTCTTACCCTGTTCGAAGATCGCAAGGGCGCCATATGGATCGGAACGAACGAGAACGGTTTGTACAGGTACTGGGAAGGTCAGTGGGACCTTTTTAACGCTAAAAACGGCCTCGCTAATCAAAGCATCGGGAGCCTCTACGAGGACCGCTTCGGGAATATATGGATCGGGACGCAGGGCGGCGGCATCAATATCCTACCCGCCGGCAGCGACCGTATCTCTGTTTACCCCAACCAGGGGGATTTAACCGGCAATTTTATTTTGTATTTTTACCAGGACCGGGAAGGCACCCTGTGGATCGGAACCAACGGCGGCGGCTTGAATTCCCTCAGAGAAACTGAAATCATCACTTACTCCACCAAAAACGGGCTCTCTCATAATAATATTTACGGCGTTTTCCAGGACAATAAAAACCAGGTTTGGGTGGGGACCAAAGGATACGGGGTCAACTATTTCAAAGATAACCGGTTTTACACCCTGACCATGCGGGACGGTTTATCTTCGGATTCAGTCGTCTCGTTTGCCCAGGACCGGTCCGGCGCCATGTGGTTCGGGACCCTGGGGGGCGGGATCGATCGCTTTAAAAACGGCCGTTTCGAGGTTTTCGATTCCCGCCGCGGCGGCCTTAACAACTCTTTCAGGTCCGTTTACGCCGACCCGGAAGGCGAAGGCCGCATCCTGGCCGGCAGCACCAAAGGCGATATCCTCGAATTCCGAAATGAAAAATTTACTCCCATCGCCGATGTCAAATCCAGGGTGAATACCCTCTTCAAAGATTCCAGGGGAAATCTCTGGGCAGGTACTTTCGGCAGCGGCTTGTGCCGCGTGAACGAAAACGGCAAAATCGAGGTCTTTAACGAAAAAAAAGGATTGTCTAATAATATCGTTACCTGCATTCATGAAGATAAGCAAGGCATTCTCTGGGTGGGTACGATAAAAGGATTAAACCGTTTCCAGGATGGCAGAATTTCCATAGTATGGAAAAAAGACGGGCTGCCGGATGATACCGTTTACTGGATACTGGAAGACCATAACGCCGATTTCTGGATCAGTTCGAACCGGGGGATATACTGTTTAACCCGGGAAGAGGCGGATGCCTTTTTTAAGGGAACCATACAAAAAGTGAATCCCTCGGTATTCGGCAAAGAAGCCGGGATGCGCAGCATCGAATGCAACGGGGCCAATCAACCGGCCGGCTGGAAAAGTCGCGACGGGAAACTGTGGTTCCCTACCACGGATGGGGTTTCGGTGATCGACCCGAAAGATACCGGGCGTAATAAGCCCCCTTCCCCGGTGGTGATTGAAAAAATAATGCTGGACGGGGAATGTTGTCCCGTGAGTAAGAATCTGACCCTCCCGCCCGGCAAGAATAATTTGGAGATTCATTATACGGCCCTTAGTTTTATTGTGCCGGGGAAAATTCTTTTTAAATATAAACTCGAGGGGTTTGACAAAAAATGGCTCGAGCCCGGTTCCAACCGCACCGCTTATTACACCAATCTTCCTCCCGGCAAATATGTTTTTCGCGTCATTGCCCGCAGCAGTTATGGCGTGTGGAACGATACCGGCGCGCAGGCGTCGTTTTATCTAAAACCGAAATTTTATCAAACGCTCTTTTTTAAAATTGTTCTCATGGTGCTGGCGGCTTCTCTCCTGCCATTCCCGTTTCTTTATTTTAGAAAGTATATCCATGACTGGAGATTAAGGCGGTTAAAGAGATTAAAGTATATGTTTAAATCAAAGAATTCAACGTCGCCCGTGGAAGAGACAAAAAAATATATTCGGAAACTGATGTATTTACTGGAAGTGGAAAAAATTTACAAAGATTCCGACCTCTCAATAAAATCCGTGGCCTCGAAACTGTTGTTGTCCTCCCGGAATCTTTCCGAGATCATCAATGATGAATTGAAGATGAGTTTCATCGAATTTATTACCGAATTCCGGATCAAAGAGGCCCAGAGAATATTAAGCGATCCCAAAACCAGGGATAAATCGGTTCTCGATATCGCTTATGACGTAGGGTATAATTCGAAGAGCGCCTTTAACCGCGCCTTTAAAAATATTACCGGGACGACCCCTTCCCAGTTCAGGAAGAATGCCGGCAAATAATTTCCATCAGTTCCGCCGGTAGTGGTATTTTGGCGGCGGAATTTTTATCCATGCAGACGTGCACTGTTTCGCCGGCGCCCGTGAGCAGCGTTCCATCTTTATAAATCTCATGGGCCAGGGTAAAGGAAGTATTGCCGGTCTTTTTAACCTTTAACCTGACGACTACCTTGTCCCCTACCCGCAAAGGGGCTTTAAAATCCGTTTCCGCGTGTACGATGGGCAGGAGGAAAGCCGTGTTTGTCAATAAATCCTTTATCGCAAATCCTTGGGATTCCAGGAAAGCTTCATAGGCGTCATGCACCAGTTTGAATTGGTTGGCGAAAAACAAGACCCCGGCGGCGTCGGTTTCATGCATTTTGATGGACGTGTTATATTCGAACATCATTCACCTTCTTTCATACATTTCCCGTGGTTTTGTCTTGACCCAGGGCTTGAAGGATAGTGTGTTTGTTTTCCAGTTTGAATTTCTGGTAATAGCCCATGACCGCATAGCGCAGGAAGGGGACGTTTTTCATCATACCGATCATTTCGTTCAATTCATCGGGAAAAGACATATCCGCCTGCGTCTCCAGTTTCAATTCCGATTTTTTTATTCCATTGTCACGGAGCATAGGGCCGCGGTTAAAGAGCAGCCATTCCATGGAAACGCCCAGTTTTTCATATAAAGCGGCGACGGTGTCGATGGTGAGCATGTAGTAACCCCGTTCATTTTTGCCGTAGGTTTCCCTGCTGCACCCCAAAGACTGGGCCATTTGGTCCTGGCTGAAGCCGAAATGTTTGCGAACCAGGTGTAAGCGGCCGGCAATGGGCGCTCTGCTTAAGAGGCTTGTCTTATTTCTTCGCTTCGTTCTCATGTTGTACCTCCGTTTGACCCGGGAGAAGCCGTGTTTAAGGTCATAGTAACGGATATTACCATATATTCGCCGTGGTTGTCAAGGAAAAAAGAGAAAATAAAGGCGTATGCAGCGCAGACTTTTACGCAAGTAAGAGAAGATCGATGCATATGTCGGTATAATCAACCCCTAAAATAGTATGGGGAACCTCATTGCCGGTAGCTGCGACCTCTTTGCAGGAAGCGGGAAACTCAATGTAAGCGATGAACATCACTATGCCGGTAGCGGGGACCCCTATGTAAGGCGTAAGTATCTCATAAATATAGGAATTTTTACTCAGTGGAGATGCGAATATCTCATAAAAGCGTAAAAGTATTCTCAAAAATCGGGTGATTGGCTCTAAAAAACAGGTAAAGTTGGGAAAAGCAAGGATGTGAATCAGGGGCAGGATAATAGGAAACGCGGAAGCGAGGAAGAGCTGAAGAGCGGAAAAACAATCTGTGAAATCAGAGTAATCCGTGGATATGTTTTTTTTCGTGATAATTCGTGAAATTCGTGGGCTTGTTTTTCTAACTTCCGCTTTTTCCGTTGATAAAATCCGGCGCTAATGTTATAATCCTACTATTATGAAAAATTTACCGCTGAGCATCCAGACGTTTCGTGATTTCATCGCTGAGGATTATATTTACGTTGATAAAACCAGGCAAATCCACGATCTTTTTGCCACGGGAGGGAAATACTACTTTCTATCCAGGCCGCGCCGTTTTGGAAAATCCCTGCTGATCTCTACCCTGGCGGAAATTTTCTCAGGTAATAAGGAACTTTTTAAGGGGCTCTGGATCTATGACAAAATCGAATGGATCAAATACCCGGTCATCCATATGGATTTTTCAAAAATGGACTTCGAATCCCCTAAGAAACTGAAAGAATCCCTTAAAAAATTTCTCTATAAAACAGCGATATCCTATGACGTAATCCTGGATGAAAAGAAAACCTATAAGGAAAGTTTCGCGGAATTAATCGAAAAATTATCCTCCCTGGGCAAGGTAGTACTCCTGGTGGATGAGTACGACAAACCCATTACCGAATACATGGAAGCAAGTAAACTGGAAACAGCTAAAACTATCCGTAAGGTCTTGAAGCACTTTTTTGGAGTTATAAAAGGCTCGGATGCCTTTCTGCGGTTCGTATTTATTACGGGGGTATCGAAGTTCTCCAGGGTATCCATTTTCTCCGACCTTAATAACTTACGCGACATTACGTTGTCCAGGCAATTTGCCGTGCTGGTGGGATATACCGAAACAGAATTGATGCATTATTTTGCGCCTTATCTTGCTCAGTTGGCCGATGAAGCGGGAATGAGCGAAAAACAATTAGCGAATGACATCAAGCATTGGTACAATGGCTATTCCTGGGATGGGGAAAATTTTGTTTATAATCCTTTCTCTATTTTAAATTTGTTCGCGGAGAAAAGTTTTGAAAATTTTTGGTTCACTTCCGGGACGCCCACTTTTTTAATCCAATTGATCCGGCGTAAGGAAAGCGAAATAACGGGATTCGAGAATTTAACGGTAGGCAGTTACACCTTTGACAGTTATGACATCGAGAACATTGATATCGCGGCCCTGCTCTTTCAAACCGGTTACCTTACCATAAAAGAAATAACCTCCCGGGGTATTACAAAAGTTAAAGCCTACCATTTATCCTACCCCAACAAAGAAGTACGGGATTCTTTTTTGACCTACCTTTTGGGAGATTTTAGCCGAAAAGATATGAGTTTCAACAGCCGGTTTCTTGAGCGAATAAATGAGTTAGTGAAGGCCGGCGACATGGACGGCTTTATCCGGGAGAGCAAATCACTATTTGCCTCCATACCCTACAATATTTTTATCGGGGATAAAGAGGCCTATTACCACTCGATTATTTATTTAATACTGAAATTAGCCGGCGCCGAGGTCAGGTGTGAGGAGCCCACCAATACCGGGCGTATCGATGCCGTGCTGGAGACGGGGAATAAAATCTACATCATGGAATTCAAGATGGGCAGTGAGCATGAGGCTTTAGAACAGATCAAAAAAATGAAATATTATGAAAAATACCTGGCCGGGGGGAAAGAGGTTGTCTTATTGGGCGTCGGATTTGACGTTAAGCAGAGAAATATAGGCAATTACCTGCTGGAGGATTTTTCCCAGGGTTAATCCGCCCTGCTCACCACTCACCAATCACCACTCTACCCTACTCCCAATTCTTTTAAAAAGGTTTTTCTTCATCATTCCAAATCCAGTTTTTTCCGCTCTTCTTCTCTTCCCCGCTTCCGCTCTTCCTTCTTTTCTTCATCATTCATCGTTCATCATTCCATTCTCTTTTAAAATGGCCTTAAATTGTTCTTCCGGCATGTTCTCGCGGCAGAGGGCGATATCGTTTTTCGCTTTATCGGCTTCGGGGGAGCCGATTCTGGAAAAGATGGTAAAAGCCTGGATAGAGTATTTCAATGCGGTTTCAAATTCCTGCTGTTGAAAATACAGTTTCCCCATCTGGCCCTTTATGATCGCTAAACCGTAAATATTCCCGATCTTTTCAGCAATTTCGAATGACTTTCGATACTGTGTTAAGGCTCCATCATAATCGCCTTTCAATTGATAGATTATGCCTATCTGGTGCAAATTTTGCGCTACGCCCTTTATATCCCCGATTTTTTCACAAATTTCTAATGATTTCCGAAACTGGGTTAAAGCCGCCTCATAGTCCCCTATAAATTGATCGATCATGCCAATTTGATGCAAGCTTTGAGCTACTCCCTGGATATCCCCGATTTTCTCTCGAATTTCTAATGACTTTCGATACTTGATTAAGGCCGCATCAATGTCACCTTTACCTTGATCGACCACACCTATATGATGCAAACTAGTCGATACACCTTTGCTATCACCAATTTTTTCAGTAATCTCCAATGACTTTCGATATTGGGTTAAAGCCGCCTCATAGTTGCCTTTATCTTGATATATCCAGCCGATTTGATGCAAACTGGTGGCAACGCCCTTGATATCTCCGATTATCTCAAAGATTTCCCTTGCCTTTTCGTACTGGGTTAAGGCTGCCTCATAGTCACCTTTATCTTGATAGATCATTCCGATCTGCAGCAAACTAGCCGATACACCTTTGCTATCGCCAATTTTCTCCTTCATTTCTAATGACTTTTGATACTGGATTAAGGCCAATTCAACATCGCCTTTTAATTGATAGATCATGCCGATATTATTCAAAATTGCTGACACACCTTTGTTATCACCTATTTTCTCAAAGTTTTCTTTCGCTTTTTCATAGTGTGTTAAGGCTACATCAGTTTCGCCTTTCAAATGATAGATCGCGCCAATATTATGCAAACTTTTCGATACGCACGGGATATTTCCGATTTTCTCAAGAATATCCAATGCCCTTCGATACTGGGTTAAGGCCGCCTCATAGTCGCCAAATCCCTGCAATAAATTTCCAATTTGATTGTAAACATTGGCGCAATTTATATCATCCAGTTTTTTCCCTTCCAACTCATGCAGCAATTCCATGGACTTTTGTGGAAATCCGTGAAGAGTTAAATATTCTTCAAGAGTAAATGTTATCTCCGCCGCCTTATCCCACTCTCCTGCCTGGAGAAAATGCCAACGTACTTCTATGTCATTGTCAATATATTTTTTACCTTCTTCTGTCCGAATTTTTTCAAAATAGTGGGCGGCCTGGAGATGATATTTATTTTTAACTGCCATTTCCATGGGGTCTAATAAATACTGCGCTGTCAACCGGTGAACATAATATAATTGGCCTTTCTCCATTTCAATGCATTCCAGCAGGGATAAATCAGCCAATCTTTTACGATCGTGCCGCGCCATTTCTACCCCCTGTACTTTTACGGCTTCCACAGGTACATGATTACGATAAATGGAAAATATTTCCATGATTAAACGCTGCTCCGGCGACAGGTAACTGAATAATTTATCCAAAAATAATGGCGCAAAATCATCACTCCCACTTTTCTTTTCAATGATCCTCCGACGAAGCTCCGGGATTAAATCTTTTAATTGCTCCCATTGATACTCTCGCTCATGAAACTCATTGTAGGCGATGCGGTCCAATAATTCCAGCGCCCGCGGATTACCACCGATCTCATCTTGAAGCGTTTTTATGGATTTACCGTCCAACCGCTTCAATGCCTTGCCGTTCCACATCATTTTACGGAATTCCACCACGGTAAATTCCGGGATGTCTTTGGTAATATCCGGCCCCTCGAATCCCGGCAGCGTGTAGCGCGTGGAAAAAAATAGGAAACTCTCCTTGTTCTTTAAATAGTCCCGGAAAGTCCATATGAATTGTTTTAACGACTCCTTTTCGCTGCGGAAATCCCCGCGCGCCTCATCCTGGTTCTCCTCGAAATTATCGAAAATAATCATGACCTTGCGCGGCCCAAGAAAATTCTCCACGAACCAACCCAATTTTTGAATGGGTTCGGCGCTGGCGCTGAAAACTTCTTTTGCCCCCGCCACTCCCCTATCCGCTGCTTTATTGGAAATGGCTTCAAGGATTTTCACTTCCGAAGCGTCACCCCGGATAATGATAAAATCATAACCATCCCGCTTCTGCCGCAGGTTGGCGGCACTACGGGTGGTAAGCGTGGACTTGCCGATGCCGCCGGGGCCTTTGAGCACCACGGCCCCCTGTTTATTATCGATGGCCTTAAAAATCTCCCGCAATACCTGGCGCCTGCCGATGAAACCCCGTTCCAGGTATTTCGCGCCCTGGAAATGGTGGCTTTGCGGTCGGCCCGGAGCTTCGATGCGATAATCGGAAAAAGATTCCACCCCCAGGTTCTCATCCCGCGCCAGTAATTGCGGGATTTCATATTCTTTCAACGCATTCCAATTGGGAATCTCTTTAATACGGCGCTGTTCGCCTTTGAATATTTCATCCTTTCCCGCCGCAAAGGCGTCCTTTAGCGGCTTCTTCTCGATCAGGGCGGTAAAAAACGCGGCGTTAAACTCGATGGCGGCGGCGTGGCTGACAGACTTATTCATCCCGATGACAGCGGCGATGCCGGCGTCGAATAACACCCGGGCCGTTGGCATTAAATCCGGTTCCCGGCTCGCCGAATGACAGGCGGAAAGTATCACGATGACGGGCGCGGGGTTCAGACCTTTCAACACTTCCGCCAATTGGGAGCCCGTGACCGTTTCCAGTTTGCCCCGGTGGTCTTCGAAACACAGGAAGCCTTCGTTGTTATCGTTGATGTTGCCGTGGGCCGTGATATGGAGGATATCGTGTTTCCCGTCTTCCAGGCGTTCTTTAATTTCATCCATCGTGCTTTTGACCGGGTCGGGCATATCCAGGTAAACTTCGTCGCGGTTAAAACCTTGAAAGGCATTCAGCATGGTATCCTGTTCCGATTCGTACAATAACATGTTTTCATCGTCCGGGCTGGCAGTGATAGAGAGGATTTTGATTTGCTTTTTTTTCACAATAATGGGAGATGGGTAAATACGGGAAATTTCGCGGGCAATTTCAGCCAGGATTTTTTTAGCTTCGGCGGTACTTTTTAAAGCGGCCAGCGGATGTTTGATGTCATGAGCGGCTTGAAATTTATTTAACCCGTATTCCTCATACAAGCAATCATCGATAAGAATCCAAAAAAGGACACATTCTTTCTTTTCGGCAGCGGCGAGAATAGCCGGGAGTTCTGTTTTGGTGATATATTCCGAAGCCAGAAAGTTACCGCTAATAAGAAGCACAGCAATACGGGTGGTTTCCAGGGCGTTTATGATTTCGGCGTTCCATTGGTCGCCGGATCCAATTTTCGTGTCATCCCAGAGAGTAATTTTCCCTTTGCTGACCAGGGGTTGCAGTATGGTTTCCAATTTTTGCAGCCATTCTTTGTCTTTATGGCTGTAGCTTATAAATACTTTGTCCCGCAATTGCTTACTCACAGCCGCCTCCATTGCCCGGGAGTTCGAAGGTATGGGTTATTCTTTATTCGAACCTACCGGGGATTATTATGATTCATTGGAATACAAAAGTCAAGATGGAACCATCGCCCGTAGAGGTAGGCTGTCCAGGCTATGGATGGGGTGTGATTGCAATAATTGTGATCTGATCTTTAGCAGGACCATAATACCAAAAGATTCTATATGCAGCGGGCGTCGATTGCTCGGCATATGCTTCAAATATCTTCTCCCCTTTTGGTCCTTTTAAACTTGAAAACTCATGGGTTTGGAGACTTTTATGCCTTGGATTAGAAGATAAAAAGCCTATGGTCTTAACAACAGCTTTGTATCTCTTTGTTAAGCCTTTATCAATTTTAAGCCTTGATAATTGAGACCGCGCCTGGTCGGTTAGAAATATTTCAAACAATCGAGTTCCCTTCTTTTTTTTATAGGTCCTTCAAATTAAGCTTTGAAATCTTACCTTCCGCCGCATTTTCCAGCCCTTTTTGAACGCTTTTCATCGCTTCTTTGTTTTTATAAAGCCATATCTCCGAAGCAGGGATTTCAATCAAAGGCATTAAAAGGAATTCTCCATGATCATTTTTATATAACCGAACCCTTTTTGAACCTTTAATCAGTTCCCCAAGAATCAATCTATTTCTGTCATCAATGGTTCTTGTACCGACCTCAAAAAACTCATCATCGACTCTAAGAGCACTCTGCTGCATCGCAATTACCTCCTTTTCACACTTATTAATATATTACAAAAGACATTATTGGTCAATACCCAATGAAAAAAATCATACGCGTCTACCTTGCCCGTGATTGGAAATTCGTTCGATACGCTGAAATTAAAATTTTTTTTTGAAATAAAACCCCCCGCCGGATTGTCTAATATATAAAACAACAAAGGAGTCGAACACTGGAAGACAAAGAATTGCTGGAAGCGGCCCGAAACGGCGATAAAAACGCTTTTAAAGAGCTTATCATGAAATACGAACAACAGGTGGCTAGAACCGTAATCGGTATGCTGGGCCAGGGCCCGGAAGCGGAAGATATCGGCCAGGAAACTTTCATCCGTTTCTACCGCGCGCTAAACCAATTCAAGGGAGACTCCGGCATCGGCACCTACATCACCCGCATCGCCATCAACCTGTCACTGAACGAACTGCGACGCCGTAAACTCAAAGCAAAACTTTTTTTCCAGGCCCATGAATCCCAAACAGACGACCAATTGTTCAACACCCTGCCGGACCAAAACAGCAATGAGCGCAGCGAAATTAACGAGATGGTCCGCAAAAGCATCGAGAAACTGGACCTGAAATCCCGGGCCGTCATCGTGCTGCGCTTAATCGACGGTTACTCCACCGCGGAAACGGCCAAAATCCTGGAACTTCCCATCGGCACCGTGCTGTCACGCCTCACCAGGGCCCAAAAAAAATTAAAAACAATACTTCAGCCTATCTTAGGAGGTGTATCATGACCCTAAAACACGGGAAAATCATTGACCTGCTCTACCGCTCTTTCGACGGCATTCTTACCCCCAAAGAACAAACAGAACTGGATAACGCCCTTCAACACCCGGGACCCCTGGGAGAAGAAAAACAACTGATCGAAACCCAACGAAAAGCAGTTTCGCAAAGCGCGGCGGGATACTCGTTTAACCCTTTCTTCGCCCAGCAGGTCATGAACCGCATAAACGCCTTAACCGGCAGCCAGAGTTACGCGGAAATTTTCGTCGATTACCTGGAGATACTCTTTAAACGCATGGCCCTGGTCACTATCACCCTCTGCCTCATCATGATCTCCTACAACATCCTATCCGATGAAATCTTGAAAATAATCGACCTCCTCTCCCCCTCCCCCGTGACTTATGAAGCCATGCTTAGATTACCTTTGTTTTAAATATGATGAGGCTCATGCAAAAAATGCCTCCGGCGGCCAGGGGCTCTTTTGAAAAAGCGCCCCTGGACCCCACAAAACTTTTAATGGAGAAACCACAATGAATATAAAAGTAAAAACAACCCTGATTCTCATCGGCACCCTGATAATCGGAATCGTGCTGGGCGCAATGTTAAACCGCGCCCTCATGCACATGAGAATTAAGGGATTCTTATCCATACGAACCCATAAAGGGTTCGTGGAACGATTGGAGGAAATCATCCAACCGTCCACCCCACAAAAAAAAGAGGTGACGGCCATCCTGGATAAATACGCACTCCAATTCGGCGCAATGCACGAAGAGTTCAAGGGACGAGTCGCGTCGCTGCTGGACAGCTTCAAGACCGACTTAACCCCGGTATTGACCCCGGATCAAATGAAAGTCATGGAGGAAAAGTTTTTCAAAACCGGACCTTTCCACGATACTCATAAATCCCGGGATAAACGCCATGATTAAAATTAGATCTCAACCATAAATGAACCAAACGGAGGTGACATGAACAAAAAATATGTACTACCCATCTTGATCTTAGCGATCCTTGTACCTGTATCCGGTACTGCCGGAAGCGCTTCTGCGGCGGAAGTGAAAACACTGACGCTGGAAAAGGCAATCGAAATTGCCCTTGAAGCCAATATCAACATAAAACAGGCGGCCAACCAGGTGACATTGGGAAAAATTTCGGTTAACCGGAACAAAGCCAATTTTTTGCCGGACCTGGGCGTCTCGGCCCAGTCCTCAAAACGATATACAAAAGAATACGACGCGGTAACCGGGAAATATACCAACCAGGACAGCGGATCTTTAAGCCTGGGCGCTTCTTCGACCTTTAACATTTTCAATGGCTTTTACGATACGGCCTCGCTTCAACAGTCCAGGCTGGAATTGTATGCCGCCGGCGAAGACGCCGTTCGTACACGTCAAACCATTATCTTCCAGACCATCCAGGACTATATCCTGGTGATAACCGCCAGGGAAATGATCCGGGTGGAAAAAGAAAACTTTGAAGCCCAACGACTCCTGCTGACCCAAATCGAAGACTTCTACAAGTCGGGAAAACGTCCCATTACAGATTTTTACCTGCAAAGCGCCCAGATATCCAACGCCGAATACCAACTCTTGAATGCGGAACGGGATTACGATGTCAGTAAACTCCAGTTAATGCAAATCATGGGACTTCAACCCAACGACAATTATGAAGTGGAAGACCCCGGCATCGATAACCTGGTCAGTAATGTGGTGCAGTTTCAACAAGATGCCGCGGATACTGCGTTAAGCGAAGCCCTGGCGAAACGGCCGGACCTGAAAGCGCAGGAATCGCTGATCGAAGCGGCCCGGTTCGGAATAAAGGCAGCGCGCTCCGGGTACTGGCCCAAATTATCCCTCTCTGCCTCGTATGGAACCAGCTATTCCGACCAGGTTAACTATTTAAATTTCTCGGACCAGTTGTTTAAAAGCAATCCCAGCGGCGCCATCGGATTGTCCTTAACCATACCCGTATTCGATAAATCCAAAACCCGTTACAGCGTCGCTGCCGCCGATATCAGCCTGAAAAACCAACAACTGGAATTGGAAAAACTCCATCAACAAGTGTCCCTGGAAATCCAGCAAGCCATCCGGGACTCCCGGACAGCCGCCAAACAGATGGATGTGTCCGAAAGACAACTTAAATATTCCAAAGATGCGCTGGACAGCATGCAAGAACGTTACAATGTCAACGCCGCCACCATGGTGGAATTAACCCAGACCAGGGCCCAGTATATGCAATCGATCTATAACCACATTCAAGCCAAATTCAACTTGCTGATCCGGGGCATCGCGGTGGCTTTTTATAAAGGAGATTACAACGCCATGATCTCCCGATTGGAAAAGAAATTAGAAAATAAATAGGAGGAATTCGTGAAAAAGAAAAAAACAATTATCATCGTAGGTATTATCGTACTGCTCTTGATAGGAGCCTATTCTATAAAATCCCTGTCTAAAAAGGAAAACGGGGGTAAATTCGATTTCGAGGAAATTAAACGGGGCAACCTGGAAAATATCGTTTCCTGTACCGGCGCCCTCAGCGCCGTAAGCACGGTTAATATCGGGTCCCAGGTATCCGGGATCGTGGACAAACTGTACGTGGATTTCAATAATAACGTCAAAAAAGGGGAGCTGTTGGCGGTGCTGGATAAAACCATGTTTATTACATCGGTCAAGGATGCGGAGGCCGGGATTTTGCGCACCCGGGCCCAGTATGACCAGGCCCAGGCGGAATTAAAACGGAACCAGCCGCTTTTTGAAAAGGGACATCTATCCGAATCGGAGTACCTGGTTACCAAGACCAATGCCGAGACCGCCGTAGCGGCGCTCCGGTCGGCCGAATCCACGTTAAAACGGGCCCAAACCCAATTGGCTTACACTGATATTCGCTCCCCCATCGACGGCACTGTCATCGAACGCGCCATAGATGCAGGCCAAACCATTGCCGCCAGTTTCCAGGCCCCCAAACTTTTCATCATCGCCGAAGACCTTACCAAAATGCAAATCGATACCAATGTGGATGAAAGCGATATCGGCCAGATCAAAGAAGGCCAATCGGTTCGTTTCACGGTCCAGGCTTACATGGATGAAACCTTTACGGGAAAAGTTCGCCAGATTCGCTTGAGCCCCACCACCATTCAAAATGTGGTGAATTACATCGTGGTGGTGGATGCCAATAATGATAAAAAGCTATTGCTCCCCGGCATGACGGCCACCGTGGATTTCCTGGTGGAAGAGAGAAAAGATGTGCTCATGATACCCAATGCGGCGCTTAGTTTTAACCCGCCCCAGGATATGCTCCTTAAACTCCAGGCCCAGATGGCGGCCAAATGGCAAGGTCTGAAGAAAGAGGGAAAAGGCGGTGATAAACCCCGCGGCGTGGAAGGGAATCCCGGCGCGACGCAGCCGCCCCCTGGCGGCGGTAGGACTGTCGGCGGCGGCGGTGGCGGTATGATGAATGGGAAACTCCCCGAACATATGGGCCGTGTATTCTACCTGGATGAAAAAGGCAACCTCGCCATGGCCATGCTGGAAAAAGGCATTACCGACGGCAAGTTAACGGAGATTAAGCATAGTCGAAGTTTAACGGAAGGAATGAAGGTAATCACTACTTTTATGTCCGCTGAAAAAGCCCAAAAAAATAATAACCCACCGATGATGATGCCGTTTGGCGGCAGGCATTAAAGGATAGACAATGGATACGATAGCATTAAAAGGCATCAAAAAAGTGTACCATATGGGCGGGGATGTGAAAGTCCACGCCCTGCGGGGGGTGGACCTCACCGTAAAAGAAGGTGAATTCGCCGCCATCATGGGGGCTTCCGGTTCCGGGAAATCGACCTTGATGAATATCATCGGCTGCCTGGATTCCGTCACTGCCGGCGATTACTTCCTGGACGGGGTGCATGTCAACGACCTGGATAAGCTTCAATTGGCGGATATTCGGAACCATAAGATCGGGTTTGTATTCCAGGGGTTTAATCTTTTGCCCCGCACCACGGCCCTTGAAAATGTGGAACTGCCATTGCTTTATGATCGCAGGGGCCGTATTAAAGACCCCAGGAAGCGGGCCATCGAGGCCCTGGAGCGCGTCGGGTTGGGCGACCGGATGGACCACGAACCCAACCGCTTATCCGGCGGACAGCAGCAGCGGGTCACCATTGCCCGGGCGCTGGTGAACGACCCCGCCTTGATCCTGGCGGATGAACCTACCGGGAACCTCGATAGTAAAACCTCTATCGAGGTGATGTCTGTTTTCCAGGAACTCAACCGGGAAGGCATTACCATTATCCTGGTCACCCATGAACAGGATATCGCGCGTTATGCCAAACGGATCATTATGCTGCGGGACGGACTAATCCTGAAGGATGAGCCTATTAAGGTTTATCGTTCAGCGGCGGATGATTTGAGCGTCCTCCGGAACGCCATGGATAATGGGGGCAACGAGGAGGAAATAGTTCAATGAAATGGAAAAATCTAATCAAAGTAGCGTTTAAGAGTATTATGAAAAATAGGATGCGCAGCCTGTTGACGGTGCTGGGTATTATCATTGGCGTCGGCGCGGTGATCGCATTGGTCTCCATCGGCCAGGGGGCCTCGGCCTCCATCGAAAAACAAATCGCCGGTCTCGGTTCCAATTTAATAATGATATTTCCGGGTCACGCCCGAGTGGGTGGGGTCAGCTTCGGCGCGGAAAGTCACAGGACCATAACCCTGGATGATTTTAAAAGGTTGGAAAAGGAAAGCACGTTGCTCAAAGGGTTATCGCCCATGGTGCGCTCCGGTGGACAGGTGATTGCCGGCGATAAAAACTGGTCCACCAGCATCAGTGGCGTTGCACCCAATTTCCTGGAAATAAGGGAATGGGGACTCGCCATGGGTGAGTTCATTACGGCGCGCGATGTCCTGGCCAGGAGAAAAGTGGCGGTTTTAGGTAAAACCGTCGCCTCGGAATTGTATGGCGATGCTGACCCGGTAGGACAACGGATACGCATTGGGAATATCCCGTTCCAGGTTATCGGCGTCTTGAAGGAAAGGGGCCAGAGTATGGGCGGACAGGACCAGGATGACACCATCCTTGCGCCTTACACTACTGTTCTTTACCGTATGAGCGACGGTAAAAACATTAATACCATTATGGCCAGCGCTGTTTCCACTGAAAAAATGAACGCCGCTTACGCGGAAATAACAAAAATACTGCGTGCGGCGCACAAACTGTTGCCCGGGGATGATGATGATTTCAATGTTCGTTCCCAGACCGATATTATTGAGACTGCCACCAGTGTTACCGGCATCATGACCATGGTATTGGGGGCAATCGCGGGGGTATCGCTTCTTGTTGGCGGCATCGGCATCATGAACATCATGTTGGTATCCGTTACCGAAAGAACAAGAGAAATCGGCATCCGCCTGGCCATCGGCGCCAGGGGCGGCGACATCCTGGTTCAATTTCTTATCGAAGCGGTTACCCTCAGTTTGTTTGGCGGTGTGATCGGGATTCTCTCCGGCATCGGGTTGGGGAAAATGATTGCCAATCTCATTAAAATGACGATTATCGTGAACCCGGTGGTGGTATTTGGGGCGTTTTTCTTTTCCGGGGCAGTGGGCGTATTCTTTGGTTTCTACCCCGCCATGAAAGCGTCGAAACTGAATCCCATCAATGCGCTGCATTATGAATAATGGCGATTAAAATATAAATTAAAAATTAAAAATTATAAATTATTAATTATAAATGATAAATTATAAATGATGGTGCCCTACGGGCAAAAACAATTTAAACGCCTGCGGCGAAAAGATTAAAACCTATTTTTTTTCGCCGCAGGCGTGAATAGATATCGTCCGTAGGACACAGCTTCTCATTTATAATTTATAATTTATCATTTATCATTTATAATTAATTATCTTTTACCGACCAATGATAAACCCATAAGGATCGACCACTTCCCGTAACACCTGGAGTTCTATTTCCGAAGGGGCTTTGGTTTCCAAAATTTCAGCGGCTTTAAGCAATTCAAAACCACAGTTATCCTGCACATCCCGGAAGGTATACCCTGGATTCACGGAGATAACGCGCATGCGTTTGGATGTGGGTTCAAAATCCATCACGGCCATATTAGTAATGATTCGATAGGGTCCGGCGCCGGGCGCTAAACCTGATTTCTCCCGTGAATCGCCGCCCTCCACCCAGCCGGGGGTGGTCAAAAAGTCCAATTTCTCGACGAAACGTCGCTTATCCTGGGGTGTAATCACCATCATCCGCCAACAAAAAGAAGCAAAGTCATTGGCGCCGCCGCTCCCGGGAAAGCGGACCTTGGGGTGTTGATGGTCGTTGCCCAGCATGGTTGAATTAAGGTTGCCATACATATCGATCTGGGCGCCGCCGAGGAAGGTGTAGTCGATCATACCCCGCGCCCCGGCTTCCATTATATCCGCCATGCTGCCTGCTTTAGTTGCTTTAAAATAGGTCCGGGAATCGCCGACGGTAATGGGCATTTCCGGGAGAATGGGGTCGATGCCGCCGGCTTCAAACATGATGACCAGGTGCGGCGCGATGGTTTTTTGCGCCAACATGGCGGCGGCGCACGGGGCGCCGGTGCCGACACCGACGATGGTGTTATCTTCCAATTCCCGCGCTGCCGCGGTAATCATCATTTCCATTTCATTGTAATCCTGGTTGGCTGCCGTCATGGTTCTCCTCCTCAGCTCCTCAACTGCCGGTTTTCAACAGGAACTCCTTGGCCCGTAAGGCCTGGAGTTTGTGCAAACCGCCGTTTTTCTCGATGTATTGGAAATGGTCTTCACAGCTATAAATATTCTTTTCCAGGAAGGCGGCGAATAATTCGGGGTCTTTTTCCGCGGTCAACCATTGGTTTAAGTGCTCTTCATCGGAGAAATATTCATAGGGCATGTTGCCGGGATAACCGCCGTAAGGGACCTCGCACACGGCATCGACTAAATAAAAGGGGATCTGGGTGGCGCTGGGGTCATGGCGGATTTCTTCGTTGGCAATGAGCCGCTCACAGGTAATGATGACCCGTTTGGAAGCGCCGGCCAGTTCGATATCCGCCACGGATATACCCCTGAAACGGCAATTGCCGTACATATCCGCTTCATGGACATGAATGACGCAGACATCGGGGTAGAGGGCGGGCAAAACGACAACTTTTTTGCCGGTGAAAGGGCATTCGATCAATTTGGCGGCGCTGTACTTGAAGGTATCCGTACCCATCATGCTGCGTACGGGTATAAAAGAGGCGCCCATGGCCCCGGCTTTGAGGCGGGCGGCAAGGGCGTAGTTGGTCCATTCGGTGACTTCCACGGCGCCGCTCTCCATGTACCGGCGGGCATTGGGGGACAGGCCCCGCGCTTCCAGGCCGACGATATAGGCGCAATCCACCCGGTTAAAGGTTTTCCCGGCGCACAATACCTGGAAATCATGGGTGGTGGTGTGCCCGGCAAAGGCCATATTTTTTTTCTTTTGACGCACGATTTCATGGCAAGCGGCTAAAGGGGTCCGGTTGGAACCAAAACCGCCGGTGGCTAAATAATCGCCGTCATGCACAAATTCGGCAACGGCTTGTTTCAGACTCATTACCTTGTTTCGTTGGCCGCAATTTTTCGTCCTGGAAAAAGCGCGCGCTAAATCGGGATCCGGGTTTGCGAACAGCACGCCGATCCCTTCATCGATAATTGGTAAGCTCATGATTCAGACTCCTTTATAACTCTGGCCCACGAATTACACGAATTTTCACGAATGTTTTTTGTCTTTTTTTCATCATTCATCATTCATCAATTACAGTTTTGGTCATTGGGATTTGTTTCGAATTTCGATATTCGAATTTCGAATTTATTATTTATTATTTCTTATTTTCCTCCATTTTCTTAATGGCCATGGCAATCTTCTCGGCGGTAATAGGCATGGATTTGATGCGAATGCCCAGCGCATCTTCTACGGCATTGGCGACTATGGGTGCGGCGGGTATCATGGTGTGCTCGCCGATGCCGCGCGCCCCGAAAGGTCCGTCCGGCTGGGGGACTTCGATGATAATGGGCACGATTTCAGCGGGGATATCCAGGGCGGTAGGTATTTTATAATCGGTGAAATTGGGGTTCAACAACTTGCCTTTATCATTGAAACGCATATCTTCGTATAACACCGTGGCCAAACCTTGCAGCAGTCCACCGACGATCTGGCCGCGTATTAAACCGGGATTAATGGCTTGACCGGCATCGACTGCCAGGACCACTTTGGGGATACGTATTTTACCGGTCTCTTTATCGATTTCAATACGAATGGCACTGGCCCCCACGGTATAATGAACCATGGGTTTACCGCCCTGTCCGGTCTCGGGGTCACTGACGGCCGATGAGAATTCAGGCATAAACATGCCGCGTCCCGTCACGGGCCCACCGCGCCAGGTGCCGTCCGCCATTATGATCCCGTCTATTACAAAACTTTTTAAAGGTAAATTGAATTCGGGTTCCTCCAGGGATTTGACTGCCGAGTCTTCCAGGTAGAGGGCCGCGCGTTTTTTGCCCAGGGTTTTTTCTACCAGGTCGAAGATTTGTTCGCGGGCGTCTTCGGCGGCCCGTTTCACGGCGTTGCCGCAGCCCCAGGTAATATGGGAAGCCACGGTTTGCCATTCATAGGGGGTGCGGTCGGTATCCGGCGATTCCACGCGGATGCGGTCGGGGGGTACGCCCAGGACTTCGGCGGCAACCTGGGCCATGGCGGTGAGGAACCCCTGGCCGATCTCCTGGGCGGATACGAGGATGTTGAGGCCGGCGTCTTCATTGAACTTCAAAAAGGCAGAGGAGGAGGCATTGGGGGGCATGGCCGGCGCTTTCCAGAATAAAGAAAAACCTTTGCCGACAGCGATATTGGGGTCGGTGGAAGGAAACTCTTTGTCCCATTCAATGGCCTGTGCGACTTTATCAATGGCTTCCAACAAACCGTTGGGGTTCATCTTGCCGCCGTAGGCCAGGGTATCGCCTTCACGAATGGCGTTCTTTCTCCTGAAAGCGACGGCATCCATGTTTAATTTTTTGGCTATTTCATTAAAATGGGATTCGAGGCCGAAGATAAACTCGGAATACCCAAAACCGCGGTAGGGCCCACCGGGGGGTAGGTTGGTATAGACGCATATGGAATCCATTTTAATATTGGGAATGCGGTAGGGCCCGGTAGCGGAGAGTCCGGCGGCATTCACGACATTGGCGCCATATTCGACATAGGCCCCGGCATCCCAGTAGAGGGTCTGTTCGAGGGCAGTGATCGTACCGTCATGTTTAACGCCCACTTTCAAACGGGCATGCACGCCCTGCCGTTGATAGGTGTTGTAGAACTCCTGTTCCCTGGACCACAAGACTTTGACGTGGCTGCCTTTAACGACGGTGGCTAATGCGGCGGCAAGTATTTCCATGGAGACGCCGGCTTTGCCCCCAAAACCACCGCCCACGGCCGGGCTGATAACACGGACATCTTGATGGGTGAAACCGAGGGGGGCGAGGGCCTGGGTAAAGAGGTGCCGCTGGGTATGGGGCGACTGGGAGGCGGTCCATAGGGTTAAACGTCCGGAATTGTCCAGGAGACCCACGGCGGCATGGACTTCGATGGCGCAGTGCGCGTAACGGGGGACGACGTATTGGTCTTCATACACCAGGTCGGCTTCGGCAAAACCTTTCTCGATATCACCGCGCCGGACTTTACGGAAATGGGCGATGTTGCTGTCGGCTTCAGGGAAAAACCAGGGCACGTGGGCATAGTTTTTTAATTCGGGGTGGATAATGCTTTTGGGGTGTTCGCCGATGGCATCGAATACATTGAGCAAGGGGACCAGTTCTTTATATTGAACCTCCACTAAGGCGGCGGCTTTTTTAGCGGCGCTGGGGTCGCGGGCGATGACCGCGGCCACTTGCTCGCCGACAAAACGCACGCGGTCCTGGGCAAAGACATAGCGGTCATGCATGTACAAACCGAAACGGAAGGGAAACTCTTTGCCGGTCACGACTTTGACCACCCCGGGCACCTTGGCCGCCCGGCCGGTATCGATTTTTTCGATCAAGGCGTGGGCATGGGGGCTTTCTACTACAGCGGCGTAGAGCAGGTTGGGGCCGAACTGGATATCGTCCACAAAACAGGTGGCGCCGGTAATTTTTTCTTTGCCGTCAATACGGGGGGTCGATTGCCCGATATATTTATATTCCTGTTTACTCATCGTTACCTCCCCGGGTCTGTCCCGCGGATGCTTTGTTATTGGCGGCCACCGCTTTGATGGCCCCGATAATGGGTTCGTAGCCGGTGCAGCGGCACAAGTTCCCCGCCAGCGCCTCTTTGATCTGGTGGTCGCTGGGGTCCGGGTTCCTTGCCAGCAGGTCGTCGGCCGCCAAAATCATGCCGGGGGCGCAGTACCCGCATTGGAAAGAGTTTTTTGCCATAAACATCTCTTGCAGTGGGGTGAGTCCTTTGGCCATGAGTCCTTCGATGGTGGTTACTTCCTGGCCATTAACTTCGACGGCCAGGATGAGGCAGCTTTTCACCAACAGGCCGTTTAGTTTCACCGTGCATGCGCCGCAGTCGCCCCGTTCACAGCCGACTTTGGGGCTGGTAATGCCCAGTTTACGGCGTAAAACATCCAGCAGCGTCTCATTGGGTTGAACCCCGAGGCGCCGTTCTTCACCGTTTAATATAAATGTGATTTCATACAACATGGTTTGCTCCAATTCAATTCATTACAATCCCTTAAATCAATGGGGTTCCATAGGCCGGTCCCGCGCCCTGGAACCGTTGTAATGCCGCTGTGAGGGCCCGTTTAAACATGACTTTGGCCATGTGCAGCCGGTACTCTTTACCGGCGCGGATATCGGTGATAGGCGCGATCTCGATGTCGATCAGGTCCTGGGCGGCACCGATTAATGCCTCATCCGGGATATTGCCTTGCAGCAGCGTCTCTATCCGGGCGGCCCGTAAAGGCACGGGTGCGACCGCGCCGAAGCTGACGCGGTAATGATGGCCGGGCAAGACCAGCACGGCCACCAGCACCTGGGCGAGGTCTTCACCGGCATAACGGCCCAGTTTCACAAAACAGGCGCCTTGCCGGGGGGCAGGAACAGGGAAGGTGATGGCGGTCAGGATCTCGGACGGCTGGATGGCGGTGCGCCGCACACCGGTGAACCAGTCCCGGGCTGGGACTGTCCGTTCGCCCCGGGGTCCGAAAAGGGTTATCTGGGCGTCGTACAAACAAATAACAGGGCCGCTGTTCATACAGGGAACGGCGGAACAGATGTTCCCGGCCATGGTGGCGCGGTTGCGCACGGCGCCGGAAGCGACTGTCGCGGCCATTTCTTGCAGCACCGGGAAAAATTGGCGAACGACCTCCGATTGCAGTAATTGGGTGAAGGTGACGAGGCCGCCGATTCGTAAAACGTTCCCGTCAAAGCTGATCCCGGCCAGTTCACTTAATCCTTTGATATCCACCACGACGTCCGGCGCCGCCGGTCCCCCTTTGATTTCGACTACCAAATCGGTGCCCCCGGCCAGGATGGCGGTCTTCTTATGGGCAGATAAGAGCGACACCGCCTCTTTCAGACCGGTTGGTTTAAAGTATTCAAACTCTTTAACAAAACCCATATTCTTACCTCGCAAAAAAAGATTAAAAGACCTATTATTTTATTTTTTAGGCGGCATAAAAGCCACGATACGGCACATGGCCGATTCCAATTCGATGCCTTTTAAGGGGAAACAACCGATCCAGGCTCGGGTATTCTTTAATTTATTGATCTCGCCGCCCAGGTTTTCCGCATGGACAATGGTGTGCGGGAAGAGTTTGATATGCATGACCTGGTAATACTCTTCGGGCGGAAAATAATCGTCCCACGATTTGGCCCCGTATTTCTTTATTAGCAGCGCTTCCGCTTCGGCAAAACGGGCGGGGTGCCATTGCCGGATAATGGTATTCATGGGATGGTCGGCGCTGCCGCAGTCCACGCCGATCCACTTTAATTTCATGTCAATGGCCCAGGTGTGAAAATCTTTGCCCGGTCCGGGGTGTTTGACAAAGTAGCGGAGTTCATCGGCCTGGGGTTGATTCCAGGCGTACCTGTTGTAACCGGTATTGATAATCAAGATATCGCCTTTTTTTACCTCGACTTTACTTGTGATCATGTCCGGGGTATAGAGTTCATAGTCCTTCAATTCATCGGAAAGGTCTACCACGGCGGCCTGCCCGATCCATTCTTTCATGGGCACTTTGCCAATGGCGCGGCCGCAGGACCAGAAATGAATTTCACCGTCCATATGGGTGCCCACATGGTTACTGGTGGTCATGATCTGTCCATTGGCCCCCTGTCCCATATGGGCGCCGGCAATGCGTTTGAAGTACTGTAAGCCCATAGGCATGTAACTGGGCCACGGCGGCGTATGAATACTTAAATCCTGGGTTAAATCAAGGACCTCCATGTCATCCATAAAATTTAAAAATTGTTCTAATTCCATATTTATCTCCTTATTAGAAGTTTTTGGGGGTGTCGGGACCTTTTTTCAAAAAGGTCCTGACCCGCCGGGGGCAAAAGTTTTTGCCAGTCCGATATAAGCATTTTTAAAAGGTTCCGGCGGTGCGCTGAGAACGCCCGCCCCGATTTGACCGACCCCCGCTTCCTTGTGCGCCACCCCCGTATCGATAAAAGGACACAGGTTTTTCGCTATCACCTGTCTGACATCGATACCCGTGGGCGTGCCCCTGAAATTAAGGTAAGGTATCCGGTACATGTTGTTTTCAGCCACTGTGATCTCATACATCTGTAATGTATAGTTCACTGCATCGGCAGCGGTTCCACCCACAAACTGCACAATAGCGGGACTGGCGGCAATGGCAAAACCGCCCAGCCCATTGGTCTCGGTAATGGCGCTGTCCCCGATATCGGGGTTGGCATCCGCCCTGGTAAAACCGGGAAAATAAAGGGCGTCGGGTACGGGCGCGGCCCCGGTGAACCAGCGATCCCCGGCGCCGGAAAGCTGCACACCAAATTCCGTCCCATTACGCGCCATCGCAATAACCACACTGCTGCCGGGCACATCCCGGCCGGCATCTAACGACACTTTAGACGCGGCCATGGAAAGGTTTAAAAAAAAGTGGTCATTGCCGTTAATAAACTCCAGGACCTCGATCATCTCCTTTTTATTTTCGGAAGTACGAATAATAGCCGGGGTGATTTGACGGTAGAACAACGAAGTGGCGGCCCGGTTGCGGTTGTGTACCTCATCGCCCATGTGCAGCGCCTGGGCAATGATGTTCTTTAAATCGATTCTCCCTAAATCCGCCACCGCTGCTTTTAAAGTGGGATAAAGCACCTTTTCCATCCATTGCAATTTCTCGATCACTGCCGCGCTAAACGCCCCGTAACGAAGGACTTTCCCTAAACCTTCATTCATCGTGCAGTAGGCGACATTGCCGCGGTTTTCATTTTTTACGATAAACACCGGCATAGAGGCAGACACAATACCCGCCATGGGGCCGACAGCGGCATGTTCATGGCAAGGGGCGTATTCGATTTCACCCGAAGCCGCCAGATGCTCCGCTTCCCGGTCGTCTCTGGCCAACCCTTCATATTTCAAGGCCGCAATAATCCCGCCCCGCATCGGTCCGCACATATTTTCCCAGGCCACCGGCGGACCCGCATGTAAAATCAGGTTCTTTTTCATGCCCGGGATCGCCACCAGAGCCACATCCAGGCCGATCAGTACCGGCCGGCTGCTTAAAACCCGGTTACATACCTCGCGGTTGGCCGCATCGATGGTTTCTTTATGATGTTCCATCACCTCTTGCCAATGCTCATCCATAGTCGCCGGCGGCCGCCAGTCCACCTGGACCGAGGCGACCTTACATTGGTCAAGGGTTTCTTTAAAGGACTTTAAACCGATGTTGATTACTTTTAACTCCGTATCGAATAATGTTTTTATGCTCATGGTATAACCTTTTGGCACAACTTCGCCGCCTGGGCGTTGGAGGCGCAAACAATACAACCTGCTTCCCGCAGCGCTTTGACCACCAAACCCCGGTTCTGCGGGTCGGCGTCCGTACCCGTAACCGAACAAATCACCGGTAGTTCTCTATGCTTATACTGGGTGCAGGCCAATGCTTTAGCCTCAACCAGCACCGGCAACAATTCCGCCAGCGGGTTCAAATTAGCGCCGTATCCCAGGACCAGGTCCAGCAAGATAACCGCCGTTTCCGGGTCCCGGGCTTCTTGCAGGATACGAAGGTTACGGGTGGAGAAATCGATCATGGGATGGGGTTTCCCCACCGTAAAAGTATCTTCCCCCAGGTCTATCACCGTGTGTTGTTGGCTTTTCCAAACATCTACCGGCGGTTGGGCGCCGGCAATTGGGGTATTGGAAAAGAGACCCGGCAATCCCTTTAAAATGACCTGGGTTTCACTGCAAAACGTACCGCCCGTGAAGAGGGCGCGTAAATATTTCTGTGTTGGGTGCAGTTTCGCCGCAATATTTTGGGCGACAGCCGATAAATCCATTTCATTGGCCCTTTTGTCCATGTGAATACCCGCCAGGGCCAGCGCTTTTTCCGCGCCCGCGGCCAGGTCCGGCGCCGCCGTGATCCCATAGACTTCCACCTCCGGGGCAGCCGCGCCCAGGAAAACCGCCACCACGGGTTTGGAGAACCCTTTAACCTTTTGCCCGATCCTGGCCAGGACCTCCGGGTGCGGTGGTTTGGAGACCAGCAGGATGACTTTGGTTTGATCGTCCTGGGCCAGCATTTCCAGGGCGGAGAGGAAGGTGATACCGCCGACCTCTTGTTTCACATCCCGGCCGCCGGTGCCAATGGCCTGGGAAATCCCGCCGCCGTTATTGGAGATCAGGCAGGCGACCTCTTGCAGACCGGTACCTGAAGCGGCGACTATCCCGATATTGCCCCGGTTCACCACATTGGCAAAAGCCAGGGGTACGCCGTTGATGATGGCAGTGCCGCAGTCCGGCCCCATAACCAGCAAACCCTTTTGCCGCGCGTATTTTTTTAATTCAATCTCTTTGTCCAGCGGGACGTTATCTGAAAAGATCATCACGTGCAACCCTTTTTTCAAAGCCGCCATTGCTTCGTGGGCCGCATATTTCCCCGCCACCGAAACCAGGGCCAGGTTGGCGCCCGGTAATGCCGCTAAAGCCCCTTCCAGGCCGCGGGGAGTAAACTCCACACCCCGGTTCTCTTTTTTCCCGGTATCTTTTAACAGGTCGGCGATTTTCCGCAGGATTTCTTGGGTCATCGCTTCATCCGCCGCTTTGACAGCCACCAGCAGGTCCGAGTCTTCGGCGTCCAGGAACAAATCGATGAGGAACCCCGAACTTTTTAAAATGACCTTATTTTCGGGGACGCCCATCATAATCGCCGCGTCTACCACGCCTTCCATTTGCTTGATCTTTTGAGTGGCAATCATCAGTGAAATGGAATCGAAGTATTCCCCTTTTTTAATTAAACCTTTAATTTGCATGTTTGCACCGGTATCCAGTCAGTTCAAACTGGCTTGATGTTCTTTCAGCAGTTTGACCAGCAACTTAAATTCCGCGGTATCCGCCCGTTTTAGTAAGTAGAAGAGCAGCGTCTCCGTATTCAGAATATAAGCCCCGGCCTCTTTCATCAGTTCCAGGCCATTTTGCCATTTTAATTGGGTGGAAGAGATGACCGCGTCTTTTAGGACGATGACCTTATAGCGGCGGTCCAGCAAATCCAGGACCGTTTGCAGCACACATATCTGGGTTTCCAGGCCGGCCGCCAACACAAAGGGGCGGGAGTTTTTTTCCAGGTTCTCCAGGAACTTTTCATCCCCGCAGCAGCTAAAACTGATTTTGTCCGTCATGGGTGCATCGCCCCAGGCAGCCAGGACATCTTTTTCAGTCGGTCCCAGGCCTTTGACATAGTGTTCCGTGCCGATCATGGGGACCTTGAGTGTTTTGAACATTTTCGTCAAAACCAGGATATTGGCTTTGGTCAGTTTCACCACCTGGGGATCCAGGATAGGGAAGAATTTTTCTTGAAAATCGATCAAAACAAACAGGAAGTTATCCCGTGTTATTTGTTTCCATTCGTTTGTGTTTTGAGAAGTCATGGATACATTTTAGCGGAATTGGTATTATTTTTCAAGAGCCAACGTCGAAATGCGGTAACACAAGCAAAAAAAAGATTTGATAATCCGGTGGAAATGTTTTATAATATGGCCATGGTTACAACGGATAAATCACTACCTCTCCTGCCCCTGGATATCCAGTTCTTCCACAAAATTAAAAAGGATGATTTCCTTTATATCGATAAAACCGGGCTTATCGCCCAATTAATCAATAGCAAACTGACCTATTTCTTCCTTTCCCGGCCCAGGAGATTCGGAAAATCCCTGCTCATTTCTACCATGAAAGAAATTTTCAGCGGAAACAAAGCTCTGTTTAAAAACCTCCAGGTATATAATGAAATCCAGTGGGAATCCTACCCGGTGATCCATTTCGATTTCTCCTTGATTGCCGTGGATGAAACCACCCCCGTTAAAAAAGCGCTGGCCGACGAAGTAAATAAAATAGCCAACGACTTTCATTTACCCATTACTAAAGGAAACCATAAAGCTAAATTCAGGTATTTGATCGAAAACCTGGCTAAAAAAGAAAAGAAACCCGTGGTCATCTTAATCGATGAATATGATAAATTCATTATCGATTATATCGCCGATGATCCCCAGAGGGAAAAGAATCGCAGCCAATTAAAGGAATTCTTCTCGGTATTGAAAGGCAGCGGCGATTATATCAGGTTTGTTTTTATAACAGGGATATCCCGGTTTTCCAGGGTTTCCATATTTTCCGATTTAAACAATTTAATCGATTTGACCTTTGACCCACGGTACGCTTCTATTACCGGGTATACCCATAAAGAATTAACGGATTATTTCACTGTTTTCATCGAGCGGTTTGCGGAAAAAGAATGTTGCAGTTTCGCCGACATGGTGGACCTTATCGGCAAATGGTATGACGGTTATTCGTGGGATGGCCATACCAGGGTCTATAATCCCTATTCGATAATAAAATTATTCGCCGATTTTCGTTTCGGATGCCATTGGTATGCCACGGGAACCCCCACGGTTCTCATTAAGGCCATCAGGGAACGAAAAGTAAAAATCCAGGAACTGGATCATATTAAAGAAAAAAGATCAAAACTGGAAAACATGGAAGTAACTCATTTGGAATTGATTCCCTTGTTGTTTCAAACCGGGTATTTAACGATCATCGAGAAGCTAAACAAAAATCTCGTCGTGGAAGAATATTTACTGGACTATCCCAACCGGGATGTCAGGTATTCCTTTTTGAATCATTTGCTGGAAGATTTTTCTCCCGGGAATCCGCGTTTAATCGATAATATTACCGCGGCAGTGCAGGAAAACCGTATCGATGATATGTTGGAGAACATGAAGGGGATTTTTGCCGCTGTACCTTATGATCATTTCGATCCTACCCGGGAGGCTTCTTATCATTCGTTAATACATGTGATATTTTATTTGCTTTTAGACAACATCGGCGCCGAAATCCACACCAACCGCGGGCGCATCGATGAGGTGATTGAAACCGATAAATATATTTATATCTTTGAATTCAAAATGAACAGCGCCCAAAAGGCCCTCGAACAAATCCATGAGCAAAAATATGATGAAATGTATCGCTGTAGAGGAAAAGAGATTGTCCTGGTGGGTGTGAGTTTTTCAGAAGCAGAGAGAAACATCGGCGACTGGATTATCGAGAGGGATTAAATTGAAATTGAGAAGGTAAAAAAAAGCAGGGAAGAGGGGAAGATATGAGATACTCGTTTCCAGGTTTCCTTAAGCTCACTTGCGACCCGGGTTATTCAAGGTTTGCTTTCAAATACCCCTTGTGATACAATGTTATACGTTAATATAACAATATTACGATAAGGAGCTTGACATGAGAAAATTCTCATCCTATGGGCCTATTAGCAACACTTCAAATTATTACGCCCCCAGGGAAGAACTAATTGAGAAAACATATGTCAATTTGATCGGGGAAAATACCGCCGAAGGCGGCCATTATTTCACTGTTTGGGCGCCGCGCCAGACAGGCAAAACCTGGCTCATGCAGCAAATACTCCATCGCTTGAAAAAAGACCCCCGCTTCAATGTGCTGAAAATCAACCTTGAAGACCAAAAAGATAAAACCAACGCCAACGAAATCCTCCGAAGCATTGCCAGGAAAATCAGGGAAAATTCGGGTAAACCACCCGTCGATATCCGTAATCAAGAGGATTTCGTAGATATTTTTAAAAAAGAAGAATCGGATAAACCCCTTATTTTAATCCTGGATGAATTCGACGCCATGATCGAAGAAGGTATCAACGCCGTTGTCAGCGCATTCAGGAATATTTATATCCACCGGATGGATGAGGTGGAAAAAACCACGGAGAAAAAAACTTATCTGCTGCATGGGGTAGCGCTGATCGGGGTACGCAGCGTCCTGGGCATCGAAAACCAGAAAGGTTCCCCTTTCAATGTCCAGCGCAGCGTCCATGTCCCCAACCTGACTTATGAAGAAGTGGCGGGAATGTTCAAATGGTATGAAAAGGAGAGCGGTCAGGCGGTAGAAAAAGAAGTCATCGACACGCTTTATGATGAGATGCGCGGCCAACCGGGTTTGACCTGCTGGTTCGGCGAATTGCTTGCAGAAACCTATAATCCTGATCCGAAGAAACCTATTTCCATGTTTAATTTCAACGAAGCCTACAGCGCCGCCACCCATATCCTGCCCAACAACAATATTTTAAACCTTATCAGCAAAGTCAATAAACCCCCTTACGATGAAATAGTTATTGAATTTTTTAAGACCGGTGAGAAAATCGAATTTAATTTCGACAGACCGGACATTAATTATTTATACATGAATGGGCTGATCGACCTGGAAAAAGCGGATGACGGCAAGTATTATCTTCGCTTTTCCTGTCCTTTTGTGCAGAAGCGGATATTTAACTATTTTTCCCTTCGGTTTTTCAATTACCTGGGCCCGTTGATCCACCCGTTCGACGCCATGGAAGACGCCGTGGATCAAGAGAATCTCTATATCCCCAATATCATTAAACGTTACCAGGCTTATTTGAGCAAAAACCAGGGTGTCTTTTTCAAAGATGTCCCACGCCGTAAAGACGATTTAAGGATATATGAAGCCATTTATCATTTTAATTTATATCGATACCTGTACGATCTGTTAAAATCCTGGAAAGTCGACGTGGTTCCCCAATTCCCCACCGGTAACGGCAAGATCGATTTGATCTTGAAATATCAGGGAAAAATTTATGCATTGGAGTTAAAGAGTTTCAAGGATATGTATACACACGAAAAAGGTATTGAGCAGGCAGCGGCATATGGCCGGCAGATGGGATTAAAAGAGGCGGCATTCCTGGTATTCGTTGAATTAACCCCGGCAGAAGCGAAACAACTGGAAAAAGTGGTGGAGAAAAACGGCGTCACCGTAACGGTTTTACCGATTGGGATTTTATAAACCAAACACAACTTAACTCTGGCCTACTTTTTGGAACTTGGGGACAGGCTAAGTTTTTGAACACGGAGAACAGGGTCTTGCTGTTTTGGTGGCAAAAATTCCCGGGTTGCGTTCCGCTTTCCCGGCAAAAAAAGTCGTTTTTGACTTTTTTTCCTTGCAAAAAAAGACAAAAACGACTATAATCACCCCCATGGAACGATTATTATATCGAAAACTGTTGGCATGGAAGAGTTCAAAATATAGGAAACCCTTACTGCTCCAGGGAGCACGGCAAGTGGGCAAAACTTTCCTGTTGAAAGAATTTGGCCGCAGGGAATTTAAACAGGTCCATTATATCAATTTTGAGAGGAGGCATGACCTGGACTTCCTCTTCAAAGAGACCTTCGATACCAAGAGGGTAATCGAAAATATATCGATCATCCTGGATAAAGAAATCGATATCGAAACCGACCTCTTGATTTTCGATGAAATACAAGAATGCCCGGGAGCCCTGACCAGCTTAAAGTATTTTAACGAGGACATGAAGGAATTGGCCCTCTGCTGTGCCGGGTCCCATATCGGGGTCAGTTTGAATCAAAAATCTTTTCCCGTCGGCCAGGTGGACTTTTTGAATTTATTTCCCATGAATTTCGAAGAATTTCTTATGGCCATTAATAAAAGAAAAGCTGCCCTCCTGGCGGAATTTTCAAATGAAACGGTTATCCCGGAAGTGATCCATCACCAATTGTGGCAGGATTTAAAAGTTTATTATATCACTGGGGGAATGCCGGAAGCGGTGAAACGGTATCTCGATTTAAAAGACAATCCCCATGAAACCTTTAATAATGTGAGAAGCGTTCAGCAGGCGATACTGCAAGGATACCGCGGCGATTTTGCCAAACATGCCGGGAAAGAAAATGCCGCGCATATTAACCGGGTGTTTGATAATATCCCGGTACAATTATCGAAGAATATCGATGACTCGGTATCGCGGTTCCGGTTTAAAGGAATCATACCCAATAAGAGCAAATTCGTGCAGTTAGAAGGTCCTATCGACTGGCTTTTGAAATCAGGTCTTGTTATCAAGGTATTTATCGTGAATACACCGGCATTGCCATTGAAAAATTTCAAAATCGACAATATCTTTAAACTCTACCTGTTCGATACAGGGCTGCTGGGGTGTATGATGGATTTATCTTTCGATTCGATTTTGAACCAGGATTACGGGCAGTATAAGGGATTTTATGCGGAAAATTTTACGGCGCAGGAATTTATCGCCGCGGGGTATGGCGGAGCCGGGGACAGGGAGCTTTATTCCTGGGTCGGTAAAGAATCCGAAATAGAATTTTTAAAAGTAATAGACAACGCTGTTATCCCGGTGGAAGTAAAATCAGGGCAGCGAACCAAGGCCAAGAGTCTTTTGGTTTATAAGAATAAATATGCGCCGCCGCTGATGATAAAGATTACCGCTAATAATCTTCACAGGGAGAGTACCCCGATACATAATTATCCGCTTTACCTGGCCGGGAAAATAACATAGTTTCACACGGCGCCGGAAAGAAAAAAAACTGGCTCCTCTTAAGAATTTGAGAAAAGGAGAATATAAAAATGGTCAGAAAGTGTTTTCAACAAAATGTCTTGAGAATAGTTTGTCATAGATACAAACGTTTTGGTCGGAAGCCGTAGGTTTATTAACCATCCGTGCTAGGTGGTGGTGAGTAGATTGCGGGGGGACTCTTGAGTACCTTGTCAGGCGGAAGAAGCGGAGTGTCAGAAAAAAGGCTTAAAGCAGTACTCATTGCTTGATTGGCCATTAATTGAGTCTGTTGATCAACGGCTCTCCAAAAGAATCCGTGCTTCAATTTAATATACTTGTCTATCAGGTGCGAACGGTCGAAGCAGATTATCCTGAATTTCCGTTGATCGTTTGTGTTACAGACATGGTGACTTAAAGCACAGGACGCTCCGAGGGCCAGATTATCGTTCGCGCAGAAAACGAACACGTTGTCGTGCGAGATATTTTTGCTCGACAGAATTGTCTTCACATATCTATATGCAGCATCGAATGCGTTATCAAAATCAAGCGCCTCCCCGTCCCAGAGATTCTCGATCCTCAGACCACATTTGGAAGCCATGCTTATTATCGCGGAGTTGAATTTTTTCCCGCGGTCGTTCAATGGTTGACCGTGCAAATTGCCTTCACAAATGATTACCGTAATTGATTGCAGTTTTTTGTCCTTGCAAAAACTGACTATCTCTTTCGCAGCAAATTGCGCTCCCATGTCACTGTTTACCGCAATGACTTCTTTGTGCGCCTCGCATTTCTGAAACGCATCCAAGTTTTCTTTTGAAGTGAGATCAGGTGGGATATCCAGTGTGATCAAACTGGTGACATTGTTCCATCCACCATTTTTTTGGGAAACGACTCCAAGAATTTGCCAAATCTTGGTGTACGACTCGGGGTTGGGTGGAATCATGAGGATTACCGTGTTTTTGGACTCGCAATACTTTAGAAGAACATCAAGGTGTTCCGTTGAAGTATGACGCCCCGTGCCGACCTCCAACACGAACGTGAAATGCCTCTTTTTAGCCGAATCAACTGCAGAATCAATGATCTCCGAGCAAAAGGAATGCGGCATAAGTGACGGAGTATAAAAAACGATGGTCAAAGGTTTGTGTAGTTCAGGAGGCGAAGAAGAGGAAGTGTTCTTGCGCAGAGTCGGCAAATTCTTGAGAAAGTGGTCTTTTTTTTCATTCCACTTCAGCCAATCCGGTTCGCCGTCCCGTAGACGAAGGGCGATTACATGAGCCAATGAATCGAGTTCATTGCCACGGTCAATATTGAGCGCTTCGATACCCGCGATCATATCAGGGATATCTGAATTTACCATCGGTGGCACGAGGATCGGATAGAGCTTTTTATTCACACCCCAATGGCACCCTAGTTCACAGAGACAGTATTGACTCTCTAAGAAGTTGGGCGTGATAATTGCAAGGCCAAACTCCGCATCCCTTATTCGCTGCTGGATATGATTAGTGAAATTATCACCTGGCGGAACACCCAGACGCGATCGAGATGTATAGAATATCTGGGTGGAGGAATCCAGGCCAACGCTCTCTATCAGGTCCACAAATGCGTCGATTAGTGTCTCATCTTTGCTCGCGTGACTGATGAAGAGGAACTTAGCCGATTTTTTCCGCGGTCCTCTCAATCGAGCGATCATTTTAGTTAACCAATTCATTTAGTAATCTTCTCCTCCGGCCCCAAACGAGAGGCCGGTTTATCTGTCGGACATATCTAGTATCCGTAGATTCCACTCACCCCCCGGTTTCTGAAAGACATGAACAGGAACCGCGTGAGGAGCGTCAATAAGGCTAAGTGAGAGCGCTTGATGAATCATCATCCAGACTCCTCCATGGGCGACAATCAATACCGGGCGTGTAAAAGACAAACACTTTTCCAATGCTGCTCGAACCCTGTTTGCAAAAACATGGCGGGTTTCCCCCCCGGGAGGATTTCCAGAGGACAGGTATTGCTCCTTGAAGTCTTTATACGGGGCGCGGCTCCACTGTCCGAAATCCCACTCTCGAAGTTCTGCAACTTCTTTCAGATCCGCTTCGGGGAAATGGAGCCAAACTTCGTTGGCGGTTTGACGGGCGCGCAGCAAAGGGCTAGTGCAAATGGTTTTCAGGGACTTGACGCGCCGCTGTGTTATCTCGGCCCCCTGAACGGCCTGTATCTTCCCCGCTTCGGAGAGTTCGAGGTCCCACTCGGACCCGCACATGTAGCCATCTTCATTGGCTAGCGTTGCGCCATGCCGCAGAAAATAGAAATCACTCATACCACAACGATCGTCCAACATTATTATTCCTGGCAACCGAGATTGTTACAACAATGATCGGGAAGGGCGGTGATGTATCTTTCGGCGCGTTCTAAGTAGCTCATAACGTCGCGCTTCAGGGGCGCCAAAGGAGAGTCAAAACTGCGGAGTTCATTATCGAGGAGCGCCGCGAGGCCACGTACGCGCTCATATCTGTGGACCTCATATCGTTTTACCAACCGGTCGATTTGGAACTCCTTCTCCTTGAACCCTTCACTGCGCTTTTGGAGAGTCGAAATCGATTCGAGCAGGACTTGCAGTTCAAGCCTGCGCCAATCTTCTATCAACTGCGGCAGACAATGATGGACCGATTCGTTCGCTGCGCTGAGGCGATGAGCCTGCGACGAAGTATTGGTATAAATCCTGAGCAAGTAAAATAATTCGTAGGCGCGGCCATTCCATTGGCGTAAATGCCTTGCCAATATGTCCACATCGTCGTTTAAATATCGTTCCACCGCGTACTCAAGGGTGTTGATGTTCAAGGGACCGAGCAGCGTCCGCTGAAACTCCCTCTCTGCGGCCCGAACTAGTCGAAGATAGGGTGTGTTGTGATATACGCGCATTTCCTTGAAAGCCGTTGAAGCATAGAGGTCAGACTCATGTTGCCTCAGTCCGAAGAGTGTGTCCTGTATATCGTCGAGAGTTGACATAACATCTACGGAAATAAAACCCACTTCAATCTCAAGTTGCAGATCGCGCTTTAAAATTCGAATAGCTTCAATGGTTTCCTTTATGGTCACACCTTTCCCGTATCGTTTAAGCTGGTTAGGGCTGAAGGTTTCGACGCCGAGAGCCACCTTCACCAGCCCGGCCTCGACCAACTCGGACCACATTTGTTTTCGTGCGATTCTTGTTTTTTTGTCGTCATGATCGTTGAAGACCGAATCGACTCTCGCAATCACGTCGAAATGGATCCGGAGGCATTGATTCAACACAGCTTTGGCAAATTCCTGAGCGCTCTGAATGCCCGGCAATCCGGGTCCGATGAAATCTTCGTCGGCAAACCGCACATTCTTTATTCCAAGGTTTTGGAGTTGTTTGAGATCTTCAATCACCGTTTCAGTGTCTCTTACACGCCATGAAGGTCCCCGGCGCAGTCGTCCGGGCCTGTTATTCTTTGGATTCCTCATCGGTTCGTGTTCGCGAGGGCAGAAGGTACAGCTACCCCAAGGGCAACCTCTCGATCTTTCGCTGTAAATCAAGCCTCCTCGTTCGTAGAACATTTTGGACAAGCTGCGATCAGGAAGTGCGTATTCTGTTTTGTTCATGGCGACAATGGGACGGCGGATAAGTGTCCCCGCATCCAGATAGGCGATATTGCGAACATCAGAAAGATGCCGTGTCCCTTGAACGAAATCGAACATATCTCCCATACACACTTCTCCCTCTCCAAGACCAATTACGCTGTCTGGCAAAAGCTTTCTCAACAGTGTTTCATCGATGTACCCTGGAAGAGTGTTACCGACTACCAACACCGGGCGTTGGGAATGGGGGATCCGGTCGTCCATACGAGAATATAAATCCAAAAGCTGATTCAATGAATTGTGTTTGACGGAAAATCCCAGCATACCAGGCCGGTTTGTCTTAATATATTCAATGACCTCATCGACCGAGCTCAGTTGCATGTCAAACATTCGCACCACAGCTCTCTTTTGCGCTTGAAGGTAGCCAGAAATTGCCAGGATACCGAGTGACTCTCCCGCGAACGGAATGCGGTCATCCATCAAAGATACAAGAACGACAAGGTTCCGATTCACATTCTCCGAAACAACACAAGACGTGTGCGTGTAACAATGAGCCGACGCATATCGGGATTGAACTTCATTAGGTTCCACCCAAAACGCCCCGTGACTTGAGCTTCCTTGCTTTTCCCCCGTTTCTGCAGCCAGAAAAAATGGGACGGTGCGTGCAAATGTGCAATCTTTAATTGTACTTTTTTCCCCTTGGTTTTTCATATCTCAAACCATACTAAGTAAACATCTATAATGGGAAAATATGCGATTAACTCAAGCATTGACAGGTAAATCCGCACCGGAATTATTTCAAAATGCTCCCGCCTTTTGGGCCTAACCTTACCCTTTTTCGCAATCCAAGCATTGATTTTCTCCACATTATCATTGTCGATCTTATCGGAAGATATAAATTATCATACCTCCAAACCGAAAGTCAATATCTTTTGACCACCTTTTTAAAATGATTGGGCAAATGATGGGTCCATCCCAGGCAATTTTCTATCCCATCGAACCAATTTCCATCCGGTCCAGGGAATTTTTCATTCCCTCAATAAAAATTTTGGTCAAGCCGAGGCAATTTTCTATCTCGTCGAGACAATTTTTTGTCCTGTCGAGACAAATTTTCATTCGGCTCAAGCAATTTTGTGTCCCCTGGATGCAAATTTGCATCCGCATCAAGCGATCACGCATCTTCAAGAACCGACGTCGCCTCCTCTTCATGCGATGAACCATCCTCGATAGCAAAAATCGCCTCATCTTCATGAAAAATACCATCCCAGGGAGACAAATTTTGGTTCTCCTCATGGAATTTTGCATCCCTTTGAGACAATTTTTCATCCGGCTCAAGCGATTTTTTGTCCCATGGATGCATATATGCATCCACATCAAGCGATCACGCATCCTCAAGAACCAACGTCGCCTCCTCTTCATGCGATGAACCATCCCGGAGACCAAAAATCACCTCACCTCTATGAAAAATACCATCCCCAGGAGACAAATTTTGGTCCCTCCCAGGCAATTTTTCATTTCAATGACCCGATTTTCCATCCCGCTCATGAAATTTTACATCCCTGGGAGACAATTTTTCATCCGGCTATAGCAATTTTGTATCCCTTAGACGAAAATATGCATCGATCTCACCCAATCACGCATCCCCGGGAGCCAACGTCGCCTCATCAACATGCGATAAACCATCCTTAAGAACCGATGCCGCCTCTTTTTCTTGCATTGATCCATCTTCAAGAACCGACATTGCCTCATTTTCATGCGATCACGCATCTACCAAATCCAGCCTAAAGCTTTTGATTATTAAAAGATTAGAAAATTTGAATTCTCTTTACCAATATGTTATACTTCAAATGGTAAACGATGATGAGTATGAAACAATTTTCTGTCGGAGAATCCGATTTTAAGAATATAATAACCGGGAACTACTATTATGTCGATAAATCCCTTTTTATCAAGGAAATTATCGACAGGGGCAACCGGGTTATCCTGGTCCCCCGGCCCCGGCGGTTCGGGAAGACCCTCAATATCTCCATGTTGAAATACTTTTATGACTGCTGCCCGGAAAACTTACCGCTGGTCCCGGATACTCCGGCCGCGGGCAGTAAACCGGTTACCCCCGGTAATACTTATAAAAGTTTATTCTCTTCCCTGGCCATCGCCGAGGCAGGCCCCCTATACCTGGGAAAAATGGGCAAACACCCGGTCATTTTTCTTACCTTTAAAAACATCAAAGAACCTGACTGGGAAACCTGCCTGGGTAAGATACAATCGCTTATCCAGGGAGAGTATGCCAGGCATTACTATCTTCTTGAAAGCAAAGAACTTATGCCGCACGAGAGAGATTATTTCCAGCGGATCATCGATCTAAAAGGATCCCTGGGGGATTATGAGAACAGCCTGGAAAAGCTGCTTATTTTTTTAAGCCGTTATTATGGTAAAAAGGCCGTTATCTTGATCGATGAATACGATGCCCCGGTACATGCCGGTTTTACCAACCAATATTATAAGGAAATCATCGGTTTCACACGAAATTTCCTTTGCGGGGGGCTGAAAGATACCGGCGAATACCTGGAAAAAGCTGTTATTACCGGGATTATGCGCATTGCCCAGGAATCCATCTTCTCCGGCCTCAACAACCCGGGCGTGTTTACACTCCTGGCGGAAGAGTTCAACGATAAATTCGGGTTCACCGAACCGGAAGTCGAGACGATACTAAAAGATTTCGACCTATTGGATAGGTATGACGATGTAAAACAATGGTATAACGGCTACAATTTCGGCGGACGCATTATTTACAATCCCTGGTCCATCACCAGCTTCTTAGACAGCCGGGCAAAGGAATTAAAACCTTACTGGATCAATACCTCGGATAACGAAATCATCGAGGACCTATTGTCCAAAGGGGGAAAAGAACTCAAGGAAGAACTGGAAATACTGATCAGGGGAGAAACGATTGAAAAAGCCATCGATGAAAACATCGTGCTTAAAGATGTCGGCATTGATGAAGATTTGCTGTGGAGTTTCCTGTTGATGGGGGGATACCTGAAACATACCGTCAAAAGAAGAGACGCGGCATCCAACAAAATGCTTTATAACCTTTGTATCCCGAACCTGGAAGTAAAAAACACCTATATACGGATTGTCCGGCGATATTTTTCATCGAAAATAGAAAACAAGCGCCTGGAAATCATGCTCCAGGCGTTGGTGGAAGGCAATACCGAACTTTTTGAAGAAATGCTGCAAAAGGTGGTGGCGGCGGTGTTCAGTTATCATGATTTCAGCGGCGAGCCGGAAAAGGTGTATCATGCCCTGGTGGCCGGTATGCTCACCTGGATTGCCAATACCCATGAAATCAAATCCAACCGGGAATCGGGTTACGGACGTTACGATATTATGATTATCCCCCGGGACCTTTCCCAATGGGGTATAGTCATGGAGTTTAAAAAAACCGGGAAAAACGAATCCGTGAAATCCGCCGCTAAATCTGCTCTTAAACAAATCAAAGAAAAAAAATACGAAACCGAATTGAAGGAAAGGGGAATAAAAAAGATTAAGAAATTGGCCGTGGTTTTTGAAGGAAAGAATGTAACCGTCAAAGAAGGGTAAGAGGGAAAAGGATAACGCAGTATTTGAATACGGAAACCGGGGGGATAGCAATAATTAGGGGAAAGAAAACGGGACAGGCCAATTTTTTTACCTCTCCAGGTTGCAGTCACTCAGCCTGACGATCTCATATTCGACATCGCCGAACAACTGCAGGGAGTCCAGAAACTGACGGACCGCATTGTAGGTGTGCTGCTTACGGGCACTACCAACGAACGCAATGACTTTCTTCATTAAAAGACAAAAACGACTATAATCACCCCCATGGAACGATTATTATATCGAAAACTGTTGGAATGGAAGGGGCATTTTTTCCCCTGTCCCTTTTTTCTTCCCCCAACTTGATTTTAATCCTCATTTCCATTATAATCATTCTTGAGAAAGAATAATGATTATAAAAGAAACTTTTATAAAATTTGTTCCGTTGATTTTGCCGCTAATTATCTACGCATCGGTCAGGAGTTGGTACAATGGCTCAAGTCCCTCATGAAATAATCCAGGCAATTCATCGATTGAAGCGCCGACTGCTTCCGGGGTTGGCTATCAAACGGATGTTTCTTTTCGGTTCTTATGCGAAAGGAAATTTCTCAGGTGACAGCGATATTGATGTATGTATCATCGCCGACAATATGCAGGACAATTTTTCCTCGATGCTTAACATTGCCCCCATTGCCGTGCACATTGACCCCAGGATTGAGACTGTGGTTTTCTCTTCATATGAATATGCGGAAGAACCTTCTTATGGGCTTCTGGGTGAAATAAAGCGCACAGGTATCGAAATCTAAATAATGGGGGACAAGCCTGCCATAAAATAGCCACAAAGGCACAAAGGTTCACCAGGAGGGTTTATTATAGGTTCATCTTAATCGTCTCGTCCGATGCCAATGATGAGCGTAGTCACTTTCTTATCCCCTACCGGGTAGTACCGGGGTTCGCATGTTTCACCTACACGCGTTTTCGTATCGAAGATTACAAGATAACCTTCACGGTAGAATTCCGAAGCCAGGTATTTCCCGGTTACTTGCGCGATCCCCTGGCTCAGCATACGGGTTATATTGGATTGACGATTGACTTTTGTTTCGATAATATATTTACTCCCTTTATGGAAGTTAAAAGGGCACACAAGTAATTTTCCTTTTGCTCGTATGAACTCGACACCTGCACGTGCATACTCGAGGAGTGCACGCGCCAACTCGTCACAGCAATTGAAAAAAAGATCATTTTGTATTATCATTAACGCATGATAAACAACAACAGGAAAGGACGACAAGGGGACATTCAAATAATTCCCTGCTCTGCTATTTTTCCGACGGACTTTAAAAGACTTTAAAACGCAATTGAAATATGCTAAAATACAACAGTATGAAAAGCGAGGAATAAAAAATGAATTTCCGGACGGTAGTTTTAAGAAAAAGCGACGATTACTGGGTTGCCCTGTGCCTGGAAAATGGAATCGTGGGACAAGGATTGACCGATGAAGAAGCCATGCAAAACCTGAAAGATGCCGTCGATTCTTTTGAGGAAAGTCGCTGCTTTGATGAAAATATTTATAACAGTCCCATATCGATAAATGACCTTCATGAATTCCTGTCGGTAGAAGGCCCGGAACCTCTATCGATGCATTATGAATTGAGGGCTATCGAAGCCTGTGCCTAAAAATATCCCATCCTTAAAATCCAGGGAATTAATAAAAATCCTACGGAGGGGCGGCTGTGAATTTTACCGGGAAGGCAAAGGAGACCACACTATGTATTTTCGTATTGTCAATGGAATGAAAAGAGTCGTGCCTATCGATATGGGACAAAGAGAATTCTCTCCAGCTTATGTCATCCGAATCTTCAGACAATTTGGCTTTACCCACCAGGAAATCGAAACACTCTTAAAATAATTCATCATTAGACAGCTCTTTGCCTTCTGCCCCTTTGAAACTTGTTCAAGCGGCGTATTATGGCCTTACTCCCTGGCCAGTAACCCGAATCCTTCCAGTAGGGCGTCGCATATAAAATATTCCAGCAAACTCAAATCGTTATGCTGCGACTGCTGGGCCTTGTTAAGATAAGAATAATAGAGCCGCTTTTTTTCTTGCCGGATCATGGCCGGGGGTAAATTCTTTCTTAAGGCCATCGCATGAACGATTAATCGCCCGATTCTCCCGTTTCCATCGGAAAAAGGGTGTATCTGCTCAAAGCGGCTGTGGATTCCGGCGATATGTGAAACAACGTCTTCCATCGGGGTATTAATTGCATCGATCAATGAATTCATTAAAAACGGTACTTTTACATAGTTGGCAGTCGGTACATCCGCGCCCACGATTCGCACGCTGTGTGAGCGGTAGCTCCCGGCATCGGGCCGGATGCTGTTCATTAACATCCGGTGAAGAGATAATATCGATGCCTCGTCGATTTGGCCGGAACCGGTATACATATAGTTTAGTAAGTACTGTAATGCCGTCTGGTGATTCTTCACTTCCAGGTGTTCGATTAAGCTCTTATCAGGCAGCGCCACGTCGTGGAACAAGATGGCCGAGGTTTCGGCTTCCGTCAGGGTACTCCCTTCGATCCGGTTGGTATGATACGTCAGGGAAAGAATAAACTGATCGTGAATGTCGGGGTTTTCAAGAATTAATTTAAGAACGTGGGGATATGATTTGCATTTATCCATAACCGATTGTTTTTTGGCTGCCAGTTCTCCCGGGGGGATGACTCTTTGGCCGGTATAATCAAGGTATAATGTCTCTATTTGTTCCCGGGCTTTTTCACGGGGGACGGATTTACCGTTTATCCAGCTATTGAGTGTGGCAAAAGAGACCCCGAATTTTTGGGCCAGTTTCTCCTGGCTCAGGCTGGAAAGTTGTTGTATCACTTTCAATTTCTGTGCAGTAGTCACGTTACACACCTCGGTTGTAAGAAGCTATTGTACAAAACTTTATAAAGTTTGTCAAAAAATAAGAATCTTTATAAAGTTTCTCGGCGGGAAAACGGGAAAACGGGGACAGGCGAAAATTTTAAAATTTTGCAAATAAATCCGTATACCTTAACACTGTTGACTATTAAGCCATTTTGGGTTATTATTGGATCTTACAAGAAAAAAGGCAAAGCGTGTGAACAATGGCATTTGAATTGAAAGTATTTATTTCCAACAGGGACAGCAGGTGTGATGAATGCGGAGAGGATTTAGGGAAGGGCGCCTGGATTAGGTTAATCCAGGAGAAAGGTGCGTTGTGTTTATCTTGTGCAGACCTGGACCACCTGGTTTTTCTTCCTTCCGGGGACGCTGCGCTGACACGGCGTGCACGGAAGTACTCGACGTTATCGGCAGTGGTTTTAAAATGGAGCCGCGCCCGCAAACGCTATGAAAGGCAAGGACTCCTGGTCGAAGAGCAGGGACTGGAACAAGCCGAACAAGAATGCTTAAACGACAGCGAAATAAGGGAACTTCAGCGGCAGCGGCGAGCCGAACGGGAAAAAGAGCTGGACTACCAATACATCAAACAATTTGCCAAAGGAATTCGTGAACTATATCCACATTGCCCGCACCAAAGGGAGCAAATCATAACCCGCCATGCCTGCCAGAAATACAGCGGCCGTGTTGGTCGGTCGGCAGCGGCCAAACAATTCGACGAGAAAACCATTCACCTGGCGGTCGCCGCTCATATTCGACATCAGGAGACCGATTACGATAAACTGTTAATAATGGGTTATGAACGCTGGGAGGCCCGTGAACAGGTGGATTTAAAGGTCAAAGAGATTATGGCGCAGTGGGCAAATATTCATGGAAACCGCATCAAGAAATAAAGGCGTGAAATTTTTTTTGACTGTCTCTTACTACCCTTACTGCCACCTACGCATCCATTCCCGGCTCCTGCATTTTCAAATGAGACACAGGCGCGTTAATTAACGGCTCCCGCATTTTAAAACTAGATACTTGCGTAGTTATTCCCAGGTCATGCAGGATTAAATTCGATCCCGGCCTATTCATTCCCGGCGCGCGCGGATTCAAGCACGCCACTTGTATTTGCGGATGATGGCGCTGTAAATGTGGATAGTCGATCTGCAGATGCGATCTCGACACTTGCACATGCGATCTCACCACTTGCATATGCGATCTGGTCACTCGCACGTGCGATCCCGGCATTTGCGCATGCGATCTCACCACCTGCACATGCGAACTCGAGGGTTGCACGTGCAAACTCGACACCTGCACGTGCAAACCCGACACCTGCACGTGCAAACTCGACGCCTGTAAGTGCGAACTCGCCCCCTGCACGTGCAAACTCGACGCCTGTAAGTGCGAACTCGAGGGTTGCACGTGCTAACTCGACGCCTGCAGATGCTAACTCGACACTTGTACGTGCAAACTCGATGGTTGCACGTGCTAACTCGACGCCTGCAGATGCTAACTCGACACTTGCACGTGCAAACTCGATGGTTGCACGTGCTAACTCGACACTTGCACGTGCGAACTCGAGGGTTGCACGCGCTAACTCGACACTTGCACGTGCGAACTCGAGGGTTGCACGCGCTAAAACACCTCTTGCACGTGCTAAAACACCAGTTGCACACGCTAAAACACCGGATGCGCGTGCTAAAACACCACCTGCACGCGCTAAAACACCTCTTGCACACGCTGAAACGCCACTTGCACGTGCTAAAACACTAGTTGCATGCGCTAAAACACCGGATGCGCATGCTAAAACACCTCTTGCACGTGCTAAGATCAATCGAATTGCCCAATTTGAATTTCGGATTTCGTGCTTTCTTAAAAACGGGCCAGGGCTTTTAATTTCTCAAGATTTTTTGAAGCTTGTTGCTTCGTCACATTTCGAAAACCGTAAGCCTTCTGTCTTACAGTTTGAGAATCTAAAATTCCAAAGAGAAGACCAACGGGAACCCCAATTATGCCTCCGATCAGAAGAGAGTCTAAGTCATATCCATGCATTCCCAGGTTACAGCTTGAAAAGACAAGCATTGAAAGACCTAGTCCTACGGCAAACCCGGTTCCAAATTTCCCCTTCTTTTTATATTCGATCATCCTGATCTCAGTCAGGGGTATCGTAATCCCGGTTTCCGATTTAGACATCAATAGTATATCGCTGTCGCTCACTTTAAGAAGCTCGCCCTCCACTTGCATGTCCTGTTTTGTAACTTTTAGCCAGGCCCCATGCCTATTTTTCTGGGCGGAAAGAACGCCGGGGCAAATAAGTGTAAGCACCACCAGCAAAGCTAAAAACTGTTTAAATCCATTTTCTTTTTTAAATATCGTCATTGTAGCCTCCTTTGACTGTGCCTAATATAAATCATAGCTGCTGTTTTAACCATGGGCCTAAAGTCCCTTTCTTAAAAACGGGACTTTAGGCCCGGTTCGTCAGGGGAAAAAATTTCCACTCTCCTTATGATCGATTGCCGTAAAAATAGCCGCGAAGAACGCGAAGGACCGCGAAGAAAAAGAAAAAAATATCCCTGGTGTACCTTGATGGAAATAGGGGCCCACGGAAAACACCGGACTTATTTTTTCGTACAACAACAACAACAGCAGGGCTGGTAATCGATTACAACCCCCGAACGCGCCAATTCATGATGACAATCCAATAACAGCACTTCCTTTACCTTCACCCTGGCCCGCTGAACACGTGATTTCGCACCGGAACCGGATAAACATAGTTTTCCCTCCAGGTCCTTTTGCTTTAACCCCCGGTACTCCGTCAAGATTAACGCCTCCCGGTACTTTTCCGGCAACCCCATCACGATCTCTTTTATACAATCGGAAAGCTCTTCCTTAGCCCCTATATCTCCATCCTCCGCCTTCCACCATACCGCCGCCGCCTCATCCAACTGTACCAGGGGTCTGCGCTTACGGTAATAATCGATGATGACATTCCGGGTTATTTGATATACCCAACCCTGTAACTTATCATTGCTCCGCAGCGTTCCGATATGGGTGTGTATCTTTAAAAAAACTTCCTGCAAAATATCTTTTGCCGCTTCATCGCCGGAAACCCGCTTCCTGATAAAATGCTTGAGCTTTATGTTAAATGCATGCCATATTTGTTCCGTTTGTGCGTCCATGAGAGCGAATCATATCACGGGTGTCAATATAAATCAATAGCAACAGTTTATAAACGTAAAGCTGTGTCCTGCGGACGATATCTATATTATTTTTGCCCGTAGGGCGCCTTCATTTATAATTTATCGTTTATCATTTATCGTTTATAATTATTTTTTTAAGATACTATCAGGTATAAGTACCCAAAAACCAACGCCCCTAAAAACGAAAATGATAAATACAATACAAATACCCGCCGATTGGTAATACCCCAAACCGCCGCCATCGCCGGGAGCGTCGTCGTCGGCCCCGCTATCAAAAACGCCAACGCCGCCGCCGGCGACATCCCCTGCCCTATTAAAACCTTCACCAACGGCAATGCCGCCAGGTTACTCGTATACATGGGAACCCCGATCAACGCGGCATTGAAAATTGAAAAAGCGTTCTGCTTCCCCAATAACCCGGTCAACCACTCCATGGGAACATATAACGTAATCAAGGCTTTTAAAATAAACGATAATACCATGAATTTCATGACCATCGAAACCGCCGCCCAGGTCTCTTTAACCAATTTCCTTGAAAAAGAAACCGGCGACGCCGCGCATCCACAGGAACAAGAACCGGCGCAAGCCCCGGGAACCGGCAGCGATCCCCTTGAATTAGACATATGAACGGCCCCCATTGCCACTCCCCCCCCCGCCGACGGCGACGCTGCCTGCGACGCAGCCGCCGCCGGGACCAGGGGGCGCGTTTGAAGCGCCGAACGAATTGCTTGAAAAGTGATTTTAGGGGCCGGTATTCCTTGATTTCGCAAGATATTCATCCCCAACCATCCTTTTTGCATAAGAAATTGAGTGATAAATCCCGCGGCTAAACTTAATACCAGCGTAGAGGTCAGTCTCCAGACCGCGAGGGGCCAACCCAGCGCGGCGGCGCTCAAGAAAAAAATTTCCGGGTCCATGGAGGGCGAAGCGATCCAGAAAGCCATCACGGGCCCCAACGGCACGCCGGAAATAAGCAAAGAAGCCACCACCGGGATTACACTGCACGAACAAAACGGACTAAAGGCCCCCACCAATACCGCCAACAAGATAGCCGTCTTAGGCCGGGAACCCAGGGCGCGATCGATATATTTTGCCGCCCCGGTTACCTGTATCGCCACCGATAACGGGATAGTAAGCGCTAAATAGGGCCAAAGCCCGACAAAGTCCGATACGATCGAATCAATAATATTTAATAATTGGTTGTTCATGATTCATCTCCTTTTGATTTTTAATTTCTAACAAAGGAGACGAAGAACGGTCAAAAAGGACGCAAAAAAAACAAGGATTTGAGACGCTGCCTTCAAAGAAGGAAAACCCCAGGGCCGTGCAAGGAGGTTTGGGGCGCCGCCCCATTTTGAGAAACCGCCCCTGAACCCCACAAAACTTTTATTAGTTAACTTATCAAAAATTTTGCGGGGGATTCCAAAGGGGGCGCTTTTATAAAAGCGCCCCCTTTGGTCAGTCAAAGAATATTTTTTTAAGATATTCGCTTTATTTTTTTTTTTTATAATGTTATAAAGTAAATACAAACATCCTAAAAAGGAGGAAACATGAAACGAATGAAGTTCTTTTTATTATTAGCTTTTGTAATCGGTCTATTGGGATTTGACTGGGAATTGACCGCCAATGTGATCGAAGTAAAAGCTTCGGTAAGTCCAACGGAGTATTCCGGCACTTGTCCCAAGCGGTTTGAGTTTGTCGGAGCGATAGCCGTAAATAAACCCTGCGTGGTGAAGTACAAATGGATCCGCAGCGACAATGCCATATCGCCGGTGGAAACCATTGTCTTTCGCAGGCGGGGAATCAAACGAGTTACCAGTTACTGGGAACTGGGGGCAGTTGGGGAACATTGGGAAGCCGTGGAAATCCTGGCCCCCAACCTCATGGTTTCCAACAAGGCGGGTTTTAAATTGGATTGTTTACATGTGGCCTTGATAAAACCGGGTATGCGGTTAAGGACCGACCTGGTAAGGCCGCGGGTAGATTGTATCGATCCGGCGGCCACTGAGATTCGTTTCGAGATTGTGCGGCGGGACAGCCAATTCACGGGGCGGATTCGTATCACCGGCGTGGTGAAAAATATCGGCAATAAAGCGTTTCAATCCGGTCCCAACCAGGCCGCGGCTTACCTATATCAATTACCGCCTGGGGCCACTTCGGGGGGAACCCTCGTTGCCCAGCAGCCATTTACCGATCTTGCCGTAGGGAACGCCCTTAACGTAAGCTGGGAACGAGACTGGAACAGCTCTTCCCCCAGCGAAGGGGAATTTCCCTATTCTTACCGTCTGCTTATCGTTTACGATCCCGATATCTACATGGATGCCAATAAGGAAAATGACGATTGCAACGGGAATAACAACCAAAAAGATCGCAACGGTTCTGATATTAATGCTATGTTAAGATAAGGCGCACAAGTTTTTTTTCTTTCCTTGCCACCGGTAACTTCGATCAAGATATAAGGTCAGGACTGCGTTACGTTTTTATTGTCGGCTTTTGCCGCGAATATAGTGAGAAGGAGTTCTATTTCATCGATTAAGCGATATTGCGGTTCCCTGCCGGAGAGTTCCAAACTTTCCTTTATAATAACCGGTACACCTTCGCCGCGTTTTTCCATGATGAATTGCCTGTGATCGCCCGGTTCGCCGGGGGTATTTGGGCATCGCGCCAGCATGCTGGTTATTAATTCGTTCCTGGTGGACTGTCGCAAGGGAAGACTTTCGATAGTCATGGTATTGGGAATAGCGCCGGGCGAATATAACTCTAATCGGTCATCGAACATAAACAGTCTGATTTTGGAGCCGTGCAAGGAATAGTCGCGGTGGGCCACGGCATTTACTACGGCTTCATAGAAGGCGCGCAGGCTAAATTGGGGTATCTCGATTCTACCGGGCTCTTTCCTGGCGGCAACCTGCATGTTTTTCACGGCAAACGCCAGGGCCAGGGCAATTTGCCGGTCCAGTGGTCCCTTTAACTGGGCGGCGTCGATTTGATAATTGGAATCACGGGCGGTCCCTTTATACCTGACCGCTTCGATTAACACATTGGGCAGGTACTTTTCAGGACAGGGGCAGCACATTAACAACCCACCTACCGTAGCCCTTAATTCACCGGCTTCATCACGGGTAATGATTCCTATTTTCTCAAGAAAAACCAGGGGATTATCCGGGGAATTCCCCATAAATCTTTTCCATAAACTTTCTTCCAGGATATCCGGGGATGTGCCGGGGACCGGCTGTTCATCGAAACGGATCAAGCGGGTCTGGCTTCTCTGTTGAAACAACCGGGCCAGGGCTTCGGAATTTAATTCACGCTTGGAACTGCCGATCCTCCGGTAATAGCCCCCCGGGCTTTTATGTACAAAAAGGCTGCGTGGGATTTCTACTTTCAAAACAGGTTTAAGGTTCCCCAGTGTATCCGGGAGTTCCAGGCGGAAGATGCGGACAAACACCGGTGGGTCCATGGCGTCATGACAGATTCCACGGATAAACTCCTCGGCGATATCCAATTTTTCTATCGGTATGCCTTCGATGGAGCGAGTAGAATCATCCACCCCGAATATTATCACGCCATCGTTGGTATTGGCGAAAGCTGCGATTTCATCGGCGATTTTCTCCCGGTTCAGGTCTATTTTTTTGTCGCCGCGAAAGCGCAGGGACTGTAGTTCCAGTAGAGAGCTCTCACCCAGGCGAATTTTTGCCAGTAATTCGAGAATTAAATCAAACATCGATAGTCTCCATAATAATACCCTAATATCCTGATTTTACAGTCCAATTATACCATAATTCCATGAAAACACCACATTTCCCAATTTCGGGTAAATCTATTTGTTTTGTCTTTCCTGCCGGATATAAGAATCGACTATTTTTACATATTCGCTTACAGCGGGGATATCTTGTTTAATGATATCATATACCCTGTCATTATCTATTTTCCAGTAGCGATGAACCAATAGATTCCTGAACTTTGCCATTAGTTTTAATTTGGTCGATAACTCAGTGGATAGGAGTTTGAGCTCTTCGAGTATGGAAAAACAGTCTGCATAACTTGTCGGCGCCTGTCCCCCGGCTTTTACCGCCACATGGTTACATATATCGCAGGCTCCTTCCATTACGACGATCAGGTTATATTTTGCCGAGTCGATTTTTTCCGGGGAATCAAGGAATTCTTCTTTGCTTAATTCCTTGATTTTCTCCAGCTTGGAATAGGCGGCGTTGATTTCGCCGATTATGTTACGGAGTCGATCAAGATTATAGTCCGGCATGAATGACCTCCCGATAATATGATTCAAGTATGTATTGAAAATCGAAATATTCCTGCCAGGTTCTGCACAGAAAATCTTCGCGCACATTTTCGTCTTTGGAAAACATCATCTTACCTGTCGAAACAGAATAACGGAAGGTTACGGGCGCATCGTTTACAACTTTGATATCGATGGGTATATACCGTTTGAATATTTCCCCGGGTTTTATGCGGTTTTCCATTTCAACCGCCAGTTCCAATTCGTAACGAAGGGTATCGGTTCCGGACATTTTCTGAGGATCGAGGTAGATCCCGACGTCGATATCCTTGAAGTCGTCCCGGGTGAGAAAGGTTCCCAGTAGATAAGCGAAAAGGATTTCTTGTTTTTCCGACAGGCAGCGGGTTAATTGTTCGATGATAATGTTTTTCATTATGAGTTTATTATGAACATAAACGAATGAAAAGTCAAGATAAGCCATTTACCGATTGATTTTTTTTCAATTTTGCTGTATAAATACTAATTAATAAATATAACAGGAGGTAATATGGTAAATCAACAAACCCACCTGACAAATCTCGATGTTTGTGTAGCAAAATTAAGAGACTTTGTCAACACCGTTCCTAAGGGAGCGGGAGAGAAAGTGAACTGGGAAGAACTAAACCAGCACCGGAACCTGGCAGAAATGTCACTCTCTCACCTGGCTTCTATACTGGGCGGCGGCGCCGGCAGCGAGATCGACACGGGTTGCTTTGTGTATCCGAAACTCTAACAACCTGCCGTACCGCACAACGCTGTACCTTTAGAGGGAGGTAGGTTCCCGGGCCGGTCTCCGACATACGGTATACCAGTCTAGGAAACTACCTCCTTTTTTATAACATGAACATATACGAAGAAAACTTACTTTTTCTTGAAAAACAATTCCCCGCGCTGCTGGAATTTCTCCAGTCCGCCCCGGTGGGAAAATGCAAAACCGAAACCGCTAAAAACGGGTCCCTAACCCTACTCTATTTTCAGGACCAAATCCCCTATTACATCCATTCCAAATTCAATCCCCAGGAAGAAAGCGCCAAAATCATTGCCCATAAAAACCTTTCCGCCGACCACATCATCGTCATGGGCCTGGGCCTGGGCTACCACCTGGAAAAAATCATGGCAACCAAAAACAAATTCTCCAGGGTCCTGCTGATCGAACCCGAACGGGAAATCATTAAACATTCCCTAAAAACCCTCCGCTGGCAAACTCTATTGACCCGCGGGGATTTTTTCTATGTCTTCGGCGATAGTTATGCCGAAATTACCCGCATGGTCCATACTTTTATCAATATCGTTACCCTGGACGCCGTGGAATACGTCGAATTGCCCTCAGAAACCCGGATACTCAAGGCATTTTTTGGCAAAACCCGGCAGGTCATCGATGAAGAAATCAAAACCAATGTCTACGATTTCAAAACCCGCATGGCAGAGAGTTATATGCTGCCGCGCAACATATTAAAAAACCTGCCCCTGATACTTAATACCCGGCCGGTCGCCCATTTAAAAAACGCTTTTCCCAATACGCCCGGTTTCATCGTCTCCGCCGGTCCGTCGCTGGATAAAAACATACTGCACCTCAAGAAAATCAGGGGCCGCGCCCTGTTGATCGCCGTCGATACGGCGTTGAAACCCTTATTAAAACGGTCCATTCATCCGCATTTCACCGCCATCGGCGACCCGTCCCACAAGAACTACCTGCACCTCCAGGGAACGGAAAAAGAGATTCGCCATTTTATCGCCGCCGAAGCCTGCATTGCCCACCAGGTATTCCGGGATTTCCAGGATAAAATCTTCACCCTTTCCATAGGCAAATCCATGGTGCGGATGATGGAAGAGCACAGCGAACCTTTCGGCGAACTGGAAGCCTGGGGTTCGGTCATCAGCATCGCCTTAACCCTGGCCCTCTATATGGGACTGGATCCCATCATTTTCGTGGGCCAGGATTTCGCCTTTACCGATACCCGGAACCACTGCCGCGGCACCTCATGGGAAGACGATCTCCTGGAATACACCTCCGACCTGGACCAATTACAGCGCTTCGAAAAACAATCCATCGCCGGCAATAAACGAGTGCTGGAAACCAGGGATATCTACGGCAATAAAACCTTTACCTCGGACCGGCTGAAACTTTACAAAAATTTCCTGGCCGGGCTGGTGGAAAAATACCCCCATACCCGGTTCATCAATGCCACCGAAGGGGGGATTTTCTCGGAAATTCCCGCCATGCCCCTCCTTGAGTCCATTCAACGTTTCGTTTTCGGGAAACCCGGCATCGATTTCAGCAAACTCCGGGGCCTACCCACCTTAAACAAAAAAGAAAATATACTGCGGCTGCTGGATTTTTTTCGGGCCCGGCTTTGCTTTTTCCGGGATTATCGGCAAAAGGTGCAAGAAGCCCTGGGACTGCTCCGGGATATCAAGGATGATTCCCCTGCCGCCTGGGGTACTGTCTTTCCCATATTGGCGGCGGTGGAAACCATTAAAAACGATCTCTACAGCGACCCGCAGAACGGCGATATGGTAGAGATGTGGTCCCCCTCCCCTATTTACTATTTCTTAAAAGGCTACAAACGGGTGGAACATAGAGAATCCGACCGCTCCTACATCAAAGAAAGCGTCCGGCTCTATAAAACCTATTTCCAGGATATCACCCCCTTGCTGGAAGATATTATCGAACGGTTTAAGGAAACAACCGAGAGTTTGGTGAATGGTGAGTGGTAATTGGTGAGTGGTGATTGGTAATGGGTAAAAGGGCGAACACGGAGACATTGCGGTTCGCCCCTACTTCGCGTTTCTTCGCGTTCTTCGCGGCTAATTTTATTCGTGTTAATTCGTGTCATTCGTGGGCTGTTTTTGTTTAGGATTTTTTTCTTCTTCCTTATTATTTTTGTCCCGGACAATCACCACCACTTTTTCATTTTTTTTCATCAGCCACAATTCTTCCCTGGCTTTTTTTTCCAGCGCCATGGGGTTGTTTTTCAATTCCTCGATCTCAGCCGTTAATTTTTCTTTTTCCTGTTGCAGGCGGTTGACTGTTTCCGTTAATTCCGCAATTTGCTTGCGGACCTTAATGATTTCCAGGATACCGCTGTCCCCGAAGAAGAATGTAAGCAAGAGAATAAAAGCAATCAGCGCGATGAGCAGTAAAAAGCCCCTGGATTTAAAAAAATGAATCTTATCTTTTATATTATTTTGTTTACTCAATTAACGCACGCCCCGCTTTAATTAAATGTTTTGTATTTTTTGCAACGGTCGATTCCGCGTAGATACGGATCAGGTCGCTGGTGCCCGAGTGACGGACCAGCAGCCAGGCATCGGTGAAAATAAACTTAATCCCATCGATATATTCTATTTTCTTTAAATGAAAGCCCGGGAAATCGAAGTTTTTCCGGGTTGCCAGTTCATTGAATTTCATTATTCTCCGTTCATTTTTTTTGACCGCGGATTCGATATCGTACATCCTGGGGAACCGGGTATAAAAATTATCAAGAATGTAGTCCATATCCAGTTTATAATAGGCCAACATTTCCGTTACCAGCAGGTTGAAAAGAATCCCGTCCTTAATCGTAATTTTGCGGTTTAGGGAAGCGCCGTTGGAGCTTTCCACGGCGATAAAAGCATCTTTGGTGGCCAGCATATTGGCCAGGTACTTGAAGCCCACCGGTGTAGTATAGACTTCCCTTAAATAATATTCCGCGACGCGGCGAATATTATTGGTAGTAGACACCGATTTGACGATCCCCCCCGTCATTTTCCTGGCCCTTATCAGGTATTCGATCAGGGGGGGCATAATGACATTGGAACTGAGGAATCTCCCTTTGGAATCGATAATCCCGAAGCGGTCGCCGTCGATATCCGTGGCCAGGCCGATATGGGCGCCCCGTTCCACCACCAGCCGGGAAAGGTCCCTGAGACTGGTTTCGGTGCACTCCGAGATAATCGTTTCCGTGGAAGAATAAGGGAAATTATGAATATTGACGATATCGATGCCGTTTTCCATCAACACATAATCCAGGTACTCGCGGGAGGTGCCGTACAGGTTGTCCACGATGATCTGCATGCTGGAGTCCCGTATCGAAGCGAAATCGATGATATGTTCCAGGTATTTCATATAACCTTCTTTGACCTCGATGTCGCTGATCAGTTCATTAGCGGCGTACTGGGGATTGAAATGGAAAGTATCCTGGATTTTTTCGATTTCCGCCTCGATCTGTTGGGTCATGGAGGGTAAGGCGGAAACGCCGCGGTGGGTGAACACTTTAATGCCGTTGTAGATGGGCTTATTAAAACTGGCGGTGAACATAATGCCGCCGTCCAGTTTATCCTGGAGGATGGCCAGGGCCATGGGGGCCAGGGGGACGTCCCGGTTGGGGATATAGGCGTGAATCCCGTTTAAAGAAAGTATTTTAGAGGCTTCTTCGGCAAACCGCCGGGAGAGAAACCGGGTGTCGTAATTAACAATGATTTTAATATCCCGGGATTTTTTTTTTTGCAGGAAATTGGCATATGCTTGCGCGAAGATGCGGACATTTTTAAAAGAGAAATCATGCCCCATCCTGGCGCGCCAACCGTCGGTACCGAATTTAATGATAGACATAAATAGTAAATACCATAAATAACGTTTTTTAGCAAGGTTTTTTGAAGGTAAAAACATAAGACCCGGAGACAGGCCGAATGATATGTAATTCCCAATAATTTTTTTTCGTTTCTATCACTTGCAAATTTTTTCCGTATATGTTAATAGTAAATTTCCAGGATTAAATTTCCCCGGAGTAAAGGGGAGCGGCTATAAGGTAAAGAATATGAAAAATATACAATGCCATGGGCCGGGCGCTTGCCGCGTTTGCTGCATGGCAACGAAAAACCGCCTGGAAAGGGCAAAAATATATAAAGGGAGGAAACCTTTATGAAAATGACAACCATTTTAATGACGCTTCTTTTTATCTTACCCATGGCTGTGTTCTCCGATGCCGCCGGGTTAAAAATCATTGCAAACCCCGGCGTCCAGGTTTTCGAACTGAGAAGGAAGGACATAAGGGATATCTATACGGGGGTAACAAAAATATGGGATACCGATGGGAAAGTAATCATCGCCATATTGGAAGGCTCGGAACTTCATAAGCAATTCCTGGAAGAATATGTGAACAAAACCCCTATTCAATTCAGGAACTATTGGCGAGAAAAAGTATTTACCGGGGAAGGGGAAAGCCCGAAACCCTTTAAAACGGAAGAAAGTCTTATCGATTTCGTTGCCAACACAAGGGGCGCCATCGGGTATATCTCTACTTCCACGGAAAAAGCGGTCACATTTGTTAAAATAACCCGGTGAAAGGAGGGAAAAATGAGAACAACGATGAAAATGATTTTTTGCTTATTTGTTATTTCCTGGGTACAAGGCGAGGGTGTGCATGCGGCATTAACGGAAGAGGCTCCCAAAATAAATATCCACGGGTATCTTTCCCAGGGTTTTTTGATCAGCAGCCGGAATAACTTCATCCTGGATAGTAAAAAGGGGACATTCCAATTTAACGAATTGGGCATTAATTTTACCGCGCAAGTGACCGACAGGATACATGTGGGTATCCAGTTCGCCGCACGCGATCTTGGCGATACGGGCAATGATAAAGTTCTAATCGACTGGGCTTTTGCCGATTATAACTGGCGCAATTGGTTGGGGCTCCGCGTGGGGAAAATGAAATTGCCCATCGGTTTCTACAGCAAAACAAGGGATATCGACATGCTGCGTACATTCATTTTGTTGCCCCAGGGCGTTTATTTTGAGAGCTTTCGCGATACCTCGGCATCGATGAAAGGCATCGGCGTATATGGGGTGGTTTCCCCCGGTTCCCTGGGCAATATTTCATACCAGGCGTCCATCGGCACCACGGAAATCGACATCGACAGCAGCAGTATCCAATTTGCCGAATCGATCGGGGACATTCATATAAGCAAATGCGATGTGGGCCGCTTAATCAGCGGCTGTCTCATCTGGGAAACCCCGCTTAAAGGATTACGGGCCGGGGCGACCCTTTTCGATATCAAGTTGAAATGTTCAGGCAATATCACCAAAGATATCGTCGTTCCCGTGGAATTTCCTCCCTATTCGATAACAGCAGCCCGCAAAGGAGACCTATTTATCAACAACATCCCAAAATATCAAATAAAAATTTTCTCAATCGAATATACCTGGAATAATCTTGTCCTGGCCGCCGAATATTTGAAGCTCCGACAGGATATGGATATAAAAATAATCGCCGGCTTTAACACCAGGATGCTGTTGAAAACCGAAAGCTATTATATAAGCGGTTCCTACCGCTTTTCCAACTGGTACGAATTGGGGGGGTATTATTCGGTTTGTAATAAGGATTTAATCCCTTCCCTCACCCCCCCGGGTTGCCCTATTTGGATTTTCAAAAGGACATATGCGTATCCATGCGTTTCGACTTAAATGCCCACTGGACATTTAAGATGGAAGGACATTTGACGGACGGGGTCGCCTTATGTTTGCCCAAGCACAACCTGGATGATGCGGGTGTACCGGTTTTTGCGCGCAGGTGGTCCCTGTTTGGCGCAAAAATGACTTATAACTTTTAAATGTGTTAATAAAAAGTTTCCATTAAGGAGAAAAGAATGCGTTTCTTCAAGCGGGAATATTTTTTCGGCATCTCCATGAAAATAAGACTCAGCCTGAGTATAATGATAATAGGGTATATGACCTGGATGATAATCGGGCATTTCCGCAGCAATGAGACGTTATCCCGGCTATATGCGGTGGAAACCCGTATTTTCCCCGCCGCCATGCAAAGCACACTGGCCCTGGCAAAATTTAACGAACAGGTTAAACTTTACAAAGACGCCGTGGTGTTCGGCAAACAAGAACTTCTTAAGGACGCCCAAACCCGGGGATACGAATCGTTGGAAGCAATGACGGCCATCCGGGAAACGGCAAAGGACGATAAACCGAAAGCAAAAGAGATCCAACTTCTAATCGAACAGTCGAAGAGTTTTACCTTGAATGCGCATTCCCTATATGCGAAGATGGTCGCCGGGTCGGAAGACGAAACGACGTTAAAGGAAGCGGCGAAAATGACCCATATTTCAGAGAATACCCGTCAAAGATTAATTGCGCTGAGCAATAAGTTTTCCAATTTCCTTAAAGACGAACTGAACGAAGTGGGAACCGAGATGCAGTCCCAACGTAATCTGAATGTGTTGGTTTTCTTCCTGGCGGCTTCGTTATCATCATTCATGGTTTTGATGATTATATACCGGTTGGTCACCCGCCCGCTGAAACAAGCGGCGGCCCTCGCCGCGGCAATGGCCGAAGGAGACCTCTCCCGTAAACTGGATATCCACCAGCATGATGAAATCGGGGAACTGGCCCATGCCATGAATTTAATGGCCTTTGAAATCGAAGAATCTTATAAACTGCTGGAGCAAAAAGTGGCCGAGCTCAGCCGCATTAACTATGCCGTGAACAGCGCTTCGGATGCCATCGGCATGATGAATAACGAACTGGTCCACTTTTACCAGAACAAGGCGTTTAGCGAATTATTCGGGTACACCGTGAGCCAATTGAACGACGCCGGCGGCGCCCATGTCATTTTCCCGGATCAAAAAAAATTCGAAGAAATGTATCGATCCGCCGTAAATGGGGTCCCATGGATAGGCGAAGTCGAGGCCAGGTCCAGGTACGGGGAGATTATCCCCATATTTTTACGGATCCATCCTATAAAAGATAATAACGGCAGTGTGGTGGGGTTAATGAAAATTATTACCGACATCCGGGAACGTAAAAAAGCAGAAGCAGAACTTGAAAAAGCCAATAAAAAACTGGTTGAAACGGCCCGGCTGGTAGGGAATTCGGAAATGGCCGCCACGGTCCTGCATAATGTGGGAAACGTTTTTAACAGCGTCGGTGTAACAGTGGGTTTGCTGGCCGAGAAAATCAACCAATCGAGAATTCCCAATTTTGTTAAGACCGTGGAAATGATGGAGCAACATAGGCATGACCTGGCCGAGTTTCTTAGCAAAGATGCCAGGGGCCGGGAGATCCCGGGTTACCTGGCGGCCCTGGCGAAACACCTGGCAAAAGAACAGGAAAGTATGGCCGGGCTGTTTAAGGATGTAAGTGAGCATACGAAGCATATCATGGAGTTGATAACCATCCAACTGCACAACGTATCGACGGGGCTTACCGAGATGTTGTCGCTCAGCGAAATAATAGAAAATGCGCTCCAGGGAAATACCGCCGGCGCTTCACGCTACGGCATCGAAATAAAACGAAATTTCGACGATATCCCCCCTGTCAGGCTTGACCGCCACAAATTTTTGCAGATCATCATCAACCTGTTAAGTAATGCCAGGTATGCACTTAAAATGAGTCATAACGAACCGAAAATCATCGAGGTGCGGTTGAAAAAAAAAGAGGATAACCGGTTCCTGGTGGAAGTGGCGGATAACGGCGTCGGTATTGAAAAAGGAAACCTGGATAAAATATTCGGTCTCGGTTTCACTACCCGGAAGGACGGGTACGGTTTGGGCCTTCACAGCGCCGCCCTTTGCGCCAAAGAGATGGGGGGATCGCTCACGGTTAACAGCGACGGACCCGGAAAAGGCGCTGTCTTTACCATTGAGCTCCCCCTCCTCTTAAAATGAGGTTAAAAACATGAACTTAAATCAAATAAATGAGACCCGTAAGATTATCGTCATCGACGATAACCCGGATATTTTCGACGACTTTTGCAATATCCTCTGCAAGGAAGAAGATTGGTATGGGCTGGATGATATCGAAGCCACGCTTTTCGGCGAGGCGGTTCACAGGGGAAAATCCAGGGTACACCCGGAATATGAACTGGCCTACGCCGCCCAGGGTAAGGACGGCGCCGAAATGATTAAAAAAGCCTGCCGGGAAGGCTCGCCTTTTCAACTGGCTTTCGTGGATATGCGTATGCCCCCCGGGTGGGATGGACTTGAAACCACGAAATATATCTGGGAGATCGACCCCGACGTCCAGGTGGTCATTTGCACCGCTTATTCCGATTATTCCTGGGAACAAATCGTTCGGCAGGTCGGTTATCAAGACAGTTTGCTTATTCTTAAAAAGCCTTTCGATCATGCGGAAGTGTCCCAGATAACCATTGCCCTGTTGAGCAAGTGGATACTATCAAAACAGGCTTCCATTAAAATGAATGAACTCCAAAAAATGGTGGACTTACACACCGAAGCGCTTTGGCAAGCCAAAGAACGGGCTGAAGTGGCAAACAAGACTAAGAGCGAATTCCTGGCCAATATGAGCCATGAGATCCGCACCCCCCTGACCGGCATTATCGGCATGAGCGAAATGCTGCTGAAAACCCCGCTTAATAGTGAACAGCACAGCTATGGAGCAGCGATATATGAATGCGGCGAAGCGTTATTGGCCATCATCAAGGATATCCTGGATATTTCCAGGATAGAGGCAGGGGAAATGTCCCTTGAGGCGGTTCCCTTCGATCTTAAAAAAATAATCGAAGATATCGTCCTTATCCTTACTCCCCAGGCCTCAAAAAAAGGATTAACCTTTATCATGGATTTCGATCCCGCGGAGCCGCGCCATGTGGTGGGGGACCCCGGCAGAGTGCGACAAATCATTTTGAACCTCGCGGGAAATGCGCTGAAATTTACAATTGAAGGCGGTGTAAAAATTAAAGTGCGAGAGGAAACCGTAACCGGCGACGTCGTCCAATTTTGCATCGACGTGGAAGACACCGGGATCGGGATCGAACCGAAGATGTTCAATCTTATTTTCAACAAATTTTTCCAGGCGGATGTATCTTTCAAAAGGCAGCATGGCGGCGCGGGACTGGGCCTGGCCATTTCCAGGATGTTGGCGGAATTGATGCGGGGGTTGCTTACTGTCGACAGTATCCCGGGCAGAACGGTTTTCCGGCTCCAATTACCCTTCCCCATCGCCGCCGCGGCTACCGATACCGGGACAACAACCGTCAAAGAAATTACCGAAATAGCGGAAGTCCGTGGAAAAATACATCCCGCTTATATTCTCCTGGCGGAGGATAACAAGATTAGCCAGCAACTGATCGCGGCCATACTGACGAAGGAAGGCCACCAAGTCGATATCGTCGGCAATGGCATCGACGCGGTAGAAATAGTAAAAAAAAATAATTACCACCTGGTTTTAATGGATGTGCAGATGCCGGTTATGGATGGCACAGAGGCCGCAAGGATCATCCGGCAATTGGGCTATTGCAATCTCCCGATTATTGCATTGACAGCCGGTGCTTTTCCCACTGACAGGGAAAAATGTTTAACCTGCGGCATGAACGATTTTATAGCGAAACCCTTGAAACAGGCACAGCTTTTAAATATGATTGCGAAGTGGCTTCCGCCGCAGTTTAAATATTGAATTTTGATTATTTTATGATACAATAGAAGCGGCGATAAGGAGATTAATATGACCTTTAAAAATGTCGGAGTTATCGGGGCCGGCGTCATGGGCGTCGGCGTTACTGTGGACATGGTGTTTCACGGGATCCAGTCCGTCCTGGTGGATATATCCAGCGAATGCCTGGAAAAAGCCAGGGCCGAGATTATCAAGGATATCCGTTTTGCGCCGCTGCTGTATAAAGGCGCCCCCAAAATGCAGTTCGAGGATGCCTTGAAGCAGATTACTTTCACCACCCGCCTGGAAGATGTCCGCGATTGCGAGTATATCGTTGAAAACGTAACCGAGGATTGGGAAATTAAAAAAAAGGTCTACCTCGAACTGGACCGCATATGCAATCCGGACACCTGTTTTGGTGTGGACACTTCTTGTATTTCCATAACGAAGGTGGGCAGCATTACGAAGCGCCCGGACAAAGTCGTGGGCGTGCATTTTATGAATCCCAGTTATTTAAAGCCCGTGATCGAAGTCATGCGCGGGTTTCATACCTCGGATGACTGTCTTGAAAAAACAAAAGCGCTGCTGACCCAATTGGGAAAAGATGCCATCGTGGTAAAAGATTTCCCGGGTTTCGTATCCAATCGTATTTCCCATCTTTTCATGAATGAGGCCGCTTTTGTGTACCAGGATGGCGTGGCCACCGCCGAACAGATCGATAGTATATTTAAAAAATGTTTCGGACATAAAATGGGCCCGTTGGAAACCGCCGATTTAATCGGTCTGGATACAGTGATGAAGTCCCTGGATGTGCTTTATGAAAGTTATCAAGACCCCAAATTTCGCTGCTGCCCGCTGCTGCGGAAAATGGTGGACGCCGGGCTGCTGGGTAGAAAAAGCGGCAAAGGATTTTTCGATTACCCCAATCGCTAGTTTTAATGACCTGCCGCGAAAATAGCCGCCAGGGCAACAGGGCACAGCGGCAAAATTTTCATGATTTACGGAAAAAGGAGATAAAAACATGAAGTCGGTGGAACCGATCCTGGTTATCTTTATACTATGCATTACTTTTGGCTGTAATATAAAATCGGGCGACCATATAACGCCCAATTCCAATGAATTTAGCATCCGGCAATTACAGGAAGATTTCACATATCTTCGCGAACTATTGGAAAGCAATCATCCGGCGCTCTATTTATATTACCCCAAAGAAACCTTTGACGGCTTTTTCGATGAAGCCTACGCATCGATCGATAGGGCCATGACGGAAGCCCAATTTTTCAAGCTTTTGGCGCCCATAGTGGCTAAAGTTAATTGCGGTCATACGTTTATCGATTTCTCCAACGCCTATAAGAATCAGCAAAGAAACAACGCGAGACTCTTTCCGTTAGGTGTGGTATTTCTCAATGAAAAAGCCTATATTTACCAAAATTACAGCCGCGAAACAGATATTATCCTGGGAACTGAGATCGTATCCATCAACCGGGTCCCCATTGCCACGATTTTAAATAAATTGTTAAATGGAATCCCCGCGGACGGGAATATCGCGGCATATAAATACAGGAAGATCAAACGCCAATTTTTTCAATTATATTTCGATCTTATCGATGCCCCTGATCGTTTTGAACTCCAGTGTATTGCGGCCGGGGAGACCGGCGAATTTACTCTTTCACTGGAAGCCTTACCCTACGATGAAGTATGGGGCGCTTTCCAGGCATTAAACCCCGGCAGTTCTAATTTATCTCTTGAAATACGCGAAAATTCCAGTACGGCGATATTAACGGTTAAATCCTTTGCCTCCGGCATACAACCCGATTTTAAATCATTTATGAGAACTTCCTTCCAGGATATTCTCCGCCGCAATATTAAAAACCTGGTTATCGATTTAAGAGGAAATTCCGGGGGCGATCCTGAATACAGCGCGGATTTGATTTCATATTTGATCGATTATCCGTTTACCTATTTCAGTGAAGGTAATCGATCGGCTTACCCATCGCTCTTTGTACCGAGAACTCCTTATGATTTAAATTTTAACGGCAATGTCTATTTCTTAATCGCGGGGTCTTGTTTTTCCAGCGCCGGTCATTTTTGTTCGCTGGCCCAGTTCCATCACCTGGGCGTATTTATCGGTGAAGAAACCGGCGGTTCCTTTTATTGCAATGATAATCATATGAATACATTATTACCCAATACCCATATCAATTTCCAGGTTGCCCGGACCACCTGGGCGACGGCGGTTTCCGGTTTTGAGAAGGGGCGGGGAATTATGCCGGATCATCCGGTCGCCCCTTCCCTGGAAGACCTGATCAACGGTATCGACAGGGAAATGACCTATGTCTTTCAACTTCTTTTTCTTTTCAATCCTTGCACCCCCCCCCAGGACATACTGCCAATCAATCCTTCCAAATCGCCCACCTTTTGAGCCGGGTTTTTGATTATCTCCGCCAGCAGGGTTTGCAAATCATTCATCATTGCCTCGATGGACTCAGCGGTAAAATGACGCCGGTAATACTGCATCACTAAACCCAATTCCGGGCCCGGTTGGAATTCTACTCTCAGGGGATATTCCATTTGCGCGATATATTCGAAATTGGGTCGCCCGGAAGCATCGATTTTGCTTTTTTCTTTTATGCCCGGGAAATTCTCCACCACCAGGTAACTCTCAAATAAGGGCTGTCCCGTGGGTCTATTCCACCACTGGCGAATATTATCCTGTTGATCGGTTTCATACGGATGAAGCGCCGCCAGGGTATCCCAGATTTGCCGAATCCAGGTTAACATGGGCGCCTCCCTGGACAAATCGATACGCATGGGTAAAATGTTTACGGCCTGACCGATCATGGACTCCACGCCTGCCAGGGCCGCGCCGCGCCCGGAAAATAGCACCCCGAATATAACGCTGTCATGACCGGTGTAATGCCCCAGGAGCAGCGCCCAAATGCCGCAGGTCAATGCACTCAGCACAATTTGATTTTGTTTTAAGAAATTGTTTACCTCAGCGGTCTGCGGCCCGCCTAAATAAATAGTCCGGTTATAAAACCCCGGTTCAGCTTTTCCCCCATCGGTATCTCGATTCCGGGGGGCGCACTCCACGATAGGCGTTGGAACAGGACAACCACGAAGCATGGCTTGCCAAAAATATTTGCCTTTGGCCTGGTCCCGGGAAGACAGCCAAAACAAGTAGTCGCGGTAACTATCGTTGGGTTCAAGTTTCTGCGCTTGCCCGGTAGACAAACCACGCATATATTCAAAGAGTTTGGTGGTTATTATCATGGCGCTCCAACCATCGACGCGCATTAAATCGGAGGTTTTAATAATAAGGCTTTCAGATGGGGAAAGGGCGATGATGGCGAGACGTTCCACCGCGGGATTATCCCGCTCAAAACCGCGATAATGATCCCGGGCTACAAAATCTTCAACACACCGGTCCCGCTCCCCGGGGGGCAAATGACTCCAATCGTAACATTGGATATCTACCGGGGCATGTTTATGTACAACCTGGAGCGGTTCCCCGATATTCTCCCACATAAAGGCGGTTCGCAAATACGGATAAACCTCCGATAAATGTCGGAAAGCTTGTTTTAAAAGGGGAATATGCGATATATCCAGGGGCCACCGCAAACGTACCTGGTTGACATATAACCCGGTATCGCCATTTTCCTGTTTATCCCGGAGATAATAAGCCAACATGTGCTTTTGAAGGGGGGTTAAGGGATAGATATCCTCGATTTCAACGCCGGCGGGTAACCGGCTTAGTACGGTTTCCTTGTCTATTTTTAATTCCAGGGCAGGAATACCCGCCTGCCCGCGCACAGTTACCTCCTCCCAATGATTATCGATATACCGGCCGAATTCGGCGACGGTCATGTTCCGGTAAAGGTGAGACACGGAAAGGTTAAATCCTTTTTTATTCATCCTGGAAATTAGTTGAATGGCATTGATGGAATCGCCCCCCAACTGGAAAAAATTATCATGGATACTGACTTTATCCAGGAGCAGCAGCTCTTTCCATGACTCGACCAACATCTTCTCGGTCCCTGTGGTGGGCTCTACAAATTCGTTCTGCTTCTCCAGGGCGGCGGCGGCCCGCGACGGTTCATAAAGGGGAAGCGCCCCCCGGTCCAATTTGCCGTTGGCAGTCAACGGCAGGCTGTCCAGCAATATGAAATGGGACGGCGTCATGTACTCAGGAAGACTCTCTTTTAAGTATTCCCGCAATTGGGGTACTAACTCCCCGGTCATTTTTCGCAGCAGCGGGTTGTTGGAATAACTGTGCCAGGGGTGAACTTCGACGCGGCCGATGACCCCGCATCGATAATTGTGACGCTTGAAAATGACGTCATATGTATGGGCCTCTCCCTGCGTCGAAATAACAATGGAAATGTGATAGGGAAACTCTCCGGCTAATTGGAGGAAATCGTCGGGTTCAATGGCGCGGATTTTCTGCGCCGCCAAATAGCGGCGAAACTCCGCGACAGTCCCGGTCCTGCCGGGACGGGTAAGCCATTTCAACACCTGCAAATCAGCGGAGACGCGCGGGTTCCAGACGCCCCTGATTGTCAATACACCCGGCTCCCCGGGGACTGTATTCAACCACCGGCGAATGCCCTCCAGCCCGGGTTTCTCCGACTCCCAATCCAATATGCATTCGGGCCGGTAGTCCCCGGCAGTACAATCGTCATGTCCCTCTCCGATATGCAAAATCACATCATAGCGGAACTTCGACAGTTCATTGCAGTAACGGCCATATTTAAGCAGTAATTCCACCTGTTTTATTTTGGGAAGGTGGGTTTTCAGGGCCATGAAAAAACGGGGGTCCACCACCAATTCTTGTTCAGCCGCCAGCTTGTTCATCACCCGGCCCAGTACCTGCCGGGACATGTCGTCGTCGTCGGCACGCGCAAACTCAACGGAGGCATGAAAGGTTTTTAATAGGGGCAAACTGCGTACATCACCAATGAATATATGGCCGCCGGGTTTTAAGTTTTGGACGGCCCGGCTCACTACTTCCACCAAATATTCGGCGCTGGGGAAATACTGCACAACGGAGTTCATGATGACCATATCCAGGTCCCTATCCTCCATGTCTTCAAAATTTTCAGCGCTCCTGTGCTGCAATTCCACCGACGCCGCCGACGCCCAATGGGCCTGTCCCGGTTTGCCGTCCTTCAACCGATCCAACTGACGGCGAATATAGTCCAGTCCCTTTTTGGCAATATCCGTCCCCACATAGTACCGGCAGCGCCGGATAAGGGGAAACAAAAACAGCCCGGTTCCGCAGCCGATTTCCAAAACTCGCTGCGGCGCCAGGGAAACAATCCGTTCCGTGGTTTGGTCCACCCATTCCTGCATTTCCGGGGCGGGAATGGGTTCGCCGGTGTAGCTGCTGTTCCAGCCGACAATATTAAATGCGGGGTCAGCGGGGTCAGGGCGCCTGGGGTCATTGGCATAGGTCTCATCGAATACGCCTTCCCAATCGCCCACCTGGTCTCCGGGTAAATCGGTCCCTGCGCGGCGGGGAACGACGTAGGCCGTTAATTTCTTGTTCCCGGTGTCGCCGTCTTTGCCGTCGCCGCCGGCAGTCAGCACCACGGCGTCGTGGACGGCGTGATGTTCTCTTAACCGCGTTTCGATCTCCCCCAATTCAATCCGAAACCCCCGAACCTTGACCTGGAAATCCAACCGACCGAGAAACTCGATGGCCCCGTCCTCCTGCCACCGAACCAGGTCCCCGGTTTTGTAGAGAATATAGGTCTTATAGGACCTATAGGACCTATTAAATTTAAATCTCTCTGCCGTTAATTCCGGGCGGTTGATGTATCCCCTGGCCAGTTGGATGCCGCCGATATACAGTTCGCCGTGGACGCCGATGGGTACGGGTTGTAAGTTTTTATCCAGTATATATATTTGTGTATTGGCAATGGGCCCGCCGATGGGAACCATATGCCGGTCGGAATTTCGTTCACAACTCCAGGCAGTTACATCGACGGAGGCTTCGGTGGGTCCATAAAGGTTATGCAATTCCACCTTAGCAAATATTGCAAAAAAACGTTCCTGGTATTCGAGGGGCAGTGCCTCGCCGCTGCAAATTACCCGTTTCAATGAAGTAATGGCGGACACCCCGGGTTCCTCTAAAAACACTTGCAGCGCGGACGGTACAAAATGGATGGTGGTTATTTTTTCGCCAATAATGGCCTGTACCAGGTACGCACAATCCTTATGGCCGCCGGGTACAGCCATCACCAGGCCGGCGCCGTTCAGCAAAGGCCAGAAAAATTCCCATACGGATACATCGAAACTATATGGGGTCTTCTGCAATACGCGGTCAGCGCAGTTCAAACAAAATGCCTCCTGCATCCAATGCAACCGGTTGACAATCCCTTCATGGGAAATCATCGCCCCCTTGGGCTCGCCGGTAGAACCGGAAGTGTAGATGAGGTAAGAAAGATGATTTGAATGATGAATGATGAATGATGAATGATGAGAATTAAAAACACACTCCGTTGAAAGCGAAGATATTTCATTTGCGGTTAATAGGATTTTGACTGCACTGTCTTTCAACATGTAATCGATGCGTTCTTGCGGGTAATCGGGATCGATGGGCAGATACGCGCCGCCGGCTTTTAATATGGCCATTAGCGCCATTACCATCTCGATGGACCGTTCCAGCATAACGGCCACAATGGTATCGGGTGCGACGCCCTTTTCGATTAACAACCCGCCCAATCGATTGGATTGCCGGTTCAATTGACGGTAGGTTATTTGGATTTGTAGAGACGTTGCGCGCAACGTCTCTACAGCGGTTGCCCCTACCAGGGATATATGATCCGGCGACTTTTCAGCCTGTTCCGCGAATAATTGATGGAGGGTTTTGCCCCGGGGATATTCCGCATCCGTGTAGTTAAAATCGATCAACAACCGTCTCTTTTCTTCTTCGGGAAGGATTTCCAACTGGTGGATGCAGCAGCCGGCATCGCGGGTAATGGCTTCCAACAGCGCCAGGAAATGACCGGCAAGCCGGGTAACGGTACTGTCGTTGAAAATGTCGTAACTATACTCGAAGGTGAGCCCCATGGTTCTTTCAAACTGGATTACGGACAGCCATAAGTCAAATTTGGAGGTCCCGGAGTGGGCGGCTAAGTGTTCAATGTTCAGGCTGCCGACATCGATGGTATGCCGGGGCGCGTTTTGCAGCACGAACATTACCTGGAACAGGGGGTTATGACTCATGAACCGCTGGGGTTGAAGTTCTTCCACCAATTTCTCGAAAGGAATATCCTGGTTATCGTAAGCGCGGGTGGTCATGTCGCGGACCTGGGCCAACAACCGGCGAAAGGTAGGGTTCCCGGACAGGTCGGTCCGATAAACCAGGGTGTTGGCAAAAAAACCGATAATCTCTTCCAATTCGGCCCGGTTCCGGTTAGCAATGGGGGAACCCACCAGGATATCTTCCTGGCCGGAATAGCGGCAAAGAAGGACATTAAAGGCGGTCAGCAAGATCATAAAAAGGCTGGAATTTTCCTGGCGGTCCAGGTCCAGGAGTTTGGCGGTCAGGGGTTCGGGGATTGTAAAGGAGCGGATTCCGCCGCGGTAAGTGGAGACGGCCGGCCGCTGCCGGTCGGTGGGCAGTTCCAGGATGGGTAAATCGCCGCTGAGCAATTCCCGCCAATACGACAGTTGTTTTTCCAGCGTTTCCCCTTTCAGCCGCTGCCGCTGCCACACGGCATAATCGCCATATTGAAGCCCGGGTGGAAGTAAAGGTGAGGGGCCGCCCCCGGAAAAAGCGGCGTGAATTACCGATAACTCTTTGATAAATAACCCCATGGACCAGGTATCGGAAATAATATGGTGCATGTTTTGCAGCAGTACATGATGGTGCTCGCCCAGGTGCAGTAAAATCACCCGCAGCAAAGGTCCCCGCTGGAGATCGAACGGGGTCCGCGCCTCTTCTGCCAACCGCCGCGATACTTCAGAATCCTGCTCCGCCGTGGATAACGCACCCAAATCGATAAGGGTTACCGTTAATTTTAATCGCGGCAGAATCACCTGCATGGGTTCCTCGTCCACCATGGAAAACACGGTTCGAAGGGACTCATGGCGACGTATCACTTCATTAAGGCTGCGTTCCAATACGCCGGCATCCAATGGGCCCTTTATACGTATGGCGGAAGGTAAATTATAAAAGGCGCTGCCGGGAACCAACCTGTCCAATATCCATAACCGCTGTTGGGAAAAAGACTGCAGGACGGGAGAAAAAACGTCGCGGGGGCGAATCTTATCTTGCCCGAAATTGCCGTCTAATTCGCCCTTTAATATCCTGGCCAATATGGCGCTCTCTTCTCCTGAAAGTTCCAGATCGTCATAAAACGTATTATTTTGCATCGTCATGCCTAAGACTCCTTTTTAAATATTGGGTTCTTAACTCCCGGCCAATTTCTTTTTTTCTTCGGGAGAGAGATTTTTAATTTTTTCCACCAGTAATGTCTTTACCCTTTGGGCTAATTGGGCCACCGTCGGTTCGGCAAAAAAGTCCTTTAAAGGGACTTCTACCTGGAAGGCATCCCTAACCCGCGCGATGACCTGGGTGGCGCTTAAAGAATCCCCGTTCAAATCGAAAAAAGTGTGGTAAATACCGACCTGTTCAAAACCCAGGACTTCTTGCCAAAACTGGGCAATTTTTTTCTCAAATTCATTACGGGGCGACTGGACTTCGTCGAGGATAAACCCGGTTAAAGGCCCGGTTTCACCTGGGATTACGCACTCATTGGCGGCGTTGGGGGCATTGAGGGCATTGAGGGCGTCGGGGGCGTCGGGCGCATCGGCGTCCCATGCCTGCCCCGGCGGGGTAACGGCAAGGGTGGCCAGCATGGCCGCGGCTTTTTTGAACAGGCTGTCATCCAGCCAACAACGCACTTTTTCAAAGGGATAACCGGGCAAGGAAATACGGCTAATTTTTTCTTCGGGATATAAGCCGGGCCAATGGATTTCGACGCCGTAAAGCCACAATTTCCCCAGCCTGGATAACAAGAAATAGTCATCGTCAATTTTCTCCTGTTGATGTTTTATAATATTGATAATCTTCGGGCCCCTGCCCCGCCCCACGGGTTCATTACCCTGCTGCATTTGATGCAGGATAATATTACTTAGCACCCTTCCCGGTCCGATTTCTATAAAAACTGTTGCGTCCTTCTTCAATAACTCGTTGAGGCCATCGGAAAACCTGACGGGGGAGCATATGTGCTCGCCCCAATAGCGGGGGTCGGTGGCCTGCCGGGCGGTAATCCATGCGCCGCTGACATTGGATATATAGGGTATCCGGGGATTTTCCAGTCTTATTTCTCTTACCCTGTTTTCCAGTTCTTCTCGAATCGGTTCCATTAATGGGGAATGAACCCCATGGGCCATATTAACAGGGACGCACAGTAATCTCTTATCTCTCATTTGAGCTTCAAATAATTGGACTGCCTTTTGTTCGCCGGCTACAACACACGAAGAGCCGTTGATGATAGCCAATGATACGCAGGGATGATCTTTCAACAGCGGCTTTATTTCATTTTCCGTGAGGGGAAAGCTTAGCATGACGGCGGGCAGGGTATTGTACATCAGTTTTCCCCTGGCTTTCACCAATTTTACCCCATCTGCAAACGAAAATACCCCGGCCAGACAGGCGCTCACATATTCGCCGAAACTATACCCTATCATGGCATAGGGTGTAATTCCCAATCGGGATAATAATTTCGCCAGCGCGTATTCGAAGGTAAAATTAACCAGTGATGCGTTTACAGGAAGATCGATGACGGGGGCGCCGAAATTTTCTACCGGGTATAAAATCTCCTTTAAATCCAATCCCACCTGCGTTTTTATGATATTAAAGCACCGGTCCATCTCTTCCCTGAAAATTTCCACTTTTTTGTATAAATCCAGCCCCATGTTGACATATTGAGAACCCTGGCCCGGGAACACGAATATGACTTTCCCCCCGGATATGCCGGGGCAAAAGGCGGCGGGGGCTTTGCCCGGGACGGTGGAGGATAGGTTTTCAACGGCCGTATGAATATCGGGGCATACGGTTATCTTCCTATATTCGAAGTCCCGGCGCCCCACCTGCAAGGTATAAGCCATATTGGGGAAATCAATGTGGGGGTTATTTTCCAGGTGCTTCACCAGGTTTTGGGCGACTTGCTCCAGGCCGGTCCGGGTCCGGGCGGATAACAGGATTAAGCGGTGTTTCCTGGCGTCTGTCCGCGGCTTATTCTCAGGGGGCGCTTCTTCGACAATCAAATGGGCGTTGGTACCGCCGATGCCCAGGGCGCTGACCCCGGCCCGCCGCGGTTCATTGCCCTTTGTCTGCCAGGGGGTCAACCGGGACACGACATAAAAAGGAGAGTTTTCCAGGTCCAGTTTGGGGTTGGGGGTGTGAAAATGAAGACTGGGTGGGATTAAGCGGTGTTCCAGGGCCAGGATGGTTTTGATCAAACCGGCGGCGCCGGCTGCGGTATCCAGGTGCCCGATATTGGTTTTGACTGAACCGATGCCGCAGAAATGTTTTTCACGGGTATTAAATGCCAGCTTTAATGCTTCCACTTCCACGGGGTCGCCCAGTTCGGTGCCGGCGCCGTGGGCTTCGATATAGCTAATGCTTTCAGGATGGACGCCGGCCATGGCCTGGGCGGCGCGGACCACTTCGGCCTGCCCTTCGACGCTGGGGGCGGAGAAACTGACTTTGCGAAACCCATCGTTATTAATAGCCGCGCCCTTAATAATAGCGTGGATATTATCGTGGTCCCGCCGGGCGTCTTCCAGGCGCTTTAACACAACCACCGCGGCGCCGTTTCCACCCACGGTCCCCTTTGCCATGACATCGAAGGCCCGGCAGTGACCATCGGGGGAATTGATCATCCCGGGCTGGTACAGGTAGCCATTGGGGCGGGGATAAGAAATGGTTACGCCGCCGGCCAATGCCATTTCGCAGTCGCCGTTCAGCAGCCCTTGCACGGCAAAGTGTACGGCCACCAACGAGGTGGAACAAGCGGTCTGGACGCTGCAACTGGGTCCTTTTAAATTTAACCGGTAAGATACCCGTGAACAGAGGAAATCTTTATCCCGTAACTGCAGGGTCTGGAACCTGTCGGCGCGGGAATCGGAGCCGGCGCCGGAAAAGGTGGTTAATATTTCCCAATTGAGATTGGCGGATGAGCCGGCGTAGAGACCGATGCGCAGGGCATAGGAATAGGGGTCATACCCGGCGTCTTCCAGGGCATGCCAGACGCACTGGTGGAAAATCCGTATCTGCGGGTCCATGATGGACGCCTCCCTGGGTGTATAGCTAAAAAATGGGGCGTCAAAATACTCGACCCCCTCCAGGAAACTGCCGACCTTTACAAAATTGGGGTCTTGCAAAAGTTGCGGCGACACGCCGGAGGCTTCCAACTCCTCATCGCTAAAAAAGGTAATGGATTCCACGCCGTTTTTTAAATTCTCCCAGAATTGCCGGACGTTCCCGGCCCCGGGAAAGACCCCGGCCATCCCCACTACGGCTATATCCATCCGGCTGCCCCCGCCCCCGTCGCCATGGGAAACCCTATCCCTTAAGAGCTTTTTGCCGCGCACGATCTCCCCGGCCATTTTCAATTCTTCGTTGCCCCTCCCGCCTGAGGCTTCTTCTTCCAGGTAATGGGCTAGGTCCCGGATGGTGGGGTATTTAAACAGCTTGACGAGGGGAATGTCCCTGGCCAGGGTTTTCTTTAATTTTCCCTGGACTTTTAAGATAGAAATGGAATTGCCGCCGATTTCGAAAAAGTTTTGCTGCACCCCGATATTTTCCAATTGCAGCACTTCTTTCCATGCGTCCGCCACTTGCTTTTCCACGGGACTGCCCGGGGCGCTGTCGCCGGGAGCTAAATCCACGGGGGAATCTTTATAACGCAGCAATGCTTTCCGGTCGATTTTGCCGCTGGGGGTCAAGGGAATATTTTCCAACTCTATAAAACGAGTGGGAACCATATATGGAGGTAAACAACCGGAGAGGCGCCGTTTAATTTCTTCCACGCCGGCGTCTTTATGAAGGAGAACGATATAAGCGCAAAGGTATTTTTCACCGTTGCCGGTTTGACTGTCGATGACCGCCGCATTTTTAACATTATGGTGTTCCAACAGCCGGTTCTCGATTTCACCCAACTCGATGCGATAGCCCCTGAGCTTCACCTGGAGATCGATCCTGCCAAGGAATTCGATGTTACCGCCCGGCAACCACCGGGCCAAATCGCCGGTACAATATAACTTTAAATGATGAATGATGAATGATGAATGATGAAAATTGATGAATTTTTCCGCGGTTAATTGGGGTTGGTTTAAATAGCCCCGGGCCACGCCTTCGCCGCCGATACACAGTTCTCCGGGGACGCCCACCGGCTGCAAAGAATTATCTCTATCCAGGATATAGACTTGATTATTGGCAACTGGTTTTCCAATGGGTATATTACCGGATTCTTCCGTTACCCGATAACTGGTGGTCACCACCGTGTTTTCCGTGGGACCGTAATTATTATACAATCGATAATTCTTCTTTATATAATTTTTTAATTTGTCTCCCCCTGTCAACAATATTCGCAGCGATGTGTTGTTTAACGCCATAAATTGCTCACACACCTGGGTAGGTAAAAAACCGATAGTGACGCCGTTATTTTCATAATAACGGTTCAACGCTTCGATATCCAATATGATTTCTTCCGGCGTAATGCATATGGACGCCCCGGTTAACAGGTAAGGGAAAAACTCCCATACCGAGGCATCGAAACCAAAGCCGGCATATTTTGTCGCTCGGTCCCACGAGGTGACGGAATAAAAACTGTTATGCCAGTAACATAAATTGACCAGCGAGCGATGCTCCACCATTACGCCTTTGGGTTTGCCGGTGGAACCGGAGGTGTAAATGATATAAGCAAGGTGACCGACTGCGATACCCGGGCCTGACCATAAATCCGCATCCCCAGGCCGGGAAACAGCCCGCATATCATCCTGGTTTTTAAGCTTTTGCCCTCTTGCTTTCCCGGACTTGTTTACTTTTAACAGGACATCATAACGGAATTTGGTGAGTTCATTTTCAATGGAGAATCGTTTATCCGAACAGGTCGCGGTCTCGATTTCGTGCCATTCGGCCGCAAGGTCCCGCCAGAACCCCGGGGAAACAAATAACTCGGCGGAAAAATCGGTTTTGGTGGTATAGCCCATATGTCGGTTGGCTTCTTTAAAAGCGGTCAGGTCGCGGACAAGAGCGCTTTTCTTTTGCTGGTCCATAACATCGCCGATAAACAAATACCCGTTGTCCCCCAGTAACGCCACGGCCTTTTGGAGCACTTTGCGCAGGTAATTATGACCATGGAAACACTGGATGACGCTATTGATAATCACCAGGTCGAAATCTTTTACCGGGACTCTCTCGATTTCATGGGCAGGCAGGCAGGCCAGTTGGATATTAAGAAAACCTTTTTCCCGGACCACTTTCTTATTCTTCTCAATGATAACCGCTGACAAATCGGTCCCATAATACAAACCGACTTTAGGTGCAATGCGGTACATGCCGATACCGGAGGCGCAGCCGATTTCCAGCGCCTTCATCCCGGCGTGCAGCAGGGGTTCCAGCTTCTTGAGAGTATTGTCGCCGTATTCAATCATTTCTTCCCTGGAAAAGGGCAGACCGGTATAACTACTCAGCCATCCCCCGCCCGTAATCTCATCCGTGGCGCTTTCTCCCACATGCTCCCACAGCTCCCGGTCCATTAATTGATTTATTTCCTGTTCCTCTTCGGCATAAATATCAAAACTATCGATGCATAAATAGCTGTGAAAATGAGCGCATTCCCACTGCAAACGATTCAAATCCCTTAAATGATGTTTTTCGGAGATTACCACGCCGATACGGGCGTCGTTGATTATATATTCGATTCGATCCGCCGGTGTTGCGGGGTCCAGCGGGATAAAAGCCCCGCCGGCTTTAAGTATCCCAATTAAAGCGACCTGGCGGTATACCGGCTGAGACATCCATACACCGACGGGTTCTCCTATGCCGACCTTTTTCTCTTCCAAAAGATAACGGGCCAACCGGTTGGCTAATCGGTCCAGTTCTTGATAAGTCATTATTTGATCTTTATATACCAATGCGACATGACCGGGGGTTTTAGCCGCCTGTTCTTCAAAAAGCCGGTGAATCGCTTTATCCCCGGGAAATTCGGCGCCGGTATCGTTAAATTGAAAGAGCACCTGTTCTTTCTCTTTTTCGGAAAGGATATCGATATCTTTCAAAGCGATGGTGGGATTGTTTATTACGGAGCGAATAGCATTTTTGAAATGGCCTGCCAGGCGTTTTACGGTTTCTTCTTTAAATATGGCGGTATAATACTCAAGGCTGATACAAACATCATCGTCGGGTTCTGAAATGAAAAACGTCAGATCAAATTTAGAGGTTTTGTTTTTATATTGGCTGCCCGGGTGATTTTCATTTATTATTTCCAATTGGAGGTGTCCTTTTGCCTGCCTGAAATTCTGGACCACCATGACAATATCGAAAAGCGGGTTCCTTGAAGTGTCTCTCTCCGGGTCCAGTTTTTCCACCAATTCCTCGAACTGGACATCCTGGTTTTCAAAGGCTTTGACGCTGTGGGTGATTACTTCTTTTAAAAAGTCATCATAGTGTTTCCCTGCTTCGGGGTAATTCCTCATGGCCAGGGTATTGACAAACATGCCCACCACGCCCTGGATATCGGCGTGCCGCCTACCGGCAATGCCGCTCCCGATAATGATATCGGTCTGACCGGTATACTTATAAAGCAGCGTATTCAACACGGCCATTATATTCATATACAATGTGCCGCCATGCCGGGCGCCCAGGACTTTAAATTTAACGGCGTCCTCTCTTTCCAGTTTGAACATGTGCTGATCGCCCTGAAACGTAAACACGCCCGGTCTTTTATAATCGGCCACCAGGTTCAACCGGGGTATTTCTCCCGGATACAACTGCAGCCAGTAATCCTCCTGGGCCTTTATCCTGCGGCTTGCAAATAGTTGATTTTGCCATTGGGCGAAATCTTTATATTGAAGGGGCAGCGGTTCCAATGGGGCGCCGGTTTCATACAATTGCATGAAATTTTCCACAAGGATGGTATGGGATGTTCCATCCGATACGATGTGATGGATATCCACCATCCAGTTACAATCACCGTCCGGGAGCGTGATTAACCCGGACCGGATTAAGGGCGCCCGGGAAAGATTAAAAGGACGAACAAAATGCTGAATGATGAATGATGAATGATGAAATTTATTCTCTGTGTCCTCTGTATTCTCTGTGGCTAAGTCATAATATTCAATTTCAAAATCCACGTTTTCATGGATTCTCTGAACGACGTCTTCATTCACCCGTTCGATGGAAGTTCTTAAACTTTCGTGTCGGGCGATTAATTGTTTTAATGCAAATTCCAGTCTATCTTTCTTTATGCCTTGTCCGAGGTGTAGAACCATGGGCATATTGTAACCGGTGCTGTTCAAATCCAATTGTTGGAGAAAATATAACCGTTTCTGGGCGGACGACAACGGGTAGTACTCTTTCTTCTCCACCGGTGTTATGGCTTGAAACGCCTCTTTTTTAAATCCCTGGATTAACCCCGCGATATCCCGGATGAAGGGGGTTCTGAATATCTCCATCAATTCAACTTTTACTTCCAACTCTTTATGTATCTTCGATACAAGGATGGTCGCTTTTAGCGAATGACCTCCCAACTGGAAAAAATTATCATTGATGCCTATCGACGTTTGCAATTGAGACGCATGCAATGCGTCTCTACCTAAAATTTCCGCCCACAACCGGACCAATTTCTTTTCGATCTCATTCCCCGGCGCGGCATAACCGTCGCTAACGTCCAACCCCGGCCCCGGTAAGGCCCGCCGGTCTATTTTCCCATTGGGGGTTAAAGGAATTTTTTCAAGCGGAACAAAATAGGAGGGTATCATATAATCCGGCAATTTTCCCCGCAAATATTCCCGCAATTCCGATGCTTCGATCTCCTTCTTCAATACGATATATGCAATAAGATACCGTTTCTCTGCTCCACCCTCTCCATTTACCAGCACTGCGGCCTCTTTGATCGATTCATGCCTCAACAAACGGTCCTCTATCTCTCCTAACTCGATGCGAAAACCCCTGATCTTGACCTGGAAATCCCGACGGCCTAAAAAGTCGATATTACCATCCGGGAGCCACCGGGCTAGATCGCCGGTCCGATATAAAATCGAATGATGAAAATTTTCCTGGACTTCTCCAACGCCGCAGGCGTTTAAATCCGCCCGAAGGGCGTCGCGTCCATTTTTAATTTTTAAATTATTATTTATAATTTTGAATTTTTCACAGGTGAATTCGGGGTTATTCATATATCCCCGCGCCAAACCGCTCCCTCCAATATATATCTCACCCTGCCCCCCAATAGGAACCGGGTTTAAATTTTCATCGAGGATATATATCGCCGTACCGGATACCGGTTTCCCGATGGGAATGGTTCCCGATGCTTCATCGATGGCATCGATAAAATAATAAGTGGCATATACCGTGGTCTCCGTAGGACCATAAACATGAATAATCCTTCCTTTACCCAAATAAGCCAGCATTTTCCCGGTATGCTCCACCGATACCCGCTCACCTCCAAAAAGAATTTTCCGCACCCTGTCAAAACACCCAATTTCCAGATCCACCAAAAGGTTAAACAAAGCAGTGGTTACAAAAAATACAGTTACTCCTTCCCGTTTAATTATTCCTGCCAACCGGTCCATGGCCAACACATCATTCTTGCTTATAATTACCAGCCCGGCCCCATTAAGCAGCGCCCCATAGATATCGAAGGTCGAGCCGTCAAAAGCATAATTCGATAATTGCAATACCCGGTCTCCGGGTTCTATAGAAATATAATTGGCGTCCCTCGCCACTCGAGTAATATTGTAATGCATCGTCAACACACCTTTGGGTTTCCCGGTAGAGCCGGAAGTGTAGATTAAATAAGAGAGATTTGAATGATGAATGATGAATGATGAATGATGAGAATTAAAAACGCATTCCTTTGGAAGAGAAGCTATTTCATTTGCGGTTAATAGGATTTTCGTTGCGCTGTCTTTCAACATATAATCGATCCGGTCTTGGGGTAATTCGGGATCGATGGGCAAATAGGCGCCGCCGGATTTCAATATGCCCATTATCCCGACAATCATTTCCACTGAACGTTCCACCATAATGGCCACTATGGTGTCCGGCAGGACGCCTTTTTCGATTAATAATCCGGCCAATCGATCGGATTGCTCGTTTAATTGGCGGTAGGACAGGCAATTAGGGCAGACACGCAGGTCTGCCCCTACCAGGGATATATGGTCCGGCGTCCTTGACGCCTGCTCCTCGAATAATTGATGGATGGCTTTGTTTGCAGGGTAATCCATCCCGGTATTATTAAATTCATATAATACCCGGTCTCTTTCGTCTTGCGTGATGATTTCAATCTCCGCTAGATTTTGGTCTATGCTTCCCGGTAGTTCCTCCACTATCTTTTTAAAATAGGCGATAAACCGTTCAATGGTGGCCGCTTTGAAGAGTCGAGTGCAATATTCGAAAGATAAATGAACTCGTTCTCCAAAATCTACGGCCGTCAATGTCAGATCGAACTTCGAGGTCTCTTCATGACCAGTATGGCGATCCGGGTTCCCCAGGTCCATTATGGGGGAACTATCGGCGTCGTCTTCCATATTTAATAAATTAAACGCCACGTCAAATACCGGGTTGCGAGAAATATCCCGCGCCGCGTTTATTTTTTCCACCAGGGACTCGAACTGGTATTCCTGGTTCTCATAGGCTTTTAATGTGCGTTCTTTGATTTCCTTCACGAATTCCCTATAACTCGCTTCCGCCGGGACATTATTCCGCAGCGCCAATGTATTGACAAACATCCCGATTATCTTCTCCAGGTCCGCATGCCTTCGGGCCGCCACCGGCGCTCCCACTACGATATCTTCCTGCCCGCTCAACCTGGAAAGCAGGAGGGCAAATACCGATAAAATACTTATATATAAGGTCGCACCGGTTTCTTTGGCCAATGCTTTTAACGCGTCGCTTTCCTTCCGGTTTAAAATAAATTCAACCCTGCTGCCTTCAAAACCCTGGATAATGGGCCGTGGAAAATCCGTCGGCAGATTAAGAACCGGGACCTCTTCGGCAAACATACTTAACCAATAAACTTCCTGCTCTTTTATTAAAGCCCGCTGACCCTCGCTGTTCTGCCATTGAGCATAATCTTTATATTGTAACCGCAAATGAGATAATTCTTCCCCTTTACCCAAATACAATACATTGAATTCATTTTTTAATATCGCATTGGATGTCCCATCCGTGATGATGTGATGCATATCCACTATCAAGATGCGCTTTCCATTTGCTCCCGCGATTATTCCTGCCCGAAGCAACGGCGCCTTCGCTAAATCAAAGGGCCGAATGAACGATTTAATAATTGCCTCCGGCGGCCAGAAACCTTTTTGAAAAAAGGTTTCTGGACTTCCAAAAACTTTTGTTTCAAATTCCACTTCATCGTGTATCCTCTGCACCGGTTCTTCATCTAACATCTCAAACGACGTCCGCAAACTCTCATGACGCCGGATTAATTCCTTAAAGACCCATTGCACCCTTTCAACATCGATTGTCCCCGCGATCGGGATGACCTGGGGCATATTATAATTTATACTGCTGCTTTCCATCCGGTGCAGTATATATAATCTCTTCTGCGCCGGGGCTAACGCATGGTACTCCTTTTTCTCTACAACCTCTATCGATGCATATCGCTCTTTTTTCGCCGCCTCGATATATTTCGCCAATCCCTGTATCGTCGGCCTCTTAAATATCTCCGTTAACGGCGCATTGACATTCAATGCTTTTTGAATCCGGGACGCTAACGTTGTGGCGCGTAAAGAATGCCCCCCCAACTGGAAAAAATCATCCGCTATCCCGATAACCCCCGGAAATTTCAATACATCACGCCATATTTCCAGGAGTTTTATTTCTACCCAGGTGCGGGGTGCGACAAATGTCCTGCGGTTTATTGCTCCTATTTCCGGCAATGGCAACGCTTTCCGGTCTACCTTTCCCCCCGGCGTTAAGGGCAACCGCTCCAGGCGAATAAAATAGGCGGGGATCATATAATCCGGCAATAATTCCGCTAAATATTCTTTCAACCGGGATGAAAGCATCTCGATCTCCATATCCGACTCACCGGGATTCAAGCAAACGATATAGGCGCATAGGTATTTATCCCCGCTGCCATCTCCCGGCTCTACGACGTTTACCAGCGCATCGGCGATTTGCTCATGCTTCGATAACCGGCTCTCTATTTCACCCAATTCTATCCTGAAACCCCTGATCTTTACCTGGTTATCTTTCCTGCCGATAAATTCGATGTTCCCATCCAACAGCAGACGGCCCATGTCCCCGGTGCGGTACATTTTCCCATATGCCGGGTGAAAAGAGAAGGCTTTTTGGGTGGCTGCCACGTTATTCCAATATCCCAATGCCGGATGCGGGCAGGCCAAAACAATTTCACCGGTTTCAAGGGCAAGGACTTCATTTCCTTCGGTATCTACAATAAATATGGCCATACCTTCGACAACCTTCCCCAGGACTATTTCATTTACGACCGTTCCGGGAGTGATATATTCCATCGCATTGTATGAAGACTCTGTCTGCCCATAAAGATTACATAACGTGGCGTGTGGGAAAAATTCCCGGTGCATTTCGATATCATGTCGCCGTACGGCTTCACCCCCCAACACAATCAAGCGCATCCTG
>JAPKZK010000195.1 GCA_026393835.1 Candidatus Aminicenantota bacterium | reverse complement strand
ACTGGTGGTCAACCTTTGCCGGGTGGGATTTAACCTATACCCACAGGGTTTCTTCGAAGAGTTTCTACTCTTAAACATATATGTATCTATATGCCAGTGTTTCCCCTCTTCCAGGGCTTATCCTGGCGCAACTTAACTTCTTACCTTCCTTCTTTTCCCTGGTCGCCGAAGGCATCTTTCATTTGCTTTTTCAGTGTTTTTCATTTATAATGGAAAATCGGAGTAAGCTAAATGAAACTATCCTGTCCACAGTGCAGTGCAGAGAACATGGTTGAGATACCCGACGAATTTGTCCACTGCGAATTCTGCAAAAGTTCTCTTTATATCGATATCGATGGAATTACCGTGGTCTACTCTTTTACACCTATTGTGGAAGCCCAACAATTGGGTATGTATTTGAAACGGGACTTTGAAAAAACCGGGTTTAATGAAGCCATCAAGGTTCAACGTTCAGCGCCGCTCTATTTCCCTTTCTGGCGCGTGGAAGGATGCGATAAACTGGAGAGGGCTTGCTCTCATTTCCCGGGTGAACATATCGGAATCCCGCCGGGTGAAAAAGTGTTTTTCGACCACGACGTGGCCCTGGAAAAGAATATCGAGGTTCTTTCCATCGATGCCCAGCCCGGGACCGCGAAAAAACGCACGCTCTATTATGTCCCGTTTTTCCAGGTAAGCATTATTTTCAACCGGAAGAATTACACGTTCTTCGTCGATGCGGTGACCGGCGCCGTAAGCGGCGACCCCATACCTTATTTTTCAGTAGACGCCACCTTCAAATTATTCCTGATGTTCATGGCCATATTTTTAATTTTGTTGGTCATCAACAGTGTTTTCGACAATATGTTGATGGTGATTCCGCTGTGCCTGGCGACCATGGCCGTTGTTTACCGCCTGTCGCTTACGCGGTTGGAGAAAAAGAAAATAAAATGAAAATCAACGTATCGTGCTGCGATTCCTGCGGCGCCCCGCTGCCGGTCAGCGAGAGCCAGTTTGTCACCGAATGCCGCTACTGTAAAAACAAATACTATATCCCCCAGGAATTCCCGCCGGCGGTGGTTTTGAAACCCCTGACCAGCAAGGAGAGCGCCAGGAATATCGTTTTAAAAGAGTTAAGGGACCCGGAAATTTCCGTACATTTTTTGAAAAACTCTTTTTACGAACGGGGGGTGCTCTATTATATTCCTTTTTTCGAAGTACGGGGTATCCGGTCGGGTTTTACTTCGCCGTCGGCTGCGGAACAGCCGGAGTACAATTACCTGGCCTATGAATACCTGGAAAAAGCCAATGACCTCACCGACCTGGACCTGGAGTACTTCCAATCCGAAACCGTGGAAACCGCGGTAATTTCAGCGGAGCAGGTTCCTTTCAACCCGGTGGAGATGCGCCAAACAGGCATAGTGCTGCCGCCCCGGGATATTCTTACCCTGATGAGAAACAAAAACCCGTATGCCCTGGAATCGGTGGAACATTACCACCGTTTGATTTACTTCCCGGTTTGGGAAATCAGTTACAGTTTCAGGGGGATCATTTTCAAGAGTTATGTTTCCGGCGTGGATGGCAAGCCCATCAAAATCCAGGGGCTGCGCAGTCATAAAAGAAAGTTGTGGATATCCATGTCCGGGCTCCTGGCTCTGGCCGTGATACTGGGGCGGGGGATTAACGCCGGCAGCGGGGGTTTAATTATCACCGCCGTCATCGGTTTGCCGGCGACGGCGATTTTGCTTCCTTATTTCTGGGAACTATTCGCTTTCCAGGAAATCGTAGAAATACGCGGGGAAATAAAGGAGTATCAAACCATCAATTATACGGAGAATGCCCTATTAAAATTCGGCCATAAAATGGTGGAGGGGTTTCTCGATATGCTGGGCAGCGGAGAGAGGGGGAGTGCCTCGTGAGTCGCGCGATTTCTCTTAAATGCCCGCAGTGCCGGGCCAACCTCAGCGGTGAAAACAACAGCAAGGTCTTTTTCTGTCACACGTGCGCCCTGTGCTTCAACGTGGACACGGCCCAGGGTAAACTCTTACCGTACCCGGCGCTGTATATTAAGCCGCACAAAACCGCGGGATTGGAACAGGTTTATTTTCCTTTCTGGCAATTTGAGAGCCGTTATACGTTAGATGGTTCGGTTCCTACAGACAGTTCCATTACCCGGATGTTTTACATCCCGGCATTTTTCATTAAAAATATCAACTATTTCGGAGATATCGGGTTTTATTATCTGAAGCATAACGTTATCCTGGAGCCGGGGCCGTGGAAGCGCATGGGGGTTTTCCCGGCGGACAGGGATATCCGGCATGCCTTGCGGTATCCGCAAATCTATCTCACCAAAGAAAATTTCCCTTCGCTGCGGGACATGAAAAAGGGGTTTTCCGAAGTCCAGGTCAAGCACCTGAAAGCAGGGGTAGCCCTGGTCCCTTTTTACAAAACCGAACACTCCTATACCGATTCCATTCTCTCCTGGAAGTACCCGTCAGGCGCGCTCATTTAACTTTCATTTGCATCATTAATAATTAACAATTAACAATTGACAATTAAATCCCCTCATGATGGCCCACGAATTACACGAATTTACACGAAAAACTTAGCCGCTAAGAACGCGAAGGACCGCTAAGAAAAAAACTCTCGACACTTGTCCACAGATTTTTTTCCGCTCTTCTTTCTTTTCTTCATCATTCATCATTCATCATTCATCATTTTATATAAAAACGTCCAGGTCTTTTAAAAATCGCGCTTTTGGTATATAATACCCCATTGTTATAAATAGTAAAGGCTTATGAATAAACTTTTAGGATAGAATATAAAGTGAACATGGAAGAAAAAAAAGAACATACGGATGTATATAAGACGCTTAAATTCTTAAAGGATGAACTGAAAAACTTCGGGGATATTGCCAGACACTTGAAGCCCTCTTCCGGGGAAATTCCTACTTTGAATGGCATCGATATTTACGGGGAGGCCGTTCCCCTTAACGGGATTGCAGGTGGGGACCATATTATTTACGTCGATTTCAATAAACGTTTTGACCTGGACCAGCGCATCGCGGAAGCAGAAAAAGACAACCGGCCGGGGGTGGCGGAAAAATTGAAAATAAACAAACGGCGGGCCGGGGTACTGTTAGCGGATGCGTCCGGTCATAATATCACCGACGCCCTCCTGGTGGCCATGCTCCACCAGGCCTTTCTTACCGGCGTTCAATACGAATTGAAACACAAGGGCGAAGTGACCCCGGAATTGTTTGAAATCCTCAACAGCCGATTCTTCAATTCTTCGAGTCTTACCAAATTCATTACGCTCATTTACGGCGAAATTTCAGACGCAGGTAAATTTCGTTTCATCAGCGCCGGCCATCCCCTGCCGATAGTGTTTTCGTCTAAGTACGACAAATTAATCAAAGTCTGTTTTGAGCGGATGTTCCGTTTCCCTCCCATCGGCACCCTGCCCTCCGGGGAAGATGTGGACTGCGAACGTAATTTTAGCCGGTTGGGCTACAAAAGAAAATACTCCGTGCACGAAATCAATTTGATGGGGACAGGGGATATCCTCCTGCTCTATTCGGACGGGTTTTCCGAACATCGGAATGACCGGGAAATCCTTTATCTCTCCGGGCGACTGACGCAAACCCTCACTCGGATTAAAGGTGGAAGCGCCAGGGAAATCTATTTTAACCTGAAAGACGACCTCCTGGATTTTGCCACACCCTCGGATGATCTCAGTTTCGTGGTGATAAAAAAGAAATAGGGGGAAAAAGCGCATCCCATTTATCCGGTACAACTTTAGTTGTTCAAATTTTATTTTTTTTTCATACCGAAAATACAACTTTCGGTGTATAGGAATTTTTCTTGCATGTCCCTTTTTCATTTAATTCATTATTTTTTTTCTTTGACAAAGACATCCTTACCGTTGAAAACAATAGCCAGTTTTTTTATATTGGAGATGCCGCTTTCAAGGAGTTCGGTTTCGTATTTTTTATCTTCGATTTGTTTTAATGCGGATTTTGCAGCGGTTTCCACGGTTTCGTTTTTCCTGGTTTTTTTAAACTCGATGATATATCCTAATTTTGAAACATCTCCCGGTACGATCATAATATCATATCGACCATACCCGCTCTCTCGATTGCTTTTGACCCGGTAGGCGGGGGCAAGCCAGAGTAATAAACCCATAACAAAAGCGTGATAAACCTTTTCCGGGTCCCCGGCCACATCGAAAAAACTCATGGATGCCGCGACATATTCGGAAAATATTTCCTCGAAAACTTCGATATCCCCTTCTATTAGCGCCTTGAGCATGATCTCCAATTTTTTGTTTTCGATTTTTGAAGTGAAATAGCTTTCGATAATGCGGGTATAGGTAATGCGCACTTCCCTATTGGGAATGGACAGGGAATAATAGACTTTATCGGCGACATCATCCCTTCTTTTGGCGGAGGGCTTCAAATACCCCCCCATCAACAGGAAACTCCAGAGAAGATTCTCCCGGGTAATAACATCTTTCAGGACGATATCATCTTCGATAACTTTTTCAACACTTTGGCCCTGGACCAGTTGTTCCAATTCTTCTTTGAGCTCTTTTCCTTCCTTTGTTAATAGGGTTTCCACGATCCGGTTGTCGGAGGTATTGATCCAGTAGGGTTGGAATTCTTTGCTTTCGCTGGACAGGAAGTTAATGATGGACCAGGGGTTATAAATCGTTTCTTTACCGAAGGTGTAGCCGTTATACCATTGTTGGACCTGGTCATACATGTGGAATACATTAAAGTCTTTCAGCATTTTTTCAACTTCTTTTTCCGTGAACCCGAATTTATCGTCGAATTCTTCCGCCAGCAGGGTAAATACGCCGGGATTGTTGAGCCCGGAAAAAATCGATTCCCTGGCAATGCGCATAATACCGGTTATAACGCTTTTTTCCAGGTATTGGCCGGTATCTTTCAGGCCGCCGCTCAGGAAATTCCGGGTAAAACTGATAATTTCGTCATAATAGCCATTGTTAAAGCCGGCGTGAACCGGGGCGTCGTATTCATCGATCAAAATCACCACCCGTTGGCCGTAATAGCGGTTTAAGAAAATCAGCAAGTATTCCAGGCTGCTTTCATATTCTCCTTTATTCCCTTCCAAATCGATAATCCTTTTAAAATATTTCGCTTCCTGTGGTTTCAGGGTTTTATCGTCAAGAAGATAATCATGCCGCAGATATTCTTTCTGTATAAGTTGTTTTATTTTGAAAAAACACGTTTCCCAGTCGGGATCTTTAACGTCTTTAAAGGTTAAAAATATAACCGGGTATTTGCCCATTTTTTCCAGGTATTTCTCGCCGGCATTTTCAATAGCCAGGGAATTGAACAGGCTTTTATTGGGATTGTCCGTCCGCGGCGCGCCGGGCGTTCCGGGCGGTTGATTCCCCGGGTCAGCGGGGGCGGCAGTGGTAGCAGCAGCAGCGGACAAAGGGGGTAGGGTTTCCGGGCAGCAGTCGTAATAATATTTCAACATGGAAATATTGAGGGTTTTGCCGAAACGCCTGGGCCGGGGAATGAGTATAATCAAATCGCCCCGGTCGATAATTTCTTTGATAAAAAGGGATTTATCCACGTAGTAGAAGTTGCCCGTGATTATTTTTTTAAAGTCGGATTCACCGACGGCCAATGCTTTCATCGCTGTATTCATTATCGTTCACCACCGCGGAAAGTATATCACATAATGCCGCGATATGCAATTTGTGGGATTTAAGGGGAAGAAAGAAGAAAAAAAATTGTCTGAACCGGGATATGCAAGATGAAAGGATGAACCAGGATGAGTGAATGTGATGACATTCTCAACAATCATCCCGGTCATCCTTTCATCCGACTCATCCTGGTTCGGATTTTTTTGACTGTCCCGAATGTCACTAAGTTAAGGCTACATAGCAATTTTTGAATTCCCTGTTTTTCAAGTTATCGCCAATTTAAATAAAATATCCGAAAAAAGTTTCAGAAAGTGCTGGACTCTCCCTTCATCATGTGTTAAAATTTATATAT